>NZ_WVUD01000052.1 GCF_009856865.1 Solidesulfovibrio aerotolerans | reverse complement strand
CGGCTGGTGCAACGAAATCTGTTTCAGCAATGTGAAATTCTCGACCTCATTGACCCGCGACGGCAACGCTTAAAACCAAACAATTCTAGCAGGCTATCTCTTCTAAATTAGCCGGACAGAAATGATCCTCTCCACATTCTCGAATGGCGCCTCTGCCGCTGCCAAGTCCCCATCCAAAGAACTCTGCGCCATGAGCGCCTTTGTTGTCAGCTTTCCTGCGGCATGCCACCGCCCAGTCCGGCATCATGCGTTGCCCGTTGCAGTTTGAAAAATAACAATATGACGTAATAAATGAATTTTATGTTCACATCCCTTTCACTGTCAATGGCAAAGAGGAATGCCCGTCGTTGCCAACAGCAGCCGGCTACGCTACCGTTGCCGCCATGAGCAACGACCATCCCCGCGCCCGCCACGACCTGGAATTCATTCCCTTTGACCACGAAGGCCAGCCCACCATACTGGTGCGCGACCGCCTGGAAATCGTGCCCTGGGGCACCGGCATCCCCCAGGGGCTCTTGCCGGTCCTGGCCCTTTTGGACGGCCGGCAATCCCTGGCCGCTGTCGCCGCCGCCGTCACCGAGGCCCAGGGCGGCCGGCTGGTCACGGCCGAAGACGTGGCCGGGCTTGTGGCCGAGCTGGACAAAGCCGGTTTGCTCGATTCCCCGGCCTATCGGGAGCGCAAGGCCGCTGTTGCCGCCGACTTTGCCGCCGCGCCGACGCGCCCCACCGTCTTTGCCGGGCAGGCCTATCCCGACACGGCCGCCGATCTGGCCACTTACTGCGACGCCGTGCTGGCCGAGGCAGCCCCCCAAGCCCGGCCCGCGACCGCGCCCCTGGCCATCATCGCCCCGCATATCGACCCCGAGGCCGGCCGGGCCGGCTACGCCGCTGCCTATGCCGCCATCCGGGGCACGGCCCTAAAGCGCGTCATCGTCCTTGGCGTGGGGCATCAGCTCATGTCCGGGCTGTACTGCCTGACGGACAAACCGTTTGCCACGCCCCTTGGCGACGTGGCCACGGACGCTGCGGCCGTTGCCCGGTTGCGCCGGGCCGGGGGCACCTGCCTGGACCCGTCGGAGTTGCCGCACAAGGCCGAACATTCCATTGAATTTCAAGCTGTTTTCCTGCGCCATGGGCTGGCTGCCACGCCCTTTGCAATGGTGCCGGTGTTGTGCGGCTCGCCGGTTGGCATCCTGGCCGAGTCCTCGCGCCAGGCCTTTTTGGACTATGCCGGGCCGTTTCTGGCCGAACTGGCGGCGCTGGTGCGCGAACCCGGCACGCTGCTCGTGGCCGGGGTGGATTTGTGCCATATCGGCGGCAAGTTCGGCCATGCCGAGCCGGCCGAACTCCTGGAAGACGCCGCCCTGTCCCATGACCGGGCGCTGCTGGCCGCTTTGGCCGCCGGCGATCCCGAAGCCTTCTGGGCGGAATCGGCCCGGGTGGCCGACAACTATAACGTCTGCGGCCTAACCGCTTTGGCCACCCTGGCCGAGGTGCTGCCGCCGGCGTCCATGACCCTTTTGAGCCACGACATCATGCGCGAGGCCGCCACCCTCTCGGCCGTGACCTTTGCGGCGGCGGCGTTTACGGCCCGATGACCGCACCGCTGGTTTTCGACCGCCTGCTCATCGAAGCCTCGTCGCGCAGCCGGGCCGAGATCGGCTACTGCCTGCGCGCCGGACACAAGCGCCGCTGGCTGGACCATGATCTGCCCCTGCCCCTTTTTGAAAAAGTGCTGCGGGAGTTGGTCGCTGTCACGGAAATCCGCTTCCACGGCTGGGGCGATCCCCTGGCCAATCCCGACATCCTGCCCATGCTGTCCTCGGCCAAGCACACCGGGGCGCGCACGGTGCTGGTGACCGAAGGCAGCAAGCTCACCGATGAGCATGCCACGGCCCTGGTGCGCGACGACATCGACGCCGTTGTGTTCCCGCTGGCGGGCCTGACCGAAGACACCAATTTCCGCCGGCGCGGCACGAGCCTCTATGCCGTCCTGGCCGCCATCGACCGCTTGGCCACGGTCAAGGCCGTGCATCAATCCGTGCTGCCGGAAATCCGGGTGCGCTACACCCTGACCCGGCCGGGGCTGGAAAACGAACTCGACGCCCTGCCGTCCTTTCTGGCCGGCATCGGGGCCACGGCAGCCTCTGTCCGGCCGCTCTCCTACGCCACCAGCCCGGGAACCGAATATGACACTCTGGTGCCGGGCGATCAGGCCGCTTTCGATGCTGTGGCCCTGCGGCTGCGCACCGTGGCAGCAGCAGCCGCGACGCTCGGCATCCGCCTGGACAGCCGGCTGGTCTACGGCGGCCAGACGCGCTTTTGCTGTCCGGACACGCCGGGATCAAGCCTTTTTATCGCCGCCGACGGCGCCGTCAGTCCCTGCCCGCTGCGAAACGTGCCCATCGCCGATCCGGCCGTCTACCGCTTCAACGGCCGGGAAATCGCCTTTCCCCGCGACGTGCGCGGCAATCTGCACACCGATTCCCTGGCCGCCATCTGGAACGCCCCGACCTACAGCGACTTCCGCTTCTGCCACGACACCGACACGCCGCCGGAAGGCTGCGCCGACTGCTGGCGCTCGTTTTGGGTGGATGTGGCGTAGCACCCTGGGGGGGGGGGTACACCGCTGCCGGTGCTTTTATGCGGCCGGCCTTGCCAGACCGTCGGCCATGAACAGCAGGGCACGCGACCGGTGTTGCTCGTGTCGCCCACGGCCTTTAACCGGCTCACCCGCACGCCGATTGTCGTGCCCATCACCAACGGCGGCAATTTCGCCCGTACCGCCGGCTTTGCCGTGCCTCTGGCCGGGACCGACACGCAGACCACGGGTGTGGTGCGCTGCGATCAGCCGCGCGCCATGGATTTGTCGGCGCGGCGCGCGCGAAAGCTGGAGAGCGTGCCACCGGCGGTGATGGATGAGCTGTTGGCGAGGTTGGCGACTTTTTTAGAGTGAAGGGGAGAAGTGGCGCTTACCCTGTAACGGGCGAGGGAGTCTACATACACTGGCTCTCTGGCTATAATCTGGATAGCTTCTGACCACCGCAGACTTCGTCACAGCCATTACGTGGTTGTTCCTCAATATAGCTACACAGGCTACTGCTGGTCGCATAGACTGAGGGGGGGGAATAAGCTACAAATCATACATATGTTGTTCGCCCCATAGCGACCAATAAGACGCAAAAAAGCTGCCCGCACCTTTTAGCGTAAGGAGGCGGGCAGCATTTAATGTCAACGTGTCGCTAGATGAATCCGAGCACTTGAAACCGAGATCCTAGGTATCAAGCTTCAAACACCTGCACCAATCGGCCTCTTCTTCAATTGCTCTTTAAATTCATCTGAAATTCGTTTAATTGTTTGCCTCATCTCACAGCTTGCAGGAGGGAAAAAAGGAATAAATTCAAGAGCAGTAAGAGCTGCTTTTGTATCATCCTCTGCAACACGAGAAGCCAGATCAATGACTTTACCGACAACGACATCACGCTCAACACTCTCTCTTTCAGTAAGAGCTGCGACGCTGAGCGCATTGTAAAGGGCTTCATTGGGAGAAGAAGCATCCACCCGGTCAATATTTGAGATCGTTTTGCTTAATCCCCACTTTCGAAACGGGCTTGACTCCGAGCAAAGCTCAGCCATGCTAAATGCTACGTTATCTAGCAACTTGGTAAACATACGCAGGCCTCCAGTATAATTTTTTAGGCGGCAAAGCGCATTTGCCGCAGCCATATATAGCAAGCCCTGTCGGGCTTTATATCTTACATTGTAAAAACCGCTCAAAATATTTTATTATGGCTACGGTCAATATCTGCTTTTCCGCAATAGTCATCTCAGGCCTCTGATTAAAAACACGGGACAGTTTACGCCTTAAGCCCTTTTTATAATAACGAATTACGGGATCACTTAACCCACGAACGTCGCCTGGGGGAAGTTCGTGGAGCACAGAACTTAGGCGTACGCCGCGGACCTCATAATGTCTATTGCTATTATCATTAATAAATTTACCTATGAATTGCATGCACCGAAAACCCTTAAACTCATAATAACCCCGGCCAGACATGGATGTCTGGCCATCAGCTTCCGTCGCATTATAAATGTAATTAATTTTTCTATGCCTATATACTGACATATCTGTATTGAAGGCCCCTCCTGCGCCGCCACCTGGGAAATATTCTTCCCCGGAAATAACATATTGACTGTCTTGATAACAAATTGTCAAAAGCGCCCCACATCTTATTCCACCATTATCTCGAACAACATCAAGCCACACTCCTTCAATATTGTCTGCCCCCATAGCAATAGCACGGAAAATCCAAATTTTATCAAGCCTTGCGTCCACGATTCTTTCTAAAAACCAGAAAGTAACTACTAAAATAGTTGCGAATAATACAGCAACTACTTTGTCACTTGTACTTACATGACCTATGTCAAATATTTCATGCTTGAAAGCAGTTATGCATATCAAAAACAACGCTACGGATTTTTGTGTCGAATCTTTGGCATCTTGCATTCTTTCAATGGACACGTAGAACTCCCAGATCAGACGAATCCTCAACTGGGTTTTAAATATAATCCCGCAAATATACATGTCAATAATTATTTGCATATATTTCGCCCCCCCTTGACACCCCTCCCGAAATCACTAGACCCACATATCAGGATATCTTGATATGCTCATTAACGACGACACCACCCCACTGCCCTGGTTTAAGGCCTTGGCCGACGAGACGCGGCTGCGGCTCGTGCGCGTGCTGGAGCGCCATGAACTGTCGGTAGGGGAAATCACCACCGTGCTGGGCATGGGCCAGTCGCGCGTCTCGCGCCACCTCGCCATATTGGTCGGCTGCGGGCTGCTGGTCAGCCGGCGGGAAGGGGCCTGGACCTTTTACAGCGCCACCACCAACGGCCGTGAGGCCGCCTTTCTTGGCTGCGTTGCCCCATTTCTGGGGGCTGCCGGGCCGGAGAGCGATTTCACCGCCGTGGACGCCGTCTTGCGTGAGCGACGGCTGGAAACGCGCCGCTTTTTTAACGACATCGCTTCCGACTGGGCCGCCCTTCGCCGCGAAGTGCTCGGCGAGGTCGATCCCGCCGCCCTGGTGCGCGAGGTCATGCCGGCCGGCGTTGCCGCCGCTGCCGACCTCGGCTGCGGGCCGGGCGATCTGCTCCCGGTTTTGGCCGAGCGGGCCGGGGCCGTCATCGGCGTTGACAGCTCGCCCTCCATGCTGGCCCTGGCCGAACGCCGCAGCCTGGGGCTGCCGGTCAGCGTGCGCATGGGCGAACTGGAACATCTGCCCATGGCCGACGGCGAGGCCGATTTCGCCGTCATCTGCCTGACACTCCACCATCTGCCCGACCCCGCCGCCGCCCTGGCCGAAGCGCGGCGCGTCCTGGCCCCCACCGGCCGGCTGGTGGTCATTGATTTCACCCCCCACGAAGACGAAGCCATGCGGCGGCGCTTTGGCGACCGCTGGCTCGGCTTTTCCCGGGAGAAACTGGTTGAGTGGCTGGACCGGGCCGGGTTTGACCTGGAGAGCTGGTCCACGCATCCCGTCAACAAGGGGCTTGTGGCCGCCAGAGCCGTGGCCGTGCCCCATTAACATCCTTATCAAGGAGACACCCATGAGCGTCAAACCGCTTGATCTCACCCTGCCCTATCTCGTGGCCGACATGGCCCAGGCCGATTGGGGCCGCAAGGAAATGCAGCTGTCGGAAAACGAAATGCCGGGCCTTATGTCCGTCATCAAAAAATACGGCACTGCCAAGCCGTTGGCCGGTCTTCGCGTCACGGGCTCTTTGCACATGACCATCCAGACCGCCATGCTGATCAAATGCCTGCACGCCCTTGGCGCGGATCTGCGCTGGGCCTCGTGCAACATCTATTCGACCCAGGACCACGCCGCCGCCGCCATCGCCGCCGACGGGCTGGCCGCTGTCTACGCCTGGAAGGGCGAGACGCTTGAAGACTACTGGTGGTGCACCGAGATGGCGCTGACCTGGCCCGACGGCACCGGCCCGGACCTGATCGTTGACGACGGCGGCGACGCCACCCTTTTCATCCACCACGGCGTCAAATGCGCCAAGGATGCAGCGGTCCTCAATGCCCCGGCCGACAACAAGGAAATGGGCATCATCATGGACCGCATCAAGGCGGTTGTGGCTGCTGATGCCGGCCGGTTTGACCGCATGGCCAAAAAAATCCGCGGCGTCTCCGAAGAGACCACCACGGGCGTGCATCGCCTGTATCAGATGATGCAGGCCGGCGAATTGCTCTTCCCGGCCATCAACGTCAACGATTCGGTCACCAAGTCCAAGTTCGACAATCTGTACGGCTGCCGCGAGTCCCTGGCCGACGGCATCAAGCGCGCCACGGACGTGATGGTTGCCGGCAAGGTCGTGGTCATTGCCGGCTATGGTGACGTGGGCAAGGGCTGCGCCCATTCCATGAAGGGCTTTGGCGCACGCGTCCTGGTCACCGAAATCGATCCCATCTGCGCGCTCCAGGCCGCCATGGAAGGCTATGAAGTCACCACCATGGAAGATGCCTGCTCCCAGGGCGACATCTTCGTCACCTGCACCGGCTGCTGCGATGTCATCACCGGCGCGCACATGGAAAAGATGCGCGAAGGGGCCATCGTGTGCAACATCGGCCATTTCGACTCCGAAATCGCCGTGGCCTACCTGGAAAACACCCCGACCTGCAAAAAAGACCAGATCAAGCCCCTGGTGGACAAATGGACCATGGCTTCGGGCAATTCCATCCTGATGCTGGCCGAAGGCCGTCTGGTCAACCTCGGTTGCGCCACCGGCCACCCGAGCTTTGTCATGTCCAACTCCTTCACCAACCAGGCCCTGGCCCAGATCGAACTGGCCACCAAGACCTACGCCATCGGCGTCTACACCTTGCCCAAACTGCTGGATGAGGAAGTGGCCCGCCTGCACCTGGAGCGCCTCGGTGCCCGGCTCGAAACCCTGACCCCGGCCCAGGCTGCCTATCTGCATATGGATGCGGCCGGTCCCTACAAGCCCGACCACTACCGGTACTAGAACGTTATCCGCAGTATCCTGATCGGGAATGCCATGGTTGGCCAAACCATGGCATTCCCTTTTTTTGGGCCTGTTCCGGGCTCGGGAGGACAAACAAATTCGTGCCGCTGCTGTTGCTGTCTCGTGCACTTCATAGTATCGATGCCTCCTATGTTCCAATTGGATTTCAACACCGCAATCATCATTTATTTTTGCAGCAACAGCTGCGTTGCGATTATGCTCGCCCTGGCCTTTTCCGACGCCCAGGCCAAGGGTGCCCGGCTCTGGATTGCCGCCATGACCATCCACCTCGCCTCAGCTCCGCTCTATCTCGCGCGCGGCCTCATCCCGGACAGCCTGTCCATTCTCCTGGCCAATGTGCTCTTTTCCCTGGCCTGGACCGGCTATCTGGCCTCATTGGACGTCTTTTTCGGCATCCGGCGCAAACGTTCGGTCTATGCCCTGCCCCTTGTCCTTGCCGTGCTGATCTTTGGCTACTACATTGACGCAGCCCGGCCCCGCATTATCCTCGGCAATAGCCTGTTCGCCTTGCAGACACTCACCTTGGCCGCGGTCATCATGTCCCAGCGGGCACGCTTTCGCCGCCGGATCATGGTCATCTTCGCCCTGGGCTACGTGCTGGCGGCGGTGGCCTGCCTGTTGCGGGCGGCGGCGGCCTTCTTTGCGTCCGATCCCAACCCCGCCCCGTTCGCTCCGAGCCCGGCCCAGACTGCGGCCTTGCTCCTTTGCGGGCCAAGCTTTGTGGCCTGCACCCTCGGCTTCGTGCTGCTCCACCGGGAGCGCATGGACGCCGCCATCCGCCAGCTCGCCGAAATCGATCACTTAACCGGCCTGACCAATCGCCGGGGCTTTGAAAAAGGCTTTGCCACCGCCCTGGCCGAGGCCGCCAGCAATAATTCCTGGACCAGCCTGGCCCTTTTGGACCTCGACCGTTTCAAGGCCATAAACGACAGCCTGGGCCATGCCGCCGGCGACGTGGTGCTGGTGGAACTGGGGCGCATCCTGACCCGGGTCACGCGGCAAGACGATCTGCTGGCCCGCATCGGCGGCGACGAGTTTTGCGTGGTCATGCCGCGCACCACCCCAGAACACGCCGCCGTTCTTGGCGAACGCCTGCGCTCGGCCGTGGCCGGCCACGATTGGCAGGCCTTTGGCCTCAAAAAGCCGCTGACCGCCACCATCGGCCTGTCCAGCCACCTGGGCAGCCGCCAGGACAGCGCTTCGGACTTCCTGCGTCTGGCCGACATGGCCCTGCTCGCCGCCAAGGATGAGGCCGGCGACACCGTGCTCCACGCCAATGCCCTGCACAGCCCCCAGCCCAGAATCCGGGTCAGTTCTGACCTGTCGCTTTCCCAGCCAGACGAATCCTAAGCGCTTGTGCCAGGGGCAGGCCGCCGGCACCCCGGCGAAGACGGACCGCGCCCTGGCTGCGGGCATCTCCTGCCACGCCCCAGGCTGGCCGCGGCCCACACGAAGTTTATAAAACACGTGTGATTTCATTGTGTTGTCATGCCAAAAGCAAACTTGTAAGCAGGTTGTGCGGCACTGCCGGCTGCACCAGCCCGGCGGGTTGATCGCGCGGGTTCAGGCTTTTGACACCTGATGCGGCAGACCGCCTTGCCGGATCGGGCATCTTGGGTCGGGAGACGGTTGCGGTCGTGAGCCGCGCCCACAACACAGGAGTTTGCCATGACACGTCATAGAAGTGCTTTTTTGGGGATTGTTTTTCTGGCCGCATTCGGGTGCCTGCTGTCAGGCGTTGCCCTGGCTAGCGAACCGACCGTGGAGGTGTATGCCGCCGGCAGCCTGCGCCAGGCCATGACCGCCATGGCGCAAGCCTTTGAAAAAACCGCCGGCATCGCGGTCAAGACCACGTTTGGCCCTTCCGGCGTCCTGCGCGAACGCATCGAAAAGGGCGAGCGGCCGGATATGTTGGCCTCGGCGGATTTTTCCAGCCCGCAAACACTTCATAAGGCCGGTCTGGCCTGGCAGACCGTGCTTTTTACCCGCAACAAACTGTGCGCCACCGGCCGCGACTCCCTGGGGCTGACGCCGGACACCGTGCTTGCCCGACTGCTTGATCCGGCCGTGCGCCTGGGTACCTCCACCCCCAAGGCCGATCCGGCCGGCGACTATGCTTGGAAGATGTTCGAGCTGGCCGAGACGGTCAAACCCGGCAGCGCCAAGCTCCTTTCCGCCAAAGCCGACATGATCGTCGGCGGCCCCAACAATTCCGCGCCGGTCAACGGCAAACATCCCGTGGCTGCCGCCTTTGCTGACGGCAAAGTGGATATGTTCCTGGGCTATTGCAGCGCCAACCTGCCCCAGACCGTGCCGGGACTGGTCCAGGTCCACCTGCCGCCGGCGTTGTCGGTCCAGGCGGACTACGGCTTGGCCCTGCTCAAAAACGCCTCACCCGATGCGCGCCTGTTCGCGCTGTTCATCCTGTCCCTGGACGGACAAAAAATCCTTGCAGAGCATGGCTTTGCTCCGGTTGCCCTGCCCTAAGGCCGGGCGGCCATGCCCGGGCGGGCGCAGCCTCCCGCAACGGCACAGGATCGGGGCTGGATCTCCACGTCCGGCCCCGGCAGCTGCCTGACCGGCAGGTGTGCCGCGCAGACCGGGACCGGTTGCGGTCCGAAGCGCTCCCGCGCTGCATCCGTTTCCTGCGCTGCAACCGCGTCAGCCGCGTCGGCCGCTTCGGCCATAACGGGCGGTACGACCGGCCACACCACCGGGGCCGGGTGCAATACGCTTTCCAGGCTCAAAGCCAGCAGCCCGGCCAAGACCGCAGTCTCCAGCATGACCAGGAGCGAAAGATCCAGGTGCAGCAAGGCGTGGTGCCCGGCCACGTCCCGGATGGCCCGGTAAAAATCCGTCGTGCCGGTTTCCTGGGTCAAAAGCCCGTTGTACGTCCCGTCCATAAAGGCGGCGTTGGCCAGAAAAGCCAGAAACAGCAGACTATACGCCCCGGCCCGCCGGCCGCACAAGGCCGGCCCCAGGAGCAAAAAGCCAAAGGTCACCGGCAGGGCCAGCATGCCGTACCAGGCCCCGGTGGTGGGAAATCCCCAGCACGCCGCCGAGTGCAGGGCGTGATAGGCCAACGCCAGACAGGTTGCGCCCCACAGCATGCACAAGGGCGCTGCGGCAGCGGCAAGCCGGGCCGCGTCCTGCCGTGCCTGACGACGCAGCAACGCTGCAGCCAGGGCCAGGAAGCAGCCGGCAATGGCCGTTTTAAAGCCCAGGTTGAGCCAGTCCGGGGAACGCAGATTCGACCAACCGGCCAGATGGAGCGTGGCGTTGTAGAGGATGGGGTTGCGAAAAAACCCATAGCCGAGCTTTCCTGCCGCCCCCAGGATCTTGGCCGGTCCAAAGCCCTGCCCGGCATTCAGAACGGCTTCCTGCATGGCTGTCAGTTGGCCGTAGCGGGCCAGATTGACGGCATGATGCCAGCCGGCCACGGCCAGATAGCCCAGGACCAAGGCGAACAAACAGGCCAACGCGGCCCGGCGCTGGCCCGGACGCCGCCCCTGCCAGACCACGGCCGCCCCCAGCGCCAGGACCAGGGCCAGGACCGTGGCCTTGGCCAGAACCGCCAACCCGGCCACTCCCCCGAGCAGGGCATAGCGTCGCCACTGGCCTTGGGCCGAAAAACCGTGGGGGGCAACAGCCAGCATGTAAAAGGCCAGGGCACACGTGCCCAGAAACAAGGCCAGGGCATCGTTGGAAAAGCGCACGAAGTTATAATAGACCGGGGAGAAGCTGGCCAGAAGCAGCAACACCCCGTCCGGCAGCCAGGCCAGCCGCCCCTGCCGGGGGACCACCCGCCGCAACAGGCAATGCCACAGCCACAACGTCGCCACGAGCAGCACCCCATTGGCCAGCCGCACGCCGTCAGCCCAGGCCAATAGCGTAGCCGGATCGGAACCAGTTAAAAACAGCGCCGCCAGATGGTACAGCAACGGCCCGTGCTGGGCCTCATAGCAAACCATATCGAACCGTTGGGCCGGCTGCGCCGAACAGACCGGGTCTGTTCCGGGATAGGGCTTGGCGTCGATGTCGCACAGCATGGTCAGCGACTCGGTGGGATGCGGATGGGCCGTTATAAACGGGATCAGTTCCCGAGGCATGGGCGTGCGCGCACTGGGCATATGGCCGGTCTTGTGGACGTGGTAGGCCACGGCCAGATGCGGCAGTTCGTCCCAGCCGTTAAACGGCAGTTGCACCTGGGCCACGCTCACCGCCCGGATGGCGGCCAACAGCAGCGCCGCCGCCACGAACCAGTGCCCTGGCTGCCCGACACTGCCACGGCAAATCAAAGAAAATGCGTTATCCATGCTGCGCCCCCGCCGGCTTGAAAACGCCCACGCCACGTGACGCGCCCTGCCGGCTTGCGGTCTGCCCCGACCAACGCACCACAACCGACTGCGCCCGGAGTTGCCGGGGTAGACGCCCGGACCGCACTCCCGGTTACGTCCTGACGGCTGATCGACAGACCGGCTGCTCCGTGACGCCGGCCGTTGCAACGAGGGCACCGGCCGGCCGTTGCGCCAAGGGCGCTTGCAGTCTTTGCGCCTGCCTGCCCACCTCCCGATATCCCGGCCTGTTGCAGGCAGGTGACGGCCGTTTTGCGGCCGGCAACAGCTTTGCCTTGCAAACGGCACCTGGTTTTCACCCTTTTGCGGCTGTTACCGGGTAGCTGTGGCGGCAATCCCAGCCCGACCTGGAAAATCGTCTTACTCCGGGACATGCCATGACGCTCAAATACAAACTTATCGCTTTCTGCCTGGCCATCAGTATCCTGCCCCTGGCCGCAACTGCCGTGGTCAGCCTGCGTCAGGCTGGCGGCATTCTTAGCGAACAGGCCTTCTCCGGTCTGGCCGCCTCCCGGGACAGCCGCAAGCAGGCCCTGGAAGCTGCCGCCGCCACCTGGCTTCGCGAGGCGGCCATCCTGGCCAAGGTCAAGGAAGTGTATAATGGCGTCGGCATGCTGCGCGACTATTTCATGCTCGGCCAGCCCGGGCAGCGCGTGGACACGGCCACCGATGAATACAAAGACCTTTACGACTACGTGGCCCCGCCCTTTGCCCCCTTCACCGAGGTGCTGGGCTTTGAGGACGCGCTGGTTGTTGCCGACGACGGCCGGATCTATTTCGGGGCCAAGGGTGGCAAAGAGGTGGGGGAAGATCTCAAGGCCGGGCCGCTCAAAGATTCCAGTCTGGCCGTTGCCTGGAAAGGGGCCATGGCCGGCAAGGTCGTTTTTGCCGATTTCGCGCCCTATGCCCCGCTCGGCGGCGAGCCGGCCGCCTTTGTGGCCGCGCCGATCAAAAACCACACCGGCACCATGATCGAGGCCGCTGCCATCCTGCGCGTGCCCAAGGCCGAACTGGCCCGCATCATGGGCCAGGGCGAAGGCACGGGCATGACCCGGCAATTTCTGCTGCTTGGCGCTGACGGCAAGGTGCGGGTCCAATCCGACACCGGCCAGGAGCTAGCCGACGGCGGCAACGAGGCCGCGACCAAAGCCCTGGCCGGCGAAACCGGCAAGGAGACCAGCGTCGCCCCGGACGGCGGCGAAACCTTGGCCGCGTATACCCCGGTGGCCTTGGGCGACGCCACCTTTGCCCTGCTCGCCCGCACCCCGGCCACCGAGGCCTTTGCCGCCTCCCGGGGCCTGCGCAAGGTGTCCCTGACCGTGGCCGGGGTCACCGCCGCCCTGGTGCTGCTGACCGTCACCCTCTTTTTGCGCCGCGAGATTCTGCGGCCCCTGGCCGATATCCTGGCCTATCTGGCCGCCGTGACCCGGGGCGAGTTCGCCGCCCCGGCTCCGTCGCGCCAGCGCGGCGAGATGGAGGCCCTGCGCACCGGCCTGACCCGGATGGTGGATGAAATTAAAAACAAGCTGGGCTTTTCCTCAAGCATTTTAAAAGCCATCACCCTGCCCTGTCTGGTGGCCGACACCGAGGGCCGCATCACGTTTGTCAACCGGGCGCTGCTCCATCTGCTCGGCCTGGGCGACGACTACAAGGCCCTGCTCGGCCGGCCGGCTGCCGACGTGTTCGGCCGGGACACCGAAATCGCCGGCCAGCTCACCGGCTGCCTGCAGGATCGGGCCTGCCGCCTGGGCGTCGAATCGCTCCTGGCCGACCGCCAGGGCGAGACCAGGCATGTGCGGGTGGACACCGCGCCGCTGTATGACCTCGACGAGGGGCTGATCGGCGCCTTCGCCCTGGTGGTGGATTTGACCGACATCAAATCCACCGAGGCCCTTGTCGTGCACCGCAACGAAACGCTGAGCCGGGTGGCTGCCCAGGCCGAGGCCATCGCCCGCCATGTGTCGGACAGCGCCGAAGCCCTGTCCGGCCGGGTGGTCACCGTGTCCGACGGCGCCATGGCCCAGACCGCCCAGCTCCAGGAAACCGTCGGGGCCATTGAAGGCCTCAACCAGGCCCTGGACGCCGTGGCTGCCGGGGCCGACGGTGCGGCCTCGGGAGCCGAGGCCGCCATGGCCCAGGCCATGGCCGGGCGCGAGGCCGTGGAACAGACCGCCCGGGCCATTGCCCAGGTCAGCGACCTGTCCGGGTCGCTGCGCACCAGCATGGACGCGCTCGGCAGCCGGGCCGCCTCCATCAGCGGCATCATCTCGGTTATTTCCGACATTGCCGATCAGACCAACCTGCTCGCCTTAAACGCCGCCATCGAGGCGGCCCGGGCCGGTGATGCCGGGCGCGGTTTTGCCGTGGTGGCCGACGAAGTGCGAAAGCTCGCCGAAAAAACCATGAACGCCACCCGCGAGGTCTCGACCTCGGTCCATGCCGTGCTGGCCGCCGTGGACGACAGCGCGGACAAGGCCGTCAAGGCCACCTCGGCCGTGGCCCAGGCCGACGGGCTGGTGGCCCGCTCGGGCCAGACCCTGGCCGAGATCGTCTCCAGTTGCCAGGGCGCGGCCCGGGCCGTGCGCGAGATCGCCGCCTCGGCCAAAACCCAGGCCACGGCCCACGACGAAATCAACCAGGCCGTTTCCTCCATCGGCGAAGTGGCCCTGGAAACCGCCCGGGACATGGACGAAGCGGCCGGGGCCGTGTCTGATCTGGCCGGTCAGGCCGGCGATCTCATGCGCTTAATCGAAGAAATGCGGGGGTAGGCCACGGCTGCCCCCCGCTCCCGGCCCGCCCTTCTGCCCGGTCCATCTTGATTTCCGCCAGGGATGCGGCTACGTGAAGCCCCGGCTGGCTGTGAAAGCCGGCCCTATCCTTACGTCTGCCGCGCGGGAGAATCATGCGCTTCGCCAAAGCCCTGTTTGTGCCCCGTACCGCCTGTGAACTGACAGGCCAGGGGCGCGACGTGACCTCCGGGGCCAGCCAGAACGACAATCGTGCAGACGCCGGCCTGACCGGACTTTTTTTCCCCGCCCGGCTGTTTCACCCTGCGCCAGACGGCAGGATGGACTTTGAGATGCCCCTTTCCTTTGCGCCCCAAACCCCGTACCTGATCGGTCTTATGGTCAGCGCCATCATGTATGCCGCCTGTATCGCCGTCAGTGCCGTCGGCTTTTTTGTTGCGCGTCGCCGGGAGCGAGCCCATGCTTAAAGACCACGCGCCTGCCCTCTTGCCCGAGCCACCCAGCCGGGGCGTCGGTGGAGCCGTCTTTGCGGGGCTTTTCGCCTGCCTGGCCGCCATGTCCTGCTTTAAGTACCTGGCCCTGCACTCCACGGTGTTTGATCTGGGCGTCTTTTTGTCCAATCTCCACTCCCTGCACGCCGCCGGCCAGTGGTGGCGGGCCTTTCTTGAGCATGCCCAGCCGCTGTTGCCGGTCTATGCCCAGATCTATCGGCTGGTGCCGGATCAGGCCGCGCCGCTGGTGCTGCTGACCTCCCAGGCCCTCGTCCTGGCCCTGCCGGCCCTTTTGGCCGGCCGCCGCCACGGCATGCTGGCCGCCCTGGCCTATGCCCTGTATTTCCCGGTCTGGACCAACGGCCTGTTTGACTTTCACCTGGACCATCTGCTGATCCCGCTCCTCTACGGCTTCCTGGCCGCCGCCACCACGGGTCGCTTCGGCCTGGCCATACTCCTGGGACTGGCCCCGGCCCTGGTCAAGGAACCGTACGCCCTGACCACGATCTTTTGCGGGCTCTATCTGTGGTGCGTTGAAAAACAGGCCCGGGCCGGGCTGGGGCTGATCGTTTTTGGGGCGCTGTATTTCTTTGTGGTCACGGTCTGGCTCGTCCCCTTTTGCACGGCCGACAACGGCCTGGGCATCCAAAGCGGGGGCTATTCCTGGCTCGGCGGCGATCCGGGCACGGCCCTTGCCACCCTGCTGACCGAACCCGGCAAAGTGCTGGCCGTGGTCTTTGGCGTCCCGGGCAAGTGGAAATATCTGCTGTTGCTGTTTGGCTCGCTGCTGTTTTTCCCGTTGCTGCGCCCCAAGCTGCTGTTGCCGGCCCTGCCCGCCCTGGCCCTGGCCCTGCTCTCCACCAATCCGAGCGCTTACGGCTGGGCCAACCACTGCACGGCCGGAGTGGCCGGGGTGCTCTTCTTCATTTTCTGCCAGGTCCTTGGTCCTGTGCGCATTCTGGCCCGCCAATCCGGGGCCGGCCCCAACTGGGTGATCATGGCCATCTTCGGCGTCCTGGCCCTGGCCCATGTGCTGCTGGCCCCGTCGCCGGTCTCGCGGCTGTTCTGGGCCAGCGACAATTTCGCTTTCTCCAGTGCCGCCTACGAACCCACGGCCCGCGACGCCGCCATTCTGGCCGAAATCCTGCGCTCCGTGCCGTTGGACCCGACTGTGCCGGTGGTGTCGCAAAACACGCTCAACTGGGGCTCCCTGGCCGAGCGCCAGGATTATAACAGCTTTCCCCTGGGCGTGTTCGCCCCCCATCCCGTGCGCGATCTGTCCGGGGCCACCTGGGCCGATTTCTGGACCTTTATCCGCACCCGGCAAACCCCCAATCTGCCCATTCGCGTCTGGCAGCCCAGCTACGTGCTGCTTGATCTCACCCGGCCCTGGTTTGTCCTGGACCGGGGCTGCGCCTTTGTCCAGGGGGCCTGCCACGACGAGGATGTGGCCCGTGAATTTAACGTCCTGGTCATAAAAGCCCGCCAGGAGCTGGAAACCGTCTACGACCAGGGTGGCTTCCTCATTTTGCGCCGCCCAACGCCGGTTGCGGTCCAAACGCCTGCCCCGGCCGCCCTGGCCCCGGAGCAGCCGGGCGCCGCCGCACCCGGCCAGCCGGGTGTCCAGGTGACGCCCCAGGTTCCCGATACCGCTCCTGGCCAGCCGGCCGCCCCGGCTGCGGGTTTGCCCCAGACCGCGCCAGCGGCAACGCCCCCCCCGGCAGCCGCGCCCTCGGCCGCGCCCACAGCCCCAAACGAGGACGCATCCGACACGCAACTTGAAGTCGAAGTGCTCGACCGTCTTCCGTCCCAGCGGGCTAAAAAGATCAAGCCCGCGCCCGGAGCCCAGCCCGCCCAGGCTGCACCCGGCGACCAGCCCCCCCAGGCTGCGCCCGAGACCACGCCGGCCCCGTCGCCCGAGGCTGCCCCGGGCCTGTCGCCGGACGTTGCCCCCCCGGCCGGGACACCGCAGCGCCACATCCGGCCACGCCGGGTTGTCAAACCCGAAGCCGTCACAGCGGACCAGCCGGCCGATCCCGGCCAGACAACGGCCCCGGCTGCGCCCGAGGCTGCCCCGGGCCTGTCGCCGGACGTTGCCCCCCCGGCCGGGACACCGCAGCGCCACATCCGGCCACGCCGGGTTGTCAAACCCGAAATCGTGACACCGGGACAACCGGCCGAACCAGTCCCGACACCCCAGGGGAACCAGCCTTGAGGCAGCCCCCCGGCCGCCTCGGCGGCCGCGTCGCCAGCCTGGGCGCATTGGTCGGGCCGGCCCTGGCCGGACCCGGCCCGTACCGAGACGGACAAGCCCAGACAGAGGGAGATGTTTGATGAGCGGCAACACCTTTGGCAGCCACTTTCGGCTGACCACCTACGGCGAATCCCACGGCCCGGCCCTTGGCGGCGTCATCGACGGCTGCCTGCCCGGTGTTCCCCTGACCGAAGCCCTCATCCAGCGCGATCTCGACCGCCGCCGGCCGGGCTCGGGGGGCCTGACCGGCACGGCCCGCAAAGAAGCCGACGCCGTGCGCCTGCTCTCCGGCGTCTTTGAAGGCGAAACCACCGGCACGCCCATTGCCTTTATCATCGAAAATACCGACCAGCGCTCCCGGGACTATGAAGCGGCCAAGAACCTGCTACGCCCGGGCCATGCCGACGGAACCTATCTGGCCAAATACGGCCGGCGCGACTACCGGGGGGGCGGCCGGGCCTCGGCCCGGGAAACGGCTTCGCGGGTGGCCGGCGGGGCCGTGGCTGCGGCCATGCTGGCCCCGTACGGGATCACGGTGACGGCCTATACCGTGGAACTGGGCGGCATCCCGGCCGCTGTGGTTAAGGCCGACGACGCCCCGGACCGGCCCTTTTGCGCCGCCGACCCGGCCGTGATCCCGGCCTGGGAAGCCCGGGCCAAAGCAGCCATGGCCGCGGGCGACAGCCTGGGCGGCATTGTCGAAGTGGTGGCCGCCGGCGTGCCGGCCGGCCTTGGCGAGCCGGTTTTCGACAAGCTCGATGCCCGGCTGGCCTATGCCCTCATGGGCATCGGCGCGGTCAAAGGTGTTGAGATCGGATCAGGCTTTGCCGCTGCCCGGGCCACGGGCGCGACCAACAACGATCCCATCGTCACGCCGCCCGAATCCAACCATGCCGGCGGCATTCTGGGCGGCATTGCCAACGGCCAGCCCATCGTCGCCCGGGTGGCGGTCAAACCCATCCCGTCCATCGCCGTGCCCCAGCGCACCACCGATATCCACGGCAACCCGGCCCAAATCGTGGTGGGCGGCCGGCACGACCGCAGCGCCATCCCCCGGGTGGTGCCGGTGGTGCGGGCCATGGTGCTGCTGGTCCTGGCCGACCTGCTCCTGGCCCAACGCCGACTCGCCCCGTAACCGGCGCCGGATACAAAGACAGAAGAGGCCTCCGGCGGCCGGGGGCCTGAGGCCCCCGGACCCCCCACCGGGAGAAGTTTTTCAAGGGGTTCTGGGCGTTGGCTGGTAAACTGGTCAGCTGCGGACCGGGACACGTATGCGCGTGAAGGAAACCACCGTTGCTCCGGCCGGCGCAGCCCCGGGCTGCAACAAACGCCGGCTGGTGCGCCTTCGCAGCCCAGGACGACACAGGTGCACCACTGCCGGGGAGCACTCCTCAAGCGCTCCCCCCACACACACGCCGCGGCTGTGAAACAGCCCCTCACGCGCCGTCTCTTCGCTTGGGCGAATTCTTTTTTCCCATAATTCTCTTTTTTCAACGAGATGCCACCATTGGAAACATTTCAGTGGCGCTTTTTGACCCAATCGATGTCACCCATGGCCTTTTTTTTCACACTCACTAATTATCTGAAATAATAACATATTACCCAGTTGTCAGGCTAATTCTAACATAAAAGACGTCGCTGTTTGCGTTTTTTTGGCTTGAAACGCGCTCTGCCTTCACGTAGTCTCCGTATAAACACTGGGATTTTCGTCTTAAGCGAATATGGTGCGATCCTTGCTTGGCAGAAGACTTCCAAGGGAGCATCATGGCCCACGAGTCTGCAGCAGCAGGCCCGTGCCCGGCCCGGCATATTTCTAAGGACTGGATGGCTGGTCGGACTCTCCACCGGAGATGTAACATCGCGCTGCCGCACAACGAAGGAGGCGAATATGGATGTACCCAGCAAGAGCAACAAAGCATGGGCTGACATCGTGACCGGGAAAAAGACGTATCAACTCAAATTTCTCGCCGCTAAAATCCTGCTTGGCCGGTTGACTCGTGCGGTCAAAGAAGACCCGTCTCCGGACAACGTCAGCTCCAGCGTCGATCAAATCTACGCGATTTTCGCGAACAACGTGAACATGCCCAGCGTTCAGGACGATCTGAAAACCATTTTCGGCTAGGAGCATATCATGCAACAGACCATATCCACTGTCGCTGAGATCACGAAAAAAATTGAGTCAGGCCGCAAACTCCTCCTGGCCGGCGATGAAGACGCCTTGCGGCAGTTGCCCAAGGGCGACTGGATTGCAGGAACCATCCCGTATTTTATTTCCGGCGAAGAAGGCGGCATGGTCAGCCGTGAAATGATCTGTGCCACGGATATCAGTGACTACGTCACGGACATTGAAATTGCCACCTACGACGCCAACAGTCTGGCCCGGGTCTATTCCGAAGGCCCCAAGCACGGCTTCAGCTTCATCATCATCCCCGCCTCCAGCCAAACCCACCTGTCGTTTGCCTTAAATGGCCCGAATTACAAAGATTTCGGCATCCGACCCCTGATCGGCTGGATCGCCGGCGTCCATCTGAGCGATCTCGGCAAGAAAACGCCCAAGGTCGTTAACGGCCGCACCGGCGAAGTGCTGGAAGACGCCGCCCTGGTGCTCCAGGCCCAGTTGCCCATAAACAAGGTGGCCGAAATCGGCATCGTCAACCTCTTCGAGCAGGGCGACGGCGACATCCTGACCTTTGCTTCCGACGGCTTTGCGGCCAAGGACGTCATGGTCAATGGCGAAAAACGCAATTTCGCCGCCTATATCGTTAAAAACAAGCTCGACACCAAGCTGCCGCTGGTGGCCGACTACTACGGCGCGCTGGTCAACATCAGCTTCCAGGACGTCGATGAAGTCGAAGGCCAGGTCAAATTCTACGCCCCGGTGTTCACCGGCATCCGCTACAAACATGCCCGCCCGGTGTTGGATTACGTCAAGGAATTCAACCTGCGCCTGACCAAGGAAGGAGCCATCGAGTCCAATCGGGTGGTTTTCTCCTGCAACTGCATCCTCAACTATCTGTACTCCGAACTGGAAGGCAAAAAGACCGACCCCTTCGTCGGACCGGTCACCTTCGGCGAAATCGCCTACCAGTTGCTCAACCAGACCCTGGTGTATCTGGAAATCATGGACGTATAGGGGAGAGGCGACGCACGGGAACACAAGGTGCGCCATGTGCCTGGGGGGCCGACCGTCACCGGAAGACGGGCCGACGCAACCGCGGCGTCGGGGTTTCCCCCGGACCCAGCGAGAGTCCTCGAAGAGTGGGAGGTTTCGCACCCGGTTGCCAGACCGGGGGCGGAGCCTCCCCGTATTTTGAGGACCGGATCGGCCGCAGCGTCCGACCGCCTCAGGCCGGCGGCCCTGGCCGACGCAGGGCGTTGATTTTGTCCACCAGATAGGCCTCAAGCTCGCGGCGATCCTTGCGCAGCCGCATCAGTTCCGACTCCAGCACCCCGACCTTGTTCGCCAGGGCCGCACCCTGCTCCCGGGCCTGTTCCAGTTCGGCCCGCAGTTCCTGGACCGTAGCCTCCGGCAGCCCCGGCGCACACGCTCCCCCAACCGGCCCCAGCCGGACCAGATGTTCGGCCAAAGACCGGGCAATCTCCGAGCCGATACCGGCCGCCAGGGCCAGCACGGCGTCGGCCTGGGGTACGGCCAAAACGCTGGCAGCCTTGACCCGTCGGGCGTCACCGCCAACGTTGACCGGATAGCGCCGCGCCAATTCGCTGCGCACGTCGCCGGCGGACAGGCCCTGGCCCAGCAGGCCGCCGATCTCGCGAAAAATTGCCACCGCTTCGGCCCGAAACCGCTTGCTGCGCCCGGCCCCGAGGCTCGGCAGCACGTCATCAAAGCGGTTCTTCCAGTAATGCAGCGTCGATTCCGGCATATCCAGAATCTTGGCAATGGCGGCGATGGAATAGAGGCGGCTGTCGGACACGGCGTTACTCCCCGGTAAAAAACCACGCACTGTGGCAAAAGCCTTGAAGCACGCCGCCAAGCCTGTCAAGACGACGCCCGCCCGGGTTCCAACACCGTCACGCATCTGCGCGCAATTGTCAGCGGCCGTCAACAAAAACGCAACAGCGCCGTCACGCCCCCCGGATTAGCACAGACCAGCCGCACCCAACAGGAACGCCAGACGCTGCGGCAAGCAAGGGGAAACCGATGGACGCCAGCCAAGACCGCGACATCTTCGATCTTACACCAACTTTCGGTGGCCCGATCCTGCGCCGGGCCGTTGCCCTGGTCGAACCGGCCCTGTCCCACGTGCTGTCCCTGGGGCGGCTGCGCGACCTCTACGCCGGCCTGCCCAAGGGCCTTGCCGCACCGGACTTCATCGACGCCCTCCTGGCGGCCATGGAAGTGGGCATCCGGGCCAGCAGCGACGAACTGGCCCGCATTCCCAAAACCGGGCCGGTGGTGGTGGTGGCCAACCATCCCTTTGGCGGCCTGGAAGGGCTGGCGCTGGCCAAAATGCTCCTGACGGTGCGCCCGGACGCCAAAATCATGGCCAATTCCCTGCTCGCCCGCGTCCCGGAGCTGCGCGATCTGCTTATCTGCGTCAATCCCTTCGGCGGCCCGGCGGCCACCGGAGATAACGCCCGGCCCCTGCGGGAATGCCTCACAACGCTCAAGAACGGCGGCCTGCTGGCCATTTTCCCGGCCGGGGCCGTGTCCTCACCCCGGCTGGTCAACGGCCGCATCGACGTGGCCGATTCACCGTGGAGCGCCACCGTCGCCCGGCTTGTGCGCAAAACCCAGGCCACCGTGGTGCCCATCCGCTTCGCCGGACGCAACAGCCACCTGTTCCAGACCCTTGGCCTGCTCCACCCTGCCCTTCGCACCCTCCTGCTGCCCCGGGAATTTGCCAACAAGCAAGGCACCACCGTTGAAGCCCGCATCGGCAGCCCGACACCCTACGAACGCCTGGCCCGGCTGGCCGGCAACGATAACGACCCGGACGGACGCATCATGCGCTATCTGCGTCTGCGCACGGCGCTGTTGCGGGACCGGCCCCACAAACCCCGCCGGCTGCCCCTTTTTTTTCCCAAACAGGCCGCCGCCCGCCAGGAAGCCCTTTTCCCGGCCGTCCACCCGGAGCTGCTGGCTGACGAAATCGCCGCCCTGCCTGCCTCGGCCACCCTGCACCAGACCGGCGAATTCGCCGTCATCGAAGCCAAGGCCGAACAGATTCCCCTGGCCCTTGGCGAAATCGGCCGGCTGCGCGAACTGACGTTTCGCCGCGTCGGCGAGGGCACCGGCAAGGCCTGCGACCTGGACCGCTTCGATCCTTTCTACCGCCACCTGTTTCTGTGGAACATCGAAAAAAAGGAAATCGCCGGAGCCTACCGCATCGGGCGCACCGACGAACTGCTGGCCGCCCACGGCAAGGCCGGACTCTATACCAGCACCCTTTTTACGCTCAAGACCGCGTTTTTCCGCCAGATCGACCCGGCCCTGGAAATGGGTCGTTCGTTTATCCGCCCGGAATACCAGAAGAGCTACGCCCCGCTGCTGCTGCTCTGGAAAGGACTGGCCCAGATGGTGGTGCGCGAGCCCCGCTACCGCATCCTGTTTGGCCCGGTGAGCATCTCCAGCGAATACAAACACGCCTCCAGACGGCTTATGGCCGGCTACTTCGAGGGCAACGCCTCCCATCCGGCCCTGGCCAAGCATGTGCGCCCCAAAACGCCGCTGCGCGGCCAGGCCTGGCTCACCCGGGCCGCCAAAACCCTGGTCGCCGACCTCGACGATCTGCTTTCGCTTATTGATGACATCGAAGCCGACCGCAAAGGCATCCCCGTGCTGCTGCGCCAATACCTCAAACTCGGCGGCAAACTGCTGGCCTTTAACGTGGACAAGGATTTCAGCGACTGCCTCGACGGCCTGATCGTGGTGGATCTGCTTCAAGCCGACCGCCGCCAGCTCGAACGCTACATGGGCAAGGACGGCCTGGCCGCCTTCCAGGCCTACCACGCCGGAGATTCCGTCGAGAAGTGCGCCTAATAACCGGGACGCTGTCCCGGACCCTGCCAGGGCGCTGCTCTGGACCTGCCGGGGGGCGACGGCCCCCCGGACCCCCGGGTAGGGGTGCAGGGTTTGGACGGGGTAAGGGGCTGAGGCGGACGCGGCGGCGTGGAAAGACTGTTGGCGCGGACGCGCTTGGCGGCTGCGCCGCATGGGCTGTCGCACCAAATAATTTTCGAGTTCTTCAGAAATGCGTCCGGGCCGGTTTTGCGCGAAGCTTTGATCGCGCAAAACCGGCCCGGAC
>NZ_WVUD01000051.1 GCF_009856865.1 Solidesulfovibrio aerotolerans | reverse complement strand
CAGGCCGCTCGCGCCAGGGCCAGAGGCTACCGAAACGTCACGAACTTCATCACCATGATCTACCTGATCGCAGCCCAAATTGCCGACTTCCTTGCTCAATGAATTCCATTTGAAACGTCGAAGAACCCAAATGCGGGCCTGATGTTCGATGTAGGTCAGTCCCAGGGCGCGCATGAAGGCTTGCAGCACCCAGCACTCCTCGTTGTCCAGGGCGGCCGACCCGACCGAGGCAATGGTCTCGCAGCGGTTGACCGTCTCGCCCTTGGCGTTCTTCACGGTGAAACCGGCATCACGGGTCGCCTTGATGCGCTTGGCGATTTCCGGGATGGCCCATTCCCAGGTCTTTTCCTGCCATTTGTCGGAATTGGGAGCGCGATAGAGCACTTTTTGGGCGCGTCGAGCATTTTCGGTTAACTGCCAGATGCTGGCTCCCTTGGCGCACAAGGCTCCCTTGCTGATGGGGTGGTCCGGGTTGCCTTCGACGTTGACAGCGCGTCCGGCTCCATCCTTGGCCGTGCTGACCAGCAAGCCACACCCCACCGAGCAATAGCAGCAGACAGAGGTTGATTGTCTGGTCCCTTGCAGTTTGGCCACTTCTGCGGCGGCCTGGGCCAGGCGCAGATCGAACCCCAGTCCGCCAAAGGCAACGGTGAGGCTGCCGGCAGTGGCGATTTTCAGGAAATCTCGACGATGGATTCCCATGCCATTCTCCTTGATGGTGAATGAGCAGGCATCATCTCCCGCGTATCTCCCGGCAAAAGAGGATCAGCAGGGCGTAACCGTAGGGAGGCGTGGGGGTATGTCGCGCAACGGGAAGGGGCAAAGCGGGTGACGGTCGGGCGTTGCAACGAAGTAACGTGACCGGGGCCGCCAGAAGGTCGGTCAGGTCAAAGCCAAGCCCACGAAATGGCAATACGGATTCCTGCGTTTCCCGCATAGGCGGGACCTCCAGACGAAAGAGAAGAAGCGCAGGCATGTGCCGGCTTCGTTAGTAAAGTAGGCATGCCGATCCACGGCACGGTCAGACTCCGACAACAGCATCGGTGCCACGTCTACGGATCGGGCTCAAAGACGATAGGCCATAGCGCTCCCTCCTTTGTGGGTCTGTGGTGCTGGATTGTGTTATTACGAACATGTCACGAATGATCTACTAAAACGTGATTGCTCAAATGTTGGCACCGATTTCAGCATAACATTTTGTAAATTTGACTGAATTAAGACAAGTCACGCCCTGTTCGGCCTTGAACAAGAACACTCAGGAACGCTTTGGCTACCAGCCCAACCCCGTGGGGTGTCGCAACCGGCCATGTCCCTATGCGCAGATCGAATTGGTGCGGTATCCCGGTTGCGTGCGGAAATGCCGCAGCATGTCCAGAAAACCGGGCGCGGTACAACAAGAGGTACTATTTTGCAGCACCATTGCAGCCTGCGCTTGCGGCGCTCACTTTCTCGGGGTAAACATTGCCACAAAAGAGATAAAGCTTAACGTGCCAGGCACAACGAGAACAGAAAATGCGCCGCATTCTATTCTACGCTCTTGCCGCTCTCTTATTGCTGACAGCACTTGCTGCGATCTATTGGTACAGAACCGATTACCCAAAACAGCTGACCAATCAGGTTATCACGCTCTATCAGGCCGGCAAGTACGCCGAAGCCCTGCCAATTGCCCGACGAGCCCTGGAGATCCGTGAAAAGACTCTTGGCAAAGAGCATCCCGAGGTTGCCGTAAGTCTGAACAATATGGCCGAGTTGTATCGTGCCCTAGACGAATATGCCTCGGCCGAACCGCTCTACCAGCAAGCCCTGTCGATTTGGGAAAAAGCCTTGGGCCCGCAGGACGGTACGCTTGCCCAGGTACTGACTAATTTCGCTGGACTCTACACTTCCATGGGAGAATATGCCAAGGCCGAACCACTCTTCAAGCGAGCCCTGTCGATTTTAGAGGAATCGCTCGGGCCTGAGGATATAAACGTAGCCCGTGGGTTGGCCGGCCTAGCCGCCTTGCACTATACTATGGGGGCCTACACCAAGGCAGAACCGCTTTATCTTAAAGCTCTTGCTATCCTTGAAAAGTCTCAGGGGAAAAACGATCCAGGCGTTGCGGCAGCTCTCAATAATCTTGCAATGTTGTACCATGCCATGGGAGCAAATGACAAAGCCCTGTCGGCATATGAGCGCTCGTTTGGGATTCGTGTCAAAAGCCTGGGGCCAGAGCATCCGGATGTGGCTCAAAGCCTCAACAATATTGCCTGGTTGTATGCCTCCACAGACCAATATGCCAAAGCCTTGCCGCTCTACCAACGCGCCCTGGCTATCTGGGAAAAAACCATGGGTCCCGACAATATCAATGTGGCCATCAGTCTGCATAATTTGGCGGATGTCTATTGCGCCATGGGTGAATACGACCAAGCCGGGCCACTCTATCAACGCGGTTTGGCGATAGGTGAAAAATCCCTGGGGCCGCAACATCCATTGATGGCCAAAGGATTATACAACCTCGCCAGGATGATGGCTGCCAATGGCGAGGATTCGCAGGCGCTTGCACTTATGCAGCGGGCTGAAAAAATCCAGGCCGGGCTCATTGACCAAGTCATGGGTTTTACCAATGAAAGCCAGAAATTAGACTATCTGTTGATGCTTCGAACTGACCTTCAATTGTATCTTTCCTTCGTTGCCCAGCGGCTCCCCACGGACAAACCCTCGGTATTGAGTGCCTTCGAGGTCTGGCTTCGACGCAAAGGGGCGGCCCTGGAGGCGCAACGTCAGTTCCAGCAAGCTTTGGTTCTCTCCGGCGATGCCAAGGGGCAGGCGGTCTTTGAACAATTGGCGCGGTTGCGAACTGAATTCACGAAAATGCTCTATGCCGGGCCGGGCAAGGAGCATCCCGAGACCTTTCGGGCACATCTCGACGCGCTCAATAAACGGCAGGCCGAGTTGCAGGCCGAACTTTCCCGGCTGAGTCAAAGCTACGCGCGTGGCAGAAAACGGAGTGCGGCCAACGCCGCGCAAACGGCTGCCGCCTTGCCCCAAAATACTGCGTTGGTGGAACTGGCCAAAATCGAACGCTATGATTTTTCTGCCCGCAATGCGCCAAAGAAATGGCTCCCTGCCCACTACCTTGCCTTTATCCTCCCCGCCGGCGCACCGGATCAATTGGCGCTTCTCGATCTTGGAGAGGCCCAGGATGTGGACAAGGCCGTGGCCGCTTTCAAACGGGGGCTTGGGCCGGGCCAGTACTCCGAAACCAGCCGGAAGGCCGCCCACGAACTCTATGATCGTGTTTTTGCCCCCCTGGTCCCCCAACTCGACAATATCAAAAAGGTCTTTCTCTCCCCGGACGGCGAACTAAACCTCATACCCTTCGAGGTTCTGCTCGACCGGCAGGACCGGCCCCTCATTGAGGAATATGAGTTCAACTATCTCGGGGCAGGCAGAGACCTTGTGGGGATGGGAGAAATACAAACGGCCGGTGGGCCGGCCCTGGTTGTTGGCGACCCGGACTTCAATAGCGCTGCGGCATCGCCGCAACCCAACAGCAATGCGACGCGGCCTTTCGAGCAAGAGCCGTCCACCTTTCAACGCTCGGCGGATTTGCGCGGCATCACGTTCTCTTCACTGCCAGCCACCCGTGTAGAAGCCAAGGCCGTGGCCGATCTGCTTGGCCCGGATGCGCACCTGTTCCTTGGGGCCAAGGCCGTAGAGGAAGCGCTCCATATGAGCCCAGCCCCGCGTTATGTCCATCTCGCAACGCATGGATTTTTTTTGACCGATCAACAATTCCAGTCTGTCGTCAATTCCCGGGGAGCGGACGGAGACCCTCCCGCACTCGCATCAATTTCGCCGGGTCCCTTGCCTGCCCGACACTACGAGGACCCGCTGTGCCGCAGCGGCATCGCTTTGGCCGGAGCCAACTTGGCCCTGCGCGGGAAAGGAACCGATGGGATTGTGACGGCGGAAAAGTTCCTGAGTCTCCCGCTGACCGGCACGGAGATCGTCACCCTCTCCGCCTGCCAGACCGGCCTGGGTGACATCAGCAGTGGTGAAGGCGTCTTTGGCTTACGTCGCGCCATCATCCAGGCAGGAGCCAAGGGCATGGTCATGAGTCTCTGGTCCGTGCCGGACACGGAGACGCAAGAGCTCATGCAAGCCTTTTATGAAAATCTTATCAAAGGGATGTCCAAGGCCCAGGCGCTCCGCCAAGCCGCCTTGAAGGAAAGGGAAATCGTCAGAGATCGATATGTTTCAGACAATCCGTTTTTCTGGGGAGCCTTTGTCTATTTGGGAGAAAGATGACGATCTGTCGCAATCCGGTCTGGATGGCGCAGTGCAGCAGCCCGTGCGGGGAGTCGTGCCAACGCGCTCTTGACAAACAGAGACGTATTTTGATTCTCATAGATTGCAGTTTCGATTGCGACACCTCTTTTGTTGCGTTTTGACGGCTGTCCCAAACAGCAGGAGGAAGACATGCCTCGACGCCCGGTATTTTCCCTGGGATCACTGGTTGTCTTCGGCGCTGTCCTGGTCTGTGTGCTGCTGGCCAGCGGCGCGGCCTTGGCCGAGAACAGGCGGGGGACCACCACCGGCCCCACCACCGCCAAGGGCTATTCCCACCCTGACCAGTATTTGCACATGCCAGCGGTCAAGATCGCCGACAATTTGGAACCGGTCATCCCCCATTCGGACCAGGACAAGGCCGCGCGCGACAAACTCGCTGCCCTGGAAAAAAAATTCGGCAAAAAACCCAACATCGTGGTCTTTCTGCTCGATGACGTCGGCTGGATGGACGTCGGATTCAACGGTGGCGGCATCGCCGTGGGCAACGATACCCCCAACCTCGACACTTTCGCTGCCCAGGGCCTGATTATGACCTCGGCGTATTCCCAGCCGAGCTGTACCCCCACCCGGGCCACCATCATGACCGGACAGTTGCCGGTGCACCACGGCCTGCAGTACCCGCCCATGTATGGCCAGCCCGGCGGCCTCGAAGGTTCGATCACCATTGCCAGCCTCTTGTCCGACCAGGGCTACGTGACCCAGGGCATCGGCAAGTGGCACATGGGCGAAAACGAAGGCTCAATGCCCAACAACGTCGGCTTCGACGATTTTCGCGGTTTTCTGACGGTCTCCGACATGTACACCGAATGGCGCGACATGTCGGTCAACCCCGAAATCGCCCTGAGCCCCGAACGTTTCGCCCTCATGGAAAAGCTGCCTTTCAGTCGCAGCGAGGTGCACTGCATCAAGGGCGAGAAGGGTTGCCGGGAATTGCGGGAAATCGATCTGGACGTGATCAAGGGGCTCGACCAGGACTGGGCGGCCTATGGCGAACAGTTCATCCAGGCCCAGGCCGGTGTCCAAAAGCCGTTCTTTCTGTACTACGGCACCCGGGGTTGCCATTTCGACAACTATCCCAACGATGCGTTTGCCGGAAAATCCAGAGCCCGCACCAATTATTCCGACTGTATCGTGGAGATGGACGACGTGTTTGGCCGGCTCATGAAGGCGCTTGAGGCTTCAGGCCAGCTTGAGAACACGCTGATCCTTTTCTCCTCCGACAACGGACCGGAAGGTGAAGTCGCGCCCTATGGCCGCTCGCCGTTTCGGGGCTATAAGGGCACGACCTGGGAAGGCGGCGTCCGCGTGCCCACCTTCGCCTATTTCAAGGGCGTGATCGACCCGCGCAAGTCCGAGGGCCTGTTCGATCTGGCCGACATCTTCCCCACCGCCCTGTCCCTGGCCGGCAAGCCCGGCCCGGAACTGGCCAAGCTTCTGCCGGCCGACCGCTACGTGGACGGCATCGACCAGACCTCCTACCTGCTCGCTAACGGCGGCAATTCCAACCGCAAGAGCATCCTGTGCTGGTTGGGGTCGAACTTCGCGGCCGTGCGCATAGACGAGTTCAAGGTCCACCAGGTCGTGGAAATCACGGATATGATCACGAAGAAGGGCTACAACGCGGGCTTTAGCGGGGGCGTCGTGGACAAGACCGGCGGTCTGGTCATGTTTAACCTCTACACCAATCCCCAGGAAGACGACTCCATTGGCATCCGCCACATTCCGATGTGGAATCTGATCAATATGGAATTTACGCGCTATCAGGGTGTGTTGCAGAAGTTTCCGCCGAACTTCAAGTTGCCCGGCGGCTACTAACCCGCATGGGGCTGCGGACTGCGCGAAGGCCGGGGCTGGTTGCCTTGCTGGGACTGGCCCTGGCTTGGCTGGGGGGAGGGCTGCCCGGGCTGGCTGTCGCGGCGCAAGACCCGGGCTTCGCCGGTTCCTCCAGTTGCCGGCCCTGCCATGAGCAGTTTTATGGTCTGTGGTCTACCTCGCGCCACGGTCTGGCCATGCAGCCTTACACCGATGCCCTGGGCGCTGGCCTGCTGACCCCCCAGACCGAGGATCTCGTGGCTGGCGAGCGACGCTATCGGGCCTTTCTCGGCCCGGGCCAGGGGTTTGTCCGGGAAACCGGCCCGGCCGGCGACGTCACGGACTATCCCATGGTCCAGGTCCTGGGCGGAAAAAACGTCTGCTATTTCCTCACACCCCTGGAGCGCGGCCGGTTGCAGACCCTGCCCGTGGCCTATGATGTGGCGGCCAAGGCCTGGTTTGACACCGTGGCCAGCGGCCAGCGCCTCGGGCCGCACGCCCCGGGGACCGGGGCCGCCCGGCGCGAGTCGCTCGACTGGCGCGACCCGGCCTATACCTTTAATACCGCCTGCCATGACTGCCACGTCAGCCAGTTGTCCACCAACTACGATGCGGCCACGGACACCTACCACACCATCTGGCGCGAGCCCGGCATCAACTGCGAGACCTGCCACGGTCCCAGCGACGCCCACAACGCGGTCTGCGCCGCCGCACCCCGGGGCACCGCGCCCGAAGACCTCAAGATCCTTCGGATCGGCAAGGATTTTACCACGGCCCAGCGCAACGACGCCTGCGCCGCCTGCCATGCCAAGATGGCTCCCATCACCGCCGGCTTCGTCCCCGGCGAGCGGTTTTTTGACCACTTTGACCTGATCCTGCTCGAAAATGCCGATTACTCCCCGGATGGTAGGGATCTCGGCGAAAATTTCACCTTCACCTCCTGGCTGTCCTCGCCCTGCGCCCATTCGGGCCGGCTGGACTGCATCTTTTGCCACACTTCCAGCGGCCGGTTTCGTCAGGCTGCCGACCCGGATCAGGCCTGCCTGCCCTGCCATCAGGACAAGGCGGCCGGCCGGGACAAGCACACCCGCCATGGGGCCGACAGCCCGGGGGCGCGCTGCATCAGCTGCCACATGCCCAAAACGCGTTTTGCCCGCATGGCCCGCAGCGACCACTCCATGCGCCCGCCGGCTCCGGCGGCCACGGCCCGTTTCGGCTCGCCCAACGCCTGCCAGGGCTGCCATACCGACAAGGACGCGGCCTGGGCGGGCGGCCATGTCCGGCAGTGGCGCACCCGGGACTACCAGGCTTCGGTCCTGGCCCGGGCGACCTTGATCGAGCAGGCCCGCCGACGCGATTTTAGCGCCTTGCCGGCCATGCTCGATTATCTCGCCGCGTCGGACCATGACGCGGTCTTGGCCGCCTCGCTGGTGCGTCTGCTGCGCGTATGCCCGGACGCGCGCACGTGGCCGGCCTTGCGGGCGGCCCTGACCGATGCATCCCCGCTGGTGCGGGCCTCGGCCGCCGCCAGTCTGGGGGAAAACCGGGAGCCGCCGACCCTGGCCGCCCTGGCTAAGGCCTGCGCCGACCCCGTGCGTCTGGTGCGTATCCGGGCGGCCGAAGCCCTGGCCGGCGTACTCCCCCAGGCCCTGCCGCCGGACGGCAGGCGGGCCGTCACCGACGCCACCGCCGAACTGATCGCCACGTTTTCCGTGCGGGCCGACGATTGGACGGGAAGCTACAACCGGGGCAATTTCCTGTTGCGTTCGGGCGATCCGGCCGGGGCTATTGCGGCCTATGCGACCGCCGCCCGGCTGCGCCCTGACGCGACCGCCCCCCTGGTCAACGCCGCCATGGCCAAGGCCCGCCAGAATGATCTGGCCGGGGCCGAGGCCGCCTTGCGCAAGGCTCGGGAACTTGATCCCCAGAGCGCGGCCGTGGCCTATAATTTGGGGCTGGTGCTCGCCCAACGGGGGCAGGCCGGGGAAGCGGCCGAAGCGCTGCGGGCGGCGTTCACCCTCGATGCGACCCTGGCTGAGGCGGCCTACAACCTCGGCCTGCTCCTGCGGGCCACCGATCCCGCCGAGGCCCGGGAATTGCTGCGCCAAGCGGCCGCCTTGCGACCGGACAATCCGAAGTACGCCAAGGCCGCGCAGCCGCTGGACCCGGCGGTCCCGGGGAGCGGGGCACCATAGGCCAAGCGAAGGAAGCGGTCCGGCGGTCCGTGACCGGGTACCCAGGTGGCACGCGCGTGAATACAACCGGCAAGGTCTCAGGCGGAAGGGTCGGCCCCAGTGGCTTTTCGCGGTCCTTTCTCCGGGCAGCCGTCCTGGCCCTTTGGGGTGTGCCCCGTTTCGCAGGGGCTGGCCTACGCCGGTATGGCGTAGCGCGTGGCTTTCCTTGGCGTGGAGGTTGGCAGGCTGAAAATTTCTGTTTGCAATAATTATTGTATTAACAGTCGGTTCCGAGTCTTCAGGACAGCCCTTGTGATTGATTTCCCAAATAGCGCTTGTGCGCGCCCCGGGCCGGGCGTATCCCGGAGTTGCAGGGCCGCCGTGCGCTGCGGATCGTCCTGAGCAGGGCATCCAGAGCTGGCGGCAAGGCCCGGGCGTGTGGGGAGATCGGCCGGCCCTGGCAGAAACCAACGCAAAAACCAACGCCCCTCGTGTCACGTACAGTGACCGGACACCCGTCCCTTGGTGGGGCGAAGGCCTGATCATCGAGACCCGGACTCGCGGATACCGCCCGCCCGGGGCCCGGACGCCGCATGAGATCGCCGGACACAAACCCGGCGGACGACGGTAGCCGCCCGTCGGCGACTTGGGGACACCCCCGAGGAGTCGGTCATGAGTCTAATGGATGTCGGCGCCATAGCTGGCGCACTGGTGTTTCTGGCCCTGCTTGGTACACTCGTTTACAAGATGAGTCTGCGGCACTGAGGCAGTGTACGCTGGGCATGCTGCATTGACGGGCGTCCATCCCCATGGGGGGCGGACGCCCGTTTTGTTTGGGCCTGTCTCGTGTCACGGGTTGCCGGCCAACGATGCTTCCTGTTCGGCGAGAAAGACCGCATAGCCGCGTTTGAGGTACAGGGTGGAAAACAGGTACACGGCCCCAGCGGCGGTCGTTAAAGAAGTGATATCCTGAAATTCCTGGTCGCAGGACAGGGTCTTGAGGGCGGCCGCGATGGTCTCCGGGGCCAGATTAAACGGCGTTTTCTCGAAGAGTTCCACAGGCACGGGCCGGGGGTAATCCCGGGAGTTGGACCGGATTTCCTCGGCCAACAGCACTTCCGTGGCGTCTTTTCGGTCCAGGATGCGGGCATACGTGCGGCTGAGCAGCGCCAGATCATGGTAGACGGGACGGCCGGAAAGGCTATTTAAAGCTGCGATGCCGGGCAGGCCGGCCAGTATTGCGGCCAGCAGCAGGCACGGATTAGCCTCCGGCGGCGTGGGCAGTTGCGTGGCCACCCCGCGGGCCAGAAGTTGTTCCAGGATTTCGTCGGCAGCGATCAGGCGCATTGCGGCGCTGGCCTCCCGGACCGTATCGAGGACCGCTTGGGCCAGGTCGTCCGCGTTGGCTTCGCTCATTTTTCTGCCTTCGGCGTCAACCCGGCCGCGTCAAGCGCCTCGCCCACGTCCGCAAGCCCAAGTTCGGCATACCGCGCCTTGCCGGGCGCTCCCGTTTTCTTGTCCCAGCCCATGATCTCATAAAAGTATTCCATGGCCCGGGCGATATCGTCCGGGTCCATGCGGATGCTCCCCTTGGTGAACGGCGCGGCACCGTTTTGGTCCTTAAAGACCCAGGGCGGCACGAGGTCATGCCCCGCGCGCATGTCCACGTGCCCCATGTCCCGAATGGTCAGCGCCCGGTGGAGGGTGAAGATACGTTCTCCGGCCTGGTCCAGCCCCTCCCGATCCATGGCCTGCCCGGTGGCCAGACTGACAAACTTCGACTCCAGGCTGTCATCCCCGGCATAGCCGCGCTCTTGCAAGGGAGAGGCCGCCCAGGGGCCCATCCAGTTGCACACCCCCAGCGCGTCATGCAGTTCCTTGCGCACCAGCGACCATTTGGCCCGCCGGGCTTTGGGCACATTGGCGGGCGTATAGTCTCCCGGGGCATCGAGAGCGTCGGGCGAACCCCAGATGGCGGCGGCCAGTTTTTTCTGCACCTCCAGAGGCAGGCCGTTGCGCACGAAGTTTGTATGGGAGTGGCACTGGGCATCCCGGTTGTACTGGGTGTTGATGATCACCCCGCACTGGCCGTCGTCCTCGTTGGCATGGTGCTTGGGATGGCCCATCTTCCAGTAGGTCGTCGTGTGGTCCTCGGCCCACTGCGCTTCGGGGATGGACCAGTGGTCGAAAATCGCGCCCGTTCCCCGGCTGAGGACTTCCCCTAGTTCGCCCTGGCGGTTGGCGATGCGGGGGATGAGGTCAAGCAGGAAGGCCGGATCGGCGTTGTCGTACTTCTCCCAGGGGATGGAGGCGTATTCCTTGGACCCGAGCCGGGCCTTGAGATAGCCGCCCTCGTAGAGCTTTCGCAGATCGCGCTGCAACTGGCCGTAATTGGACCATAAGCCCAGGTCGTCAGCCAGATGCATGCCCACCATGCAGGCCTCTATGGCGGTCTCGCTGTTTTTTTGTCCGGCGAGCTGCGTAAAAAACGAGCGTCCGAACATCAGGGCGACGCAGGTGTTTTGGCCCGTGTCCGGGATGCCGTACTTGGTCGTCACCGATGGCACTTTGAGCATGGTGTGGCAGCGGATGGGGCAGGCCGTGCAGCCATTGCCGCGCACGGTGTATTTCCAGGCCGCATCGCCCAGGAAGTAGGCCGCGCTGTTGGTGCGGTAGGCGATACGGTTGGGGTCGCGCAGGGTGCCGGTGATTTCAACGGGTGGTTTGGCCGCACCCCAGCGCTTGCCGGGCTGGCCGATCCAACGGGAGGCCGGATTGTAGTATTCGGCCTGGGGCGTGGGAAAACTCGGCACCACATGCTGGTTGTTGCCGCCAAGGATGGAGAGATGAAACTTGATCAGCTTCTCCCACGCGGCCATGTCCCCGGCGATACGCACTGCGCCGCTGCCCTGCACGGCCACGGCCTTGAGGTTTTTGCCTCCCATCACCCCGCCCACGCCGCCGGCCGAGTGGGAGACGGAATTGACCACCATGCCCATGGGGGCCTGGTTTTCCCCGGCCTGGCCGATGGCCGCCACCACGCAGTCCGGCCCCATCTCCTGGCTGATCTCCAGGGTGGTCCGGCGGATGCCTGTGCCCCAAACATGCCCGGCGTCACGTATCTCCACATGGGCGTCGCGGATCATGAGCCACACGGGCTTATCCGCCTTGCCTTCCACGATCAGGGCATCATACCCGGCGTATTTGAGCTTGGCCGCGAAATGCCCCCCCATGTGCCCCGACCCGACCAGGGGCCTTGGCCAGCAGGTGGGAAAGATGGTGGTTATGGTGGTGCGTCCGTTGCACGGCACACTCGTGCCGACCAGCAGGCCGGCGGCAAAGATAAGCTTGTTCGCCGGATCAAAGGGGCCGGTCCCGGCCGGAACTTCGTCCCAGAGCACCCGGTAGCCTATCCCGGCCCCGCCGAGCAGCGCTCCGTAGCGTTCAAGGGTATCCTCGGTGCTGATTTTTCCGGTGGAGAGATCCACTCGCAAGACCTTGCCGACAAATCCACCGCTGCGTACGGCCATGACAGACTCCTTGCCCCGGGGCAGGGTTATTTCGCGGACTTCGTGCCGGCGGGGAGATGGCAGTCCAGGCAGGCCTTGGCCTTTTCCGGGGCAGTCACAGACAGGGTGGCCCGGCTCGGGCTTCCGTCGCGGGTGAGATCCTGCCAGGGCACATACCGAAGGGCCGCAGCCGGACAGGCCTCCACACATTTGGGATTGCCGTGGCACAGGGAGCATTTTGTGGCGACGCCGGCCTCCTCGTCAAAGGAGAGCATGTCCCAGGGGCAAGCCTGCTGGCACAGACGGCAGCCCACGCAGACGGCGGGATCGACCACGCGGGCCGAGGTTTTCGGATCAAGCGTGATGGCGTCCTGGGGACAGGCCGTGGCGCAGGGGACCGGATGCGGGCATTGGCGGCAGATACCCTGGACCACCAACCCATCGCCCCAGTCCCCGTGCATGGCGGTGCCACCCGTTGGACCGGTTGGGCCGAAGTTGACGGCCCGGGCGATCTTGATACGGGCCAGCGACGGCTGGGCGCGGCCGTCGTTAAATTCCGTACAGGCCAACTCGCATCGCTGGCAGCCCACGCAGCGGGTGGGATCGGCCAGGAGGCATCCCGTGGCGTTGTCCAGAATGACCAGCGGGGCGTTCTCGCCAAAGGCATCGCCCAGGCCCAGCAGGGCCAAACCGGAGAGCGCGCAGACAGAGAGCTTGAGAAAGCCCCGGCGGCTCAATTCGGCCTCGAAGCCGGAAGCCTTTGCCGCGTGTTCGATCCATGTTGCAGGGAAACCGCGGATCGTATGCACGTCACACCTCCCGCTCTGGCACTTCGCGTCCTGGGGACCGGGAAAAAACGCTCCACAATGATGGGTCTTAAGAGATTTATAAAACGCTTTTCGCCGGGCGTCCATGCCACATCGCGGCGGCGGAAAAGATCCCGGCACGCGAAGGCGGGCTTGGCCGTGGGGACGTCGATTGCCCTGGCCTTGGCGAAGCGGACGAAAACGCCGCCGCCGTTGTTGAAAAGCGCTCCAACGGGCTCGTTGGCGAGGGAGGGACCGCAAAACCTCCTTGCAGAACGCATGGAAGGCATCACAGTCCCCAAGAGCCAGAATGCGGCGTGGCGGTATTTTTAGGTCCGGTGCTCCACGCACGGATCAGATACGGTCTCCTCAAAGTTCCAAAACCGGTTCGGTTTGGCAAAGGACCGATTGATGGTGGCAAGGGGGAAGGCTTTCCCGAAAATATGGCGGTGATAGGCATCGGTGTCGTTTTCGATGTCGAAGCAGAATCGCTCCGGGTGCAGCATGTTGGCCAGGTAGCGCAGGCCAAGTACCCATTTGGGCGCACCAAAGTCGCTGGTCGGGATCGGAGCGGTATGGACGCGCCCTGAACGTACGGCCGCAACATCGATTCCGCTGCCTTTGCACTCCTCGCAAAAGGATTTCGGATCATTGGAAATAAACGAGGAGATAAAAATCACCTCGGGGTCAAGCCGACGCAAGACCGCCGCATCGATGGTCGCTCCAGGCCGGCCGTCCGCCTTGAGTACGGTGTTGATACTGTCGCCGCCGGCAACGCTGACCAGATGGTTCTCAAAACGGTCGCCTTTGATGGCAAAAAGCGGTTTGCCCATGGCATAGTAGGTTCGGGGACGCGCGTGCACTTCCAAAGCGCCCGCCCGTACCGGTTCGATCATGGCCGTCAGATACTCCAGCAGCCCGTCTGCCTGCCGCTTGCGGCCAAGCACGTCGCCGAAGTGCCGGATGAGACCGAAATAGCCCGCAATCGTTTGGATGCCTCGGTGCAGTTCCAGCAGCATGCCCTGGGACAAGAGATGCTCCCAGGCCCCGACCACTTCGGCCTGGCTTGTTGCGCCCATGGCCAGGCACAAGGATTCCACGATTTCCAGTCCCCGCGTAAACGGATAGCCGCCTTGAAAGGCCTCTTCCCGCATGGCCGGCGGGGAAACCGACCCCACAATGGCCGCATCGCTGCCGCACCGGCCACACGTCACTTCGCTTGCTGCCACGTCCGGGGCCAGGGACAGCAGACGCGCTCCCATGGGACCGTAAAAATCCCGGCTGACGATGGTCTCGCCGCATTCCGGGCACAGGGTGTCCAGCCCCCGCGTGCCCGGGGTATTAAAGACGTAGGTGTTGGGCAGTATCCGGCGCAGCTCTGCAGCAAAGGCCTCGGTGTCGGCAATGGGAGGTTCCAGGGCCGGATCGGCCGTTTCGATGGGGACAAAGCGCATGAGTTGCAGCACGAAGTGTTTGGATATCCCGGCCAAAGCCCGGGCCAGTTGCCGGGTGTCCTCACGGTTGTCGCGCCGGTCCATGCAGGCGACTTCCACATGCACCCCGTGCGCATGCAGCAGCCGGATATTGCGCAGGACCACGCCCGGATCGCCCCCGCCGCAGGCCTGCATGGCCGCGGCACTCATGCCCTTGACTCCGATGTTGATGCAATCAAGCAAGCCAAGCAGCGGCCGCAAGGACGCTTCGGTGAAATAGGCGTTGGAGGCGCAGCCGACCAGAAGGCCCCGGTCGGTGGCAAGCCGGGCCACGCGCAGGAAGGTATGATAGGAAGCCAGGGGATCGTTCATTAAAAACGCGATTCCCACACACCCCTTGGCCAGCGCCATATCCACGATGGCCTCAGGCGGCAGATGCCGCAGGGCCGGGCTGTCGGGACGCATTTCCCGGGCCGTGACCGTGGCGATGCAGCCTGGGCAGGCGAAGTTGCAACCGACGGTGCTGACTTGCAAAAACGGTGCGCCTGGATGGAAGTGGAGCAGGGGAATGGTTTCCACAGAGATGGGGCTGGTGATGAGGTAGCGGTCGGGGAAGCGCTCGACCATGGCCCCCCCGGCGTTGGCATACCGGCCGCAGGCACCGCTGGCACCCACCGGCACACGACAGGCCCGTTGGCAAATCTGGCACAACATGGCCGCCCCCTATTCCGCCACCGTCTGGGATGAGACGGGTTTTCGCAGCGTGACCCACACGCCGTAGGCATCGGCCTGCACCGTGGCCTCCGGCACCCCGGCCCTGGCCAGCACCTTGTCGAGGTAGCCGTCCTTTTTCCAGTCGTTGCGTGCATCGGCATCCCCATCCCCGGTCCACTTGGGTCGCATGGCCCGGACCTCCTCAAGGGGCTGGTAGCGGCTAAAGCCACAACCGATAAACCCCGTGCCGCCCGGGGCCAGCACCCGGTACAACTCTTCAAAAGCCGCCACATGGTCCGGCCAAAACGGAATCGAACCCCGGCTGATAAGCAGATCCACGCTTCCGGCAGCCAAAGGCACCTCGGTGACATCGGCCTTCAGGAACCGGAACCGCTGCGGGGGCAGGCCATGGCGAACGACATTTTCCCGGGCTATATCCAGCACTTCCGCCTGGGCGTCCAGGCCGATCAAGGCGCAGTCGGTCAGTTTGGCCAGTTCGATAAGCACCGGGGCGCCGCCCGTGCCCACATCCAGGCACACGCCGGTGCGGATGCCGCAATCGTCCACGATCTGGCGGGCCAGCAGGGGGTACATGGCGGCGAACCGGTGGTTGGCGTCGTAACGATAAAAGTCTTTGTCGATGGGTGTGTTATCCATGGAGCTGTTCCTTTGGGCGAGGCCTGGCGTCGGGGTTGGCGGAAGGGGAGGCGGCGTCGGGCGCAACCGGTGCCGGCCGACTGCGGTTCATGCGGTCGGGGATGCAGACCCGGATCGCTTCATTCAGGGAAACAACGGAAATGTCCGCTTCGTAGAGGCGGCTGAGATTTTCCCGTGTCACGACAGCGCGGGGCGGGCCGTCGGCGACCACCGCACCCTCGTGCAACAGGAGAACCTGGTCAGCCACCCACAAGGCGTGGTCGGGAAAGTGGGTGGACATGACGCAGGATTTCCCCTCGGCACAGAGTTCCTCGAGAATTGCCAGGAACTTTGCCTGATGCCCGAAGTCCAGGCCGTTTATGGGTTCATCGAGCACCAGGGCCTTGGCTTGCTGGGCCAGGGCCCGGGCCAGCATGGTCAGCTGCCGCTGGCCGCCGCTTAAGCGCGTCACCGGGACGTGCGCCAGATGTCCGATGGCAAACCGGTGCAGGGCCGCCAGGGCGGCGTCCCGGTCCTGGCTTGACGGACGGCCGAAAAACGAGGTGCTGCCGGTCCGGCCCATCAGCACCATTTCCAGGGCAGTGTAGGCGAAAGGGGGTTGGTGCAACTGGGGCACATAGGCCACGCGCCCGGCCATCTCCCGCCTGGGCATGCTTCGGGCCGGGCGGCCGCCAACCAGCATCCGCCCGCCGGACGGGGCCAAAAGCCCGAGCATGAGCCGCAGCAAGGTGGTCTTGCCGCAGCCATTTGGCCCCAGCAGACAGACCAGTTTTCCCGCCTGCACCCGAAACGACACCCGGCGAAGCACAGGTGTGCCATTGTAGCCAAAAGCCAGATTTTCGGCGGCAAACATGGCGCTATTTCCCCCAGGGCTTGCGGGCGTTTCCAAGGACTAACGGAAAAAACGGGATGCCGACCAGGGCCGTCAGGATGCCAAGGGGAATCTCCACCCCGAAGGTCAGGCGGGAGACATCGTCCACCAGCAGCAGATACACCCCGCCCAGCAGGGCCGTGGTGGGCAATAGCGTCCGGTTGGCAGGGCCGACCAGCATGCGCCCGGCGTGGGGGATGATCAGTCCCACCCAGCCGACCAGCCCGGCGATGGAGACAGTCCCGGCGCAAAGGACCGTGGCGATGGCAATAAGGCCAAGACGGACCCGGCCGACCTCCAGCCCCAGGCTCTTGGCCTGTTCATCGCCAAGGCTGAGCAGATCGAGCTGGCGGGACAGAAGAAAGAGGCCGGCCATGCCCAGGCAGAAAACCGGGGCGGCCCGCAGCATGGTTCCAGAATCGGCCCGGGACAGGCCGCCCATGAGCCAATAGGTGATGGCCGGCAGTTGGTTGGTGGGATCGGCCACGTATTTGACGGCAGCAAGCAGGGCCGTAAACAGGGCCGTGCTGATAACGCCGCCCAAAATGAGCAACAACAACCGGTCGCCCTGGCAACTCCGGGCCAGGGCCAAGGCCAGCCCCACCGCGACGATTCCCCCGGCAAAAGCGCAGGCCTGGACGACCAGCCAGTTGGCCCCCGCCAGCATACCCAGGGCCGCGCCAAAGGACGCCCCGGCCAAAACGCCCAGCAGCCCCGGCGAGACAAGGGGATTGACGAACATGGACTGAAAGGCCGCGCCCGACGTGGACAGGGCCGCGCCGATAAGGATTGCAGCCGCGAGCCTCGGCGCCCGGATGTCAAAGAGCACGAGACCGATCAACCGGGACCGTGCCGCGTCAAGGGGCGTTTCGCCGCCGAGTGCCTGGACCAGATAGTGCCACTGATCGTCAAAGGAGAGAGGGTACTGGCCGGCCGTCAGTGACCAGAGGGTCGCCACAAGCAGCACCACGCCAAGCAGCCAGGGGGCAAGGCGCGCCCTGGCCGGGGTGCGCAAGGTCTCGTCGTGGCCGGCTCTCACGGCTTGGCGGCACCGGTTTGCCCAAGCAGTGCCCGGGCCTCGGTTTCAGTCACCTCCCTCTTCCAGAAAAGCTTCATAAATACCTGGATTTCCAGGATCATGTCGTAGTGAAACACCTCCGGATACAGGGTGTTGGCCAGCCATTTCACGCCCAGCAGGCGCATGAACGAGGGCGGCCGGTCAAACCAGTTCAGCGGCAGATCCGGGATGTTGAGCACCCGGCCCTCGCGCACAGCCGGAAGCGCGGCCCACAGGGGCGAGGCCAGGATCATGTCGCGGCATTTGGCGTCCTGGGCCAGGATGACCTTGGGCGCGTAGCCAAGCACGGTTTCCATGGTCACTTTGTCCATGCCGTAAATCCGGGTCTGGGGCGCGGGATGGACATTGATGCCGCCGGCCAGGGCCAGAACCTGGGTGTGAAACGAGCCCTGCCCGTCGGTGTACAAGCCGTCGCCGCCCTCGGCGTAGTAGACGGTCAGGCGCTTGTCCTCGGGGATGGTGGCCAGGCCGTTGCGGATGGCGGCCAGGGTCTGCTCGGCAGAGGCGGCCAGGGCCTCCCCCCGCTCCTTGCGGCCAAGCACCGCGCCCAGGACGCGCAAGGCCTTGGGGTAGGCCTCGGGCGAATCGCTGTCGATGTGGACCACCGGAATGTTTAAGCTGGTGAAAAAGGCCTCGAAATCCGTGTTGCCCTTGGCCATGGAGCCGCTGATGACCAGATCCGGCGCGGCCTTGAGCAGCGCTTCCTTGTCGGGGGTCATGCCCTGGCCGAAAAAGCCGCCAAGCACCGGCTGGTCACGGGCGCAGGGAGGATACCATTCCCGTGCCTCCTTGGTCTGGGGATAGTTCCAGCCGGCCAGCAGGCAGGGATCCAGGGCATACACCAGCAGGGTGTCCGGCGGGGACAGGGCGTACACGCGCTTGGGTGCGTCGGGTACGGTGACGGTGTGGCCGTCCATGTCTGTGAAGGTTGCGGCCAAGGCCGGAAGTGTCGGCAGACACAAGGCCAGGGCCAGGATCAGGGCCAGTGTGGCGTTCACAAAAAAACATTTATGTTTTTTTTGTGAATAAAAATAATAACTGCAGCGTGTTGCTATTAGGTAAGCCATAACGGCTATTGCCGAGCGCGACACGAGGAGCATGGCCAGACGCAGCGGGCAAGGGGCGGGACGGTGCATGGCGGCATTCCTTTGGCATCGGAGGTGGTTTGGGGCCGGCGGTGCGGCAGGCGTTGGCCCGGCCGGCCCCATTTTTCCGGGCCTGTGCCAAGGCACCGGCTCCGGCGGATTTCCCTGGCAGTATACCCCCGGGGCAAAAGGGGAGGCAACCGGACAGTTGTTTGAATTCATCAAATTTCTCGGATAGATACCGATAAGGGGCAGACTATTTACGCTCACGCGAATTCATAAATAGAGTCAGGTGGCGATAATTTTCCGTACAATGCCTCTCCGTATCAGTACAATAACTTCATCTTTCTCTGTGATATGGTGTCTTGTTCAGTTGGCTTTTATAGTCGATCACGGATGACGCAATTTTCGTGTTTTTATCAATGGAAAAATTCTTCTTGGCCTACGCAATATGGAAGTGTTCGTGTAAATCACGGAATTCGAGCCAAGAGTGATTCTTTGAATGGTGCATACCATAGAAATAATGTCGTGAATTCTTCAAATTCCAATCGGCGTGCCAGTGCATTATTTTGGTGTAAATTTTATCTTACTGAATTTACACGATTTAAATATAACCATCTGAATTGCTGTCACTTTTACAAGTTTGTACCCTTAGGCCGGGTTCGTTCGCCACGAACACCGGTGCGACATGGGGTTTCGCCGGTCCGGTTTCACAGCAATGAGGAAGGACGTATGAAGAAAACACTTATTTCAACCCTGACGGCCCTGTTTGTTCTGGCCATGGTTGGTGCGGCCTGGGCGGCTACGGAAGTGAAGATGGTGGGAGACGCCCTGGTGTACGGGTCGTATTTCGCCAACCGCAATTTCACCGGCTGGAACGCCCCGGCCTGGACATCCACAACACCGACCTGGAGCAAAGCCGGGAAAAAGACCGAGGAAACCTTCGAAATCTGGGAGCGGTTCCGGTTGCGCACGGACTTTGTGGCCAATGAGGCTGTGAAGTTTCGTCTGGAAATGAAAGTGGAGGACACCTGGGGGCACGGCACGTTTACGGCCGCCAATCCCGAAGTCTCCCTTATGATCTACGGGGCCTACCTGCAGTTCAAGCTGCCTGGCACGGAAGTGGAAGTGTCGGCCGGGCTCCAGAACGTGGCCCTGCCCCAAAGCAAGCTCTTTTACGGCTCGCCGGTGTTTGGCGACCGCATGGCCGCGCTTGTTGTCGAAGCGCCGCTGATCGATAAAACCCTGAAGCTGATGGCCGGGTTTGGCCGGCTCATCGACACCAACCGGACCTACGACACGACGACCACCCAGGTGGCCGACGAACTCGATGCCTACTTCCTGGCCCTGCCCATCACGGTGGAAGGCCTCAAAGCCACGCCGTGGGCCACGGTGGCTGTGGCCGGCAAGGATGCCAACCTCTTCACGCTCAAAAGCTCCCAGCAGAACTCGTCGTTTTATGCCGACAACCTGACGTCCGCCGGGACGTACGCCACGCCGGCCTTGTGGAAAAACGCCCAGAACGCCTTCTGGTGGGCCGGCAGCGCCTTCGAGGTCACGGCCCTTGATCCCGTGAAGTTCTATGGCGACGTGATCTACGGGGCCGGAGCCCTGAGCGACCGCACGAAAAGCCGTCGGTCCGGCTGGTTCATCGATGCCGGCGTGGAATACACCGGCTGGGATCTGCTCACCCCCCAGGTCTATGGCTGGTGGTCCACGGGCGAGGACAAATCAACGCGTAACGGCTCCGAGCGGATGCCCATGATCCGTCCCAACTGGGGACCGGGCAGCAGCTTCCTGTTCGATGACAATCAGGAACTGGTGAAAAACTCCAACATGGGCATGAGCCCGGTCGGCTCCTGGGGCTTGGGTGCCACCCTCGACAACATCTCGTTTATCGACAAGTTGCGCCATCGCCTGACCTTTCTGTTCGTGCACGGCAACAACGCCGCCAGAGCCATCCGCGACCTCAATACCCTCATGGGCAGCAATCCCTATTTCCAGATGGGACGGGATCTGACCGTGAACGAGCATGTATTCGGCGTCAACTTCGACAATAAATACATGATCTACGAAAACCTCGCCGCCATCGTCGAAACAGGTTGGGCCCACGGTGAATTCCAGCAAAGTGTCTGGGGCCATCGTCTGGTCAATCAGTCCCGCTCCGGCGATACCTGGAAGGTCTCCTTCGGTCTGTCCTACAAGTTCTAAGCGTCAAACACTCCTGACCGTCAGGCAAACGGCCGCAACTCCAGGGTTGCGGCCGTTGTGTCGTGTAATCCCTCCGTTGACAAAGGAGTGCTAGGCCAGCATTATGGGTACTTGCTTTTGTCACATTTTCTATGCCGGGCAAAGATGCAATGCAGTAGGACAAACAATGGCGCGGTGCGCGGCGATGGAGGTGGCATCATGGCGACGGATGGTCTACGTGGATGCTTGGCGAGCTTTGGGGGGCGCGTTCCCTGGATGGGGCGCATCGTGGGCGTTGGTATCGCGGCGATATTTGTGCTCTTGGCCGTATGGCTTGCCGGCTACCTCGCTCCTGTGGCTGCCTGGAGCCAAACAGCGGATACAGCGCGCGACGTCGCGCTGCGACAAACCCAAATGCCCGCGTCGGATGCACAACAGCCCCCCCCGGTCATGACGGCCCGCGACAACGAGGAATGTTACGGCAATAATCGGTTCGGCTTTGACCTCTGCTTTCCGGCCGGTATCTTCACGGCTCAACCTGCGCCGGAAAATAACGACGGGCGCACTTTCGTCTCCCGGGACGGCCGCATTGAACTCCTCGTTTGGGGCGGCCATAACGCGTTGAACCGGACCCTCGCCCAAGCTTTTACCGAAGCCAAACAGGAGGCGGGGCTGGCCGTGACCTACCAAGCCATGAAAAACGACTGGTATGTGGTCTCCGGCTATCTGGATGGAAAAATTCTCTATCAAAAGACATGGTTGCGCGGAGACGTCTTTTACAACCTGCGCCTTGTGTACGCAGAGTCTGCCAGGGAACAGGCCGATCCCATTTTGCGCGCGGTGGTCAAGAGCTTTCGTTTCTAGGCCCTCCTTGGGCGGCGAAAGCCAACACACAATCGCGCCGCCGTTTTCACGGAGTCTGAAAAGCGCCGCAGCGGGCCGGGCACGACTGAGCCGCCACGGCTCAGGACGGGCAATGCGCACAGGGAAGGGGCCAGCCGCACACCCCCCTGGACCTCAAGTCTATTGAACCCCGCTTATTCCTTGCGCCCGGGATTTGTGGTCGCGGCCTCCCGGGCCGGGAGGGTTCTGAGCCGTCGGCCCGTGGCCCGGCGATAGAACCATTCCAGGCCGAAGGAGACCGGAAAAAGGCCGAGCATGGTCCAGAAGGCCGGTCTCGAATGCGTGTACATGTTGGAGCCCAGGACGCCCAGGAGCGACAGGCACAAGACAATGGACAGCCAGATGTATCCTGGGCGGCCGCCGGTTGTGGCGCGCAATCGCAGATGGGAATAGGCGACGGCGGCATAGATGAAAAGAAAGGCACCGCTGCCCATCATGGCCACGCTGGAAAGGTCGAAAAAGAGCACGAAGACCAGCACGAGGCCGGCCGTCAGGAACAGGCCTTCAGGCGCGCGTTTCCAGACCAGACGGTCGAAGGCTGGAGGCAGTTCCCCGTCCCGGGCGATCATCCAGCAGACGTTGGCCGCGCCGTAGAGGGTGGCGTTGAGCGCCGCTGCCGTGGCGAAAAGCGCGCCCACAGCGATGAAGGTGAAACCCTTGCCGCCCATGAAGGTGCCGGCCGCCTCGGACAGGGCGTAGTCTCTGGCCGCGTCGATGCGCGCCAGGGGCAGATGGCCGAGCACGGCAAAGGACACGCCGAGATAGACCACAATCACAGTGCACACCGAGAGATAGAGCGCCTTGGGCAGGGTGCGGGATGGATTGGCCATGTCGCCGGCGGCGTTGGCGACCAGGCCAAAACCTTCGTAGGCGATAAAGAGCATGCCACCGCCGAAGGCGATGTCGGTTGGCGCGGCCCAGTTGGCGCTGGAAAGCCCCTGCCAGTCGGCGGTGGCGCAGCCCCAGACCACGAACACCGCCAGCACGGCCATGTTGACGGCAACGGTGAGCAACTCGGAACGCCCGACCCAGGCCGCGCCGAAGACGTTGACCAGGGTGAAGAGGAGCACTGCGGCGGCGGCACCGGCCTTGGGCAACCAGGGAATGCCGACATGGGGAAAAAAGGTCATGAGGTAGCCGGCAAAACCGGCGGCGTACATGGCCAGGGCGATGACGTAGCCGATCCACATATAGATGTTGAGCCCGCCACTGAGGATGCCGTCGCCAAGGCCGCGCACCAGGAACTCCACTGCGCCGCCCTTGGTCGGATAGCGCGCGCCGAGCTTGGCATAGTTATACGAGGTGGCCAGGGCAACCAGGCCGCTCGCCAAAAAGGAGAGCCACAAGGCCGAGCCCGCAACTTTGGCGGCCGAACCGAAGATGGCGTAGACCCCGCCGCCGACCATGCCGCCAATACCGATGGCGACGGCTGCGGCAAGGCCCATCTGTTTGGACGCGGCTGGGGCGGAAGGTGTGGCGGGCGTGGATGCGGGCGGCATGGCGTGACTCCGGCTGGGATTGCGGCAACGCGCGGGCGAGCGGACACACTGGCCGCCGCCACAGGGGAAGCAGATGTCAGCGGGCAACGAGTTTGAAAGAAGCGTGTTTGAGATCCTCGCCGAACTCTTCGCCAAGTTCTTCTAAATTATCGTCGTCTTTTTCAAAGGCCCAGGTGATGTCCACCCGGTTGCCCCGGGCGGCAGCGGCGTCAAGCAGGTCAAAAAGTCCCATGATGATTTTGGCGGTGCTGCTGTTGAAATACAGAAAGTGGAACGTAAACTGAAGGGCTGCATTTTCAATCGCACCCAGGTGGTCTTGCAATTGTGTGATGGGCGACCCGTAGAATTCCTTGATATCCTCGGGGTAGGATTCCCCTCTGAGGTAAAATTCGTTGGCGTCGAAATCGAAGTGAAGTTCCGGCGACCGCTCGGTTGCTTCAATGTGTATGATGCTCATGGCAGCATTCCCTTGTTACGAATAAAAATATTTCTCGAAAAGCTGCACAGGGGCTGGCTAGGTGTTTTGCTGCAGAAAACGTCCCATCTTTATATCTGTATTCATTTCTGTCCGGCTAATTTAGAAGAGATAGCCTGCTAGAATTGTTTGGTTTTAAGCGTTGCCGTCGCGGGTCAATGAGGTCGAGAATTTCACATTGCTGAAACAGATTTCGTTGCACCAGCCGG
>NZ_WVUD01000050.1 GCF_009856865.1 Solidesulfovibrio aerotolerans | reverse complement strand
CGGAAGTTAAGCCCTCCTTCGCCGATGATACTGCATATTCTTGTGTGGGAAAGTAGGTCGCCGCCAGGGCTCTTTTTCAAAAGCCCCGTGTAGAAATACACGGGGCTTTTTTTTGGCCCTGCGCTCACCAAAGAATGCTGGACGCAGGACGCGTGGACGCCCGGACGCAGAGCGCAGGGCGTTGGGCGTCGGGCACACAGGGCGATGTTGCCGCGTACGGCGCTACAGTTCGCGCTGGATGACGTCCCGTCGTCTGCGCGACATGCCTTCGCCAATTGGTGTACAGGCCGCATAGCTGCGCCACACGCACAGACCAGTGCGACCTTGGCTCCGCCTGTGTACTCCCGGGCAATCTAGACCCCTATCGACCGCCAGCCCAACCAAATCCCAGACTGACCTGGAAAGGTCAGCCCGGCGCACGCCGCGCTTGGCCGTGCCCGCAACTCTCGCCAGCAGCCCCGGACCCTGGTTCTTCACCTCCGAGTTCAGGTCGGCGTGAACCTCACGCAGCGACAACTCCACCAGTCCTGTCAAATCGTGGGCTCCGCCACAACTCCAATCGCAGTGCAAAAAATCCATAGCAGCGAAACAAAGTCTCCCTGGAGCAAAGGGCAAACAGGAACGCCTGCGGCTTTGCGCAAACCTGTGTCAGCGAGGCAACGCCAGGGCCGGTTTGATCCAGAGGGCCGTGAGTTCGTCTTCATAGATTCGGGAAAATTGGGGCATGGAATCCAGTTGTTTGGCCGCTTGGGAGTGCTTGAACAGGACGGCTAAATCGGTCTTGGGCGGAAGCTCGGTTGTTTTGCCGTTCATGAAATCGAAATACGCCTCACAGGTTTGCGGCGTGTAGACCGTTTCATAGCGGCCATCCATGGAAACTTTTTTGTTGGGAAGATGGAACAAAAGGTATTCTCCCCAGTTATAGTCGCAAAATATGTTTGTGCCGGATTGGGCGGTGTTGATCAAAGCCAGCATCTCTGCCGATGGATAGCTAAGCAGGAGGTCTTGATAGGGCATTTTGCGCGTATTCACAGTGTATGTGGATCTGTTCCATAAACGGCTGCCATAAAAAATGTTCAAGACAACCAAAATGATTGCATAGACAGCATATAATGATTTTTTTTGACAAAGTTCAGCATACGAAGCGATAAAAAATTGATTCAATAATGGTGAAAAATATACAGCGAAAAGAATCATGTAAAAACATTGGTGGCGAACGCTGGTAGAGCCGAAATAGGCAAAAAGTAGAAGGATGAGCAGACGGGCCGTATTGATAGTTTTGAATTTTAGAGCAAGGAAAAGCGAAGCGCCTAATTCAATCAGAAAAATCAGCGAGCCTTGGGAATAGTCGTTGGATATAAACGCTTGAAAGACGTTTTTCCATTCCCCGATTTCCGGCCGAGGCATGCTGATGGCCATGATAAGATATTTCCAATAGGCCAGCCCATAGGGGTTGATCAATGTAGCAGCCAAGCAGCCGGCGGTCACGAGTCCATAAATCGGGAGCTTGGGACGATTGGTGAGCAATGTATTGAGTGTGTAGCCGGCCAGGAGCAAAAAACCGACGAGAAATCCGCCGTGAAAGTTACTCCATAAAACCATAAGTGGCATGAGGAAGACCAACGGTTTCCAGTCATTTTCTTTGTCAGCTTTCTCAAGGAGGTAGATGAAAAGAATAAAGAAAAGCATGGTGATGTATTGGGCGCGAAGCACGCTTCGATACCAGGACAAGGCAAAAGAACCCAGTAATACCGCTACGAGAGCGTAGGCAAAATTTGCGCCACGCAACCGCGCAGTTTTAAATACAAAATAGCTAAATGTCAAAGACAAGGCATGCTTGAGCAACTGGAGAGAGTCTATCCCGAATATATTGTAAAGATAGTAGTAGACAACGCCGGTTAACCATTCATGGTACACCCAGATATCGTAGGTTGGCGTATAGGCAAAGACATCCTGGTATGGGAACGAGCTGCTTTGGAAAAAGAGTCGGCCAAAGGCCAGATAGCCCCAGAGGTCGGCGTCTGCGGCGTTGGTGGCGGTCTTAAAAAGGACGACAAGGGCGACGAAGAGGGACGCAAAAATTTTAAGATGCATGATTTTCCCGAGCCATTATGGTTTGAACGGGATGCAGCCTGGGCCGTGTTGGCCCTTGGGCTGCCAGCAAAGCCAATAAAACAAAACTGTTCCAGCCTGGCCCGATATGTTGCGGGAAGGTTCTCATGAAAATCAGTGCCCAATATGGCAATCACATCTCTTCGCTATTTTTCGTGTCGCCAGATGTCAAGTCGCAATGTGGCGCCGCCGATCAGCTTGTATTTGTGGGCAACTGCACAGGTCGAAAGTGTTTGCAACGGCACATGGCGCAAGGGTTTGTGGGCTGTTCCCTGGCTCTGACTGCCATCATGGTTTGAATATGTTTAGAGGTGTAAAAAAGGACTGGAAATCCTTTTGGAAATATATAGGAAGGATTGAAGGATGCAATGCTTTGGGAAGGCCTGTCGAGACGATTTCACAGGAGTGGCCAAATGCGACGATGGTGGGTTTGGGCTGTGGCAACGGTGTGTCTGGGTGTATCCCTTGGCGCAGGCTGGTATGCGCTGCCACACGGCAAGCCCCAGGCCTGCGTTGATCCACTGGGATGCGTTGCAATTGCGCCTGACGGACCGGTGCGCCTTGGGGTGATCCAGGCCCTGACCGGCAAGGTGGCCCCCCTGGGGCTTGAGCAACTGCGCGGTCTGGAACTGGCGCTGGACAAGCACGGCGGCAAAATCCTCGGCCATCCTGTGGAACTGGTCATCGAGGACACCGGCTGCCGGCCGGAAGGTGGAGCCAACGCCGCCCTGCGCATTGTCTCCGACCCTTCGGTTGTGGCCATTTTCGGCACCACCTGTTCCGGCGATGCCGCTGCAGCGGCCCAGGTCATGACCGAGGCCGGCCTGTGCATGATTTCCGGCAACAACAGCGCGCCGTTTCTGACCTCCATCGGCGGCAAACGTGCTCCAAAATGGCAGCCCGGCTATTTCCGCACCGCGTCCAACGAAGAGCACTCCGGCCCGGCGGCAGCCCGCTACGCGTATGAAGTCCTGGGAGCCAGAAGTGCGGCCATGATCCATGATGGCGACATTTACACCCAGGGGTTGGCGGCGGGTTTTCGATCGGAATTTGAACGTCTGGGCGGGCGCACAGCCCTGTTTGCCGCAGTGGACAAGGGCGATGCCGATATGCGCCCGGTGCTGGAGGCCGTCGTCGCCTCCAAGGCCGAGTTGGTTTTTTTCCCATTGTTTCAGCCTGAGGGCAACAATGTGCTGCTGGCTGCCCGGGCCATGCCCGAAATGGCTCCCCTGACCCTGATGAGCGATGGCGCGTTGATTGAATCAACATTTATTGATGCGGTCGGTGACGCCTCCAAGGGCATGTATTTCGTAGGGCCGGCGCCACCAGCTTTCAGTCCGGCCGTTGATGAACTCCAAAAAATGTATCGGACTAAATATCTGAGCGATCCGCTGACGTCATATTATATGTCGGCTTTCGATGCGGCCGGTATTTTGTTTGCTGCATTGGAACGCACCGCCGTCAAAGGGACGGATGGAAGTTGCATCATCGGTCGCCAAGCCCTTCGCAACGCCTTGCTCGCCACCAAAGACTATCCTGGTGTAGGCGGCCTGTTGCAGTGCGACGAGTTTGGAGATTGTGCTACGCCGAAATTTAACGTTTTACGCATGCAAGATCCGTCGCTTGGCGTGGTCGGGCTTGCCGCTAACGTTGTTTATACGTATTCGCCACGTTAAGAGAATGGTATGATGCGTCGATTTTATTGGTATAATCTCGGAATAACAGCCAAGCTTTGGCTGGCTTTTATCGTTTTGTTTGTTTTTTTTGCCATGGCCAGTATTGCCGGATTCGTGGGGCTGGCCGTGGTGGGTGGCGCTGAGGCCGATATTGTGGCCAATATGGACATCCGTGGCAAAGTGCTTGAAATGGAAGGGCAACTGGAAAAGGCCCGTCGGCTCTATCGGGATTTTATTATCAACGCACCGGAAATGGGGTTTGTCCAGGCCCAGGAAAGGTTTTGTCAGCCGGCTCTGGCTGTGGCTGCCCGGGTCATCGCGCTCAGTGAAGAGTTAAAGAGCGCCATTGCCGTGCTGCCGCCGGGGGCGGCCATTGCCAAGCGCAATGTGGATATGAACTTCTTTTCTTCCACGGCCCGTCGGTTCACCCAGACACTGCTCAGCGAAAATGAATTGGCCACCGTGATCGGCGATCCGGAAAACGGCCTTGATACCCGCCTGGCCGCCAGTTTGACCGGGTTGAGCGAATTGTTTGCGCCACTGCCCCAGGCGGCCATGATGCTGCAAGAGGTCATCATCCTGGTCAAGCAGTACCATGTTGGCCACCAGCGGCCCGTCATGCAGGCTGCCAGCAACAAACTGGAACTCTTGCGGCGTCTGGTCATGACCCGGTCTGACCTGGACCCGGCCCTGCGGGCCGAAGCGCTGCAGCAATTTGAAGTCTTTGACAAGACAGCCGCCCGCTTGCTCGAAGTCGTGGCAGCCATGAACGCCAACGCCAACGACTTTGCCCTCCAGGCCAAAGCCGTCGATCCCATATCCGAGGAGCTCAAACGGATCACTGCTGCCGAGGTTGCCCGGGCCAAGGGGCGCATTGTCTGGGCCAGCCGCATTGCCAGCGGCATCATCCTGCTTTCGGCCCTGCTCGGTCTGGCCAGCGTTTTCATCGTCCGGCGCATGCTCCACGCCGCCATCACCAGTAAGATCGTGGCCCTGACCCAGTTTGCCTGCGGCGTGCGCGACGGCAATCTTGAGGTGTCGGTGGATATGCCCGGCACAGACGAGCTGGGCATCCTGGCCGGCTCGCTTAACGCCATGCATGGGCGTATCCGGGATCTGGTGGTCAACCTGGAGGAGAAGGTGCGCCAGCGGACCTTGGAACTGGCGGCCAAAAACCACGAACTGGACGAAAAAAACCAGGCATTGGCGGTGTTGTCCTTAACCGACAGGCTTACCGGGCTGTGCAACCGCCGCCGGCTTGATCAGGCCCTGGTGGCCGAGTGGCGGCGGGCCGAGCGCTACGGGTCGGCCTATTCCGTCATCATGATCGATCTGGACAACTTTAAAGACGTCAATGACGCGTTCGGCCATGATGCGGGCGATGCCGTGCTGGTGCGCATCAGCGACATCCTTATTGCCACGACCCGTGAGACAGACATCGTGGGGCGCTGGGGCGGCGAGGAATTTGTCGTCATTTGCCCGGAAACCGGCCTGGGGGAGGCCCGGACCCTGGCTGAAGGGTTGCGCCGTGAGATCAAGGCCACGCTGTTCCCCGGCATCGGGCATCTGACGGCCAGCTTTGGCGTGGCTGACTATGAGGCCGACGCCGCTCCGGGATTCCTGGTGGGACGGGCTGACGAGGCCATGTATCGGGCCAAACAAAGCGGGCGCAATCAGGTCGTGGTGGCGACATCCCTGGCAGGCGGCGGCGGGACGCCATAGCGCCCGGCGGGCGGGCTGTCCCTGGCGTGGCAACCGCCGAACCGGCCGACCTTGCCGTCTCCCCCTGGTCAAGGAACGAGCGCTGGGGCCAGGGGGGAGCGGGTAACGGGTCCACGCGCCATTTGACGCCCTGCCCGGCTTTGACTACTCAAAGCGGCTATGAGCGTTTGCATTATAAATCTTCGCGGCATTTCCAAGTCTTTCGGCATCCGCCAGCTTTTTACCGGCATCTCCCTGGGCGTTGGCGAGCGCGAACGCATCGGGCTTATTGGCCCCAACGGTTCGGGCAAATCAACGCTGCTTAAAATCATGGCCGGGATGATCGGCTCCGATGCCGGCGAGCGCACCCTGCGCCAGGGGGCGCGGTTGACCTATGTGGCCCAGCAGGATCTTTTTGAGGCCGGGGACACCGTGGCCGGGGTGCTCAACCGGGCCGTGGCCGAGGCCTTTGGCCGGTCCGAGGCCGAGAAAGGCGGCCGGGCGGCCGTGGTTCTCGGGCGGCTGGGCTTTCTTGATCCCGACGTTTTGGTGGAGTCGCTGTCCGGCGGCTGGCGCAAGCGCCTGTCCATTGCCCGGGCGCTGGTGTCCGAGCCGGATGTGCTGCTCTTGGACGAGCCCACCAACCATCTCGATCTGCGCTCCATTCTGTGGCTGGAACGGTTTTTGGGCAGCGCACCCTTTGCCTTTGTGGTGGTGAGCCACGACCGCTTTTTCCTGGAAAACGTGGCCAATCGCACGGTGGAACTCTCCCCGGTCTACCCGGACGGCGTGTTGGCCGTGGACGGCCCCTACAGTGCGCTGTTGGAGGCCCGGGAAGCTTTTCTGGCCAATCAGGGGGCGCTGGAACGCTCGTTGGCCAACAAGGCCCGGCGCGAGATCGAATGGCTGCGGCGCGGTCCCAAGGCGCGCGGCACCAAGGCCAAGGCCCGCATCGACGCGGCCGGCACCCTCATGCAAAATCTTGCCGCCACCCGGGAACGCAACCGGGCCACAGCCAGGGCGGGTATCGATTTTTCCGGCACCGGCCGCCAGACCAAGCGGCTTGTGGTGGCCGAGAATCTGTCCCGGGGCTTTGACGGGCGCACCCTTTTTTCCGGGCTCGACATCGTGCTCTCGCCCGGCGTGCGCCTGGGGCTGGTCGGTCCCAACGGCTCGGGCAAATCCACCTTGCTGCGGGCCTTGGCCGGCGAGGAGAAGCCCGACGCCGGCCGCGTGACCACCGCAGCCGGGGTGTCGCTGGTCACCTTTGATCAAAAGCGCGAGCAGCTCGACAAAGAGCAGATCCTGCGCCACGCCTTTGCCCCGGACGCCGACAGCGTCATCTATCGGGGCCAGCCCGTCCACGTCGTCACCTGGGCCAAACGGTTCGCCCTGCGCCCGGAACAACTCGATCTGCCTGTGGGGCTTTTATCCGGCGGCGAGCAGGCCCGGGTGCTCATTGCCCGGCTCATGCTGCGCCAGGCCGACGTGCTGTTCCTGGACGAACCCACCAACGATCTGGACATCCCGACCCTGGAAATGCTGGAAGAGAGCCTGACGGAATTTCCCGGGGCGGTGGTGCTTATTACCCACGACCGCTCGCTTATTGACCGGGTGTCCACGGTGCTGCTTGGCCTGGACGGGGCCGGCGGGTCCGAGGTCTATGCCGACTATGCCCAGTGGGAAGAGGATTTTCTGGCCCGGGAGCGGGCCGAAGCCCGCGAGGCCAAAACCCAGGCCAAGGCCAAGCCCAAGGCGGAAGCTCCCTCAAAGAAGCTGAGTTTCAAAGAGCAGCGGGAATACGACACTATCGAAGCAACCATCCTGGCCGCAGAAACCGCCGTCGAGGCCGCCAAGCTCGCCCTGGAGGACCCGGCCATTGCCACCGACGGCCACGAACTGGCCCGGCGTCTGGAGGTTTTCCAGGCAGCCGAAGCCGAAGTGGAGCGCCTGTACATGCGCTGGGGCGAACTTTCAGCCAAATTGGCCTGACAGCCCCGTCCCGAGCGCCTTCTTTCGCGGCCGGCCGTTCTGGCCGGCCGCTGCCAGCAGATCCACATACGCCCCGGCGACGAGGGCGTCCTCGCCAAGCCCCAGGGCCGCCATGAGGCGGCGCGCCTCGGCCAGCCCGGCCGCCTCGGCTTCGTTTTCGCCAAGCACCACCTCCAGTTCCAGGAAATCCCCCAGACCCGCAACCCGGTCCAGATGCACCCGGGTGCGGCCGCAGACGTACAGACTGCGCTGCTTGCGCACCCGGCCGCAAGCACCAAAGGCTTGTTCCAGAACCTGCCGCAGGGCCTGCGGCGCGTGGACAGGGGCAATCTCGTAGTGTGAGGTTTTGGGGCCGGTCGCGTCTGGGCGCTGGTAGAAAATGAGTTGGCCCTCGGTCGGCGACAACTGCCGCAGTTTGAGCCGGCCGGTGGGGCACGGAAAAAACGTGTCGTCCTGCTCGATTGCCGTCGGCCCGGCCTCGGCCAGGGCGGCTACGACTGGGGCGAGGGCTTCGACGCTGGCGATGCGGGCTTTTATTTCAATATTGCGGGCCATGGAGGCTCCTTGACGATGGGGTTTTCCCCGTGGCCTACCCCGGCGCGCAGCGCGAAGAAAGCGGGAAATACTTTTTTGCTATTGACAATGAAAATCAATATCGTTACTTCTGGGGCAACACGAATCGCCGCGCCTTTGGGGACGGCCCGACACAGCCCGTCTTGTTTCAGACGGCGACAAGGGGAAGGACTATGGCTTGCACAGGTGGAAAATGCCTGCTCACCAGCAAGGTGCGCAAGCTTCGCGAAACAGGCATGGAGGCCATGGCCTCGGGCGATCTGGGGCAGGCTGAGTCGTTGTTGCGGCAATCGGTGGAACTAGGCGAAACCGACGGCGGCCTGGATGTGGCCACAGCCCATTCGGCTTACCGCCTGGCCTTGACGTTGCATGAAGCGGGGCGGGGGGATGAAGCGGCGCAGCAATTTGAAAAGGCGCTGACCCTGGCCCGGGGTCGGGCCGGATGCGGCAGCAAGCTGTATCAAAAAATTATGGAGCATTTCGCCAAGGCCCTGCCGGGGCGGGCTGTTCCCGATCTGGCCTGCGCCGTTGGCGAATAGCGGGTGTTGCCTGTGCGTAGACGCGTCCGGCCGGGTCTTTGGGGCGTTGGTCGGACGCACTTTTTATGCTGCCGCTTAAAACACGCTCATCCGCGTTTCCTTTAAATACTTTTCTTCCAACACCTTGCAGATGCGCTTGATGATGTTGCGCCGGATTTCCAGGTCGATGGGGAGGTTGGGATCCTGGTGGGCTTCGTTGATGCGCGCACCCACCACAAATTCGATGGAGTCGCTCTCGAGCAGAATGTCGTAGAGTTGGCTGGCCGGATTTTTTTCGCGCGGCGGGTCGTCGCGTTCCAGCAGGCGGGCCAGCCGCGTCAGCGTCAGGATGCCCTCGGTGACCAGATCCACCCCGTCCATGGCCGCAGCCGGCGGGATATCGCTCGATCCGCCGCCGCGCAGGGTGTCGCGGATGGCCCGGCCCAGCTCCCGGGAGACAATGTTGGCGGTGGTGCCGCCGCAGATGATCTTGCGGCCGGGGAATTCGGCCAGCATCTCGGCAAATTCCTTGTCGCGGTGGGCGGCGTAGGGCGGGCCGGTCAGGACGATGGCCCGGCGGGGACGCCGGAAATAAATCACCGCCGCCGTCATGTCGTCGTAGGCCCGCTGGAAAGGCTCCTGGCGCAAGGCCTGGCCAAGGATCTGCTGGGACAGGCTGCGGGCCGAGATCGACGGATCGCGGGCCACAATCTCCTCCACGTACTCCTGGCAGCCCTTGATGCGCCAGCCCAGGCGCATGCGCTCGGAGCCAAGGCCGGCCTGGGTGATGCCGTCGGAAGTGAAAATCAGCCGGTCTCCCGGGCGCATGGTCAGGTCATAGACCCGGATGACCCGGTCGTTGTAGCGCGGCGAGGCCACTTCCTCATACTCCATGGGCACGGCCTTGCCGTCGCGCAGCAAAATGGCCGGCGGATTGTCCATCTCGACCACCCGCGTGGCCCCGTCCGGGAAGATATCGACCACGGTGAAGGTGGCGTAGCTGATCTTTCGCACCTGGCACACGGGCAGGGCGTCCATGATGACCTCGGCCGTGCGCACGATGTCGGCGTCCTTGGCCGTGTATTTGAGCGCCATGGTGGCGGTCATGAGTGAGAGGATGCTGGCCTTGACCCCATGCCCCAGCCCGTCGGACAAAACGGCAATGACCCGGCCCTCGTCGGCAATGCGCAGGGTTTTAAAGGCGTCGCCGCAGATGTCCTCCCCATACCGGTTGCGCTGGGTGGCCTCCACCTCGACAAACACGTCGTCGGTCATGACCGGCGTCCCCGCATGTCCTTGTCGCCAAGGCGCTTGGTCCCGCTGGAGAAGCCTTCCGCCAGGGAGCGCAGCAGGATTTCCGTGTCGGCCATGTTCTCGCCCAGGCGGCAGGCAATCTCCTGCACGGTCTCCAGGTTCTTGCGAATGATCTCCCTGGCCCGGGTGGCGATTTCGTCGCGGCGCAGTTCGCTGCCGGTGACGTCAAAGACGATGCCGCCGAGCACGTTGCGCGGTTCGATGGTGAAAATCGTGACGCTAAACACCCGGTCGTCATGGCGCAGCGCATCACGATGGATGTCTGTCTCGGTATCGAGAGCCCGGCGAAACAAATTGGCAAAGGGCACGATCTTGTCCAGCGAGGCCCCTTCCATACCGGGACTGGCCTCGTAGGCCATAAGCGTTTCCTCACCGAAAAGCCGGGCGAAATGCTCGTTGCATTCAATGATCTGCAACCGGGAATTGGCAATGACCACCCCGGCCGGAATGCAGCGCAACAGCGCGTTGGCTTTTCTGGTGGCGCGTTTGCGCAGGAAGTGGACGCACATGGACGGTTCGGCCAACCCCTCCAGCATGGCCCGGGCCAGCCCCCGGCAGGACTCGTGGCCGCAGCCGCCGCAGTTGATTTCGTCTTCCGGGGCGAACTTGCCGATAAGCCGCAGCACCTTGGTGTACTGATCCTCGCTGTAGACCGGCAGATCGACCGGCGAGGGGTTTTTGCGTTCGGCAATGGACAACAACGGCTGGCGCACGGCCAGATCAACCCCGGGGTGGACGGCCCGGTCAAAGACATCGAGCTGGTCCAAAAGCCTGGGCCGACGGCTGGAGACGCACGGCCCCCGCACGCAGCCGCCGACGCAGGCCAGCATCTCGATGAACACCGGGCGGGGCAGCACATGGTTGTGCATGCCCTGCAAGGCGGATTCGATGGTGGCGATGCCGGACAGGGTGGTAAAGCACACCTTGTCGTTGCCGGCGTAGGCCTTGATGGTGTCGGACATGCCGCCTTCGACGGGGTAGAGCGCCCCTTCCTTGGCCGGGTGGGGCATGAATTTATCCGCCGGCCCGGGAACCATGGCGTCGGGGCGGATGTGCTCCTCGCGCAGCATGACGTGCAGATCCTTAAAGGTCATGGCGGCATCGAGCAGGGCCGGATGGTTGTCGGATTCGGTTTTTTTGGCCACGCACGGTCCGAAAAAAACCACGCCGATGTTTTGGCCATAGGCCTGGCGCAGCATGCGGCAGTGGGAGAGCAGCGGCGAAAGCAGCGGGGTCAGGTTGGGCACCAGTTCCGGCATGTAGCCCCGGATGAAATCCACGGCCGCCGGGCAGGCCGTGGAGAGCTGGAGCCTGGGGCCGCCCTGGGCCAGGATGCCGGCCACGGCAGCCGAGACTTCCTGGGCGCCGAGTGCCGTCTCCGACACCCCGGCAAAGCCCAGCTTGCGCAGGGCGGCGATCATGGCCTCGGGCGAAATATCGGGAAATTCCGTCACCCAGGACGGGGCCAGGGAGACATAGGCCAGGCGCTGGGAGCGCAACAGCTTGTACACGCTAAACAGATCGCTGCGCACCTGCTTGGCCTGGGACGGGCAGGCCGCCACGCATTGCCCGCAGGCGATGCACAGTTCGGGCACGACGGTGGCCCGGCCGCCTTCCACCTGGATGGCTTTGACCGGGCATTGGCGCAGGCAGCGGTAGCAGTCCTGGCATTCGGCCTCGATGGTGTAAATGGGATAATGCGAAAGCATGCCGCCTCCCTGGGGGATCGGGCTGCCGTAGCGGGCCGACTTCATGGTCACGGCCGGCTGCAGGAGCGGGAGCAGTAACCGGATGACTGTCTGAGTGCGAACTGCGGGGCCTGGATCAGGTGGCGAGGTGCCGGCTTAACAACTCCAGCAGCCGTTCCCCGTTAATATCGCCGTACAGTTGGTCGTCGATGCGGATGTTGGGGCCGCAACGGCATTGGTCCTCGCAGCGGCTGCCGCTGAGGACTACGGTTTCGGTCAGTCCGTGGTCTGCCAGATACTGTTCGATCATGAGCAGGTGTTTGCGGTTGCCTCTGGCGAAACACGAACTACCCATGCAGATGACGATCTCATGTTTCATCGGCGGTGGGCCTCATTTGATACTTTTTTCACAAATTACCCGGAAAAAGGATCCCCTGCAAGGGGGAATCGGCCGGGGTGTTGCGAAATCGCCACCAGGGCTGCGCGGGCAGGGCGGTACAGGAGAAGATGGTCACGATTTCCCGAACGGCAAGGTCCACAGCGGCCGCTCGCCATCCAGCCCCCCCTCTCTCCTTAAAAAACTTCTCTTCTTTCAGGGGGTCCGGGGGGGATGATCCCCCCGGCCGCCGGAGGCCTCTTCTGCCTTCTCTTTCGCTCTTTAAATGACTGCCAGAGCTTCGACTTCCACCAAAAAGGCGGCGTCCACGAGTTTGGCCACTTCGACGATGGTGGTGGCCGGCCGGATGTCGCCGAACACTTCACCGTGGGCTTTGGCCACGGCGTCAAAATCGCCCATATTGGCCAGAAAGAGCCGGGTGCGCACGACTTGCGTCAGGTCCGCACCGGCCTGGGCCAGGGCGTCACGGATGATTTCCAGGGCGCGAACGGTCTGGGCGTAGGCCCCGTCCGGGATGGAGCCATCGGCGGCGGCGCCCACGGTGCCGGAGACGTACACGGTGTTGCCGGCGACCACGGCCCGGGAATAGCCGAGCAGGGGTTCCCATTTGGAGCCGGAGGAAATATTGCGGCGAGTGGTCATGGGGAATCTCCTTTAAGGGAGCGCCGCTGGCGCGGCGCTCCCAGGGAGATAGCCGGTCGGGCCGCCGGATGCAACCGGGGCCCGGAGTGGATGGGTGGCTTACTGGGCCGGCGCGCCCAGTTCGGCCAGGGAGCGGGCGAGGCTGGACAGCCCCGAGGAGCGGGCGAGGATCAGCGGTTTGAGACAGCCCTTGCAGGCTTGTTTGACCAAGGTGCAGGCCTCGTGGCTCACACAGTCCACGGGGCAGACCACGGCGTCGGCACAGCCGAGCAGTTCCCAGAGCCGATGGGCCGACTGTTCCCGGCCGCCGTCGTGGTGCAGGAGTTGGCAGCCGAATTTTTCGGCCAGCACTTTGTAGTGGGCCACCAGCGAGGCCCGCCCGCCCACGTAGAGCACCCGTTTGCCGGTGATGGCGGTGTGGGGTGGCAGCCCCTGGGCCAGGGCCGCCCGGGCCGGGCAGAGGCCGGCTTTGGCGGCGCAATCGACCGGGCACTGCCCGTGGAGGTGCTCCTCGTGGGGAGCCAGATCGTCGCGATGGTGCTCGGCATGGGCGGCGTGGGCCACGGCCGCCTCGCCGAGTGCGGCAAACAGTGACGCTTCCAGGGCGGCCACTTCGCTGTCGCGGTCGGCCAATTCCTGGCGGGTTGTTTGCAGTTCGCCATGGAGCCGTTCCAGCAGCACGGCCTGGCGGGCCGCTTCGGCTTCGGTGGCCTGCAAGCGTTCGGTGTTCTCGCGCAGTTGGTCGCTTAAGATGTCGCGGTCGCGGCGCACGGCAGCCACGGCGGAATGCTCGATGGCGTCGCGCAGCGAAATGCGCTCGCGTTCAGCCGCCTGCCGTTTGCTGCGTTCAAGGCCAAGTTCCTCCATGGCCTTGTGGCAGCGGCTCTTCCAGACCGCCACGGCCTGGCGCAGCACGACTTTGCTTTCATCCAGGGCGGCATTGGCTTCGGCCAATTTGTCTTCGAGGTGCGCCAGTCGGGCCAGATCGGCCCGATTGGCCGCGCCGACCTGGTGCGAGAGCATGTGCACTTCGCCGTAGACGTCGCGCAAGAGGCTGTCGGTGGCACCGGGATGGGACATAAGCGCCCAGAACGCGCCAGGCACATCGCCGGCATCGGCCCGCTCCCGCCACATGCGCCGCAGGGTGGCCTCGTCCTCGGTTTTGAAAAAAGCGCGGATTTCCCGGCGGTATTTTTTATCCAGGTATTTTTGAAGATATTTGGTGGCCGGACTGCCCGGCAGCTTGGCCTGTCCCACCAGGAAGACATGGGCCTCGTAGGCGGAGGCCGATTCCGGCACCAGATCGCCGAATTTGCGGCAGATGCGGCGCAATTCGCTGATGGTCAGGCAGGTACCGACGATGGGGCAGGCAAAATCGGCTTTTTCGAGCAGGGTTCTTCGCTGCATGGGGCCTCCGGGCGGCAAGTCGGGCCGCTGGAATCCTCTTTAGTCGAAAATGAGAATCATTGTCAATTATAGCCCGTGAAAAATATTCCCGTGCAGGAAAGCGGGCTGGGGCAAGGCGCGCGGGAGGCGCGGCCAACCGGGGATGCCTGGATCGTTTACGGCATCCCCGGCCCCCTGTCGTCCCGAAAACAACGGCGTCGGCGCCCGGGCGGTTGCGATGCTTGCCGGGTCGAAAAATCCCCAGTCCTCGTCCCGAAGACAACGGCTTTGGCCTTCGGGACTCTTCGGGCCTGGCGCTATTGGGAATTGAGCAGCAGCATATAAGGAATGGAGGCACCATCGGGCGAAATGGCGCGGGCGGTCATTAAGGAGCCGGGGGTCGAGATGGCGGTCAGGCCCAGGGCCGAGGTCGCGCCGGAATAGAGATTGGAAGTGCTGGGCGAGGAACCCGGGGAAAAAACCGCGTTGTGTCCACTATAGTACAGCACGGAGCCATCACCCGCGCATTTGGTGCTGCCTGCCTGGGGGGCAAGCATGTCGCAATCGCCGGCTCGGGCGGCGACGACTCCCTGGTGGGAGTCGGCCACGTATTTGTTGATGTCGTTTTGGCCGTATGTCCCCTGGCCCGGTGTGCCGATGGTGTTGTCTACATGCAGGATCAGCAGGCCGCCCTGGTAGCTATTGTCCCATTTCCACAGCCCCCGGTCCCAGCCCGTCAGGTGACGGTTCTCGGCCAGGAAGTATTCGGTGGTAGAAGACCGCGGCACCAGTTTGAAAGTGGTGTCGCCAAGGGCCGGGCCGAAGGTGACGGTTTGGCTGTTGGCTGGCAGCAGGCGGGTGGTGTCCCAGACGCAGTAGGCCCGGCTCCAGGCGTCGAAGGCGACCGGGGTCGAGCCATCGTCCTCGCCCGACTCGGCCCCGTCCACGCCATAGGCCATCAGCGAAAAAATCCCCAACCCGTTGTTGTAGTTATTCGTATCGTAGAGGTCGGGCATACCGCACATCTGGTGCCCCATTTCGTGGCAGAGGGTGCCGATGGGCAACGGGCGGCCGGCGTCGTTGCGTTCGCCGTTCATGGCCCAGGCCGTGAGCAGCTTGGAGCCGTCGGCGGTGCTGATCTCGACATGGGGGCCTTGCTCGTCGTCGCTGTTGGCGTGGGCCCAGATGCGGGGCTGTTTTTGGGAAACCGCCGCCTCGTAGCCGGCTGGAATAAAATAGATGACTGCCTTGGAGGGGGTGATGGTGCCGTCTGCATTGGTGTCCAGGGCGGCGAAGTCGACGTGCGCGGCGGCCTGGGCCAGGGCGAGGTTTACCCAGGCGACTTCCCTGGCGTAATCGAAATTGTTGCCGGAATTTGGGTGGTTGGCGGCAATGGTCACTGTCACCACGCCCTGGTTGCCGCTGGTCTGGGTCTGGGGAATCGGCTCGATGGCCAGCTTGCCGTGGGAGTTGTCCTTATAGAAATTGGCTGCCGACTTGACGCCGGCGGTGGTGTCAAAAACCTTGGCGTACCAGTGGGCGGGGGTGGTCGCAAGTTGGCGGTCGGCGAAATTCACCAGGACGATGAGCATTTTTTTGGTGCCGCTCACCGGGTTGGTGGTCCAGGGATTGGAGGCGTCCGCCGGCTGGCCCGGCTGGCCTTGGGCCTGCGCGGCTTCTCCCCCGACCGTCGCGGCCATGGCCCGGGATTCCAGGTTGTCCTGGCGAATCTGCTCCAGGCCTGCCTGGAACCGACGCCGCAGGTCCGGGTCAGGTTGCGGGCGCAGGTGGCGGGACACGGCCGGTGGGGCATCGCGGCCGGGGAGCAGGCCTGAGGGGACAAGGCCTTGGGGGGCCACGGCCGACGTTGCGCCGCCGGTTTGGGCCGTCGTGTCGGGCGTGGCCGTCCCGCCCCGGGGCAGGGCATATTCCCAGGCCTTGGATTGGGGATTTTGCACTACGGCGTAGCCGTCCCCGGTTTCGCTCCAGTTGGCGAACTCGTCGCCCATGATGTGAAGCGTCAGCTTCGTGCCGTCGGGCTGGACCACCTCCACGGGCGTGGTCGTAGCCGGACGCGCTTGGGCCGAAAAGGGAAAGAGCAGGCAAAGCAACAAAAAAACGACGCTGTTTCGCATGTGTTTTCTCCCCCCGCTTTTGTGTGTTGCCCCGTGATTGATCCTGGGTATGGTCTTGTCCAGAGCTGGTTTTGCCGGAAAGAGTTGCCCGGATCATCGCGTCCGGGTGCGGCCGGGGCGGTCAGGACGCGCCGCCGGGTTTGCCGGCCCGGGAGTCGTAGATGATCATAAAAACCTGATCGATCTGCACGTAGAGGTCGGGCAGATTCCAGATGGTCTGGATCATGGTGGTCATGGTGGGCGGCCCGAAGCGTTTGGAGGCTTTTTGCACCAGCTTGGGCACGGCCAGGAGATCATGGGACATGACCACCAGGGAAAAAAGGCCGGTTTTTTTGTTGCAGCCGTAATAGACGCGTCCCAGGGGCACGCCCTCAAAAGTGGGCGTTTCGTCGCGGTCGTAATGCAGCACGAACGGGCTTTGGGCGTAGATTTCAGGATCGTGGGTCAGGCCGAACATCTGAAACTTGGCGTCCCAGACCGGCCGGGCTTTTTCCTCGGCAAAGGATGGGCCGGAAAAAAGCGTCTGGCAGGCTTGGCCGAAGCGGTATTTGCCAAAGCCGTGGCCGGTCTCGGCGGCAAACGGACTGGTTGGCGCAGCTGCAAGGACGAGGCAAAGGGACAGCAACATGGCTTTGAGCATGGTCAAACCTCCCCGTGGCCGGAGTGTCGGCCGGTAGCGGGCAGACACAGGATTTAGGCCTATGCCCGGCGCTTGTAAAGACCGCCCGGGTACAGGGTGGCGCGCAGGATGGGCAGGGCCTGGGGCAGGGGAGAACCGAGATAAAAGGGCAGGGCGGCCGCCTCGATGCCCAGGCGCTTGGGCAGCAGATCGCGGCAGGCGGCGTCGAAGTGGGCCACGGCCAGGGCTTCACCCCGGGCGGCGTCGTCGCCGGCGAGAGCCAGCCGGCACAGGGTGGTCAGCCGGACCAGATCGGTTTCGGCCTCGTGCTGGGCGCACAGGGCGGCCAGATCGCCGCCCGGGGGCAGGATGTCGGCCCGGGTCAGGCGATTTTTGGCGTAGAGGGCGGCGAGCCGGGCGGGATCGTCGCAAAAAAGGGCCTGGCACTCGACGGGGCTGGCCTCGTGGATGGCGCAGGCCGGCGGATCGCGGTAAAAAATGCAGGCCCGCCCGCCCGGGACCGGGCGCACCTTGACCAGTTCGTCAGGGGACGGGCCGACCGTGCCGGTCACGTTGTCGGTGACCCCCTGGCCCCGGCGCAGGGTGACGAGCTGGGCCGGGCCGAGGCGGCCGTCGCACACCAGGGCCAGATCGCCGGCATGCAGGGCCGGGCCGCCCAGGCGGCAGCAGCGGCCGCAGCGGCGGCAGGCGATGTCGGGAGCGGGGTGGGCCATGGGCTGGGTGATGGTGGAAAAGGCGGACTTTGGCAAGGGGCGGGGCAGTCAGGGCTGCCGGAAATAGGCTTTGCAACGATCAAGCTCTCGTGGTAGGAGAGGCGTTCGGGAGTATCAGCTTTATACCCGATTTACCGTTCTAACCCTGGTTTGCCGTTGACATAACGGCCATGTCATTTTAGATCGGGAGCGATTGTTCAAAAGTTCACGTTTCGTTTCCTGACCCCCAATTGAATAACACCCCATCCGCCAGCGAGCAGGGTTGGTCGGAGGGGAGGCGCCCAAGGCGGCGCGCAAGCCCGCACGGAGCGCGTGTTAGCTGGTTAAGGCGGTAATCTTCAAACCCCACTGGAGGAAGCAAATGGCGAAACACCAAACTCCCTTGTTGGACCAGCTCGAAACTGGGCCCTGGCCCAGCTTCGTGTCCGACATCAAACAGGAAGCAGCCCATCGGGCCGCCAACCCCGACGGCGTGGACTATCAGATCCCCGTTGACTGCCCGAGCGATCTGCTCGGCGTGCTGGAACTCTCCTTCAAGGACAAAGAGACCCACTGGAAGCACGGCGGTATCGTCGGCGTTTTCGGGTACGGCGGCGGCGTCATCGGACGTTACTGCGACCAGCCCGAAATGTTCCCGGGTGTGGCCCACTTCCACACCGTTCGTCTGGCCCAGCCCTCCGGCAAGTACTACACCGCCGATTACCTGCGCGGCATCATGGACATCTGGGATCTGCGCGGTTCCGGCCTGACCAACATGCACGGCTCCACGGGCGACATCGTGCTGCTCGGCACCACCACGCCGCAGCTGGAAGAAATTTTCTTCGACGTCACCCACAAGATGAACACCGACCTCGGCGGCTCGGGCGGCAACCTGCGCACCCCGGCTGACTGCCTCGGCCAGTCGCGCTGCGAATTCGCCTGCTACGACACCCAGGATCTGTGCCACACCCTGACCAATGACTATCAGGACGAACTGCACCGTCCGGCCTTCCCCTACAAGTTCAAGTTCAAGTTCGACGGCTGCCCCAACGGCTGCGTCGCTTCCATCGCCCGTTCCGACTTCTCGGTCATCGGCACCTGGAAGAGCGACATCCGCATCGACCAGGATCGTGTCAAAGCCTACGTTGCCGGCGAGTTCAAGCCGGGCGGCGGCTCGCACGCCGGTCGCGACTGGGGCAAGTTCGACATCGTCAAGGAAGTCGTGGATCGCTGCCCCACCGGCTGCATGAGCTACGACGGCGCCAAGCTGTCCATTGACAATGCCAACTGCACCCGTTGCATGCACTGCATCAACACCATGCCCGCCGCCGTCAAGATCGGTGAAGAGACCGGCGCTTCGATCCTGCTCGGTGCCAAGGCCCCCATCCTGGATGGCGCGCAGATGTCGTCCTTGCTTGTTCCCTTCGTTGTGGTTGAAAAGCCCTACGACGAGATCAAGGAAGTCATCGAGAACATTTGGGACTGGTGGATGGAAGAGGGCAAGAACCGCGAGCGCGTGGGCGAGACCATGAAGCGTCTGTCCTTCCAGAAGCTGCTCGAGGTCACCAACATCAAGGCCATGCCGCAGCATGTGAAAGAGCCGCGCTCCAACCCGTACATCTTCTTCAAGGAAGAGGAAGTGCCGGGCGGTTTCGAACACGACGAGGCGGCCTATCGCCAGAGACACATGAGATAAGCGGGGGACATAAGAAATGGCATTCATCTCTTCCGGATACAATCCCGACAAGCCCATGGAAAACCGGATCACGGATATCGGTCCTCGTAGTTTCGAGGAGTTCTATCCGCCGGTCATCAAGAAAAACAAAGGCGCGTGGGACTACCACGAGATCGTCAAACCCGGCGTGCTCAAGCATGTCGGCCTGTCCGGCGACGTGGTCTACACCGTGCGCGTCGGCGCTGCCCGCCTCATGAGCGTCACGCACATCCGCGAGATCTGCGAGATCGCCGAGAAGCATTGCGGCGGCCACCTGCGCTTCACCACGCGTAACAACGTGGAGTTCATGGTCGAGACCGAGGCCGCCCTTGACGGCCTGCTGGCCGATCTGGCCTCGCGCAAGTTCGCTGGCGGGAGCTTCAAGTTCCCGGTCGGCGGCACCGGCGCCTGCGTCTCCAACATCGTCCACACCCAGGGGTATGTCCACTGCCACACCCCGGCCACCGACGCCTCCGGCCCGGTCAAGGCCGTCATGGACGACATGTTCGAGTACTTCCAGTCCATGACCCTGCCGGCCATGGTCCGCATCTCGCTGGCCTGCTGCCTCAACATGTGCGGCGCGGTCCACTGCTCCGACATCGGCATCGTCGGTATCCACCGCAAGCCCCCGATCGTCGAGCATGACCGTCTGGACAACATCTGCGAAGTGCCCCTTGCCATCTCCGCCTGCCCCACCGGCGCCATCAAGCCGGCCAAGGTCGAGATCGACGGCAAGAAGGTCAACTCCGTGGCCGTTAACGCCTCGCGCTGCATGTACTGCGGCAACTGCTACACCATGTGCCCGGCCATGCCGCTCGCCTCCGGCGAGGGCGACGGCATCGTGCTCATGGTCGGCGGCAAGGTGTCCAACCGCATCTCCATGCCCAAGTTCTCCAAGGTCGTTGTGGCCTTTATCCCCAACGAGCCGCCCCGCTGGCCGACGCTGACCAAGATGGTCAAGCAGATCGTCGAAGTGTACGCCAAGGAAGCTCGCAAGTACGAGCGCCTGGGCGAGTGGGCCGAGCGCATTGGCTGGGAGAAGTTCTTCGAGCTGTGCGATCTGGAATTCACCCACCACTGCATCGATGACTTCCGTGATCCGGCCTACTACACGTGGCGCCAGAGCACCCAGTTCAAGTTCACCAAGCACATCGAGGCCTAATTCCAACTTCCGGGCGGGGAGCGATCCCCGCCCGGATAAAACAAAGAGGGGACGCTATGCCTTCCGAGAAAGAGCAAGTTCTCGAATTCCTTACGGGGAAAACTGGCAAGTCCAAGTTCTACTTCAGCGATTTCTGCAAGATTTTCCCGGACAAGAAGCAGCGCGAAGTCAAAAAAGTCCTCACCGAACTGGTCAACGAAGGCAAACTGGAATTCTGGTCCAGCGGCTCCACGACCATGTACGGCATGACCGGCGCCGGCAAGCAGAAGGCCGAGGAAGATTAGGCCACTGCGGCGCGCTGCGTTTTGCGATCCGGTTTGCCCGGTCTAGGCGGCATGCCCCGAACCTCGTCGTTCCCGATGCGCCCCCCGGCCGTGGCGGAACCGTTTCGTCAAACCCGAACTTTCCGACGCGCCCCAAGGCGCGCTCAAAGACACGCGCCGTGAACTATCGTCCGCGTCTGGTCCTGGCCGGACTCTCCGGGGGGGCCGGAAAAACCATCCTCTCCCTCGGCATCTGTCGGGCCTTGGCCGCTGCGGGCCTTCGCGTCCGTCCTTTTAAAAAGGGTCCGGATTACATCGACGCCGCCTGGCTTGGCCTCGCTGCCGGCCGCGACGCCGCCAATCTGGACCCTTTCTTATTGCCGCCCGAACGCATTCCCTCCCTTTTTCTCGAAAAATCCGCAGACTGCGACATCAGCATCATCGAAGGCAATCGCGGCATCTTTGACGGCATGGATGTGGCCGGGTCGTGCTCCACCGCCGCTTTGGCCCGCACCTTGGCCGCACCGGTGGTCCTTATCCTCGACGCCACCAAGATGACGCGCACCGCCGCTGCCATCGTTGCCGGGGTGGCTGCCTTTGAACCGGGCCTCAATCTGGCCGGGGTGGTGCTCAACCGCACCGCCGGTCCAAGGCACCGCGACATCCTGCGCGAAGCCATCGAATCCCTGGCCGGGGTGCCGGTGCTTGGCATGTTGCCCAAAATTTCTGAAAATCCCATTCCCGAACGCCACATGGGGCTTATGTCCATGCGTGAGCAGTCCGGCGTGGACCCCATTCTCGACGGCATAGCCGCGGTCATCCGCGACAACGTGGACCTGGACCGGATTGTGGCCCTGGCCCGGCTGGCCCCTGATCTGCCGGACGCGCCGGCACCGGTCTGGCCCGCTCCCCGGGGCGATGGCCGGCGGCCGGTCATCGGCGTGGTGCGCGACGCCGCCTTATGGTTTTATTATCCGGAAAATTGCGAAGCCCTGGAGCGGGCCGGGGCGAAACTGGTCCCGGTGAGTATCCTAAACGACGCGCCCTGGCCGGCCCTGGACGGGCTGTACCTGGGCGGCGGGTTCCCGGAAACCCAGGCCGCCACGTTGGCGGGCAACCTGCCTGTTCGCGAGCATGTGCGGGCCTTGGCCGCTGCCGGCCTGCCCATTTACGCCGAATGCGGCGGGTTTATGTATTTGGGCCAGGGGCTGGTCGTTGACGGCACTTACTATCCCATGGCCGGCGTTTTCCCGGTGACCACGACCCTGTGCGCCCGGCCCCAGGGCCTGGGCTACAGCCTGGCCCGGGTGGTGCGGGACAATCCCTACCATCCCGTGGGCACGGTGCTGCGGGGCCATGAATTTCATTATTCCAAATGTCAGGCGACACTCGGGTCGTGCGGCGGCCCGGGAGCCGCTCTTCCCGGTCCCGAGGCGTTTGCCCTGGCCATGGAACGGGGCGTTGGCATGCTGGGCGGCCTGGACGGGCTGACCACGGCCAATACGTTTGCCGCCTACACCCACATCCACGCCGATGGCGCGCCCCATTGGGCCGATCATTTCGTGGCCGCCGCCCTGGCCTATAGCCAAAGCTGCCGCTGATTCCGGGCGACGCGCTGCGTTCGCACCGGTTGTCCGGGGGGCTTGAAACGTTGCGGGCTGGCCGTGGGGCGAGGGCTGGTGGGCGGTGCGGCCGGCACGGACTGCGCCCACGCCGCCATGGCGCGCCGGCTTCTGGAAACGCCTTGAAGCTTTTCGGTGTCACACGCTGCCGCCACCATGGTTTTTATTTTCAAAACACCCTAGATGCTTTTTGAGAACGTGGCAGCCGCTTGTGCGCCGCCTTGTTTGGCGGTAGGCGGGTCGGTTGCCCAACCTCTCAAGCCTGAGCCGCCGCTGGCCGTCTGCCGGGAGCCAGGGGCGTTTTGCCGCAACGACCGCCTCGTGCGGCCAAGGAGATCACCATGCGCATCACGAATCAGATCGCTTCGCCCACGGGCGTACTGGACTATCGCCCCGACCAGGCTGCTGTTCCTGTAGAAGGCGGGGAAGGGCTGACCTACGGAACCTATTTTGCCGGATTGGAGGCGTTTTTAACGGATGCGGCCGCGGTTTCGGCCTTGCACGCTGTGGCCCTGGAAAGCGGCTTGGCTGACGGCGAGGACATCGCGGAATTGGTGGTGCGGGCGGAAAAGCATGGGGCGCTCTACCATCCGGCCAGCGTGACCGTGCGTTTTGGCGGCGGCGAGGTCAAACTGTGCGTCAATGTGGCGGCAACGCCGGCTGCTGCCGCCCTGCTCGAACAGGAAGCCGGGTTGCTGGCGGGCTTGCGCGAGCGCTTCACACCGGAATTTTTGCCGTGCCCCCGGGTCTTTGCCACGGTTGGCGGACTCGCCTTTTTGCTGGAAGACTGGTTTGCCGGGTATCATGAGTTTCACCAGGACGGGACCGGCCGGGTGCGCCTTTGGGACTTTGATGCCGGGGAGCGCCTTCTTTCCCAGGCCCAGGCCCTTGCGATGTATCGGCAGGCGGCCCACATCCTCACCCGTTATTACCAAGCTGCCAGTGGGTCCAGCATCGGGCCGTGGCACCACGCGGCCGGGGATTTTGTAGCCCGGGTTGTGGAAGACGCGGTCTCCGTCAAGCTGATCACCGTGCGCGGCTACGGGGCCGGCCAGGATTTTGCCGAAGCCGGGGAACTGGCCGACAAGCTGGCGGCCTTGGCCTTTTTCACCAACCTGACCATGCGCCTGCGCCTGGACCGGGTGGACGGGGTCGGCAAGCTGGTCGTGGCCGGGGAGGACGTGGCCGAGGCAGCGGTGCAGGGCTTTGTTTCGGGACTGGGTGCCCTTGGCCTGGACGCGGCCACCGTTTGCGGCATTCTGGAATTTCTGGGCGCGTTTTCGCCCCAGGAGCTGGCCCGGGCCGCATTGGGCCTTTCCTGGCCGTGTCCCGAGGACGAGGCCGCACTTCTGGCCACTGCCTGGCCGGGACATGCAGCCGTGGTGGTTGCGGCCCTGCGCCGGCTGGGACAGGTCGCCCCGGCGCAATAAAGACCGCACCATAAGGCCCCGCCGGGTGACGGCACGGCCTGGGGGCAGGACGGTTCCTGGCTGCTGCGCAAACGCTCCCTGGGACACACGCTCCGGTTGGGGCAAGGCAAAGCCTTTGCGCGTGGCACAACTTTTTTAAGGCGTCAGCACTAGCTTCCGGTACGGCCGCCGGGTTCGGGCGCAGCGTCCGGCAGGGGCGGCGGCAGGGCCGGACTGCCGGGCTGGCCGGGGTCCGAAATCCCGCCGGCCGGCGCCCCGGCGGCAGCTTCCGGGGCAGCAGCCCCTGGCTGGTCCACACCCACTGGAGCGGGCGCAGCCTGGGGCGCCGGCGGTTCGGGTGCAGCCG
>NZ_WVUD01000004.1 GCF_009856865.1 Solidesulfovibrio aerotolerans | reverse complement strand
CCAGACCCCCACCCTCCCCAAAAACTTTCAATGGGTTAGAGGGGAAGCTCGGTCACAACACCAAATGTGGCGCGCCGCACAAAACTCCCCCGAAGACCGTGTTTGCGCCGTGGGCAACCCCATCTCATCGCTCAAGCGCGAACCTATCGGCCCCGCTTCGGGGCCGAGGGCCGGTTGGGGGCTGGATTTGTCTGGCTGGTCCTGCCGGGCTTTGGCGGCAGGACCAGCCAGACAAATCCAGCCCCCATCTGCGACAGCCACCCGCCGCCGCCCCTCCCCCCAACCCGCTTCCCCCACTCCCGCACGCCCAGGCGGGGGGTCCGGGGGGATCATCCCCCCGGCAGGTCCAGGGCAGCGCCCTGGTGCGGTCTGGGGCAACGCCCCAGCAGGGTCCGGGGCAGCGCCCCGGTTATGCGCCCAGCGTCACGACGCCGTAGTTCTTTTTTCCTTTGCGCAGCAGCAGGATATTGCCGCCGATGCAGTCGTCACTGTCGATGGCCTGGGCTTCGGCGGCGCGGACGTTATTGAGGTAAATGCCGCCGGCTTTGATATCTTTGCGCGCCTGCCCAAGGGACGGGCAAAGGCCGAGATCGACCAGAAGATTGGGCAGTTGCGGCAATTCGGCCAGACTGGGATAGTTCTTGCCGGGTGCGGCTTCCAGGGCGGCGCGCAGGGTGGCGGCGTCGACGGCGTGGAGGTCGCCGCCGCCGAACAGGGCGTCGGTGACGGCTTCGACTTTGGCCAGTTCGTCGGCACCGTGGATCATGGCCGTGGTTTCCCGGGCCAGGGTTTTCTGGGCGGCGCGCAAGTGCGGTGCCTCGGCGGTCTGGGCGGCCAGGGCTTCGATGGCCTCTTTTTCGAGGAAAGTGAAATAGCGCAGGAAGTTTATGACGTCGCGGTCGTCGGCGTTGATCCAGTACTGGTAGAAGGCATAGGGCGAGGTCAGGGCGGTGTTTAAATAGATGGCCCCTTTTTCGCTTTTGCCGAACTTGGCCCCGGAGGCGGTGGTGATGAGCGGAAAGGTGAGGGCAAAGGCCTGGCCGCCGGTTTTGCGGCGGATGAGTTCGAGGCCGGCGGTGATATTGCCGAACTGGTCGCCGCCGCCGATTTGCAGGGTGCAGCCCATAGTGCGGTGCAAATACTCGAAGTCCAGCGACTGCAGGATCATGTAGCTGAATTCCGTGTAGGAGATGCCGGTATCTTCCCGGCCGATGCGCGATTTAACGGAATCCTTGGCCAGCATGTAGTTGATGGTAAAGTGTTTGCCGGTATCGCGCAGGAAGTCGATGATGGAGAGGGGCTGGGTCCAGTCGAGGTTATTGACCGGGGTGACGCGGTCGGCCACGCCCTGGCGCTCGAAAAAGGCCATGGCCTGGGCGCGGATTTTTTCGGCTGAAGCGGCCACCATGTCGGCGGTGCGCAGTTGGCGTTCCTTGTCCTTGCCGCTGGGGTCGCCGATGAGGCCCGTGGCCCCGCCCAGGAGAAACAGCGGTTTGTGTCCGGCCCTGGCAAACCGGGCCAGGGCGAGCAACGGCACGAGGTTGCCGATGTGCAGGCTGTCGGCGGTGGGGTCGAAGCCGCAGTAGAGGACGCGGCCGGGGGTATCAAAGTGTTGGCGCAGTTCGGCCTCGTCGGAGGATTGGTGGACGAGGCCGCGCCAGGAGAGTTCGTCGAAGATGTTCACGGCGATTCCTTTGGCGGTAAAGGCGGTTAGGCGTTTATGCTGGGGAGAGTGGCAGATCAGAGCCCGGAAGCCGGTATGGCAGAGGCACCGGCGGGCGAGGCTGCTTTGGTCGGCGTCTTTCCCCGTAGCAGGGGTTTGGCTCCGGCGATGCGCTCCAGGCGCGCCAGCGTATCGGGTTTGGCATCGTAGACATCCACCAGGACATTGAGGGTGAACTGGCCGTTTTTGATATCGGTTTCGATGCGGCTGTCAAAGCCGTCCTTCCCGAGCTTGGCTTTGAGCGCGTCGGCGTTCTGGGCTTTGCTAAACGTGCCCACCTGATAGGTGTCGTGGGGCCGTTGCCAGTCGTAGACGGTTTCTTCGGCGCAGCCGGAAAGACCGGCGGCCATGGCCAGTAGCAGCACAAGGAGCGAAAAAAAGCGCATGGTCAGGCCGCCTAGGGTTTGGCATCGCCGTGGCGGCGCTGCTTGTCGTTGTATTCGATGATCTCGGTGCGACCGTTTTGCTTTTCGGTGACGAGCATGAGGCGGTCGCCGTCCACATTGACGTTTAAGATACGCGAGCACTTGTTGATGTCGGGGATGACGGCGTAGGTTTTGTCCTTGCCCACGGCCACGAGGTCGTAGGTGATGGGACATTCGGCGTTGCCGACGCCATGGCGGATGAGCACCGCATCGTAGCCGTCGGCGACATCGCCCACGCTCATGTAGGACTGGGCGGTCAGGGCCGCGCCGGTGGCCTGGTGGATGACCCGGCCGCCCAAGAGCACGGTGGAGGCGGCACCGTCGCGCACCACTTCCAGGGGACCGGCCACGGTCATGTAGATGGCCGTGCGCTCAGGCGCGGCCAGGGCGGCCGGAGCGGCCAGGCCGAGACAGGCGGCGAGCAGCAGCAGGATGTTGGCGAGACGCATCGGGGTATCCTCCATGCGGGGGCTTGTGCGGCCCTCAGGCCAGCCGCCAAGGCGTTATAGTTACGACCTTGCCCGTGGCCGCGTCAATATCCAGCAGCGCGCCCTGCATTTCCGGCGCGGCTTTGGAGACGACGAAACGCCGGGGCAGGCCGGTGCGGAACCGGGCAATGACTTCTTCGGGGTCCATGCCCAGGGCCGAAGCGACCGGGCCGGTCAGGCCGATATCGGTCATATAGGCCGTGCCACGGGGCAGCAGCTGGGCATCGGCGGTCTGGATGTGGGTGTGGGTGCCCAGGACGGCACTGACCCGGCCGTCGAGAAAATAGCCCATGGCCTTTTTTTCGCTGGTGGCTTCGGCGTGAAAATCCACCAGCCGCACGGGCACGTCGGCGGGCAGTCCGGCCAGGAGCGTTTCGGCGGTGGCAAAGGGGCAGTCCACGGCCGGCATGAAGGTGCGGCCGAGGAGATTGATGACGGCATAGGGCGGCCCGTCCTTGGGGCGGCAGACCAGGCAGCCCGCGCCGGGCGCGCCAGGGGGATAGTTGGCCGGGCGCAGGAGACGGTCGGTGGTCTCGAAAAAGGGGATGATATCGCTGCGGCGGAAGGTGTGGTTGCCGCCGGTCATGACGTCGATGCCGGCTTCCAGAAGCTGGCGGGCGGCCTTGGCGGTCAGCCCGAGGCCCCCGGAGGCGTTTTCGCCGTTGGCCACCACCCGATCCAGGGCGTAATCGCGGCGCACCTGCCGCAGGCGTTCAAAGAGGATCGAGCGGCCCGGTCGGCCGAAGACGTCGCCCAAAACGAGGATGCGCATGGCCTGACGGTTCCTTGGCGTTGGGGTTGCGCCCAGTCCGGGTGCGGGGCAGTCACGAGGCGAAGGAAGAAAAACACGTCGCCGGGTTTGCGGCTGCGCCCCGGCCATGGTCAGCGCCCCGGGTCGGCGACCCGGGGCGCTTTCTGCGGCAAAACGGAGCTATTTGGCGATGCCCACGGCCCGGCGTTCGCGGATGACCGTGACGCGGATCTGGCCGGGATAGGTGAGATTGTCTTCGATGCGTTTGGCGATGTCTTTGCAGAGCAAAAACGTCTTGTCGTCATCGACATTTTCCGAATCCACCATGACGCGCACCTCGCGGCCGGCCTGGATAGCGTAGGCCTTGGACACGCCGTCGAAATCAAGAGCCAGGTTTTCCAGTTCCTCCAGGCGCTTGACGTAGCTTTCCAGAAGCTCCTTGCGGGCTCCGGGGCGGGCACCGGACAGGCTGTCAGCAGCCTGGACCAGGGTGGCCAGGATGGACTTGGGCGGCACGTCCTCGTGGTGGGCCATGATGGCGTGGAGGATGTCGCCGGATTCGCCGTACTTCTTGGCCAGATCCGCGCCAATCACGGCATGGGGGCCTTCGATTTCGTGGTCCACGGCCTTGCCGATGTCATGGAGCAGCCCGGCGCGTTTGGCGCGCTTGACGTCCAGGCCCAGTTCGGCGGCCATGATACCGGCCAGGGCAGCCACTTCCAGGGAGTGCTGGAGCACATTCTGGGAATAGCTGGTGCGGTATTGGAGCTGGCCCAAAAGCCGCACGACCTCGGGATGGATGCCGTGGACGCCGGAGTCGAAAGTGGCCTGCTCGCCGATCTCGCGGATCTTGACGTCGAGTTCCTGCTCGCATTTTTTGACCACATCTTCGATGCGGGCAGGATGGATGCGGCCGTCGGTGATAAGCCGTTCCAGAGCCATCTTGGCGATCTGGCGCTTAAGCGGCGAAAAGGCGGAGAGAATGACCGTTTCGGGCGTGTCGTCAATGATGAGATCGACGCCGGTGGCGGCTTCCAGGGCGCGGATGTTGCGGCCTTCGCGACCGATGATGCGGCCTTTCATTTCCTCGGACGGCAGGGCCACGGCCGTGACAGTCTGCTCGCCCACGAAATCGCCGGCATAGCGCTGGATGGCCAGGGCCAAAATCTTTTTGCTGCTCTTGTCGGCGGTTTCCTTGGCTTCCATTTCGATCTGGCGGACCATGCGGGCGGCGTCGTGGCGGGTCTTGGACTCGATTTCGTCCATGAGCCGTTTTTTGGCCTCTTCCATGGTCAGACCGGAGATTTCCTGGAGCCGCTTGTCGTGTTCGTCGGCAAGCTTGGAGAGTTGCTCGGCTTTTTCTTCCAGCTCGCGCTCCTTGGCGGTCAGCCGCTTCTCGGAGGTAAGCATTTCGGATTCTTTCTGGACGATCAGTTCCTGTTTTTCGTCAAGGCGTTCCCGGCGCTTGTGCACCTGTTCTTCCTTGTCTTCAACGGTCTGAATCTTGTCGCGAAATTCTTTTTCCAAGTCGAGTTTTTGCCGGTACATTTCGTCCTGGGCAGCCAGAACGACTTCTTTTTTATGGGCCGAGGCCTCTTTGCGGGCTTCGTCGAGGATGCGATCCGCCAGGGTTTTGGCCTCGTTAAGGGTTTTCTGGGAAATCCACTTGTCGAGGTAATACCCGGCCGGCACCCCGAGGCCAATGCCCACGATGCCCATGAAGACGGTCGAAAATTCCATGGCTTCTCCCGAAGCGGGGAGCAAACGGGGCGTAGCCCGTGGGCAAGGGATCGGACGAGTCGCAATCCGGAAGATGCTTGGCGCAAGCCGCGTGAGGTATGGCGAGAGTCCTGGAATGGTCGCTGCTCGGGACAGCCGCAACGCCCGTTTCCCGGTATATATCAAAGCCCCAGGGAGCCGTGTCGTTAATTCTTTTGAACCTTGGCAACCAAGGCGGACGCCGCTGTTTGACCTTCAGGCCACCCGGTCGAAGCCGGGCACGCACACCAGCCACGCGTCGCAGCATCCTATTTTTGAGTATCGGCTCAAAAATAAACCAACAATCACGCACACCCCAGGGAACTTTCTCGTGGCCCGCCGCAAAACGGCCGGCCCATCAATCTATCTTATGCAGCAACTCGCCCACCCGATCATTGAGGTGGTCAAGCTGCTGGTTCGACATCAACATATCGTCAGCCAGACCCAATGCGACAAAGGCCAGCAATTTCTCCTTGCCGAGCGTTTTCCCGCCCGCCTTAAGCAAGTTATATCGTTGCTCCACCAATTCCTTGGCGGCACTTACGCGCTCCGGTCCGGCATCTGTCTTAAACGACAGCTCTAGGCCCATTAGGGACAACGTATAGCTGGGCATCGCTGGACCGAAGATTCCCCGCCAGCCTCAAGGCCGGCCGGAGTGTTAGGGGTTGAGCTCCTCCTGAAGCTTTTCCATGAGGCTGTCTATCCGTTCGGCGACTGCCTTTTTTTCCTCAGCAAATCTGGCCAGATCGGCCCGAAGCGCCGCGTTTTCTTCTTCCAAGGCCTTTTTGCGGGCTACGAGCTGTTCGACCCGTTGTTCCAAGGCGTCGAAAATGTCCATGCCTTTCTGCTAGCCTTGTTTGCCTGTAAAAGCAAGCAGTGGCCTTACTTTCGGGGTTTGACCACCTGCCGGCCGCGACCAAGGGCCAGCATACCGTCCGGCACGTCAGAGGTAATCACGGAACCGGCCCCGACAAGGGCACCCGCGCCAATGGTGACCGGTGCCACCAGGGCGGTGTTGGAGCCGATAAACGCCTCCCGGCCGACCACGGTCTTGTGCTTGTGCACCCCGTCGTAATTGCAGGTGATGGTGCCGGCCCCGATGTTGACCCCGGCCCCGATCTCGGCGTCGCCCAGATAGGTAAGATGGCCGGCCTTGGCTCCGGGGCCAAGGACGGACTTTTTCATTTCCACGAAATTGCCGACCCGCGCCCCGGTTTCCAGGATCGCGCCCGGGCGCAGCCGGGCATAGGGGCCGACCTGGCAGTCGGCATCCACCCGGACGTTGTCCAGGTGGCAAAAAGACTGGACCACAACGTTTTCCCCGATAACGGCATCGGTTGCGACGCAGTGGGAGGCCAGGCTGGCCCCGGCGGCAACGGTTGTCCGGCCGTAGAGTTCCAGCGGGCCGCACACTTCCACACCCGGGGCCAGACGCACCTGGGGACCAAGGCGCACGCTGTCGGCCATGCGTACCACCACCCCGGCCTCGATATGGAGGTCAACGATGCGCCGGCGCAAGATTTCCTCGGCTGCAACCAGTTCGCGCGGGCTGTTGATGCCCAGATAGGCAGCATCATTCCCCCGGTTGACGGCCAGGACGCGCAGCCCGGCCGCTTCACCCAGGCTAACGAGGTCGGTGATATAGTATTCGCCGCTGTTATTGGCGTTGGAAAGCCGGCCCAACAGCGGGGCCACGGCCTCCAGGCGCAGGAGATAGACCCCGGCATTGATTTCGCCGCTGGGTGTGCCATGGCGCGCCGGATCAAAATCCTTGGCCTCGACGATGGCCACCCGGCCATCGCAGCGCACCACCCGGCCGTAGGCACCGGGGTCTGGCAGTTCGATGGAGACAAAGGACACGTCAGCGTCGGCGGCCAGGGCGGCAGCGCAAAAGGCTTCTATACTCTCGGCCGTGACCAGGGGCGCGTCGCCATTGACCACCAGCACATGGCTGAGCCCGGCCTGGGTCAGAGCAGGCAGGGCTGTTACCAGGGCGTGGCCGGTGCCGAGCTGCTCGGTCTGGGTCACAAACCGTCCGGCCAGTTCCGGAAACGCCGCCGCAACCGACTCGGCCCGATGCCCGATGACGGTCCAAACGTCAGCGGCGTAGAGCGTCGCCAGGGCCTTGGTCACATACCAGAGCATGGGTTTGCCAAGGAGTGTTTTGAGCACTTTGGGGGCATCGCTTCGCATACGCGTGCCCTTCCCGGCCGCCAGAGCCAATGCGCCAATGCGCTGGGTCATAGAATCGTCTCCACTGTGTCACAATGAAAAGGTCCGGCCGCGTGGCCGCAACCAGCCGGCAACCGTTTGGTCACAACCGCGCCCGGGGAAAAGGGGATCAGACCCGGGAAGCGGATCGGGACTGGCCGCCAGTGGCAGCCACGTCAAGCAGCTTCATGCGGGCCATGGCCCGTTGCAAGGCGGCTTTGGCCCGGACATAGTCCACTTTTTCCGCCCGTTGGGCTTCAAGACGCGCCTTGGCCCGTTCACTGGCCTTGCGCGCCCGGTCAAGATCAATCTCTTCGGGCAATTCCGCTGCTTCGGCCATGATAAGGACTTTGTCCGGCCCGACCTCGGCAAAACCGCCGGATACGAACACGTAGGCCAGCCTGCCGTTTTCCCGATAACTCAAATTGCCCACGGAAAGGGCCGCGAGAAAAGGGACATGCAACGGCAGGGCAGTAAATTCGCCGGAAACCGAAGCAGCCGTGACGCTGTCCACGGTCTTTTTGAGCACCAACCGATCCGGGGTGACAATTTCGAGTGCAAACGTCCTGGCCATACCATGTCCTTGGCAAAGGGTTTCGCGCGCCGATGGCGGTTGTATACCAGAAAGCGCCCTGCCCCGACAATGCATACGCCCGGGGCCGGCCCGGCAAAAGTGTGGTCGCGAGTTATCCAGTGGTTAATCTCGGCTGGCGCGGATTGAAGGAATGGGGCTTGTCGTGGATTGTCGTAGCTTATCGTGGATTGGCGTGGCGTAATGTGGCGTGACGTTGCGCTGCCTGACTTGTCGTGCCGGCCACGCTTGACCCACGGGCGTGCGCTGTTCAAACCGGCTAACGCTCTGAACACAAGCAGCACAGGCGTTGGCAGCGAAAAAAAAGGCGGCCCCCAAATGGGGGCCGCCTCGGATCAGCAAGTCAGGAATGGGCTTAGTGAGCGGCGGAGCCGATAGACCCGGAGTTGTCGCGCACGCGCAGGCGATACATCGCCCGCTGCATGGCGGCCTGGGCCCGGGCGAAGTCGACCTTGTCCCGTTCGCGCTCAACCCGCTGTTTGGCCCGATCCTGGGCCCGGCGGGCGCGTTCGATGTCGATATCTTCCGGACGCTCGGCCACTTCAGCCAGAATGGTGACCTTGTTCCCGGACACCTCGGCAAACCCGCCGGCGATGAAGACGTAGTTCGCCTTGCCGCCGGTCTTGTACATCAGCGAACCGATGCCAAGGGCCGACAGGAACGGGATGTGGTTCGCCATGACGCCGAATTCACCAAGCAGACCCGGAGCGCCCACGTAGTCAACATCCTGGGACAAGACGAGCTTGTCCGGGGTGACGATTTCAAGGCGGAGTTGGGCCATGATCGTTATCCTTTCTTGGCGTTTTCAACGGCCTCGTTGATGTCGCCGACCATGTAGAAGGCGCCTTCGGGGATATCATCATGCTTGCCGTCGATGATGGCACGGAAGCCCTTGATGGTGTCCTCAAGCTTCACGTAGCGGCCTTCCTTGCCGGTGAACTGGGCGGCAACGAAGAAGGGCTGCGACAGGAAGCGCTGGATCTTACGGGCGCGGGCAACGGTCAGCTTATCCTCGTCGGACAGTTCGTCCATACCGAGAATGGCGATGATGTCCTGGAGATCCTTGTACTTCTGCAGGCTCGACTGGACTTCACGGGCTGTTGCGTAGTGCTCGGCACCCAGAACCAGGGGATCGAGAATGCGCGACGTGGAGTCGAGCGGATCAACCGCGGGGTAGATGCCAAGCTCGGCGATCTGACGCGACAGAACCAGCGTGCCGTCCAAGTGGGAGAACGTGGTGGCAGGCGCGGGGTCGGTCAAGTCATCGGCAGGCACGTAAACGGCCTGGACCGAGGTGATGGAGCCTTTCTTGGTGGAGGTGATGCGTTCCTGGAGGGCACCAAGGTCGGTACCCAGGGTCGGCTGGTAACCGACCGCGGAAGGCATACGGCCAAGAAGGGCGGAGACTTCGGAACCAGCCTGGGTGAACCGGAAGATGTTGTCGATAAAGAGCAACACGTCCTGGCCTTCCTCGTCGCGGAAGTACTCAGCGCAGGTCAGAGCGGTCAGGGCCACGCGGGCGCGGGCTCCCGGAGGCTCATTCATCTGACCGTAGACAAGTGAGGCTTTGCCCAGGATGTCGGCTTCTTTGAACTCGTGATAAAGGTCGTTGCCTTCACGGGTGCGCTCACCAACGCCGGCGAACACGGACAGACCGCCGTGGTGCTTGGCGATGTTGTTGATCAGCTCCATGAGAACGACGGTCTTGCCGACGCCGGCACCGCCGAACAGGCCGAGCTTGCCGCCCTTGGGGAAGGGAATCAGCAAGTCGATGACCTTGATGCCGGTTTCAAGCAGCTCGATGCTGGTGGACTGATCCACGAAGGCCGGAGCCGAACGGTGGATGGGCCACATGACCGTGGAGTCAACCGGACCCATTTCGTCCACGGGACGACCGACGACGTTCAGGATGCGGCCAAGGGCACCCTTGCCGACCGGGACGCGGATGGCCGAACCGGTGTCGGTGGCAGCCATGCCGCGCACCAGACCGTCGGTGGAGTCCATGGCGATGCAGCGCACGACGTTGTCGCCGAGGTGCTGGGCCACTTCGACCACGAGGTCGGTAGCGAATTCATTGTTAACGTTCTTGATGTCGAGGGCATTCAAGATATTCGGCAGTTTGCCCTCGGGAAATTCGACGTCGATAACGGCGCCGATGACCTGCACGATTTTTCCGACATTTCCGCTTGTCGCGCTCATTGTATGATGCCCCCTTGGTTATCCCTTGAGTGCTTCGGAACCGCCGACGATGTCCATCAGTTCCTTGGTAATGGCCGTTTGGCGGGCCTTGTTGTAGACCAGGGTAAGCGAGCTGACGAGGTCGTCGCAGTTCCTGGTGGCATTGTCCATGGATCGCATCCGGGCAGCGTGCTCGCTGGCCGAGGTGTCAAGCAACCCGCGATAGATCTGGACATTGATGAACCGGGGCAAGAGCTCGGCGAGCAGACCTTCCACCGACGGTTCGTAGATGTACTCGGCCTTGGCGCCGACGTCCTCTTTGACCTCACCGACAGCGGCGGCAGGGGAAAGGGGCAGCACGGGCAAAAGCGTGGGTTCCTGGCGGGCAAGGCTTACAAACTTGCCAAAGGCCATGATCACTTCATCGTAGGTTTCGCCGACATAGCCGCCGATGACCTCAGATCCGATACGCGTGGCCAGGGAGAAGTCGAAGGCAGCCATTTCATTGACATAGGCGGCCACGATTTCAAAACTGGTGCGCCGGAAGCTGTCGCGGGCCTTGCGGCCGACGCACATGATCTTAACGGTCTTGCCTTCGGCGGTTTTGGCCCGGGCGACCTTCATGGACGCCTGGATGATGTTGTTGTTAAAGGCGCCGCACAGACCGCGATCCGAGGTAATGACCACCATCAGGACAGTCTTTACTTCTTCGCGGGCTTCCAGCAGCGGATGGGTCGAGGAGTCGGCACCTTTGGCCAGTTCTCCGAGCATCTCGTAGAACTTGTCGGCGTAGGGACGAAACCGCTCAATGCGCGACTGGGCGTGGCGCAGCTTGGCCGAGGCCACCATGTTCATGGCCTTGGTGATCTGCTTGGTCTTTCGGACCCCGTTGATCTTGTTCTTTACGTCTTTGAGCGCAGGCATGGCTCCCCCTTTAGGCCTGTGTCAGCGTTGCGCAGCAGCCGCGAACGGCCGCCTTTTTGCAAAAAACCTTCATGGTTTTTAAGCGCGACGCCTAGGCCTTGAAGCCCTTTTTGAACTCGTCGATGGCCGCGCCAAGTCTGGCGGTCAGGCTGTCGTCGAGCGCCTTCTTATCCCGGATCTCGTTCAGGATGTCGCTCTTGGCGTTGGCAAAGTACTCCTGCAGGCCTTCCTCGAACTTGCGCACGGACTCAACCGGCACATCGTCCATGAAGCCGCGGGTACCGGCGAACAGGGAGATAACCTGCTCGGCCACGCTCATGGGCTTGTACTGGGGCTGCTTGAGCAGTTCCACCATGCGCATGCCGCGATTGAGCTTGAGCTGGGTGCCCTTGTCCAGATCGGAACCGAACTGGGCGAAAGCGGCCAGCTCGCGGTACTGGGCGAGGTCGAGACGCAGCGTACCGGCGACCTGCTTCATGGCCTTGACCTGGGCAGCACCACCGACGCGGGAGACCGACAGACCGACGTTGATGGCCGGACGGATACCGGCGTTAAACAGGTTGGGCTCGAGGTAAACCTGTCCGTCGGTGATGGAGATGACGTTGGTCGGGATGTAGGCCGACACGTCGCCCGCCTGGGTCTCGATGATGGGCAGCGCGGTCAGGGAGCCGGCTCCCAGGGCATCGGACAATTTGGCGGCACGCTCCAGCAAACGCGAGTGGAGGTAGAAAACGTCGCCGGGGTAGGCTTCACGTCCGGGGGGACGACGCAGCAAGAGGGACATCTGGCGGTAGCTGACGGCCTGCTTGGACAGATCATCATAGATGATCAGGGCGTGGCGGCCGTTGTCGCGGTGGTACTCCGCCATGGTGCAGCCGGAGTAGGCGGCCATGAACTGGAGCGAAGCCGGCTCGGACGCGGTGGCCGAGATGATGGTGGTGTATTCCATGGCTCCGTAACGGCGCAGCGTTTCGGCAACCAGGGCAACCGTGGACTTCTTCTGGCCGATGGCGACGTAGAAGCAGAACACGCCCTGTCCCTTCTGGGCCAGGATGGCGTCGATGCAGACGGCGGTCTTGCCGGTCTGACGGTCGCCGATGATCAGTTCGCGCTGGCCACGACCGATGGGGGTCATGGCGTCAACGGCCTTAAGGCCCGTGTACATGGGCTCATGGACCGACTTACGGGCGATGATGCCGGGGGCCTTGATTTCGACGTTACGCACTTCCTTGGCTTCAATGGGGCCAAGGCCGTCGATGGGGCTTCCCAGGGGGTCGATGACGCGGCCGGTGACGGCGTCGCCGACGGGCACCGAGAAGATCTTGCCGGTGCGCTTGACCGGGTCGCCTTCTTTGATGTGGGTGTCTTCACCAAGAAGGGCCACACCGACGTTGTCCTCTTCCAGGTTGAGCACCAGACCCATGATACCGCCCGGGAATTCCAAAAGCTCCATGGCCATGGCGTTCTGGACGCCGTAGACGCGGGCAATCTGGTCGCCGACGGACAGCACAGTGCCAGTCTCGCTCATCTCAACGCGAGACTCGTAGTGCTGAATCTGCTGTTCGATGATCTGGCTGATCTCTTCCGCTTTGATTTGCATGGCCCTACTCACCCCTCTTGATTTGTTCTTTCAATATTTCAAGTTGGGCGCGAAGGCTCGCGTCCAACACCTTGTCGCCGACCTTGAGGACTACGCCGCCGATGATGGCGGGGTCGACGGCAAAAGACAGCACCAGCTTTTTGCCGGACTGTTTCTCAAGCTTGGACTTGATTTGATCCTGGCGGGCATCGGCGAGGGCAAAAGCAGTCAGGAGCTGCCCGCGCATAACGCCTTCCGACTCGTCCAAAAGGGTCCGGTAGTAGGCGGACACTTCCAGCACGTAGGGGAGGCGTTCCTTGTCAGCCAGAAGCGACAGGAAGTTGGCGACCATGGGCTTAAGGGCCAGCTTGCCGACCACCCCGGCCAGCACCGCTTTCTTCAAATCGGCGCTGATGATGGGGTTGGCAAACACCTTAAGCAGATCCGCAGACGTCTCAAGGACGGAAGCAAACGCCTCCAGATCCTTGCCGTATTCCGCCGGGGCCTTTTTGCCGGCCTTCTTGGCCAGCGCGAAGAGCGCCTTGGCGTAACGGCGCGCGACGATGTTGCCGGTCAATTGAACACCACCTTGGTTAAGTATTCATCCACGAGCTTGTCCTGGTCCTTGGCGGTCAGCTTCTTTTCCAGCGAAGCCTTGGCCGCGGCGATCACGGAATCGGCAAGCTGGGCACGAAGTTCCTGCATGGCCACCCGAGCTTCGGCAGCGGCGGCGGTGGCAGCCTGCTCCTTGATCTGGACGGCCTTGGCTTCGGCGGCGGCGACGATGGAATCGCGCAACGCTTCGCCCTGGCGGCGATACTCGGCTTCAATGCGGGCCTTTTCGCTGGCCAGATCGCTGATGGAAGCCTCGATCTCACCCAACCGCTTGGCCGCATCGGCCTTGCGGCTGTCGAGGTCGGCCAACTGGTTTTCGATGGCTTCGCTGCGTCCCCGGAAAAAACCGACCATCTTTTTTCCGGCCAGCTTGGCGATGACGGCGAACACCAGCACGAAGTTGATCACGCGGAACAGGAAATCCTTCCAGTTCAGTCCGTGAGCCTCCGCAGCCCCTGCGTCGCCCGACGCGTAGGCACATGCGGCCACGCCGAGCACCAGGGCCACTGTGGCGATGAGGTGGAGCCTTTTCAATTGAACCCTCCCTTTCCTTGAGAAATCCACGAAAATCCTCGGGCCTTAAGCCGCCAGCACCCTGGCCACGGCCTTGGAAGCCAACCCCGACACCTTGGCCTCAAGGGCCTTTTTCGCCGTAGCGGACTGCGAGGCGATCTCCGCCTTGGCGGCCTGTACGGTGGCAACCGCAGCAGCGCCGGCAGCCTCAAGCAGTTCCTTTTCCTGGGCCTGTCCCTCGGCCTTCATCGCCATGCGCCCGGCCGTTGCGGCCACGCGCGCGGCATCCAGAGCCGATTCGTAATCCTTGAGCTTGGAGCTGGCCGAGGACGCGAAGGACTCGATGCCTTCCATCTGGGAAGCGACGAGTTCAGCCCGTTTTTTGAGCACCCGGCGGATGGGTCCGATGAGGATGACGTTGAGCAGGATCAGGATGAGCACAAAATTGACGAGTTGGACGAAAAACGTGGCGTTTAAGTCAATCATCGTCGCCTCCGGGAGGTTGTGAAAATTTTTGCAAAGTCAGCAAGCGGCAGTAGCCGATTTGAACTGGCCTGTCCAGCCCTTTTTGACAAAAACCGTAACGCCGTATGTGGCGTCAAGCCCCGCTACGCCTTACGATCCGGCTTTTGTGAAGTTTCGGGCGAAGTTCCTGCGGCCAGGGCCGGCGGGTCGGCCAACACCTCGTCCCGGCCCATGGACACCAGCCCGTCCAGGCGTCCGCCCTCGTCCACGACCAGCGACGGCGTGCACACCGAACCGACCACACGCCCCCGGGCATGCACCGCCACCGACGCCGACGCCGACACCTCGGCCGCCACGAAGCCGTCGCACACCAGCCGGCCCACGGTAATGCGCCCGGCCACCCTGGCCTGGCTGCCCACCACCAGGGTTCCTGACGAGACGATTTCGCCTTCGAATTCGCCGTCAATGCGCACCACGCCGCCAAAGGTCAGCCGCCCGACAAAGGACGTCCCAACCCCTAGGAAGGCGTTGATGTCGTGTTTCCCCAAAAGACCCTCCGACTGCCGGCGCGCTCTTTGCCCCGTTTGCCGCAAGATCCCGCCGCGCTAGTTCTTTTTGAACAGATAGCGACGCATGGAAACGTTGACGACGATGCCCACGAGGGTGAAATTCACAAAGGTGGCGCTCCCCCCGTAGCTGATAAACGGCAGAGGGATACCAACGACCGGCATGATGCCGAGCACCATACCCATATTGATGAGGATTTGCCAGAAGAAATAGAAGAATACGCCCGCAGCCAGATAGCTGCCAAAGCGATCTTTGGCATTTTTGGCTGTGGAGTAAAATTGCAGCAAAAACAGGCAGAAAAGCGTCAAAAGGACAATGCCGCCGATAAACCCCCATTCTTCGGCAAACACTGCCACGGCAAAATCTGTATGCTTTTCGGGAAGATAGCGCAACTGGCTTTGGGTACCTTCCAAAAAGCCCTTGCCCCACATCTGGCCCGAACCGATGGCGATCTGGGACTGGATGATGTGGTAGCCGGCCCCCAGCGGATCGCGCTGGGGATCAAACAACGTCAGAATGCGCCCCTTCTGGTAGGGCTTGAGGAAAAACCAGCCGCAGGGAATAAGGATCGGCCCGGCAACGGCCAGCGTCTTAAACACCGGCCCGGTCAGGCCCCGGTAGAGGATCAGCCCGGCCACCAGCAGCAGGACGTTAAGGCCCGTGCCCAGGTCCGGCTCGACGATGATGAGCCCGGCCACGGGCAGCGACACCACCAGGATGCCGGCCAGATCCAGCCAGCCCAGGCGTTCGGAGCGTTTGGACAGGATCTTGGCCGCCAGCAACAGCATGGCGATTTTGGCGATTTCACTTGGCTGGAAAGAATAGCCGCCAATGGGCAGCCAGCGTCTGGCCCCGGACACGGTCTTGCCGAAAATGAGCACCAGCACCAGCATGACGGTCATGACGATCATGAGCGGCCAGGCAATGGTGGCCAGATACTTATAATCAAACACCACCATGGCCAGCAGACAGAAGAGTCCGGCCAGACCCCAGATGAGCTGCTTGTTGTAAAAGGGCTGCAGCGACAGCTCATCGCCCATGCGAAAGCCGCTGGCGGAATAGAGGTTGAGCACCCCCACTCCAAACAAAAGCGCCGTCAGGCCCAAAAGCGGCCAGTTCACGCACAGGATGAGTCGTCTGTCAAAAGGCATGCGTTCCCAGCCCCCGGGTTAGAAAAGGTCTAATCGCCGACGTCGGCCGGGTCCGTTGCCGGAGTCGGGGCCGGGGCCGCAGCTGCCGATTTGGCGGACCGGGCCGGGGCCGAGCCGAAAAGCTGTTCGAAAATCTTGCGCACGATGGGGCCGCTGACTTCGCCGCCGTGCCCGCCGTGTTCGACCAGACAGACCACCACATAGGTTTTGCCGTCCTTGCGGCCCCAGCTGGCCACCCAGGCGTGGTCGCGCTGTTCGTAGGGCATCTGGGCGGTTTTCTGGCGCACGTCGGCGTTTATGAGCTTGACCACCTGCGCCGTGCCGGTCTTGGCCCCGGTGACCACATCGGAACGCAGCAGGGATTTGCCCGTGCCCTGCTCCACCGTGGTCACCATGGCATCGAGAATGATCTGGCGGTCGGTGTCCTTGACCGGCAGCGTGGCGTCCAGGCGGGGCGCCTCGGTCTGGACCAGTTCGGGCTTCATGAGCCGGCCGCCGTTGACCAGGGCCGACAGATACCGGGCGATTTGCAGGGGCGAGGTCAGCACGTAGCCCTGGCCGATGGAGGCGATGACCGTCTCGCCCTTGGACCAGGCTGCGCCAAAACGCTTGCGCTTCCATTCCTTGGACGGAATCAGCCCGGCCTTTTCATGGGGCAGGTCGATGCCGGTGCGCGCACCAAAACCGCTGGCCGTGGCGTAGTCGTGCAATCGATCGATGCCCATGCGGTCGCCGAGTTTGTAAAAATAAATATCGCAGGAGTGCACCAACGCGCCCCGCAGATCCAGGGCACCGTGGCCGCCCTTTTTCCAGTCGTGGAAATCGCGGTTGCCCACCCGGTATGTCCCGGGACAGGCCACCACGTCGCCCGGCCGGATAAGGCCTTCGGACAGGCCGGCGGCGGCCATGAGCAGCTTAAACACCGAACCCGGCGGGTACACGCCCTGGGTCACCCGGTTTTGGATGGGATGGCGCGGGTTGTCGCGCAGTTCCCGCCATTTGTCCGCCGGCACGCCGAGTACGAACATGTTGTTGTCAAAACTCGGCTGGCTGACCATGGCCAGCAGCTTGCCCGTGTCCGGCTCCATGACCACGATGGCCCCGGCTTGCCCTTCGAGCAATTTGGCGGATTCGCGCTGGAGATTGGCATCGATGGAGAGCTTGATGTCTTTGCCGGCCTGGGGCGGTTCCAGAATGGCTTCGTTGTGCTGGCGGCCAAAGGCGTCCACCTCGACCTGCTTGCGGCCCTTGGAGCCGCGCAGTTCGTTTTCCAGGGTCAGTTCCAGCCCCTGCTTGCCCACGGAATCACCCAGCGAGAGCTGGGGATTTTTTTCCAGTTCGTCCTCGTTGGCTTCGGCCACATAGCCCAGCACATGGGACATGAGCTCCCCGGTGGGGTAGTAGCGCTTCTGGCGGATAACGATTTCCAGCCCCGGATAGAGCATGGCGTTGGCCTCGATACGGGCCAGGGCCTCAAAGGGCAGATCGGTGCTGAGGATAAGCGGCTCAAAGGGTTTGACCCGTTTTTTGCCGCGCTTAAACGTTTCCGTGAGCACATGCTTGTCCACGCCCGTCCACTCCGACACCTTGGTCAGGGTGGCATCCACGTCCTCGCAGTCCTCGCGCACCAGCCCCAGGGCGAACGAGGGTTCGCTGAGCGCCAGGGGCAGGCCGTTGGCATCGACGATGCGTCCCCGGGCCGAGCCGATAAGCACCTGGCGCAACTGATTGTCCCGGGACATTTCAGAGAATTTGCTGCCCTTGTGCACCTGCAAATACCACAGGCGCAAGGTGAACAGGCAAAAAAGCCCCAGGACCAGGGCCTGGAGCAGGATCAGCCCGGAACGCGGCGCATGTTGTTGGGGAGAATCGCTTTCAAGCCGCATGGCGGTTTTCCGGAAGATAGTGGTGGATCAAATACAACAGCCCCCACTCGATGGGAAAAATTAAAGCCTGCTGGGCCGACTCGGTGAGCAGGCGTTCCATGGGTATGGACCAGTCCTGGAGCAGGGCCATGACGTTTATCAAAAAGAAATGCATTGCGCCAAGGCACGCCCCAAGAATGAACATAAACAAAAAGTTGCGGGCCTCAAAGAGCCAATGGCCGAAAAAATAGAGTCCGGCCAGGGCGCCATACCAGAGAATCCCGGCCCCAAAGGGCATGGAGCCGGTGCCTTCGTGGATAAAAAGCCAGATAAAGGCCAGCCACACCGGCACGGTCCACTTCTCCTCCTGCATGGCCAGGATAAGGCCGGGAGCCAGGAAGTCCACCCCGGGGACGAGGTTTTGCAGCCAGACCCCAAGCAGGGTCACCAGGGACCAAAAGACGATGTTGGCCGGTCTCATTGCCCTGTGGTCCGGGCCGGCTTGCGGCGTTTTTTCTCGGCGTCGGCCGGGGCGGCATCGCGTTTTTTCGGGGCCTCGACGGGCTTGGCCGGGACCGGCTGGGGAGCCGGAGCCTGGATGACGGGGGCCGGGACCGGCGCGCCCTGGCCTGGAGCCGGGGGAATGGCGGCCGGCGTCTTGGGGCCTTTGACCGGCTTGGCCAGCGGCACGGCCCCGCCCGGCGGCGTGACCAGCGGCGTGACGGGCTGCGACACCACCGGCACCGGCGTTGCCGGCGCGCCCGTGGCCGACGTAAGGGCCGTGGCCTTAAACAGCATGGCCACTTCTTCAAGTTGCAGCGGCGCAAAAAGCGGCACCGCCGCAATGAGCTGGAACAGCGACGAGCCGGACCGGCCGATGGACGTGACCCGGGCCACGGGCAATCCTTTGGGAAAAATTTCTTCCAGCCCCGAGGTGACGAGGATCTCGCCTTCCTCGATGGGCGCGCCCTGGGCCACGTACAGCAAGGTCAGTTCCTTGGACGGCCCTTCGCCCTTGATGATGCCCTGGGTGCGGTTTTTCTGGGAAACCACCGGAATACGGCTGTTGGGATCGGTAATGAGCAGGACGGTGGCCGCTGTGGGCGAAATGCGCAGCACCCGGCCGACAACGCCGTCCGGCGAGACCACCGGGGTGTTGACCGAGACGCCGCGCGCGCTGCCCTTGTCGATGAGAAACGTCTCCAGGGCCGCATTAGGCCCCAGGCGATGGGAAATAATACGAGCCCCCTGGCGCGTCCAATCAGCGGGTGGCGTCATGGACAACAGCTGGCGCAGGCGCTCCACTTCCGAGGCGCTTTCGCGCAGCTCGGACAGCTCCTTTTTCGCGGCCTCAAGGTCCGAGAGCAATTGGTCGTTTTGCTGCCGGATGCCTACGAAATACAGATAGCGGGACCAAAACGACGAAACCTGTCCGTGCACCCATTTTCCCGGGGTCAGTGCCCACCTGGTAAATTCCAGTCCGGTATGACTCGCCAGTGTATCGACGTAGCCGGTTCGGATGTTCCAGGTAAAAAGGCCCAGGTAAAGAAAGAGGACAACGAGCAGGCCGACCGCGATCCGCTGTGGGGAGGGTTTAATCTATCGTGACCTCCTTGAGCACGTCTAAGTTGTCCAGAGCCCGACCGGACCCGAGAACAACCGTCGAAAGAGGGTCATCGACAACAGTGATGGGCAGCGAAGTCTCCTCGCGCAGGAGCTGGTCAAGGCCGCGCAGGAGCGCGCCGCCGCCAGTCAACACGATGCCCCGGTCCACAATGTCGGCCGCCAGTTCCGGCGGCGTCTGTTCCAGGGCGATACGCACCGCCTGGACAATGCTGTCCACCTGCTCGGAAATGGATTTCTGCACTTCCTCGGAAGAGATGGTGATGTTTTGCGGAATACCCGTCACCAGATCGCGGCCTTTGACTTCCATCTCCCCCTGGCTGGTGGAGTGGTGGGCCGAGCCGACCTGGATCTTTATCTGCTCTGCCGTGGATTCGCCGATCAGCATGTTGTACTTGCGTTTGACATATTGCATGATGGCTTCGTCCATCTTGTCGCCGCCAACACGCACCGACTTGGAATAGACCACGCCGGACAAGGAGATGACCGCCACTTCCGTGGTGCCGCCGCCGATGTCCACCACCATGTTGGAGGTGGGTTCCGTAATGGGCAGATTGGCTCCGATGGCCGCAGCCATGGGTTCCTCGATGAGGTAGACCTCACGGGCTCCGGCGCTCTGGGCCGATTCCTTGACTGCGCGTTTTTCCACCTGGGTGATGCCGGTCGGCACGCAGATGATGATCCGGGGCCGCACAAGGCGCCGGGAGTTGTGCACCTTGGAAATAAAATGGCGCAGCATGGCCTCGGTGACCTCGAAGTCGGCGATGACGCCGTCCTTCATGGGCCGGATGGCCACGATATTGCCGGGGGTGCGGCCGAGCATGCGCTTGGCCTCAAGGCCCACAGCCAGCACCTTGTTGCCGCCCCGGGGGTCCTTTTTGACCGCCACCACCGACGGTTCGGACAAGACAATGCCCTTGCCCTTGACAAACACCAATGTGTTGGCCGTCCCCAAGTCAATCGCCAGATCGTTGGAGAAAAGCCCTAATATCCTATCCAAAATCCTGGACATACCGCCTCGCTTGCCGCAAAATCGGCCTATACGCTCTCGCGCAGACGCGTTGTGTTTGCCGATTCATCCCGCGTTGTCAACGGTTGATTTACCGATCCGGAAAAGCCGCCATGCCGCCCCGTCTCCATACGCTTTCCCAGGCCTTGCGAGCCGTTTTCGGCCGGCGGGCCAAAAAAATTCCTCTGGATGCGGGGAGTTCCTGCCCCAATCGGGACGGGACGCTCTCCCTGGGCGGCTGCCTTTTTTGCAACGCGGCCGGATCGGGGACGGGATTGCACCTTAAAGGCTTCGGCCTTTTAGCGCAATGGGCGGCGCTGACAGGACCGGCCCGAAGACGCGGTGAAGCCCTGCTCGGGTATCTGCAATCGTTTTCCAATACTTACGGCCCACCCGAGCGCCTGGCCGCCCTGCTGGCCGAGATGGCCACCCTGCCCGACATCGCCGGCCTGTGCCTGGGGACCCGGCCGGACTGCCTGGATGACGCAAAAATAAGTCTGCTCGCCGCCGCCCCACTCGGCCACGTGCGCCTGGAGATGGGCCTGCAATCGGCCAACGACGCCACCCTGGCCCGCATCAACCGGGGGCACACGGCCGCTACCTTCGCCCGGGCCAGCCGCGACGCTGCTGCGGCCGGACTTTTTGTCACCGCCCACGTCATGGCCGGCCTGCCCGGCGAAACCGTTGCCGATTTCCTGGCCACGGTCGATTTCCTCGCCACCCTGCCCATCGCCGGGGTCAAATTCCACAACACCTTAGTCGTTGCCGGCTCGGGGTTGGCCGGCCTCTACGCCGCCGGCGGCTACGTGCCCATGGCCCGGGAAGACTACGTCGCCGCCGTATGCCAGGCCATCACCCGCCTGCCGGCCCATGTCGCCATCGAACGCCAGAACGCCGATCCCGCGCCCGGCGAACTCGTCGCTCCGGCCTGGGCCGCCGACAAACAAGGGATTTTGCGCGAGATCGCGGCACGCCTGGAGCGCGAGGATATTTGGCAGGGGATGGGAATGGAAAGAGAACGAGAAGAGGAAGATAAAGAGTGCCTCCGGCGGCCGGGGGGGATAATCCCCCCCGGACCCCCTTGATAGGAGAAGTTTTTCAGGGAGTTACTGGCCTTGGCGAGGAATTTCCAGGCGCACTTCTTCAAAAAAAACAGCAACCAATTGTCGCCACAGCGAGGCAATCACCATGCGCTACGCCGCCCTGCTCCTCGGCCTGCTCCTTTTCACCGCCCCGGCTGCCCGGGCCGACGCCGGCGACGCCGCGCCAACGCTGGTCGAGCGGCCGGACTGGAAAACCCATTTCGACGCCGCCGGGGTCAGCGGGACCATGGTCCTCCAGAAAGACGGCGCGCCCCAAATACTCGTCTACGACGCCAGCCGCGCCGCAACCCCCTTCCTGCCCGCCTCCACGTTTAAAATCCTCAATGCGCTCCTTGCCCTGGACTGCGCTGCCGTCACCGGCCCGGACGAGGTCTTTGCCTACGACGGCAAGCCCCGGTTTCTACCCGAATGGAACGCTGATCTGACGTTGCGCCAGGCCTTTGCCCTGTCCTGCGTGCCGGTCTTTCAAGAGATTGCCCGACGCGTCGGCCCCGAGCGCATGGCTGCGGGCGTCGCCGCTGCCGGCTACGGCAACGCCGACATCGCCGGCGGCATCGACCGTTTTTGGCTGGACGGCGCGCTGCGCATCTCGGCCTTGCAGCAAATCGAATTCCTTACGCGCCTGAACCGTCGCGAGCTGCCCTTTGGCGAAACCGCCGTCGCGACCGTTTTAGAGCTGATGCTCGTCGAACAGAGGCCGGACGCCGTCCTTCGGGCCAAGACGGGGCTGACCGGCCGCGTCACGCCCGGGGTGGGCTGGTATGTCGGGCTGGTCACGCGCGGCCCGGATACCTGGTACTTTGCCCTGAATCTTGCAATTCCCCGGCCCGACGCGGCCCAGGCCGTCGTCCCTGCCCGCAAACAGGTGGCTCTGGCCATTTTGCGCAGCGAGGGAATCTATTAACCAAGGCTTGGGTTGACCGTAAGCGCCTGCGCCGGCTCCAGCTCAAACCCGATGACGCAAATGTCGTCGCGCCGGGTTTCCTGGCCGCGAAAGGCCTCAATGGTTGCAAAAATGGCCTCGCCGTGCTCATCCAAAGGCCTGTCCTGCAAGGAAGCCAAAAGGCTGACAAAACGTTTTTTCCCAAAGCTGCGCCGGGGGCTGCCGCCGCTTTGGCCGATCTGGTCGATAAGCCCGTCGGTGGTCATGTAAAAGCGCTGGCCCGGGCTGGCCGGGACCGTCTGATTGGCGAAGGAGGCATCAAGGGAGACGAACCGGTAGCCGATGCCTTTGCGATCCCCTTTGACCAGATCAATGCCCTCGCCGCCCGCACAGAACAGCTGAAAATGCGCGCCGGCAAAAACCAGCGACTGCCGGTCCGGGGCGATGTAGCAGACGCCGAGTTCCAGGCCGTCGTCGGAACCTTCCCCGGCCCCGAAATCCAGATCCTGGCTGAGCACCACTTTCACATACCGGTTCATGAGCGCAATCAGTGCCGCCGGATCGCCGGGCGCGACCTCGCTTACGGCCCTATCCAGGGCACCGCTGGCAATGAGGGTGATAAACGCCCCGGGCACGCCGTGCCCCGTGCAATCGGCCAGGATAAACAGCACCCCCTCGCCCCAGGTCCGCACCCAATAGATGTCGCCGCCGACCACGTCGCGCGGCTCCCAGACCGCGAAATGCCGGGGCACAAGTTCGCGGCACTGCTCCGGGGTCGGCAGGATGGCGCGCTGGATGCGGCTGGCATAGCGGATGCTGCCGGAGATGATTTCCATGGCGCTGTGCAAACCGTCCTGAGCCTTTTTGCGCTCTGTTGCGTCCAGGCCAATGCGCAACACCCCTTTGGGCTTGTCGGTAATGTCATCGCGGATGACCTTGTTGGTCCAGCTTATCCAGACGCGCCGCCCGTCTTTGCAGATATTTTCGCTCTCAGTGCTGGCATAGTCTTGGGGATGCTCCCCGATGTCACCGAGCAGCGTACGCAAATGCCGCCTTTCGCCGTCCTCGTCGGCAATGATCGTGCCCACAATGGACCGCCCAACGACTTCATCTGCGGCATAGCCAAAAAATGCCAGCGCATATTCATTAAAAAAAGTGATCGTGCCGTCCATGTCCAATTTAAGGATTATGCTGCTGGCGCTCTCGACCAGTTCCCGGTACTTGCTTTCGCTTTGCTTGATACGATGCTGGGCTCGCATGCGTTCCGTAACATCGCGGAAATCTTCAATGGCCCCGACAATTTCTCCATCCGGCGTGGTGTAGGGGGTGATGTTGACTTCGCAATAAATCGGCATGCCGTCCCGATGCCGGCGAAGACTCAACTCCTCTATCCGCTCTTCGCCCTGCAGTATGCGGCTTAGGGGGCATTGCTCCGTGTGGCAGTCGTCGCCGGCAAACAGGTCGTAGCACTTGCTTCCTGTCAGTTCTTCCCGGGGGTAGCCACTCAGTGCCACAAAGGCATCATTAACTTTTAAGACGTTGCAGTCCTTGTCAATGACCCGCATCCCACCCGCTGCCGTATTAAAGATCTGGGTCATCTCCGTCTGCGCGCTGCGGATGGTCTGCTCGGCGCGCTTTTGGTCGGTGACGTCATTTTGCAGGCAGACATAGCCCAGGCGGCGGCCGTTCTCGTCCATAACCGGCGTGACGACGCTGGCAGCGTGATACAGCGAACCGTCCTTTCGTTTGTTGACGAACTCACCGGCCCAGGACCGCCCGGCCAGGAGACTTTCCCAAAGTTCGCGGATGGTCTCCTTGGCAGTCAGTCCGCTGGAGAGCAGCTTGGGGTCGTTGCCCAGGGCCTCGTCCGGGCCATACTGGGTCGAGCGCTCGAATTGCGGATTGACCCAGCGGATCTTGCCTGCCGCATCGGCCATGATGACGGCCAAAGGGCTTGTCTCCAGGGCCGTGCCCAGAAATTTGAAGCGCTGTTGCGCCTGCCGGTGCCGCTTGCGACCGTCTACAATCACGGCGGTCATGAGCGTGAGCAACAGCGTCAACCCGCCGCCGGCAATGCCGATGCCGGCCAGCAATCCCGGCGGATTGACGCGCGAGGTGTTCCACAAGGTCACGATGCGCCAGTCACCGGCCGGATCACCCCAATCAAACGGGGTTTGCTCAATGCTGTAGCGCGCGCCCCCGAAGTCGGCTTCCTCGCCGGAAAGCGCAATCGGGAGCGGCGTGGGTTCGTTGGTCTCAAAATATTTGCCGAACTGCTTGAGTCCCCGGATTGCTTCCAGCCGGGCCGCGTCGGCTTTGCCGGCAATGGCGTACAGCCAGTCCTCCCGGCTTGAGGCAAAAACGATCCCCTGGGGCGACAACAACAGCGCGGCATCGCCGAACTTTTTGAGCATCTCGTCCAGGGAATCCCCTGGGGCCTTGGCCAGGACGACGCCAATGACCGACGATGTATTGGATGTCGTTGCATACAGCGGCGCGGCATAATACAGGCCGCGCTCGGAGGTATTGTTCCCGACGGCGGCGTAAATACTGATATGGCCGGCCATGGCCTGTTTGAAATACGGCCGAAACGCAACATTTGTTCCTGTGGACGACCTGCCATCCGTATCGTGCATGACCACAACACCGTCGGAATCGACAAGATAGATGCCGTCCAGATGGAAGCGTTCCCGCAAAGGCTTGAGCGTCTCGCGGGATTCGATCAGCGCGCCCGCATCGCTGCCGTTTTTTGACACAGCTTGTTTTAAATCAAGCTGGTTTAAGCCATTGGAAATGACAGCGCCCATCAATTGGCTGTGTATTGTATGCGACAACAGTTGTTTCTCAAGACTTTCGCTTTCTTTCTGAAATGCGCTCTTATAAAATGAAACTCGCATCATCTTAGCGATATAAACAGAAGCCGCCCCAACGATGAGGGACAACAGCAGGCAGGCAAAAAAAAGAACCCAGCCAATCTTCATCTTCGGCTTCACTCTATTCACTGCCTTCCTCCACCACCGAAAGGGCGCGCAACCGTTTCTGTGCAACTTTTGCATGTCACAGAATCGGCACAGTAACCTATCCTATGATTTACGCACGCAAAAAACAAGAACTCAATCGCTTGAAACATTACCGGATTGCCCGTTTGCCCCGGATCAAACCGGCCCAACCCACCCGGCAGAAACCAGGATGATGGCAAGGCCGGCCAAAATAGCCTACAACAAGCGCCATCCCACCCCCATTGCGGGGGTCCGGGGGGATGATCCCCCCGGTGGGTCCAGGGCAAAGCCCTGGTGGGGTCCGGGGCAAAGCCCCGGTGGGGTCCGGGGCAAAGCCCCGGCCGCCGGAGGCATACACACCACGGAGGCGCACACGCCATGTCGATTTTCACCGAGACATGTCTGGCCGGGCCGTTGGCTTTGGAAATTGTTTGGAACGACGCGGCCGTTACCGGCCTCAAACTGACCTGGGCCGAAGGCAGGCATCGGGAGATACGCACGCCGGCCGGCGAGGCCGTGCAGGCGGCCCTTGAGGCCTATGTGGCCGGCCAGGGCTGCACCTGGCCGCAGCTGCCCTATGCCTGGGACGGGGTGACGGATTTTTCGCGACAGGTGCTCACCGAACTGGCCGCGGTGCCGGCCGGGCAAAAGGTCAGCTACGGCTGGCTGGCGGCCAAAGTCGGCCGCCCCAAGGCGGCCCGGGCCGTGGGCCGGGTCATGGCCGGCAACCGCTTTCCGCTGCTCTACCCCTGCCACCGGGTGGTCGGCACCAGCGGCGCACTCACCGGCTTCGGGCCGGGCATCGACATGAAACAATACCTGCTGCAACTCGAAGGGACTGTGTAAGTCGAAGACCGGGCGCTGCCCGGACCCGCCAGGGGGATCATCCCCCCGGACCCCCGAAAGGGGGCGAGTGATGCAGGGCGAGGATAGGTTTTCTATGTTTACGGGACTGGTTATGGGGTTGGGGCGGATTGCGGCCGTTGAGGCGCGCGGCGACGAGACGCGGTTTCGCATCAAGGCGTTGTTTGCGCTGGAAAATATCGTTCTGGGCGAATCCATTGCGGTCAACGGCGTCTGCCTGACCGTGGAAACGGCCGGGCAGCGAGAATTTAGCGCCTATGCCTCGGGCGAGACGCTGTCGTGCTCGAACCTCGGCGCGCTAAAAATCGGCAGCACAGTCAATCTGGAGCGCGCCCTGGCCCTGGGCGACCGCCTGGGCGGCCATCTGGTGTCCGGGCATGTGGACTGTCTGGCCAAGGTTGCATCCGTGACGCCGGCTGGACAGTCTGTCAAATACAGAATAACGTTTCCCGAAGAAAATTCGATGTTCGTTGTGCCCAAGGGATCGGTGGCACTCGACGGCATCAGCCTCACGGTCAACGAATGCGGCGACGGTTTTTTAACCGTCAACATCATCCCGTCCACCCAGGGAGCCACGACCATCGCCGGCTGGAAGCCGGGCGTTGTGGTCAACATGGAGACGGACATGCTCGGCAAGTACGTGCTGCGGATGCTCGGCCCCTGGAAGGACGCCAAGGCCGGGAAGCAGTCGCAGATTTCCGAGGCTTTTTTACGGGAACACGGGTTTTAAGGAGCCGCCCCATGAACCTTCTCGTCACCCTTGTACTGTGCGCTGCGCTCTGCCTGCCCGCGGCAATGGCCCGGGCCGCTGACAACGAGGAAGCCCCGGCCATTGCGGCGGCCACCAAATGGCTGGCCCTTTGCGACGCCGGCAGCTACGCCGACAGTTGGCAAGAAGCCTCGTCCTTTTTTCGAGGGGCCATCACCGAAAAAGCCTGGGCCGACACCCTTACCGGCATCCGAAAACCCCTGGGCGCGGTCAAAGACCGCACCCGGCAATCCTCCATGCTGACCCGGTCCCTGCCCGGCGCACCCGACGGCTCCTACGTCGTTTTGACCTACCAAACCGAGTTTGCCAACAAGGCCAATGCCCTGGAAACCGTCACTTTCCTGCTGGACAAAGACGGCTCCTGGCGCGCCGCCGGCTATTTCATAAAGTAACCTCCACCCCAACGCGCCGCCAAAGGAGCACACCTCATGCCCATCGACTACCGCAGCGTGTGCCTTTTTGTGGCCGACATGGACCGCGCCCGGGGCTTTTACGAAGACGTGCTCGGCCAGACGCCGGTCCATGTGCTGGCCGGTTACGTCGCCTATCCGCACTTCTGCCTCTGGGCAACCGAGACCGCCCGGCGCATCGTCTTTGACGAGGAACCTGCTGCGCCGCACGGTCCCATGGGCCGCGACAACCTGGAGCTGTATTTCGAGGACGCCGCCATCGAAGACGCCTTCGAGCGCGTCATGGCCCGGGCCGAGATCATCCACCCGTTAAAAAGCGCCCCCTGGGGCCAGCGGGCCTTTCGCCTGCGCGACCCGGACGGCCATATCATCGAGGTGGCCGAACCCATGGACGCCGTCATCCTGCGTCTGCACGAGCGCGGCCTTGGCGTGGCCGACATCGCGGCCGCCAGTATGATGCCCGAGGAATTTGTGCGCGCCGTGCTTGGCGGCTAAACCGCCTTCGCAGCCCAGGCAAAAAAAGTTGCGATATTCATTATCCGCCCCCTAATCTCCCGCGTTCGTGCAGCCGATAAAGTTATCGTAGGAACGCAGGAGGGGGTGTCATGGACGTCGCAAGCCTTTCCCTCACAGGGACAAGCCTTCATTCCTCGCTGCTGCAGACGCAAAAACCCGGACAAACAACCGCCGCCACAGCCGTTGCCGCCCAATCGGACTTTGCCCGGACGGACAATATGCTGTCAGGCAACTTCGTTAAAACGAATTTTGAGCAGTCCAAATATCTGGCTTCCAGGTTGGACAGCTACCAGACGGAAAAATCCTTCAGCAACAGCATGAATTCCATGCTCACCGATTTGACTGCCCAGCTTGCCGTGGCTGCTTCACGCTCGGGCGCGTCAATATACGTCGCCGCCACCATCAACGCGCACAAGGCGGACAAGAGCGTCAGGCAACTCGTCGATCAGCAGGTTGCCCAGACATCCCAGGCCAGCCTTGACGCCACCCGCGACGACCTCGAAGCCCGCGCCCAGGCCGCCACCGACGGCTCGACCGCCACGGACGCGACCGCAACCGGCGGCGAAGCAGCCGTCGTTTCCACCACCGCCGCAGTTACTGCTTCCGCTGATACCGCAGCTCCGGCCACGACCGGCGGGGAAACGCCGACGACGCAGACGCCTTCTGCGCCGACCGCCGCCGAGGCACCTGCCGCGCCTGCCGCCGCGCCGCGCCCCAGCATAGATATCCAGGTCTAAGGGCCGCGTGGCCGGGGGGAAGATAGAAGAGCCTCCGGCGGCCAAAGGGGTGGCCCCTTTGGAATCCCTCCTGGAAGGCAAGGATTTATGGGGGCCAGGGTGTCGCCCCCTGCCGCAACCCAAAAATAACTTCTCCAATTGCAGGGGTCCGGGGGGATCATCCCCCCGGCCGCCGGAGGCCTCTTCTGTCTTCCCTTCTGTCTTCTCTTCTGCAAAAATCTGCTATTCCGCACTGCTTGCCTTGCCAGCTCCCCTGAAGTAGAGTGCGCCCCCTTTGCCCCGGCCCGAACCGGGTCTTTGGTCTTTCCCCCATGGTGCCGATCGCCCCAGGCCGGCCCGAACGAGGTACACCCAATATGCACATCACCCCCATCGATGAAGCCATCGAGGAAATCCGCGCCGGGCGGATGATCATCCTCGTCGACGACGAAGACCGCGAAAACGAAGGCGATCTCACCATCGCCGCCGAAAAGGTCACCCCGGAAATCATCAATTTCATGGCCACCCACGGCCGGGGACTCATCTGCCTGCCCCTGGCCCCCAACCTCGTGGACCAGCTCGGCCTGCCCATGATGACCGATGACAACAAGTCGCCCTTTGGCACCGGCTTTACCGTGTCCATCGAAGCCAAGGTCGGCGTCTCCACCGGCATCTCCGCTTTCGACCGGGCGACCACCATCCTCTCGGCCGTGGCTGAAGGGGCCGGGCCGGACGATCTGGTCACCCCGGGGCATATTTTCCCGCTGCGCGCCCGGGACGGCGGCGTTTTGGTGCGCGCCGGCCAGACCGAAGGCAGCGTGGATCTGGCCCGACTGGCTGGGCTTAAGCCCGCTGCCGTTATCTGCGAAATCATGCGCGATGACGGCAACATGGCCCGCATGCCGGACCTCATCGAATTCGCCGAGAAGCACGGCATCAAAATCGCCACGGTGGCTGATCTGATCCGCTACCGTATGCGTTTTGGCCACACCTCTGTCACCAAAGTGGCCGAGGCCACCCTGCCCACGGCCTTTGGCTCGTTTAAAGCCATCGCCTTTGAGGCCAGTTCGGACAACAAGACCCACATCGCCCTGGTCAAAGGCGATATTGTGCCCGGCGAACCGGTGCTCGTGCGCGTGCACAGCGAATGCCTGACCGGCGACGTGTTCGGCTCGCTGCGCTGCGACTGCGGCAACCAGCTGCATCAGGCCATGCGTATGATCGAGGACGAAGGCAAGGGTGTCATCCTCTACATGCGCCAGGAAGGCCGGGGCATCGGTCTTGGCAACAAGATCAAGGCCTACGCCCTCCAGGATCAGGGTTTTGACACCGTGGAAGCCAACTTGAAGCTTGGCTTTAAGGCCGACTTGCGGGAATACGGCACCGGCGCGCAGATCCTGGTCGAACTGGGCATCAGCAAGATGCGGCTTATGACCAACAATCCCAAAAAGATCGTCGGTCTGGAAGGCTACGGCCTGGAGATGGTGGACCGGGTGCCCATCGAGACCTGCCCCTGCTCCGAAAATACGTGCTATCTCACCACCAAGCGCGACCGCATGGGCCATATCCTGACCCTGCCGGATTGCGGCCAGACCAAGTAGCGCCACGACGCCAAACCAATCGACGGACAACCGTCGGGGAGAATCGCCATGCTGCACGTAAGCACCATCGAAGGCCAGCTTGACGCCAAGGGACTCAAATTCGCCCTGGTGGCCGGACGCTTCAACGACTTTATCACCGAACGCCTGGTCGGCGGGGCCGTGGACTACCTGACCCGCCACGGCGGCGACCGGGCCGACATCACCATCGTGCGCGTGCCGGGCGCCTTCGAGATTCCGCTGGCCGCCAAAAAGCTGGCCACCTCGGGAAAGTACAACGGCGTCGTGTGCCTGGGCGCGGTCATTCGCGGGGCCACGCCGCATTTTGATTACGTGGCCAACGAATGCGTCAAAGGGCTGGCCCAAGTCATGCTCGACACCAACGTTCCTGTGGGCTTTGGCGTCCTGACCGTCGATACCCTGGAGCAGGCCATCGAGCGGGCTGGCAGCAAGGCCGGCAACAAAGGCGTTGAGGCGGCAGCCGCCGTGCTGGAAATGGTCCGTGTCCTGGAGCAAATCTAACCAAAGCCCACTATGCCAGAATCCGAAGAGAAAAAGCCGGCTTCCCGCCGCAAGGCCCGCAAGCAGGCCTTCGAGTGCCTCTACGGCCTTATTTTCGAGTCCGCTGTGGACGAACGCTCGCTTTTGCGGGTGTTTCGCCACTGCCCCCACGACGTGGCCGAGGGCGACGACCCGGCCGGCCAGCAGTTCGCCTGGGAACTGGTCCTGGGCGTGTGGCAGAACCAGACCGACATCGACGCCCTGGTCGTGCGCTTTTCCAAGAACTGGAAACTGGCGCGCATCGCCAAGGTGGAGCTGACCATTTTGCGGCTGGCCGTCTATGAAATCCTCAAACGCCCCGATATTCCGTTGCGGGTTTCGCTTAACGAAGCCATCGAACTGGCCAAGCGCTATGGCGATGAGAACTCGCGCAACTTTATAAACGGCATCCTCGACGCCATCGCCAAGGCCGTTGACAGCGGCGAGTTCGAGATACAAAAAGACCTGTAGCTACGAACCGCGCGCGTCGGAGAAACTGGCAATGAACATCGAAACCGTGCTGGCCGACCTCGTCGCCCTGCCGCCCCAGGCCCAGGAAGAGGCAGCCGATTTCATTGCCTTTTTACGGGCACGCCATGCTGCGCCCGGGCCGGCCGGCCCGGACGCGGCCGCCGACGCGGCGGCCTTTTGCGGCCTGTGGCGCGACCGGGCGGACATGGCCGACGCTGCGGCCTGGGTTACCGCGCTTCGCCGGCAGGAATGGACTCGGTAACCGTGGCTGGCGTTGTCGTCTTCGACACCGACGTGTTGATTGATTACGGACGCGCAGACGCGAAAGCCATGGCCGTGCTTGAGGCGGCACGCGCGGCGGCAAGACCGGCTGTCAGCCTCGTCACCTCGCTGGAACTCCTGGCCGGCTGCAGGGACAAACAGGAACTCGCCGTACTCGACGCCTTTATGGCCACATTTCGGCTGATTCATTTTGACGGCATGATTTCCAAATGCACCCAGGATCTTATGCGCCGCTACCGGCTCAGCCATGGGCTTCGGATGCCCGCCGCCATCATTGCTGCCACGGCCCTGACCAACGGCTGGCCGCTCATTTCCAAAAACCAGAAAGACTACCGGTTCATTGAAGGCATCAACCTGCCGCCATACCCCGGTGTGTGATGATCTGACCGCGCTCGGCCGTCTGGAAGCGCCGAATAATACCTTTCCCGTCAAGGAGCATTTCCCCATGAGCAGATATGTGCCCGAGGACGTCGAAACCAAATGGCAACGCATCTGGGAAGAGGGCGGCCACTTCCATGTGGAAGCCGACCCGTCCCGGCCCAAGTACTATGTCCTGGAAATGTTCCCCTATCCTTCCGGGCGCATCCATATGGGCCATGTGCGCAACTACTCCATAGGCGACGTGGTGGCGCGGTTTAAGCGTATGGAAGGCCACAACGTGCTCCACCCCATGGGCTGGGACGCCTTTGGCATGCCGGCGGAAAACGCCGCCATAAAAAACAAGCTCCATCCCGCTGCCTGGACCATCTCCAATATCGATTCCATGCGCGTCCAGTTACAGCGCCTGGGCTATTCCTACGACTGGCGGCGCGAAATCGCCACCTGCCATCCCGGCTACTACGTCCACGAGCAGCGGTTTTTCCTGAAATTCCTGGAAAAGGGGCTGGTCTACCGCAAGCATTCGCCCCAAAACTGGTGCGAAACCTGCGGCACGGTGCTGGCCAACGAGCAGGTCATTGACGGCTGCTGCTGGCGCTGCGACCAGTTGGTGGTGCAAAAAGATCTGGAACAGTGGTTTTTGCGCATCACCGACTACGCCGAGGAACTGCTGGCCGACCTGGACAAGCTTGTCGGCGGCTGGCCCGAGCGCGTGCTGACCATGCAGCGCAACTGGATCGGCAAGTCGGTTGGCGCGGAGATCACTTTTCCGCTGGCCGCGCCCCTTGGCGGCACCGACGGGGCCGACGGCATTACGGTCTTCACCACCCGGCCGGACACCCTTTTCGGGGCCACCTTCATGAGCCTGGCTGCCGAGCATCCCCTGGTGGCGAGCCTTATTGCCGGCAAGCCCCAGGAAGCCGCCGTCACGGCCTTTGTGGACAAGGTCCGCAACCTCGACCGCATCGTGCGCTCGGCCGATGATCTGGAAAAGGAAGGCGTTTTTACCGGGGCTTACTGCGTCAACCCGGCCACGGGCCGCGAAATCCCCATCTACGTGGCCAATTTCGTACTCATGGGCTACGGCACCGGCGCGGTCATGGCCGTGCCGGCCCACGACCAGCGCGACTTCGAATTTGCCCGCAAGTACGACCTGCCCATGCAGGTCGTCATCCAGCCCGAAGGCGCGACGCTTAACGCGGCAAGCCTGGAAGCGGCCTACGTCGATCCGGGCGTGCTCGTCGCCTCGGGCGAATTTAGCGGGATGCAAAACGAGGCGGCCAAGAGCGCCATCATCGACTGGCTCGACGGGTCCGGGCGCGGCAAAAAGAGCATCAACTACCGCCTGCGCGACTGGAACATTTCCCGCCAGCGCTACTGGGGCGCGCCGATTCCGGTCATCTACTGCGAAAAATGCGGCATCGTGCCCGTGCCGGATGTCGATTTGCCGGTGGAACTGCCGCGCGATCTGGCCCTTATGCCGGATGGCCGCTCGCCGCTGCCCCATGCGCCGTCGTTTACCGACGTGGCCTGCCCCCTGTGCGGCGGCAAGGCCCGGCGCGAGACCGATACCCTGGACACCTTCTTTGAATCGTCCTGGTATTTCGCCCGCTACGCCTCGGCCCGGGAGCAGGATCGGCCCTTTGATCCGGCCGAACTGGCCTACTGGCTGCCGGTTGACCAGTATATCGGCGGCATCGAGCACGCCATTTTGCATCTGCTCTATTCCCGCTTTTTCGTCAAAGCTCTGCGCGACTGCGGTCTGATCGCCTTTGACGAACCTTTTGCCAATCTGCTGACCCAGGGCATGGTCATCAAGGACGGCTCGAAGATGAGCAAGTCCAAGGGCAATGTGGTGGACCCGGATCTCATGATCGGCAAGTACGGGGCCGACACGGTGCGGGTGTTTATCCTCTTTGCCGCGCCGCCGGAAAAAGACCTGGAGTGGAGCGACACCGGCATCGAAGGTGCCTCGCGCTTCCTGTCGCGCCTGTGGCGGCTGGCCACCGAAGAACTGGCCGGCCTGCTGACCCCGGTTGCGCCCTGCGCCACGGCCGAGAGCCTGGGCCTGGACGGGCTGCCGCCCCTTTTCGCCGAACTGCGCCGCCGCGAACACGCCACCGCCGCCAAGGCCGGGGCGGATATCCGCGAACGCTTCCAGTTTAATACCGCCATTGCCGCCGCCATGGAGCTGGTCAACTTCCTCTATGCCAATGTCGAGGCCCTGCGCGCCGAGCCCAAGGGTGCCAAGGCCGTGTCCTCGGCCGTTGGGACGCTCTTGGCCGTACTGTCACCCATCGCCCCGCACATCTGCGAGGAGTTGTGGCAGAGCCTGGGGCACAAAACGCTTTTAATTGAGCAGCCCTGGCCGGCCCACGACCCGTCGGCCCTGGTGACCGATACGGTGGATATTGTGGTGCAGGTGTGCGGCAAACTGCGCGGCAAGATCAGCGTGGCCCGGGACGCGTCCAATGCGGACGTGGAACGCGCCGCCCTGGCCGAAGTCAATGTGGTCAAACACATCGAAGGCAAGACCATCCGCAAGGTGATCGTGGTGCCGGGCAAGCTGGTCAACGTGGTGGCGAATTAGCCCCCACGTTGTGTGGGTGGGAAGAAAAGGCAGAAGATGCCTCCGGCGGCCGGGGGGGATCATCCCCCCCGGACCCCCTGAAAGGGAGAAGTTTTTTAAGGGGTTGCAGGGCAAAGCTGCCGCGACGGCGGGTGCCCCGGAACACCTTGAGAAGAGAAGTCTTTTTCAATTGGCTCTGGGCGCTGGCCGGCACCTGGCCGACTGCGCCAAGCGCCCAAACGAAACCGCCAGGACCGGTTGGTCCTGGCGGGTAGACGGGCTGGGCCGTTGCCTCGGTTAGTGGGTTGTGAACAAAATGCGCCGCAAATGCCTGTCTGACAGCCCGTACAGATCGCGCAGGGCGAAAAGATCCGCGCCAGCGCGGTGGCGTTGCCGGATTTCGTCGTCCCGCCGGCGTTTTTTGGAAAACGTCCCCTTGGGGATATCCAGCCTGCACCCGCCCCAGGCGGCAATCAGGGCGTCCAGTGCGGCCCGGGCGGCTTCAGCCCCCAGACTTTGCGCCAATGTGGTCTCCAACTCGGCTTCACGCATCGCAACCGTCTCCGTGGTCTTTGGGTGGAACAGCGGCCTTGTCTGACGGCATAAATATTCCTGCTAGGAATATTTGTCAAGAATAATATGCCAAAAAAGGAATGGACATTTTCTCCCGGCCTGGGGCACAGTTCGACCATGATCAGACGCGATAACTTGCTGCCTCCCCAGGAGGACGGCCCGTTTCGCACCGAGGAAGACCAGTATTTCTGGCGAGCCCTGGTGGAATTGGCGGCCATGGAGGAAGCCCAGCAGGGTGATCTGGCCGCCTTTGTTGGCGTGAGCCAGGGCTATGTGAGCAAGATTCTGGCTGGCAAGCAGGTGCCAAAGCCCCCCCTGCGCCGCCGATTTGCGGAATTTTTCGAGCTGTCCTACGAAGAGATGGTGTCCCTTGGCCGCCAGCGCCTGGAGGCCTTGCCCTACCCGGCCGACGGACCGCCGTCCCGGCGCTTCCAGGTGCGTGAACCGGCCTACGGCGGGGCTGATGCCGCCAGCAAAGGCGGCGGGGATTACGCTGCCCTGCGTTCCATTTTGCGCGGTCTGCGGGCCAGGGAGACTCGGGAAAGCAACTATACCGAGGTGCCGCTGCGCGAAGCCACGGCCTCCATGGGCGGAGGGTCCACCGAAACCGGCGACCGCACGCTCACCTACCTAAGCTTTCGCACCGAATGGATCCGTTCCAAGGGCAACCCGGAATATATGACCGCCATCCGGGCCTTTGGCGACAGTATGGAGCCCACCATCGCCGACGGCTCGGTGGTGCTCATCGACGAAGGCCGCCGCCAGTTCGTGAAAAACAAAGTCTATTATCTGCGTTACAACGGCCAGATGTACATCAAGCGCCTTATCGACGCCGGCGGGCAACTCGGCATCGCCTCGGACAACGACAGCAACGTGTTGCTCGTGGCCGATGCCGATGATTTTGAGATCATCGGCCGCTGCATCTGGACCGCTCGGGAATTAGACTGATTCCATCCTCAGGCATTTTAGGAATATTATTCCAAAACTGACGCGCTGACAGTATGCGACCCAGGTCGCCTGCCGGCGACAAGGCCACGCTGCCCCTGTGGTCGCTGGCCTCTCCGGCCGAGGTCGGATGGTCGTCGGTGTCGTCGGCCTAAGCCCGGTTGGCCAATCCGCCCAGAGAGTTGGTTGCGGCGGTGCGGGTGGCGATGTTGCCGGCCGCGTCCCAGGCCAGTAGATCCACCCGCAGCCGTTCGCCCAGCCCAAAGAAAGCAAAAAAAGCACTGGACACCGTTACAACCCGGACTTATATTTCAGCTGTGTCCTTGATGAAGGTTGTTTGCAACTTCAACGGGGGTGATGCCATTGGGTGAATCAGAAGTCGGACAGTCCTCCTCGCCGTAGAGCACTTGCAGGCCAGCGATACAACGGAATCCTGGCAAACTCCACGTGTGGTAAACACGCGCTCTACTTCTTGAAGTCGAGGCAGTCACATTAACCCATTTGTCATTTTCATAGCGCAACATTACTGGCCCCGGCTTTTGCAGTCGGGGCCTTTCTTTTTTTGCATTTTGAGGTCTGGCGAAAGGTTGCTCCGTGGTGCGCCAAAGTTCTTGGGGCAGGGCAAAGACTTCCGGGCCACGCCGCCCGTACGCCGAAACAGCGCAGCCCCCCCCCACCATGTGCCGGTAACGGCGTCGCCCCCCCCTCGCCGTCAGGCCTTGGCTTTGGGGCGGCAGGCCCCCTGGCAACAACCGCCGGACAGAAATTCGCTGTAGGCAAAAAGAATGCGCCGCTCCCGGTCCAGGGCTTCGTCGGACAGCGGTGCCATGGGCGCGGCCAGATCAGCCAGGGCGGCATAGGCCGGCACGGCCCGCATGCCCCGGCCCAGCTCCCGGCCGCTGGCCACGTCGAGCAGCACGGCCTCGCGGGTGTCGGTGACCAGGGCCAGCGGCACCGGCCCGCCGTCGTAGACCCTGGCCGCGGCCAGGGTCTCGCGAAGGTAGGTGCCGGGTTCGCCGGAACAAAAAATAATGAACAAGAGCACCCGACCAGCCGCATCCGTGGCGGCCAGATCGACCATGCGGGTGTAGAGGCTCCCCGCCGCCGGGAAACACACCCCGACCTTGGGCTGCAACCGCTCCCGGGGATAGCCCTTTTCCTCCACCAGCAGCCGGGCCAGACCTTGCCGGAATTCCTCGTACGATGTCTCCTCCAGCTCCTCGCCGGTCAAATAGTCGCGGATCACGTTGCCAAGCGATTCTTCGTGCATGGGGAGCCTCCGTTGCGGCGTTGCGGTATCTGCGTCAGGCTTCTCGACGAATCCCGAATCATTTGATAGAGAAGGCCACTCGATTCGGCCAGGGGGCGGCATGGAAGACGGCAGACTGCGCGACAGGCTGGCAAGCCTTAAGGAACATCTGCAACTGGAAAACCCGCTGCTGGTCGAAGCGGTGGGCAGTTTCAAAAAGCTCGACACGGTGTGCCGGGGTCTTGGCCTTATCGGCAACGACCAATCCACCATCTCCCAGATAGCCTGGTGGCCGCTCATCTCCATCCTGGGACCGTTTTCCGCCGGAAAATCGACCTTTATCAACAACTATTTGGATATCCCGGTGCAGCAGACCGGCTCCCATGCCGTGGACGACAAGTTCACGGTGGTCTGCTACAATGCCTCAGGCGAATCCCGGGTGTTGCCCGGCACGGCCCTGAACGCCGATCTGCGCTTTCCCTTTTACAAGATGAGCGAGGAACTTGAAAAGGTCGAGCCCGGCGAGGGCGGCCGCATCGATTCCTATATCCGCTTAAAGACCTGCCCCAGCGACAAGCTGCGCGGCATCATCCTCATCGATTCCCCGGGCTTTGACGCCGACGCCCAGCGCACGGCCACCCTGCGCATCACCAACCATATCATGGACCTGTCCGATCTGGTGCTGGTGCTCTTCGACGCCCGCCGCCCCGAACCCGGGGCCATGCGCGACACACTCACCCATCTCGTGGCGGCCACCATCAACCGCCGCGATTCCAATAAATTTATCTACGTGCTCAACCAAATGGACATTGCCGCCCGTGAGGACAACCCGGAAGAGGTCGTGGGTGCGTGGCAGCGCGCCCTGGCCCAGCAGGGCCTCACGGCCGGCAAGTTTTATCGCATCTATTCGCCCTCGGCCGCCGTGCCCATCGACGACGCAGCCTTGCGCCAACGCTTCGAAGCCAAGCGCGACGCCGATCTGGCCAGCATCCACACCCGCATGAATCAGGTGCGGGTGGAGCGGGCCTACCGCATTGTCGGCGAACTGGAAAAGCTGGCCCGGGAGGTCGAGGACACCCGGGTGCCGGAACTGCGCACCATGCTGGCCCGCTGGCGCTCGGGCACGCTCTCGCGCGACGCCGGGCTGTTCGGGGGACTCGCCGCCCTGCTGCTGACCCTCTATCTGCTGACCGGCCATCCTTTCTCCAACGGCGTGGTCCCGGCCTGGCTCGGCTGGGTCTTTGACGAGACCTGGCGGACCCTGATCTTTCTGGCGCTGTGCCTTGGCGGCGCGGGCTGGCTGCATATGCTGGCCCGAAAATGGTCGGCTGCGGCTGTGGCCCGGGCAGTGGCCAAAACCTATCCCTACGGTCCCATCCGCGAAGGGTTGGTGCGGGCGTTTGGCCGCAACACCGCGCCCTGGCGCTCGATCTTTCGCAGCGAACCAGCCGGCTGGGGCCAGAAATACCGCAAGCTGCTCGTCTCGGTCATTGCCGACAGCGAGCGCTTCATCCAGACCTTAAACGACCGCTACGCCCATCCCTCGGGCGTGCCGTCGACGGTTGCGCCCGAGCCAACCGCACCAACGCCGGAGCCGGAGTCCGATTCGGGGCAGCCCCGGGCCTAGACATCCGATCACGACAGCGCCGTTTCCAGCGGTCAGGCAGCGTTGCGCTGTCTGACCGCTTTTTCGTCCCAAGGTCTTTCCTTGCCTGCCGCCGCCCGGCGGGCTACACCTTCCCGCTCCCACGCACTACAACCGGACGGCCAGCCATGAATCCTGCCTGCAAGGACATCACTTCGTTTCTCGTCATGGACATCCTCGAACGCGCCCAGGCCATCGAGGCTGCCGGCCATCGGGTCATCCACCTGGAAATCGGCGAACCCGACTTCGATATGCCCGAGTGCGTCAAGGAAGCCGCCCGAAAGGCCGTGACCGACGGACACACCCACTATACCCACAGCCTTGGCCTGCTTGCCCTGCGCCAGGCCATCTGCGATCTGCACGCCCGGGAATACGGCGTCAGCATCACGCCGGACCGGGTGCTGGTCACCGGCGGCACCTCGCCGGCCATGCTGCTGGCCTTTGGGGCCATGGCCGTACCCGGAGAGCATATCCTGCTCACCGACCCGGCCTACGCCTGTTATCCCAATTTTCTGCGGTTTACGGGACTGGCCCCGCGCTATGTGCCCGTGGCCGAGGAAGACGGCTTCCAGTGGACCCCGCAGCGCTTGCGCGAATGCGTGACCGACCGCACCGCCGGCATCCTGCTCAATTCCCCGGCCAATCCCACCGGCACGCTCTTAACCCCTGCGGCCATCGAAGCCGCCTGCGCCACCGGCAAGACCGTCATCTCGGATGAGATCTACCACGGCCTGACCTACGGCGAACCGGCCCGCTGCGCCCTGGAATTTTCCGATGAGGCGCTCATCTTAAACGGCTTTTCCAAGCGCTTTGCCATGACCGGCCTGCGGTTGGGCTATTTGATCGCCCCGGCAGCCATGATGCCGCTCTTGCAAAAGCTCCAGCAAAATCTCTTTATCTGCGCCTCTTCCGTGTCCCAGTGGGCCGGCCTTGCGGCGCTGACCCCGGACGGACTGGCCGCGGCCGAGGCCATGCGCCAAGTCTATGACGAACGGCGACGGGCGCTGCTCGCCGGCCTGACCAAGCTCGGTCTGGCCCCGCGCACCGAACCCACCGGCGCGTTTTACGTCTTTGTCCGGGCCGACCATCTGCATCCCAATTCCCTGGCCCTGGCCTACGACATCCTGGAAAAGGCCCATGTCGGCGTCACCCCGGGCATCGACTTCGGCCCTGGCGGCGAAGGGCATTTGCGCTTTTCCTACGCCAATTCCCTGGAGAACATTGAGGAAGGCCTGGAGCGGCTGGGGCGCTACATGGCCGCGCATTGCGGCTAGCGGGCGAGCTTGCCATTCCCCTGTCAGCCTGGCTTCCGGCCCCTTTTGGCAGCCGGAATACGCGGCCTATGACCTGGGCCGTGACTCCCCGCCGCGTCACAGAACCACCCGCTCAGGAAGGATCGCGGCGACGGCAAAACTGGTCGCAAAAGTCCACGGCCCTATCGAGTATGCCGCTGCACCCGTTGATCAGATTGTCTGTATACAGGGCGTCGCCCGTCTTGCGGCACATGGCCAGACAGGCGTGCAAGTCCTGCGGGGCTTGCGTCAGTTCCTGGCGGAACCGGTTGCAGATGGGGTCGGAAACACAGGCATCCGGGGTCGGCAAGGCTGAGCAGTAGCCATAGTAATCAGACACTGTCATGACCGGCGGCTTCCCGCCGTCCATCCCTGTGCCCTGGCCGGCGCAGCCCGCCAGCAGCATCACACCCAGCACCAGCATCAAACGCAGACCCATGGTTTTCTCCGTGTGGTTATTTTACCGTTTTACCGACCTTGCCCAAGCCGGCCAAGGCTGTAAAGCGATTTGCAAAAGACTCTTTTACCTGTGCGCTGGTATTTGCAAACAATTCTGACATAGACTGACTGGTCCATGTCCGCCTTCCATGGTCCTTATGGACTTAAGGATGGTGCAACATGAACACACACTCGCCCCTGCCGGTCATGCCGGCCGATCTACGTAACGCCGTTATGACCAGCTACACCTCGATTACTGAGGATGGGACGATCTGCTACGTTTCCGACAAGGTGCATCGGGCCTGCTCCGTATGCGACACCGTGTACGTCGGTTCGGTGAGCTGCGTGGCGCTGGGCGGCGCGCACGCCTGCCCCTATTGCGGCGACAACGCGACAATCCCCCTGCCCGAGCGGTGGTACTCATGACCCGCGTGTCCCCCCTGGCTTCGCGCAAACTCTGGGCCGCCACCCTGGCCATCGTCGCTGTGGCGCTCAGCCGCAAATACAGCATGGGGCTGACTCCCGACGAAATCCAGTCCATCACCGATATCGCCCTGGCCGCAATTGGTTCCCAGGCCGGCATCGATCTGGCCGAAACAGCCCTGCCCCACATCATCAAACCGAAACCCACCCGGAGCCCCGCCCATGACGCCTGATGCCTTGCTGCTGCCCGCCTGGATTTCCTTTTTGGTCGGCATGGTCCTGTTTTTCACCCGCAAATGGGTCAGTGACGTGGCCAGATCCATCGAAAACCTCCAGGAACGCATGCGCGCCTACGAAAAAGCCCAAAACGACTGCCGCCTGGAACTCGCCCGCGGCTACCCGACCCGGGCCGAAATGGAACGCGTGACCGAACGCCTGGAAACCCACGCCACCCGCTTGACCATCCTCGAAGAACAAAACCTGGCCGCCTAACCCGCTGGAGCACACCCATATGCCTGCCACCTTTGCCAGCAAACCCCTGTCCCTGGACAGCCTGCTCGCTCTGAACCCCCACCTGTCCCTGGCCGATATCCTCGCCCTATGGCACTGGTCCGGCCCCTCCCGCCAGTTGCACTAACCGGGGCGCTGCCCCGGACCCCGCCAGGGCGCTGCCCTGGACCCGCCGGGGGGGGCACCCCCCCGGCCGCCGGAGGCATCTTCCTCTTATACCTCCCTCCCCCCCGCCTGCATCTCCAGCATCACACAGCTTCCAGCATCGCCGCGCACCCTTCATCTCTCCCTTCACCTCCCACAAGGACGTTTTTGATGCAGCAACAAACACAGCGATTAACGGACCGCCAGCGGCGGTTTGTGGAAGAATATCTGGTGGACTGCAACGCGACTGCGGCGGCGGTGCGGGCCGGGTACAGCGAGAAGAGCGCCCGGGATGCCGGCCCGCGTCTTCGGGGCCTGCCCCATGTGCGCCAAGCTATTGAAGCGGCCATGGCCGAACGCAGCCAGCGGCTGGGCATCACCCAGGACCGGGTGGTGGTGGAATTGGCCCGACTGGCCTTTGCCGACATGCGGGATTTTGTGGCCTGGGGCGAGGAGGGCGTGCGATTGCGGCCCTCGGACACCTTGACGGCCGATCAGGCGGCCTGCGTCTCGGAGATTGTGGAGACGCCGGGCAAGGGGGTGCGGGTGAAGCTGCATGGCAAGACCCAGGCCTTGTCGGCCTTATCCCGGCATCTGGGCACGCGGCCGGGTACTGGAGAGGAGGAGGCGGTCAGGCCGGTGACGGTGGTGACCTGTGCGCCCTTTCCGCAGGCGCTCCCGGAGGCGGCGCAGCCCGGACCGCAGGGAGCGGCGGGCGAATAAGGGACGGCCGGCCCGGGGTGTAGTCCGTTGGGCGGCCATCCGTGACGCGCAAAGGCGGTGGGCAACAGGGAGGGGCGGCTGGCCTGAAATGTGGTCCGGTGGGCGTCTGCCCTGCCTCTGGGTAACTGTTGCGCAGGAAATCGGCTGGCTTACATGCGGGCGATGCGTTGGCCGGCGGCACCCGCCTTGGCGGCTTGGCGGCACTGGTCGCGCAGGCTGGCGAAGTCCTCATCGGGGATGGCGGCGTCGGGACCGCAAGCCCCGCGCAAGCGGATGGCGCTCATGCGGCAATCCGTCACGGCGTCCGGGGGCACGGCGGCCCGGGTGGCCAGCAACCGGGCATAGCCACGGGGCGGGGCTTGGCACAGCGAGGGCACGGCCCAGACGCTGGCCACCAGCAGGGTGCTGGCGAGCAGGCCAAGGGCAAGGCGGCGGTGCAGGAGGAGGCGTGACATGGGAGGCTCCTTTAAGAAACGGTGCGAACCGGTCCTCTGGGGGGGTGGCTTGCCTGAATCATGCCACCAATAAGTTATGCTAAAATAGCCTGTTACAAGTGGCATCCGAACACAGGAGTGCGGGTTTGCAGGATTTTGACGATATTTCGGCAGAAAGAGCCAAGGCAGGCAACGGGGGCAGGCGCGTGGTGCTGGAGTATGCGCCGCAGCCGATCCAGGCGGCGCTGCATGCCTGTCCGGCCAACGAAATCCTGTTTGGCGGTGCGGCCGGACCGGGCAAGAGCCATGCCTTGCGGTTTGAGGCACTGCTCACCTGTCTGCGGGTGCCGGGGCTGCGGGCGTATCTGTTCCGGCGCACCATGCCGGAGTTGGAGCGCAATCATATCCTGCCGGCACTGGCCCAGTTTCCCCGGTCGGTGGCGCAGTACCGGGCGGCAAAACAGCGGTTTGAGTTCATAAACGGTTCCATCCTCACCTTTTGCGGCTGCCCGCGCGAGGTGGACGTGTTCCGCTATCAGGGTGCGGAACTGCATGCGCTCTACATCGACGAACTGACGAGTTTTACGGAGTTTCAATACGATTATCTGCGGGGGAGGCTGCGGTGCGCCATCGAGGTGCCGCCGGCGCTGCGCCACAAGGTGCCGGGCATTGTCTGCGCTTCCAACCCGGGCGGGGTGGGGCACGGGTTTGCCAAGGCGCGGTTTGTGGATTTTGCCCCGCCCGGGGAGTGTCGGCGCGCGCCGGTGGCCGAGGGCGGCATGCTGCGCTGCTATCTGCCGGGCCGGCTTGCCGACAACCGCATCCTGATGGAGCGCGACCCGGGCTATGTGGCCCGGCTGGAGGCGCTGCCCGAACCGTATCGCACGGCCTATCTTGAAGGCGATTGGGACGTGTTTATGGGGCAGGCCTTTGCTTTTTCCCGACGCCTTCATGTGGTCAAGCCCCGGCCGGTGCCGGACAATGCGCCGCTGTTGATGACCTTTGACTGGGGCTATGGCGCGCCGTTTTCAGTGGGCTGGTGGTGGGTGGACCCGGACGGCCGTTTGTATCGGTTTGCCGAATGGTACGGCTCCAATGGGTCGCCCAACCAGGGGTTGCGCCTGACCGATTCCCAGATCGCCGCCGGCATCCTGGCCCGGGAGGCGACCCTTAGCCTGGCCGGGCGGCGGGTGACGCGGCTGTGCGGCCCGGACTGTTTCGCCAAAAAGCCGGATTACCGGGGTGGCGGCCAGGGGCCGAGCACAGCCGAGGTGTTTGCCGGGGCAGGCGTGTATCTGGCACCGGGCGATCCGTCGCGCACCGTCAAGATCCGCCAGTTTCACGAACGGCTGCGGCCGCGCGAAGACGGCCCGCCCATGCTGCAGGTCTATGACACCTGCGAGGATTTCATCCGCACCCTGCCGCTGTTGTCCACGGACCGGCGCAACGTCGAGGACATCGACACCACCGGCGAGGATCACATCTACGACGAGGCCTGCCACGCCTGCATGGCCAGGCCGCTGACGGCTGGAACAGTAAAAACGGTGGATAAACCGGCGGCCCAGCTCATCGACGCGGTGCTGGCCGACAGTCAAACCCAGGAGGAGGCCCCATGACGGTATTGGAAGGCGACTGGCGGTGGTTGGAGACCTTGGCCCATCTGGGCGCGGCCCTGGTCTTTTTGCTGGTGGGCTGGCGGCTTGGCCGGGAGAGCGTGGGTGCCCCCATGTTTTCGTATCGGGCGCTGCCCCGGGCGGCGGAGGAAACGGTGGTGGAGGAAACCGATCCTTGGAGTGCGGCCTTCATTGGCGGCTCGGCCGAGGGGGGGCGGCCGGCGGCAGTGGATATTTTCGAGACACTGCGACCGTCACAGGGGGGCGCAAACGGCGGCCGAGGCGGCTTCTCCTGATTTTATGCAGTTATTCTAATAAGTTGATGCTTTCCACCCTGTATAAAAAAGAGACACATTCCCGGTCGGCCGGGGCCGCAATGGGCAGTATCTATCCAGGCCAACGGCTCGGGGAGCAAAACCATTTATTATTTAACACACTGTATTTACGCGATAAAACAACATGGCATGGCGACTGCAATAGGGAGGGCATGCTTCGGGCGTTTGCCCGGACAGGACACAGTGCAGCCGGCTGCGGCCGGCTCACCAAACGGAGGTTTTCTCATGCGTAGCAAGATGCTTCGTATCGCCCTGGTTGCTTTGGCCACAGTGGCCCTGACTTCTTCCCTGGCCCTGGCCCGTCACGGTGACGGCATGGGCGGCGGCCAAGGTGGCGGCCAAGGCGGCTGTCCCGGCATGGGCGGCGGCATGGCCCAGTTGACCCCGGAAAAGCAGGCTGCCTTCCAGAAAATTCATGACGCCTATGCCGCCAAGACCACCCAGATGCGGGCTGAACTTGGCGTCAAGATGGCGGAACTCAATGCCCTGGCCGTGGCCCCGACCCCGGATCAGGCCAAGATTGATGCCCTGACCAAGCAGATCGGCGACATCAAGGGCAAGCTGCTCTCCGAGCGCACCCAGCTTCGCATCCAGTTGGCCAAGGAAGTCGGTCCCGGCTTTGGCGGCGGCTGTGGCGGCATGATGGGTGGCGGCATGGGCGGCGGCTACCACGGCGGCGGCTGCCAATAGATTGAAACTGTCCGGGGCTGGTTGCGAGACCGGCCCCGGGACTGACCCCAACCAACCGGTACCAACATGTGTACGATTTACGGCTTTCAGTTCCCGGGCGGCTGGCTGTTGCCGGCACTGATCCTCCTCGGGCTGGCTGCGGCCGTGCTCCTCTTCCGTTTGCTTCGCTCTGGCAGGCGGCCGGATTTTCGCCGGGGAGCCGTTGCCGACCGCGACGACGCCCTGCGCATCCTGCGCCTGCGACTGGCCGAAGGGGCCATCACTGCAGATGAATTCAAACGGCTGCGGGTAGCCGTTGATCCCCAGGCAACCGACGGGAACAGATAGGCAGTTCCTGTTGTCTCTATAGACCTGACAAGTGTATGTGACCCTCTGTCTCCTCTCCACCCCCCCGCCCGAGGCGGCTTCGGCCGCCTCGGGTCTTTTTGCCCCGATGACATTTCCCGGCGACATTGCTAGTTTGCCGGCCGCACGACATTCCCGCAGCAAAAGGAGATCCCATGGCGAGCACCAATTCCGGCGAAGCCAGCACCGTCAGCCGCAGCGCTGCACTTCTCGGGGCCGGACTGGCTCTTTTGGCCGGCATTTTTCTGGGCTTCACGGCCCGGGGCATGATGGGCTCCCCGTCCGGCCGGGCCGAGGCCCCAACAGCCCAGCAGGCTCCTGCCCCAGCGCCGGCCCCGGCTCCGGCCGTAATCGAGCGCATCAAGGCCCTGGAAAAACAGACCCAGTTGGAACCAGCCAATCTGGCGGCCTGGACCGAACTGGGCAATCTCTATTTCGACACCGATCAGGCGGAAAAAGCCATTCCCGCCTACGAAAAATCCCTGACCCTGGAACCCGGGAATCCCGACGTCCTCACCGATCTTGGCGTCATGTACCGGCATGAGAGAAAATTCGATAAGGCCATCGAGTGCTTTGACAAGGCCATTGCGGTCAACCCCGGGCACGTCATCGCCAACTTCAACAAGAGCGTGGTGCTCGAACACGACAAAAACGACCCGGCCGCAGCCCTGGCCGCGCTCAAGGCCCTGGCCGCGAAAAATCCCCAGGCCGTCCTGCCCGGCAACAAGCCCGTGGCCCAGGCCATCCAGGAACTGTCGGGAAAATAACGCCTGCCGGCTTTTGCCCAAAGCCCCGGTTCACGCCGGGGCTTTTTTTTGGCGCGCCGGCCCTGGCTTACGCGGCTGTCTGACCCACGCAACCCACCGCCGCGACTAACTCTCCAGCACAGCTTCCGACGTCTTGACCGGGCAGGGCGGCGACGCATGGAGAGGCTGCCCCACCACCGTGACCAGATCGTCCAGGATTTTTTGCTTGTAACTTTGCACCATGGGCTCGTTGTGCATGATCATGTCGAGCTGGCGGGTGTGCATGAGCATGTAGCCGATGACTTTAAGCGCGCGCAGCATCTCTTCCTGGGGGCCGCCGTTGACCCGGGCAAAGGACGCATCTTCCGTGACCTCCACCACAAAGCCGTGGATTTCCAAAATCTCGCCCACAAACTGCGCCCGGCGACGACGCCGGGTGTATTCCGCCGCCCCGCCCTTGAACTGGAAACTCACGTAGTTTTCCTGGTTGCGGTCGCTGACCATGGTTTCCACAGTGCAGAAATGAAACCCGAAGCGGGAACTTAAGCACATGTAATTGCTGGCCACCATGAAATAGTTGCGCTCGGCGAAAGACGAATGGGCGGCCGCTTCCAGATGCGGGTTGGTGGAGGCCTGGACGATGATGGACATAAGGCCCCGGCCGTCCACCGGCGGCGGTCCCTGCCAGGGAATGGCGATGATGCCGTCCCACAAGGCCCCCACCGGGATCGAGCAGATCTCCTCCAGTTTGACGAACTTGCCCGGCACCTCGTGGGTAAAGCCGTCGTCCAAGTTTATAAACCACCACTTCATGGCCGTGCCCTTGTATTTGAGCTGCTTGGCCGCCCGCTTGGAGAAGTGGAACTCCTGGCCGAAATTAAACATCTCGGCCACGGACTTTTCGTGGCAAAACCGGGTGACGTCGTGCAGGCTTTGGCAGTTCTCCGGGGCAAATTCCGGGGCGTTGGGGTCAATAAGGGAAAGCGGCGTGATCTCATTCATGACCCGGCGCAAAATGGCGTGCATGGGCGTTATCCGCTCCGGCATCGGTTGACGCTGGGCCTCGGCCTCGTCAAGCAGTTCCTGGAGCCGGCCCGCATAGATGGCCCGGCCATCGGCGTCCACCGTGACCTCGTCGCCCGGGACAAGCAGATGCAAGGCCCCGGGCAGGCCCATGATCGCCGGCACCCGGAACTCCCGGGCCACGTTGGCCAAATGCCCGGCCGCGCCGCCCTTTTCCGTGACGATGGCCGCAGCCCTGTCGATAATGGACGCGTAGCGCGGCGGCGCTTCGACAGCCACCAGCACCCCGCCCCGGGGGAAACGCAGCAGATCGGCCTCCCGGCGAACGATGCAGACCGGCCCGCAGCCCGCGCCGGGACTGGCCGTCACGCCGCCCGAGACAAGCGGCGTGCCGCACACCCGGTGGGCGGTACCGCCGCTTTGGCTCGGCAACTGCACCAGTTCACGGCATTGCAAAAACTGGATGGCCCCGGCCGCATCCACGGCCCATTCCACGTCCACCGGTGCGCCGTGCATGGTTTCCAGCGCCACCGCCGCCTCGGCCAGAGTCTGGGCCTGGGCGTCGGTGAGGCTCGGTTCCATGGCCCGCGCGCCGATGGTTTCGGCCCGACACACGCCCTCCCCGGGCAGACAGGTGAACTCCTGGTCCTTTTGCCGGATGTGGCGCTCAATGAGCTTGGGCGGCGTTTCCCGGGCAAAAACGAATTCGTCGGTGCCCACCGACCCGTCCACCACGGACTTGGGCAGCCCGAAGGCGCTGTGGATGCGCACGGAATCGTCGCGGATATCCAGGGGATTGCGGGAATAGATGACGCCGCCGGCCACGGCGTCCACCATGGCCATGACCCCCACGCACATGGCCACGTCCTCATCCGGGATGCCCCGGTTGAAGCGGTAGGTCATGGCCTGGGGGCTGTACTTGCTGGCCACGATTTCCTTGTAGCACTGCAGGATGTCCTCGGGTCCGACATTGAGCTTGGAGGAAAACTGGCCGGCAAAGGTCTGGCCGGCCTCGTCCTCGCCCAGGGCCGAACTGCGCAGCGACACCGGGAACGTGTGGCCAAAGGGCGCGCACAAGGCCGCGTAGGCGTCCATGATCGCCTTGGCCACATCGGCCGGCAGCTCGGATTCGGTGATTTTGTTGCGGATCTGGGAGCTTAAAATGAGCAGATTGCGCTGGTCGTCGGGACCGGCCGACTGGAGCAGACGATTCACCTCATCCTTGAGGTCGTTGTCCTCAATGAGCCGGCGATAGGCCCGGGCGGTAATGGCGAATCCCGGCGGCACAGGCAGGCCCGTGCGGCGCACGATCTCGCCCAACCCCGCCATCTTGCCGCCGACCTGATCGGCCAGATCGCGGCCGGTCTTTTCCAGGGGAATAACGAGTGCCATCGAGGCTTCGCCTTCACTGGAATGGATAAGACACTCGCCGATACGCCGCTGGATGTCTTTGATGCGGTTGTACAGCTCTGTATACCGGCCCGGGGCGATGGAATTTAAGTGCTCGACAATCTTATAGACATTGACCGAAACGGCCGTGGAATGGGCGCGGATAAAGGCCATGCCGAAGGTGCGGCGGCCGTTTAAGGCCTCCTCCATTTCAGTCATCAGCTCCAGGGCCTTTTTATTGGCCGTTAAGAGCAGTTTGAAATGGTGGTAGCGTTTTTTAAATTCGGTCTGGATCTGCTCTTCGGTCATTCCCTGGGGCGCATCCGACTGACTGTCGCAAAAAAGCCCCTTCACCGCGCGTGCGAGTTTGCCAAACACGTCGCCCCCGCCTGGCCGGACCCGGTCCGGGTTTCAATTTCTGCCACCTTGCCTTTGTATCGTTTCGATACAAGGAAGGCAATGCAGGGGCGAGGTCCGGCTTGGGCCTGTGGCGGGGCACAACTATCGCAAGTTCATTATCATTTTCGCAACAAACCCCGGGAGCGTCCCAATCGTGTTGCCAAAGCTCCCGGGACACCCGCCGCGCCACGACCATGTCCTTGCCGGGCTGGCTGTTTGCGTGCTCAGGCCGAGAGACTGGCTTTTGCCTGGCGCTCGATGGTTTCCATGATCCAGGTGTTGAGACTTTTTCCTTCGGCCTTGGCCACCGTTGCCGCCAGCCGGTGCAGATCCGCGTTCAGCCGAAGTCCGATCTTGCCGGAATACGGTTTTTCAGGCTGCACGCCATCTTCGGCGCACAGGGCCAAATAATCCTCGACACCCACGGCCAGACTCTTCTTCAGATCGTCAATGGATTTCCCGCAAAAGTGGATCGTATCACGCATACCCATGACACGCCCATGAAATGCCTCGTCACCCGGGTCGTAGTCAAAAATTCCAACATACCCCATGTGCGTCAATGCGTTCATCATTTCACCCCCGCGCTTTCCAGGAATTGCCGGACCGCACGCACAGCGCCTTTGTCCGTTGTCTTTTCCGGGTGCGGCTCATGGAAAGTGGCCCGCACGCCGTTTAGGGTCACGCGCACCCGAGAGCCCTGCCCTTGGCGTACATTCGCCCCGACTGCCTCAAAGAGAGCAACGATATCAAGCCAGTAAATGCCCGCACGCACCGGATTGGCGCAAATTGCTTCCAGGGTTTTGGCGTGCTTGGCGTTCATGATACTATGATATTATTTTTTAATACCATGTCAACTGGGCCTGATCGGGAACACCGGGACCGGACACCTTCGTGAACCAAACTTAGAAACTGTACTTTACAGCATACTATAAAATACACTATTCTCCGAAAAAACACCAGGAGCCCACCCATGGCTGCGCCGAAAAACAAGGGCTACCGCCACTTGCCCGCTTTTATCCTGCTCGCCGCCGCACAGGCCCCGGGGCACGGGGCCGACCTGCTGGCCCGGATACGCAGCCTGCTGCCCGAGGCCAGCCTGGATTCGGGAGCGGTCTATCGCACCTTAAACGCCCTGGAACGCGAGGGGGAACTGGCCGCGACCTGGGACACGGCCGGCCCGGGGCCGGCTCGCAAAGTGTATCGGCTGACACCGCCTGGCTGGGAGCGCCTGGATTTTTGGCGGGCCGACATCGCCCACCGGCTGACCCTGCTCGGCCGTTTCCTGGAGGCCGCCAGCAACGTGCAGGCCGCCCGCCCTGGCCCGCAAACCGACGCCGCACCCAGCGGCGAATCCGCCAGGATATAACCCATGCCCACATCCCCTGCCGCCATCGCCCTGCCCCTGCGCCAGCGACTGGCCCTGGCCGCCATCTGTGTGACCGGGCTGGCCCTGTTCCAGCCGTTTTGGACCCTGGATGCCCAGGTCCGGGCCGGAGCGGCCGTGCTGCTGGCCATCGGCCTGTGGACCACCGGCTGGCTGCCGCCGTGGCTGACGGCGCTGGTCTTTTTCACCTTGTGCATGGCCGGCAAAGTGGCCCCGGCCGCCGACGTCTTTGCCGGCTTCGCCTCGTCAGCGGTCTGGCTGGTCTTTTCCGGGGCCGTGCTTGGCGAGGCCATCCGCCACACGGGCCTGGGCGAGCGGCTGGCTGACCGGCTCGCCCCGGTCCTGACCCGCTCCTATCCCCGGGCCGTGGCCGGGGTGACGCTTTTTGCCGCAGCCATGCTCTTTATCATGCCCTCGGCCATGGGCCGCACCATGCTGCTGCTGCCCATACTGGCCGCCCTGGCCGACCGGCTGGGCTATCGCCCCGGCAGCAAGGGCCGCATCGGCCTGATCCTCGGAGGCCTCTTCGGCACCTATCTGCCAGCCACGGCCGTGCTGCCAGCCAATATCCCCAACAATGTCCTGGCCGGCTCCATGGAATCCATCCTCGGGCTGGTCCCGTCCTACGGCCCCTATTTCCTGCTCCACTTCCCCATCCTCGGGGCCTTGCGCCTTGGCCTGCTCATCGCCTTACTCGCCGTGCTGTATCGCGACGCGCCCCAGGCGGCCGCCGCAGCCCCGCCCCAAACCGCCCCGGGTCCGACCACGGCGGCCCAGCGCCGCCTGGGGCTGGTGCTGGCCCTGGCCGTCGTCCTGTGGTCCAGCGACGGCTGGCACCATATCCCGGCGGCCTGGACCGGGATGCTGGCGGCTCTGGTCTGTCTGTTCCCGGGCAGCGGCCTGCTGCCGGGCAATGCTTTCGGGAGTCTGCGGTTTGAGGCGATTTTTTATGTGGCCGGCATCGTCAGCCTGGGGGCGGTGGCCGACCACAGCGGCCTGGGCGCGAGCGTGGCCCGGCTGGCCATTGCCGCGCTGCCGTTTTCGCCCGAGGCCCCGGGGCTGGCCTTCGGGCTGCTCTCCGGCCTGTCCACATTGGTCGGGCTGGCGGTGACGCTGCCCGGGGTGCCGCCGGTGATGACGCCCCTAACGGCGGATCTGGCCGCGGCCGTGGGCTGGTCCCCCATGGCCGTGGCCATGACCCAGGTGGTGGCTTTTTCCTCAGTCATCCTGCCCTATCAGGCCCCGCCGCTGGTGGTGGCCATCCAGTCGGGCTACCTGCCGGGCCGGGATGTGACGCGGTTGTGCCTGCTCACCGCCGCCATCACCATTATCGCCCTGTGGCCGCTGGATTACTGGTGGTGGCGCGTGCTTGGCCTCATCGGCTAACGTCCCCGGTGGCGGCCGGCTCCCCGGCTACAACAGCGGCGGCCGGCAGGCTCCCGGCCAGTCGCCAGCCGTTGCGCCCGGCATTTTTGGCAGCATACATGGCCGCGTCAGCCAGCCGCAACAGCTCGCCGCTGCGGGTAGCGTCGTCGGGATAAAAGGCCACGCCGACGCTGGCGCCAAGCTGGCAGACCGCCCCGCGCACCTCGAAAGGCCGGCGCAACGACGCAACGATCTTCTCGGCCATGGCCGTCGCATTGGCTGTCTCGCCAATGCCCGGGGTCAGGGCCACGAATTCGTCGCCCCCAATCCGGGCTACCGTGTCGGAACGACGCATGCAGACCGTCAGCCGCCGGGCGGCCTCGGCCAGCACCGCATCCCCGACCTCGTGGCCGTGGCGGTCGTTGACGTCCTTGAAATGGTCCAAATCGATAAAATAGACCGCTGTGCGCTCGCTGTGGCGCTCGGCCAGGCTGATGGTCTGACGCAGGCGGTCCATATAGAGCGCCCGACCGGGCAGGCCGGTCAGGGCGTCGTGCAGGGACAGCCGGGTGAAAAGCTCCTCGGCCCGCTTGCGTTCGGTGATGTCGTTGACGATGCCGTCGTAGGCGAGAAGGATGCCTGCGGCGTCGCGGTGCAGCACCGGGGTGTTGCACACATAGCGCACCGTGCCATCCTTGTGCAGGATGCGGTGTTCCAGGGGACCGGCGTCTTCCCCGGCCAGGAGCCGGGCGGCATGTTCCAGCACCGCCGCGCGGTCCTCCTCGGCCACCATGGTCAGCCACAGCAGAGGATTATCGCGGTATTCCCCGGCGGTGTAGCCGGTGACGGCCACGCAGTTGGGACCGTGTTCCGTGCCCACGGCCCGGCCGCCCCTGACCGTCACCGTGTAGACGTAGTCGGTCACCGATTCGAGCAGCCGACGGTAGCGGTCCTCGCCCTGGCGCAACACCCGCTCCTCGGCCATAAAACGCTCCCGCTCGACCTCAAGGCCGGCCAGACGCCGCTGTAACACCGCGATTTCGGCGAGCAGTTCCGCCCGCGTGCGGGAATCAGCCTCCATGGGCACACCTCCTCTCAGACCTATGCCAATCTAGCCAAAGCGTCGCGGTTTGTCATGGCCCGTCCCTTGCCAAGGGTCGGGCCACAGGATACCAGCAAGCCATGGCAAACCGCATCCCCGGAGCGCACCCATGACCAGCGGGTCCGATTTCGCTGACGATCTCAAAAACGAAGTCCTGTGCGAGATGGCGGACAACTTCTTCTCGCGCCGCTGCCGCCTGGACGAACGCCTGGAAAATTTCGAGGCACTGCTCGGACGCGTCCGCAAACGGGCTGGACCTGCCCTCGAACACATTTTTGCCCTGCGCCATCTGCTCCTGGACAGCCCCAAAGCCGATGCCTTCCTGGCGGGCCTTGGCCTCGATCCCACCCGGTTGACCGCCGACGCCGGGTCCATCCGCACCTTCACCCGCCCCCTGGCCCTGACCGCCGCCGGACGCTACCGCAAGGTCGTTGCCCGGGCCTATGCCGCCATGCGCCAGGAAATCGCCCAGTATAATGAAGGCGGCTACGCCCCGGACCCGCGCCAACCCGGACGCATGATGCCCATCCCCGGCTACGACCATCTGCACGGGGTGGCGGACACGATCAATGCCGAAATCGAGGCCGTCAACGCCAGCCAATGTCCCTCGGAACTGATCCGTTTCAACAAGTCCCTGAACCCCGACCGCCTGGAACAGGAATATACCTGCGGCTCTGTCAGCGACACCAGCCGGCTCAACAACGATCTGGCCTTTGTCCCCCTCGATCCCACTACCTTTGACGTGCCCCGTCTGCCCACGCCCCCGCCTCTGGACGACGTGGCCGAGGCCTTAAATGCCCTGGCCGATGCCGTGCGCCAGGACAATCCCCAGGCCGCCGACGCTGCCTACGGTTAGTGTGGCGTTCACAAAAAAGTATTTATGTTTTGTTAATAAAAATAATAAATGCAGCGTGTTGAGGCTCGGCAAACCATACTGGCAATTGCCGCACGCGACACGAGAGGCCACCGGGCCGCTGCCGGCCCGAAATCGATGGCCCCGACGCTGACGCCCAAAAGGATTACGATGCAATTCGACGCAGATACCATGCGGGAACTCCTCGTTACGGCCGGGCTTGAAGCTGGCGCAGCCGCTGCCCTGGTCGCCGGCACGCCCCTGGCCGAGCAGGGCGTGGCCGCGACCGTCACGACCGCCCTGGCCGCGCTCCTGTCCGAACGTTTCGGCGCGCCCCAGGCGTTGCCGGAACTGCTGCGGTCCGGCGCTCTGGAGGACTGGTGCCTCTTTGCCCAGGCGCATTTCGACGAGGAAACCGTCAAACAGGCGGCCGTGGCCCGCATCCTGGCTGCCGAGACGGAACTTGCGGCCGGAGAGCCCTACGAACTTGATATGCTGCGGCGCGAAGACGCACCCGGCGTGGCCCGCCTGTTTCACGCCATCTACGGCGACAAGTATCCGGTCATCGACTATTACGTGCCCGAACGCTTAACGGCGCTCAACCACCAGCGCCAGGTGCTCACCGTGGTGGCCCGGCTGCCGACCGGGGAGATCGCCGGCACGGGTGCCTATTACCGCAGTTCGCCGCCCAACGCCGCAGTCTATGAGCAGGGGCAGTTGCTGGTCGACCACCACTACCGCAACACCTCCATCGCCTTTCGCATTTTAAAACGCCTGGAAGCACTTTCCTACGCCATGGATTACGCCGAGGCCTTTTTCGGCGAGGCCGTGTGCACCCATCTGGTCACCCAGAAAACCGGCACGAAGCAAGGCCACGTCGAGTGCGCCCTGGAACTGTCGCTCATGCCGTCTGGAGCCTACGAAAAAGAAGGCGCGGCCGGCCGCGTGAGCTGCCTGATGTTTTTTCGGGTGGACCGCGACACGGCGCAGCCACTCTATCTGCCCGAATGCTATCGGGACACCCTGACCTTTATCCTCTCCGGCATAGCACTTGACCGCGACGTTCGCTTCGACGGCCCCGATGTTCCCGAGGCGGATCAGAGCGTTGTGGACAGCCGCACCTTCGATTTCGCCCAGGTCAGGCGCGTCCAGGTGGCCACCATCGGCCGGGATCTGCCCGAGCATCTCGACGCCCTCGATGCCGAGGCCAAAGAGCAGGGGCTGGCCGTGGTCCAGGTCTATCTCGCCACCGGCGCGCCCGGCGTGGCCTTTGCCGTAGGCGAACTGCGCCGCCGGGGCTACATCCTGGGGGGCTTGCTCCCCCGCTGGTTCGGCACCGACGGGCTTATGCTTCAAAAGCTTGCCCAGACGCCGGATTTCGCTGCGGTCAATCTCTACACCGACCGGGCCAAGACCCTGCTGGCCCATATCCGGGCGGAATGGGAGGCTCTCGGTGACCGGCCCTGACGCCGTGTTCCCCCGGGCCGACGCCCTGGCCAAGGCCGTGGGGGCCGAGCGCTACAGCGCCGATGTCACCCCCCCGGGCTGCCTCTGGGCCGGGGTGCGCCGGGCGGGCGTGGCCCATGCCCTGATAACCGGCCTGGACGTCGCCGCTGCCCGGGCAACACCCGGGGTCGTGGCTGTGCTCACCCGGCGCGACGTGCCCGGAACCAACCGCCAGGGCATCGTCCACAAGGACCAGCCCGTCCTTTGCGGCGAGCGCGTGCGCCATCGGGGCGATCCCGTGGCCCTGGTGCTGGCCGAAAGCCGCGAGGCCCTGGCCTTGGCCCTGTCGCGCATCGACGCGGCCTTTTCGCCCCTGCCCGGCGTGTTCGAGCCGGCAGCCGCCCTGGACCGGGACGCCCCTTATGTGCATCCCGAACACCCGGACGGCAATCTGCTGGCCTACGGGCTGGTGGAAAAGGGCGATGCGCCAACCGCCCTGGCCGATTGCGCCGTGACGGTTTCCGGGGAATACCACACCCCCATGCAGGACCACGTCTTTCTGGAACTGCCCAACGGCACGGCCCGGCTCACCCCGGCCGGCGTTTTGGACATGGTCGTTTCCACCCAGGCCCCCTTTCGCGACCGCTTCGAGATCGCCCATGCCCTGGGGCTTAATCCCTGGACCATCCGGGTGCGCGCGCCGTATCTGGGCGGCGGCTTTGGCGGCAAGGACGGGGCCACCGTGCAGTGTCTGCTGGCCCTGGCTGCCCTCAACGCCGGCGGACGCTGGGTCAAAATGGTCTGGGACCGCGAAGAGACCTTTCTGGCCGGCTACAAGCGCCACGCCGCCGTCATGCGCGTTACGCTCGGGGCCGATGCCGACGGCACCTTGCGCGCCCTGACCGGTTCGCTGCTGTTCGACGCCGGACCCTATGCCCATTTAAGCGGCGAGATCATGGCCCTGGCCCTGGAACATGCCGGCGGGCCGTACCGCATTCCGCACACCCGGCTGGAAGGCTCCTGCGCCTACACCAACAATCCCGTGGGCGGCGCGTTTCGCGGCTTTGGCGTGCTGCAATCCAGCTTTGCCATCGAACGGCTCATGGATGCTCTGGCCACGCGCCTGGGTCGCGACCCGGCCGGGCTGCGGCTGCAAAATGCCCTGGGCCGGGGCGAGCCCAACGCCATCGGCGTGACTCCCGAACCCGGGGCCGGGGCCGCCGAGTGCCTGACCGCCGTGCTGGCCCATCCCGCCTGGACCGAACGCGCGGCCTGGAAGCGCCAAGCACCGCCTTTTACCCGGCGGGGCGTGGGCGTGACCTGCATGCAAAACGCCATGGGCTACGGCCGGGGCCTGCCCGACGCCGCCGCCGCCAAGCTGGAACTGACCAAACAGGGCACCTTTCGCATCTACAATTCCGTGCCGGACATGGGCCAGGGCAACGCCTCGGCCTTTGTGACCATGGCGGCTCAGGCGCTGCATCAGTCCCCCGAAGCCTTTGCCCTTATCCAGCCCGATACCCGCCACTGCCTGCCGGCCGGCTCATCCTCGGCCAGCCGCACCACCTTCACCTTCGGCAATGCGCTGCTTGGGGCCTGCCGGGCCATGGAGGCCAAACTGCGCGCCCGGGCAGCGTTGGCCCTTTTGTGCGACGATCCGGCCCGGCTCATCCTCTCGCCCGGGCTGGTCACCGATCCCGCCACCGGCGCGGCCGTGCCCCTGGCTCGCCTTGGGGCGCTCCTGCCCCGCGACGACCGCTTGTGCGTGGACCAGTTTGTCATGGCCGTGGTGGAAAATCCGCCGGACACCGGCCGGCAGTTCAAGCTCGGGTTTCCTCATCGCTTTTATTCCCACGGGGCCTGCCTGTGCGCCGTGGAAGTGGACGAACTGACCGGGCGGGTGCGCCTTGGCCGGTGCGTGGTGTCCGTGGCCTGCGGCCGGGTGCTCTCTTTGGAGGGTGTGACGCAGCAAGTCCAGGGTGCGGCGGCCCAGGGCATCGGGCTGGCCCTTTTTGAAGATCCGGCCCTGGAAAACGGCTGCATGGGGGCCGGGGACTTGAGCCGCTATCTCATTCCCACGGCGCTGGACCTGCCCGACATCGACTGTCTGATTGTTGCCGACGACGAACCCACCGGCCCACTCGGGCTTCGCGGCATGGGCGAGGTCGGCATCCACGGCCCAGGCCCAGCCATTGCCCAGGCCCTTTTCGATGCCGCCGGGCTGCACGTCACACGCCTTCCCGTCACCCCCGAAGACCTTCTTTCCGCCCTGGGAGGGCCTGAATGAGCGCGACCATCCGGCTGCAATTGACCCTGAACGGCGTGGCCACGAGCCTTGACGTGCGGCCCGGCCGGCGGGCCATCGATGTGTTGCGCGACGATCTCGGCCTCACCGCCGCCAAGGAAAGCTGCGGCTCCGGGGAATGCGGGGCCTGCTCCATCCTGGTTAACGGCGAGGTGCGCCTGTCCTGCCTCATGCTGGCGGCCCAACTTGACGGCAAAGACGTGGTCACGGCCGAGGGCCTGGGCACGGCCGCCGCCCCCCATCCGGTCCAGGCGGCCTTTGCCGCCCATGGTGCGGTCCAGTGCGGCTACTGCACCCCGGGCATGACCGTGGCGGCCGTCGATCTGCTGGCCCGCCAGCCCGACCCGGATCGCGAGCAGGTGCGCCGGGCCTTGTCCGGCAACCTGTGCCGCTGCACCGGCTATGGCAAAATCGTGGATGCGGTGCTGGCTGCGGCCAAGACCATGGCCGAGGAAAAATCGTGATCGGCGCGGTTTATTGCCCGACCAGCCTGGAAGCGCTGTGGCCGCTTCTGGCCGACGGGGCGCACGTTCTGGCCGGGGGCACGGATCTGCTGGTGGCCAAACGCGGGCCGGCGTCCTGCGCTGTGGCCCTGCTGGAAGGCATCGGCGAACTGGCCGGAATTTCCGAAGGTGACGGCCTGATCCGCCTGGGAGCCATGGCCAGCCATGCGACGCTGGCCCGCCATCCCCTGGTGCGCCAGCATCTGGCCGTGCTGGCCCTGGCCCTGGAGACGCTGGGCTCGCCGCCCATCCGGGCCATGGGGACGCTTGGCGGCAACATCGCCACGGCCTCTCCGGCCGGCGACACCCTGCCGGCCCTTTTGGCCCTTAACGCCCGCCTGGAACTGGCCTCGGCCAAGGGCCGGCGCGTCGTGCCCCTGGCCGACTTCCTGCTTGGCCCGGGCCGCACCGCCCTGGCGGCCGGGGAGATCATCGCGGCCGTGGTCGTTGCGCCACCGGCCCCGGCAGCGCTCCAGCACTTTGAAAAAATCGGGCGGCGCGACGCCCTGGCCATTGCCGTGGCCAGTCTGGCCGCCGTCATCGCCACCGACGCCGCCGGCACAGTGACCGAGGCCCGCCTCGCGGTGGGAAGCCTCGCCCCCACCGCCCGACGTCTCCCGGCCGCCGAAGCGGCCTTGACCGGCCAGAGACTCAATCGCGAGTCTCTGACCCGGGCCGCCGCCGCCATCCGGGAGGCCGTTTCGCCCATGACCGACGTGCGGGCCTCAGCCGCCTATCGCCGGCAGGCGGCCGGCAATCTGCTCCTGCGCCTTACGCCCCAGCCCTAGACTTCGCCGGCCGGGCCACAGCCAGCACGACCACCAGCAGCCCGGACAGCGCGGCAAACCCGGAGCATGTCCAAAAAAGCACCGGGTAGCCGGCCCCGGCCGCCAGCATGGCCCCGCCGAGCATGGGACCGGCCACATAGCCCGCGTCCATCATAAACAGCATCAGATTCATATTGACCCCGCGCATGGCCGGCTGGGACCGCTCGAACATGACGGCGTTGGAGAGCGGCATGGCCACGCCAAGGCAGGCCCCGTAGGCACCGGCCAGGACCAGATAGCGCCCCACCGTACCCGTGGCGCCAAAGCCGGCCATGCAGCCGGCCAGCCCGATCAGGGCGGCCAGCAGCGGCCAGACCTTGGGCAGCCGGTCGTAAAACCGCCCGGCCGTAACCCGCACCAGGATGGAGGCCACTGTGGAGACAGTGAAAAAAAGGCCCGGATCGGTCAGCCCCAGGCCCAGGGCAAAGGGCTTCATGTAGAAAAAGACCAGGGTGGTGCTCAAAAAAAGGCACAGACTGGCTCCCAGCACCAAGCGTACGGCCGGCTGGGCCAGATTGCGGCGCACGGCGTCCAGCCTGGGGCGCTCGGTGCCCGGCACACCGGCCATGGCCCGGCGGCCCAGACGCGGCCCCAGGGGGACCAGCAGGACCAGGGCCGGCACAATAAGCACCGAACACACGGCATAGGCCACGTCCTCGCCCCCCAGACGCGGCACGAGCCATTCCATAAGCGGCGGCATGACGGCATAGGGCACCAGCGCTGACAGGGAGAAATAACCAAAGGCCCGGCCGGCCAGGGTTCTGGGAATCGTATGCGCCAAAAGGGTGGTGACGGCGCTGACCAGACAAACGAAAGAGACGCCGTGGAAAAGGCGCACCGCCAAAATCCAGGGAATCTCCCGGGCAAACTGGTAGCAACACAGGGCCAGCCCCATGCCGAGCAGCGCGCCTTTCGCCAAAGACAGGGCGTTTCGCGGCGTGACCCACACGCTTAAAAACGGGCGCAGGCAAAATGCGGCCAGAGGTTCGGCCCCAAGGAGCACCCCCTGCCAGCCGGCCTCGACCCCAAGCCGTTGCAAATAGCTGGCAAAGCCGTAAAAAATGGCGATGTTGCAAAAGCCAAATCCGGCGGCCAGGGTCAGTACGGTGAATTCGTAGGTAAAAAGCCGCTCAGGCGGCCGGGATTCGCTCAGGGTCATGGTTTGTCCAACACCTTTTTAAGCGCCGCAGCAAAGGCGGCCATGGCCGGTTCTTCGACCAGGGAAACGCGAATCCAGTTGGGAAACCGAAAGCCGGTCATGGTGCGGATCATCACCCCTTCGCGCATGAGCCGGCGATAGAGCAGCGTGTCGGAAACCGGCGTGCGGGCCATGAGGAAATTGCCCTCCCCGGCCACATATTCCAGCCCCAGCCCATCAAAGAGGTCGCGCAGGAAGCTGCGAGCCTGGGCCACCATGCCCCGGGTGGCGGCAATATGGCCGGCGTCATCAGCCAGGGCGGCCGTGGCCGCGATCTGGCCCAAGGCATTGACCGAATAGGCGATGTGGGTGCGTCGCACGATGTCCACCGCTTCCTGGGAGCCGCACAGATAGCCCACCCGCAGCCCGGCCAGACCGTACATCTTGGAAAAGGTCCGAAAGACCAGGACATGGGGATGGCGCGTGAGGACTTCCAGACCGTCCGGGAAATCCGGGTCGGTTACGTATTCGCGGTAGGCCTCATCGAGCACCACCACGGCCCGGCCGGCCAGCCCGGCGAGAAACGTTTCCAGGGTCTGCCGGTTCCACCAGGTGCCGGTGGGATTATTCGGATTGCAGATAAAAACGACCTTGGTCCGGGCAGTGACGGCCGCCAGCATGCCCCCGGCGTCAATGGCCTGGTCGCGCAGGGGGACGAGCACGGGCTCGACACCGGAAAACCGGGCCACCCATTCATAGACGGCAAAGGTCTTATCCGCCGTGACCACGGCGTCGCCGGGCTGGCAAAAGGCCCGCACCACCGAGGAAATGACCTCGCAGGAGCCGTTGCCAACCAAAAACTGGTCCGGGCTTTTGCCGAACTTGGCGGCCAGGGCCGCGCGCAGATCGTAGGCGTCGCCCGGGGGATAGATCGCGGCCCGGTGCGGGTCAAAGGCGGCAATGGCCTCTTGGGCAAGCGGCGGCGGCCCCAGGGCGTTTTCGTTGTTATTGAGGCGATGCAGCCCGGTCACGCCATACTGGCGCATGAGCACCGGATCAGGGCGGCTGGGCACATAGCTCTCAAATTCCCGCACATAGGCGGGAACGCGGTCAAGCAGCCGGGACATGCTGCCACACCACCAGATCGCCCCGCCCGCCGTGGGGCAATACGACGCTGGGCGTAAACCCGGCTGCCGTCAGATCCCCAGCCAGGGCCGCTTCCCATTCCTGGGAAAGGTCCATGTAATAAAAGATGTTGCCCAGACCGCGCTGGCGCAGGGCCGCGACGTGGCGGCGCAGGTTGTCAACCAGATCCTCGCCGTCCAGAAGTGTGCGCAGTTCGCCCAGGTCGCGCTTGCGATCCAGGTTGGCCCCGAGCAGGGACTCCCGGCGCGGCCGGGATGTGGGCGAGGGGGCGTTTAGAAAGTTGCGAAACATGGCCAGCCGGTCGTAGGCGTCCAGCAAAAAGGCCTCCAGGTCGGGATGCCGCCACACGGCCAGACCGGCGTCTTCGCGCAGATGGCGGAAAAGCACCTGCTGCGGCCGGCAGGCGTCCTCGCGGCACAGTTTCAACTCCCCCAGCGACTCGAAATAGCCGTCCGGCGCATCCGGGGTGGCGCGCAGACTCAAAACGATCTCGTATTTTTCCCGACCGACCAGGGACAAAAAGGCCTCGACCAACACCCGGGCCACGGCCGCGCCGTCCTGGCCCGGGGCAAAGACAAAGGGACCGGAAAAATAAAGTCCCCGGTCGCTGCACGGGGTCCAACTGAGAAGCCCGGCCGGCTGGCCGGCGGCGTCGGTCGCCACCACGCAGCGCACCTGCCCGTCTTCGATCATGTCGGCAAATTTGCCGGGCGTTTGAAAACTCCCCGGACAGTGCCAGGCCGGATAGGCCGCGGCGGCCAGGGCGGCTGCATAGGCGAGCTGGCCCGCGTCGCTGCCGGCCCGGGCCGTAAAGGGAGCCGGATAGGCCGCCGGTGCCTGCACCGCAGCCCCCGGCGGATAGGCCTTGTCCACCTCGGCTTCCAGGCCAAAACGCCGCTCGCCCCGGTGCTCGATATGAAACCGATCCGCTGCCTTGCCGGCCAGCAGCAGGCCCAGGTCGCCGGCCGGTTCGCTGGCGGCGCAGGCCGGGGCGGCCGCCACGACATTGAGCCCCCCCAGGGACAGACTCGCGGCCTCAAAGTCAAAGGCCGCCCGCAGCAGATGCTTCTTGCCGGTCAGGACCACCCGGATGGCCTGGCTGGCGTCGACCGTCTCGGTCAGGCAGCCGAAAAATTCCTCCACCGTCAGTTGGAAGCGCAGGCTTTCCCGCCGGCCAAACCCGCCGCGCAAAGCCAGGGCCTCGGCCGCAGCGGTCAGCACCCGGGCGAAACCGACGTCTGACGGGACATCCATGGCAAGACGGCAATCAGCAGACATGCGTTACTCCTGGGTCGGCTGGCGGCGCGCCCCCACAGGCGGGGATGCGCCCTAAAATGCCATTATAAAAGTGGCGCGGGGTAAACACAAGACAGGGCCGGGAAACAGCCGTCGTCCAGGGCCGATTGCGCGCTGTGGCGCATTTGCTTTTTCACCGCATCCATGGAATGAATGCAATAATAGAGGATGTCGCCAGGTCTTGTCGCCCAGGAATGCGGCTGTACCCGCGCTGGATAACGGCAAGCGGCAGACTTTGCGGCAGGACCGATGGCCTCCAGCGTGCTTTGAAACTTCCAAGGCGGTCTGAATTGGCAGGAGATCCCAGAAATATTGTGTGGCTGTGCGCGCATAGGCTGCTTCTTGCGTCCTGCATAATCATCTGTATGGCCTTGGCAAGCGCTGCAACGGCAGCCCAGTCTTCCGAAAAAATCGTCCTCCTGCATTACTGGAGCGGTGCCCTGCGCGGCGGCATCGACGATATGGCGGCCGCTTTCAATGCGCAACATCCGCATTACAATCTCAAACCCATCGCTTTTGAACACGAATCATTCAAGGTCGGCATCCGGGTCATGCTGGACAGCGGCCAGCCACCCGACATCTTTTCCTACTGGGCCGGTGCCCGGCTGGAGTCCCTGGCAGCAGCCGACCAGCTCGCCCCGCTGGACACCGTCTGGCAGGAGGCGCGGCTCGACGACGTTTTTCCAGGTCCGCTGGCTGCGGCCTGCACCTATGACGGCCGCAAATACGGCCTGCCGCTCACCCAGCATTTCGTGGCCTTTTTCTACAACCGCAAAATCTTTGCCAGCCTGGGTCTTTCCCCGCCGACGACCTGGGAGGAATTTCGCACCGTCTGCGCCCGGATAAAGGCCACCGGCATCGCCCCCCTGGCCCTTGGTGCCCGGGAACGCTGGCCGGCCCAGTTCTGGTTCGACTATCTGCTGCTGCGCACGGCCGGCCCGGAGTATCGGCAAAAGCTCATGGACGGCGAGGCCTCTTATACCGATCCCCAGGTATTGCGGGCCTTTTCCCTGTGGCAGTCGCTGTTGGATGCGGGCTATTTTTTCCCCGCGCCCAAGGCCTACGACTGGTCCGAAGCCGCCAAACAGGTCTTCCACGGCCAGGCGGCCATGATCCTGATGGGCACCTGGATCATCGGCCTGTTTGACGGCCAAATGGGCTGGCCCCAGGAAGAAGGCTTTGATTTCTTTGTGTTCCCGACCGTTGACCCGGGCGTCCCGGACGTGGCCCTTGGCCCCATCGACGTCCTGGCCGTGGCCAAGGCCGGCAATGTCGGGGCAGCGGAGCAGGTGCTGCCGTATTTCGCCGCGACCGGATTACAGGAGACAATGAGCGCCGGGTCCGGGGCTTTGGCCCCCAGCCGGGAAGTCGCGCCGGACTTCTACAGTCCGCTGAAACGCCGCCTTGCCGCAGTCATCCGGGCCGCCCCGCACTGGGCCTTTAACTACGACCTGGCCACGCCGCCGGCCGTGGCCGAAGCGGGACTTGACGCCTTCCTTGCCTTCGTAACCCGGCCGCACACCCTGACGGCCATCCTGGCCGAGACCGAGGCCAAGGCCAAAGCCGCCCGAGTCAGGCCGCCCGCAGTCAAGACCCAAACCGGCAACAACTCCGGCACGGAAGCGCCCGCATGGAAAAAACAATAAAGCACAGCCTGACGCTGACCATCGGCTTGGTGGTCATCCTCATTGAGACGGCTGCTTTTTTTGCCGTGGGCTATTTCTACACCCAGCGGTTTTCCGCCGAACTCGACGCCGCCGCCTGGACCAAGGTGCAGTTGCCGGGCATTTTGATGAACCGGCAGCTTTTGCGCTACGAGTCCGTGGCCGACGCGAACATGATGACAGAACTGACCGGGGGAGAATTCGTCGATGGCATGGTCGTCGGAGCCGACGGCAACGTCTATTACGCCCGCGATCCGCTGGTTGTGGGCAGAAACGTCCGGGATCTCGACGACATCGATGCGCGCCTGTTCACCGTTGACAACCCGCAGCTCGAGCCGTTGGCGGCCCAGCCGGACGGAAACCACTATCGGGTCAGCGTCACGCCCATCAGGGCGTTTGAAAACGCCAAGCCGTTTTTCTATGCCTACGTCAAGGTCAAGACCAATGCCGTTGAGGCGAAAAAGCGCGACATTGCCAAGACCTTCGTGGCCGGATCGCTGTTGTGCGTGGTCTTTTCCTCCCTGGTGCTCATTGTCTTCACCCGCCGCTACGTCATCCGGCCCCTGGCCCGGCTGGCCGGCAGCGCCGACCGGCTGGCCGAAGGAGAGCTCGACACCGCCATCCCGCTGCACCGCGACGACGAAATCGGCACGCTGGCCCGCAGCTTCGACGCCATGCGCCACGCCATCCGGGAAAAAATCACCCAGCTCGAAGGGGCCAACCGCCGGCTGACGGAACTCGACGGCATGAAGTCCGCCTTCCTGTCCTCGGTCTCCCACGAACTGCGCACGCCCCTGACCTCCATTCTGGGCTATGCCAAGCTTATCGCCAAAAACTTCGAGAAGCACTTCCTCCCCGCCGCCGCCGACGACGCCAAGCTTGCGGCCCAGGCCGGCCGCATTCGCCAGAACTTAAAGATCATCCAATTGGAAGGGGAGCGCCTGGGACGGATGATCAACGACGTCCTGGACCTGCACAAGATCGAGTCCGGCCATATGGTGTGGCACTTCGGTGCCCACGCGCCGGCCGAACTGGCCGCCGCCGCCGCCACAGTGGCTGCCGCCCTGTTCAACGTGCCGCCCCATCCCCGGCTGGTCCTGGCCGTGGCCCCGGATCTGCCGCTGGTGCGGGCTGACCCGGACCGCATCCATCAGGTGCTCATCAACCTTTTGGCCAACGCCTCCAAATTCGCGCCCTGGGGCACGGTAACCCTGCGCGCCAGCACCCCCCAGCCGGGCTGGGTGCTCTTTGAGGTCAGTGATACCGGCGTCGGGATACCCGCCGGAGACATCCCCAAGCTCTTTTCGCGGTTTCAGCAACTGGGCAACCGGGACACCCTGACGGAAAAGCCCCAAGGCACAGGCCTTGGCTTGGCCATCTGCAAGGAAATCGTGGAACACCACGGCGGCCGCATTCGGGCCGAAAGCACGCCAAGCCAGGGCAGCCTGTTCGCCTTCACCCTGCCGGCGGCCCCGGCCAAGGAGAGCCAAACGCCGCAGCCGCCAACAAACCCCTGACCATTGGCGCTGCGGCCATGGGTGGCCACCCCCTGCCCCCAGGACCAGTCCCTTGCCGTCGTTGTTTCCTTTTTCAAGCGGCCCCGGGCTGCTCCAGGCCGGCCGGGTCTTGTCAGCGGTGCGGCCGGCGGCTACCGTCGGGGCAGCGGGAAGGCCTCAAAGGAGACTGCATGCGCTTTATTGAACTCGCCCACACGGACCCGGCCGCCAATCTGGCCGCCGAGGAATGGCTCCTGCGCCAAAGCACCGAGGACGTGTTCATGCTGTGGCGCAACGCCCCGGCCGTCATTGTCGGGCGCAACCAGAACACCCGGGGACAGATCAACGAAGCCTTTGTGCGCCAGCGCGCCATCCCGGTGGTGCGCCGCCTGACCGGCGGCGGGGCGGTCTTTCACGATCTTGGCAACGTCAACTTCACCTTCATAAGCCTTGGCGAGTCTGACCGCGACATCGACTTTCGCCGCTTCACCGCGCCCATCATCGAGGCGCTGGCGGCCCTGGGCGTGCCATGCACCTTTGAGGGACGCAACGATCTGGCCATTGACGGCAAAAAAATCTCCGGCAACGCCCAGTTCGTGCTCAAAGACCGGGTGCTCCACCACGGCACCCTGCTTTTTTCCGCAGCCATGGCCGATCTGTCCGGCGCGCTGCGGGTGGACCCGGTCAAATACCGGGACAAGGCCGTCAAAAGCATCCCCAAACGCGTGACCAACATCGCCGCGCATCTGCCCGAACCCATGGCCGTGGAGGCGTTTATGGCCCATGTCATGAACCACGTCTGCGGCGGTGGTGCCCGGCAAGCCAGGGGGCTGTGCGCCGCAGAACAAAGCGCCGTTTCCCTGCTGGCCGAACGCAAATACCGGGCCTACGACTGGAACTACGGCGCTTCCCCGCACTACGCCTTCACCAAAACCAGCCGCACAAAGGGCGGCGTGGTGGAAGTCCATCTCGACAGCGTCCAGGGGCGCATCACAGCGGTACGCCTGTACGGCGACTATTTCGGCCGCCGGTCCGTGGCCGAACTGGAAGACCGGCTTCTCGGCTGCCCCCACGACCGCGATGCCCTGGCCGCCCGTTTGGCCGGCGTGCCCCTGGGCGAATACCTGCGCGACGTGGACGTGGCGACGCTGCTCGATTGCCTGTTTTAAATGCTCCCTGGGCCGGCTGGACCATCTTCGATCCAGGTTCCCGGCAAGGACAGCCGACGGGAGCTATTTTGTGCAGCGCGGAATCGTCACCCGCGCGGCAGCCACGCGCCCTGCTCCAGCACTTCCTTTTTAATCACTCGGGTTTCTTCGATATTCAGCCGCAACGGCGGCTGCTTGTCATCACCCGCAGCATGGCGCAGGATAGGGGCCAGGGCTTTGTGGAGACGGGCAATTTCCGCCATGGCGTCCTCGTAGCGCACCCAGGCGCCGGCCGGGGCCTCGACCATCGAACCAGCCTCCCCAGCGAGACCGGCATCCGCGTGCGGATTAAATCGCTTCATCCTGTCAACCTTCCTTTTATGTATTGGCCGACGTTGCCTTTGACGCCAAAGGGCGTTGCCTATCACATCAAAAACCGGCGTCAAGACAGGCGGGAGACGCCGCACACCCGGGCCGGGCAAGAAACGCCCGGAGCAAACGAATGCTCCCGGATACCCCTGTTCCTTTGCCCTGGTCGCTTCCTGTTCGCCTTTGTTGCAACACCACCTCGACTCCATGGTCCAAATGGCTTACAGGGAGGGAAATGAATGGGCTGCGCAACGCGCTGCGTCGCGCCATCCCCAGGCCTCGCAGCCACGGCCGGGGAGCGCGGCGCAACCCTTGCCATACACGCAAAAGGACTGTATCGCACCGCAGGACAGACGCATGATCAGGCTCCCAAGTTCGATTCGCTGCAATTTGATACTGGTCGTTCTGGCCGGGGTGCTCCCTATGCTGGCCGTAGTCCTTGGCTCGGGCTGGGAGCGCAGAAACCACGAGATCGAACACGCCCGCCTGACCACACTCCATCTGGCCGAATACTACGCCCATCAGCAGGAAACCGAGATCGCCCGCCTGCAAACCATCATGCAGGCATTATCCCAAGACAACGCCGTGCGTGCCCTGGATGTCGCCGCTTGCAACCAGCTTCTGCGCAACGTCCTGCTCGGGAACCCCAACTACGTCAATTTCGCCCTGCTGTCGCAAACAGGCGAGGCCCTGGCCTCGGCCCTTCCTTTTACCCGGCAAAACCTCTCCGAGCGCAAGGAATTTCAAGAGGCGCTGTCCACCGGCACTTTTGCCGTGGGCGAATACGCCGTGGGCAAAGTCAGCGGCGTGCCGGTGCTGCCGTTCGCCAACCCGGTGCGGGATGCGGCCGGCCAGATCTGCGGGATTTTAATCGCCACCTTGCGCTTGCAGGATTTCACGTTGATTTTTAATCAGGCCCGGTTGCCGCAACACTCGTTTATCGGCCTGGCCGACCGGGACGGCCGTCGGCTCTCCCGCTACCCCCCCGTGAACAAGGCCGCCATCGGCCAGCCCATCGCGCCGGCGGTTTGGGCCAATATACAAGCCGCGCATCGTGAGGCGCTTTTCACCGAAACGAGTACGGAAGGCGTTCGCCGTGTTTTCGCCGTACGGCGCGTGGCTATTGGCAACGCGCCACCCTACCTCAATATTTTCGTCAGCATCCCGGAAAGCGGGGTCATCGCCCAGGCAGACGCCGTGACCTTGACCACTGTTTTCTGGCTGGCGGCCTCGTTGCTGCTCTCCGTTTTTCTGGCCTGGCTGGTGGGCACCTGGGGCTTTATTGCACCGCTGAGCCGCTTAAGCGCCGTGGCCAAGGGCTTTGGGGCCGGCGATCTTGACGTGCGCACCGGCCTGTCCGGGTATTCCGGGACCATTGGCGAACTGGCCGAGTCGTTCGACACCATGGCCGCCGTCATCCAGGCCCGCACCCAGGAACGCGACCGGGCCGACGCCGCCTTGCGGGAAAGCAAGCTGCGCTATGAGCAACTCGCCGTGCAAAACCGCACCATCATCTGGGAGATTGATGCCCAAGGACTCTATACCTATATAAGCCCTGTCGTCACCTCTGTTCTGGGATACAGCCCGCAAGAGGTGGTCGGCCGGCTGCATTTTTTTGATTGGCACCCCGAAAAAGATCGCGAAGCCTTCACCCAGGCGTCCTTTTCCCTGTTTGAGCGCAGAGACGCCTTCCTGTGGCTTGAAAAGACCATCCAGGCCAAAGACGGCAGCCTCGTCTGGTTTTCCACCAGCGGCATGCCCCTGCTTGATGCGCAGGGAAATCTGCGCGGCTATCGTGGCTCCGACATCGACATCACTGTCCGCAAGCGGGCCCAGGAAGACCTGCGTGCCGCCCTTGAACGGGCCAAGACGGCCAGTCAGGCCAAGACTGAATTTCTGGCCAACATGAGCCACGAGATACGCACGCCGCTCAACGGCATCCGCAGTATGCTCGAGCTGTTGGCCAACACCAGCCTGGATGCCGAACAAAAGGAATATCTCCTCGCAACACGCAAATCATCCCAGCGCCTGACGCATCTGCTGTCCGACATCCTGGATTTGTCCAGAATCGAGGCAGGCAGACTGCCCATCCATGAAGCGGTGTTCGCGCTGGCCGAACAGCAGGAAGCCATCCTGGAACTTTTCGCCCGGGAGGCCAAAGAAAAGGGCCTGCAACTGGACTTTCACATCGACCAACGCCTGCCGCCACAACTTTTCGGGGACAAGTCCCGCCTGCAGCAAATCCTCTTGAATTTAGTCGGAAACGCCATCAAATTCACCGAGACCGGCAGCATCCGGGTGGAGATCACCCCCCTTGGCCGGCACAACGGCGTGCAGCACATCCTGCTCACCGTAAGCGACACGGGCATCGGCATTGCCGACGAGCTCCTCCAGACCGTCTTCGAGCCTTTCGCCCAGGCCGAAGCCTCCTATTCCCGTCGCTTCCAAGGGGCCGGGCTGGGCCTGGCCCTCGTTCGCAAACTGGTCGCCATGATGGGCGGCACCATGGCCGTTGACAGCACCGAGGGCGTGGGAACGACGATGTATTGCACCTTGCCCTTCACCCTGCCGCCGGCGAATGCGCCGCAGCCGGAAAAGACCCAACCGGTTGCGACCCCCAGGCAGGACCGGCCGTGGCGCATTCTCGTGGCCGAAGACGATGCCGTGAACCTGATGGCCAGCACGCGGTTGCTTAAAAACTCCGGGTACGCCGTGGAAGCCGCTGTCGATGGCCAGGAAGCCCTCCTGCGCCTGACGCAGCAGCCCTTCGACCTGATTCTCATGGACGTGCAAATGCCGCGTCTGGACGGCGTGGCGGCCACCAGGGCGATCCGCGCCGGCAAGGCCGGTATGGAAAACGCCGCCATCCCCATCGTCGCCATGACCGCCTATGCCATGGCCGGCGACCGGGAAACGTTCCTGGACGCCGGCATGGACGGGTATGTGCCCAAACCGGTCGATTTGGCCGAGTTGACGGCTGTCATCGACCGGCTGCTGGCGCACAAGGGCAGGGCAACGTGAGCAGCGGGCCAAGCCCCTGCCGTGGCACCTGCCTTCCCCGGGGTTTTCACCAGGAGGACGCGGCCGACGCCTGGGTCGGGACACGGCCGGTCTGTATTTTTCCACCAATTTGCGGACATCAGCCGCAAAAGCATTGCTATTAAATAGCATCGGCTTGAAAAGATGGACTTCATTCTGGAATTAGACTTTTTGAGCACCGCTTCTGTGCTCCTTATGCTTCTATTGCCCTGTACTTTTCTTATCCACTACGCCTACAAGCAAAAACTGACTCACCGCAACAGACTGTTCGTCCATGCGTCATCCCAGGCATCGGTTGTGGACACAGGCATCTGCACGCAAGAAATCCTTTCACACCCCAACGGAGAGATACACGCTTTCTCTGAACAATTTGTTGCCACCTTGACGCGCAACGACAAGCATTCAGACTACGACGAGAGCTGTTCCGCAGCAGGCGATCTCTCCGTTTTTCCGATTGACAAACTGGATAATGTCGAGCTTCGTTCCATATTTACCGATGCCACCAGCTTGATAACTGAAATAAACAACAATCATGGCAGCATCACCAGGATAGCCGAACTCATAGGCTCGGACCCGATACTGTGCCTGCGGGTCATAAACGTTGCCAATACAGCGTTCTACGCAGCAGCAAACAAGTCAAATTCCATCAAATACGCCGTATCGCGCCTGGGCGTCGAAGCGCTCAAAGCCATCGTCGTCAAAGAGCTTCTGGCCGCAAAACTGAAGGGTACAGACGCCACGCAGGACACGCTCCACCAGCTTGTCCGCCACTCGGCCTACTGCGCCTCCTGTGCCTCCTACTTCGCCGCCATATCACCCGAACTCGACCCCAGCATCCTCTATACCGCAGGGCTCTTCCACGACATCGGCAAATGCATCATCCTTACGACTGCACAGGAACAGCAGACCGCCTGCCTGCGGCCGTATGTCGCAACCGACAGCCGGCGAAACGACACGCTCCTGTGGCACTACGAACACGCCGCCGTCGGCGCAAGCACCTTGGCCCGATGGGACATTGACAGCCTGCTGTGTACGCTCACGCGCTCGCACCACCTCCCTGCCGCCGCCTCTGCCCAGGCCCATCACGGCGACAGCACCCTGGCCAAATACCTGTCCGTCCTGTATATCGCCAATCAGTTTGCCAAATATTTCGACCAGACCAGCAAGCCTTTCATCGAACCCATCGCCTGGCAGCTGCACCCCGCCATCCCTTTTAACGCCATCCGCGCCCTGCTCGCCAACTCAAACATGCTGATGGATTTGACCCGGATTCATTATCTCTTAAAGATATAAAGCGCAGCCTGCCGCCAGGACCACAGCGGCAGCCAACCCCACCCGTTCCCGGAGACACCCATGTGCGGCATTTGCGGAGAACTGCGTTTTGACGGGCAGGCCGTCACGGCCCGGGACATCCTGGCCATGCGCGACGCCCTGCGCCAGCGCGGCCCGGACGATGCCGGCCTGGTGCTTGACGGCCCAATCGGCCTGGGCCACCGACGGCTGTCCATCATCGACCTTTCGCCCCTGGGGGCCCAACCCATGCGCAGCGCCGACGGGCGCTTTGTCGTGGTCTTTAACGGCGAGATCTACAACCACCAGGCGATACGGCGCGAACTGGAAGCCCGGGGAGTCACGTTTCGGGGGACATCCGACACCGAAGTCGCTGTCAATGCCGCCGCCGTCTTCGGGCCGCTTGAGGCCGTACGCCGCTTCCTGGGTATGTTTGCCCTGGCTTTGTGGGATGTGACGGAAAAAACGCTGTATTTATGCCGCGACCGGGTGGGGGTCAAACCGCTCTACTTTAGCCTTGGCCCCCGCTCCTGCCAGTTCGGTTCGCAGATGCGCGCGCTGCTGGCCCGCAACGACTTTGCGCCTGAGCTGAACCGCGATGCCCTGTTCCGCTACTTCCAGACCGGCTATTTTGAGGGGCCGGACACGGTTTTTCAAAACGTCAGGAAACTGCCCCCGGGGACCATGCTGGCCATCCGGTCGGATGGATCGTATCAGGAGACGCGGTATTTTACCCTCGACGCCACCATCCGGGGCAGCTACCGGGGCAGCTACGAGCAAGCCCGGGAGGAACTCGACGCCCTTTGCAAGGAGGCCTTTGCCCTGCGGCTGGTGTCTGACGTGCCGGTGGGCCTGTTTCTCTCCGGCGGCGTGGATTCCTCCCTTGTGGCGGCCGTGTTGCAACAGGAGCTGGGTGCCAACCTCACCCACTTCACCATCGGTTTTGCCGAACGCAACCACGACGAGACGACCAAGGCCGAAGCCCTGGCCCGACACTTGGGCGTGGCCCACAAGGTTTTGCGCCTGACCCCGGACATCGCCTCCGAGGCCCTGCGGGATTTTTGCGAAATATATGACGAGCCTTTCGGCGACACCTCGGGCATTCCCACGTTCATCCTGTCCCGGTTTGCCCGGGAACACGTCAAGGTGGCCCTGTCGGCCGACGGCGGCGACGAGCAGTTTGGCGGCTATACCGGCTACGAGCGCTATCCCCGGTATTTTAAAGCCTTAAGCCCCATCCCCGGGCTGGTGCGCCGGGCCTTGGCCCACAGCCTGCGCGCCCTGCCCTGGGAGCGTCTGGCCGACGCCCGCCTGCTTGGGGCCAGCCGCAACGCCCGCGCGGCCGACCGCGCCGCCCGCCTGGGACGATTCCTCGACCTGCTGGCCCTGGATAGTCCCCGGGACGTGGTGGAATGCTACGCCGCCCGGGGCTTTCCAGCATCTGCCGTGGCCCGTCTGCTTGGCCGCGCGGCCCCGGAAATCCCGCCCTTTCCGGCCCTTGATCTGCCCGACCCGACCACGGCCGGCGGCCTGTCCGACTGGCTCATGCGCCGGGACTTCGCCTTCTGGCTCCCCGAGGACATCCTGCTCAAAGTGGACCGGGCCTCCATGGCCGCCTCCCTGGAATGCCGCGACCCGCTGCTGGATCACCGCATCGCCGAACTGGCGTTCAGCTTCCCCATGGATTTTTTGATCAAAGACGGGGAGGCCAAACGCATCCTGCGCGATATGCTGCGCCGCCGCGTCCCCGGGAGTCTGGCCGGCCAGCCCAAGCAGGGTTTCAGCATCCCCCTGGCTGCCTGGCTGCGCGGCCCCCACGCCCGGGGGGTCCGGGAGGCGCTGAGTCGGGAAAGTCTGACGCGTGTCGGCATCCTCGACCCCGATGAGGTTGGCCGGACCGTTGCCCGCTTTTTCGCCGGCGAAGGACGCTACACCGACCGGGTCTGGCTGCTCTACAACTTTCAAATGTGGGCCGGGCGCTGGCTGTGCGCCAAACCCGCTGGCTCCCGGGAGCAGGCCCCATGAAGATCGTGTGCTGCAATAAATATTTCTTCGTCAACGGCGGCACGGAAAAGTACCTCTTTCGCCTGCTGGAGCGCCTGCCCCACTTCGGCTGTGAAGCCATCCCCTTTAGCGTGGCCTACGCCGGCAGCGCCCCGTCGCCCTACGCCGGCTATTTTCTGCCCCCGCCCGGCCGGCCCGGCCAGACCCATTACAACACCCTGGGATCGGGACTGGACGCGCTCACGGCACTCCCCCGGCTCCTGGGCCGGGCCGTGTGGTCCCTTGAGGCCAAACGCGCCCTGCACCGCCTGCTGGACGACCTCGGCGAGGTGGACCTCGGCTACATCTTAAACATCTATAACTATATGTCCCCAAGCGTGATAACAGTATTCAAGGAACGCGGCCTGCCGGTCGTCATGCGCCTGGGCGACTATCATCTGTTGTGTCTTAATTACCAACTGCTGCGCGACAACAGCCCCTGCCAGCAGTGCATAACCGGTGCCTACTGGCATGGCATTGCCCATCGCTGCGTCAAAAACAGCCTGCCGGCCTCACTGGTGCGCGGGGCGGCCATGTATTTCCAACGGTTGGTGGGCGTTTACGATCAGGTGGATGCCTTTGTCGCGCCGTGTACGTTTATGCGCGACAAGCTGGTGGCCGGCGGCTTTGCAGCCGAAAAGATCCATGTCATCCGCCAGGGTGTGGAGACCGACGGACCGCCGCCTTCGGGCGACAAGGGCGATTACATCCTCTATTTTGGGCGATTAAGCCCGGAAAAAGGGCTGGATATGCTCCTTGAGGCCTTCCAGAATCTCGCCCCGGATGTAGACCTCGTCCTGGCCGGCCGGGGGCTGGGCGACTATGAGGCCTTTCTCAAGGGACTGGTGCGGCCGGCCTTTGCCGGGCGGGTCCGCTTTGCCGGATTCCTGGCCGAACCGGCCCTGTCCGGGCTGGTCTCCAGGGCGCTTTTTACCGTGGCCCCGAGCCGCTGGTATGACAACGCCCCGCTGGCCGTGCTGGAAAGTGCGCTCCAGGCCACCCCGGTCCTGGCCGCCAACATCGGCGGCATCCCGGAACTGATCGAGGACGGCATCACCGGCCGGCTCTTTGCTCCGGACTCCGTGGCCGATCTGACGGCCAAACTGGCAGAGCTGCTGGCCCGGCGGGAAGCCCTGCCCGCCATGGGCCGGGCCGCCCGGGAACGCGCCCTGCGTACCGGCTCCCTCGACACCCACCTGACCCAGCTGCTGGCCTTGTTTGGCACGCTTGGGGCCAAGCCCCGCCTGTCTGGCCGATAACACCCTCTGGTAAGGTTTTTTTAGAATCAACCGCCTTAAATGCGCTGTCGCAGCACACCACCCAGACCCGTGTGGTGCGTGCGACGCATCTCCCTGCCCGAGCGCTCCCGGTCCCTGCGCCCAACCCGTCTTTTTGGCCCACGGCCTAAAGCGCCCTTTTTGGGCACACTTCTTGAAAGTTGCCATTTACGACCTGGGGCCGCAAGGCGCGGCACAGTCGCCACTGTCGGGACTTAGCCCCGGACGCAACGAAAGGCAGAAACAATCAAGCGTGTTACAGACGCGAGACAACCGAGGGGCCGCACGGATCAGAACCGAGAGGCCACAGTGCAGTATCAGATTGTAAACGAGTCAAACAGCACAACGCGCAACTCCGTCTCCACGAGTCGCGCCTGCAGCCGACGAAGTCACCCCAGCGGGCTGACCAGGACTGCCGGCAGGGCATTGCCCAGGTTACACTGACGGTTTTTCGCTGAGACCAAACAAAATGTGCGGCCCTATCGCCCAAGCACTGCCCCAGGAGCCCTTCTGATGAACGCCACAACACCGCCAGGAAAATGCAGCGCAGCCACGCCGTTCAACCGACTGATCCCCGGTACTGTTGCAGCCGTCTTGACCGTTGGCCTTCTGTTTTCCTGGGGATGCGTCCGATCAAGCAAGGACCAGCCCGAATCCATTGTCACAGTCCAGGATCAGGCCGGCGTGCAACAAGTGCTGGAACAGGCCAAGGCCTTGGAACTGACGCCGGCCAGCGTGACGGACAATCCAGGATTCAAGGTGCTCGACGGGGAAGCCATACCGGCCATTCCAACCTATCGCATGGGGGCCGGGGATGTGCTGGAAGTGGTCTATCACATCAGCCACGCCATCACGGTCAATGATTACCGCATCGACATCCAGGACCGCCTGAGCATCGCCTTCCCGTACCATCCCCAGTTCAACGTCAGCACGCTGGTCCGGGCCGATGGAAAAATTTCCCTGCCGCTTGTCGGTGAAGTGAAAATCGCGGAAAAAACCATCTCGGAAGTGACTGAAGATCTCAATAAACGCTACGCGGCCTTTATCAAAAAGCCGTCCCTCACCGTCAGTCTGGAAGAATTCAACATTCGCATTGATGAGCTCAAAAAGGCCATCACCACAGCACCCCGCGGCCAAAGCAAAATCGCCCCCATCACCCCGGACGGCCGGGTGGGCTTTCCCATCATCGGCAATATCGACGCGGCCGGTCTGACCGTGCCCCAACTGGAAAAAACCATCAATGACCGCTACGCCAAATACGTCAACGATCTTAAAGTGACGCTGATCCTGCTCGAAATACACAACAACAAGCTCTACGTGTACGGCGAGGTCAACGCCCCGGGCGTCTTTGAGTTGCAGGGCCGGCTCAATCTGGCCCAGGCCCTGGGCCAGGCCGGCGGGTTCAAGAGTTCCGCCAATCTCCATGACGTCCTGGTCATTCGCAATAACGGCCTGCTCAAGCCCCTGGCCTACCGGGTGGATCTGCAACGCCTGCTGGATAGCGGAAAGATGTATGCCGACCTGTATCTGCAACCGTCCGATATTGTCTATGTCCCCAAAAGCTCTCTGGACGACGTCAACGATGTGATCGCCAAGGTCTTTACCAAGGGACTCTACGCTGTGGTGCCTTTCACCAGTTCGTTTACTGTCAACTATGACATAACGCCCTCGCTCAGAAACGGCAGCAGTTCGACATTAACGACCCAATAATGGGAAGGGCCAGTACCATGTCTGACAAATACGCCAACAGAGAATCAGGAAACATCCTGCGTGAAGTGATCTTCATCGTTTTCTATCACAAAAGGCTTATCCTGACCGTCGGCTGTGCCACCTTCGCCCTGTTCTTCGCCCTGGCCGTGCTCTTGCCGTCGAAGTACTTGTGCCGGTCCAAGTTCTCCGTCACCATGAGCCAGCAAATCGATCCCCTGCAAAAGGACGTCTACACGGATTCCAAAAACCAATACATGCGCATCCTCACCGGCCAACGGGAGATGATCCTGTCCAACCGGGTGCTCAGCCGCGTGGCCGAAGCATTATTTCCAGGTAAAAGCGATGCCGAATACCAGAAGATCGTGGCCCAGCTCGGCAAGGACATTGAAGTGACACCCCCCAAAGGGGAAAGCTTCGAGGCCACCAGCGATTTCATCATCAGTTATGACAACAGCAGTCCCCAGATGGCTTTTAATACCGTCAATACCGTCACCAAAGTCTATCAGGAAGTCTTTACCGAAATAACTAAAAACCGGACTGAATACTCCTACGAATTTTTCAAAACACAGGTCGATAGTCTTTATGCGACCATGCACGCCAAAGCCAAACTCCTTCAGGATTTTGAAAGCGCCAACGCTCTGGAGATGGTCGATATTTTAAATCTCGACAGCAACAAAGGCAACACGGAGAACGGCACCAAGACGTTGTTCAATGCGGCCCAGACAAAGCGCCAATCCCTTCGCGAAGACTACGTCGCCCTGGTGAAGACCATCGACGATCTTGAGGCCAGCATGTCCGCCAACCATGGGCCGGCGATCCTTCCCGAGATGGAAGGCAGCGGCAAGGCCATCACCGCTTACAGTTATAAAGTGGCGCAACTGCGGATGCAAATTCAGGAAATGGAGACGCAGTTCACGCCGCAGTACGAACCACTCCTGCGCCTCAAGCAGGAACTCCAGGCCGACATCACCTTGTTGCAAAACGAGACACAGCGCTATATCGCGGGCAAACGCATCCAGGCCGCCGGCCTTAACAGCATGCTGGAGGAATTGGACCAGGCCATCGCCCTGCAAGAGGATTCCCTGCGCTCCACGGCCCAACTGCGTTCCACCTATGCTTTTTTGAAAAACGACTACGAACTGGCCCGCGGGGCCTACGCCGACGCCAGCGCCAAGCTGGAGCAGGCGCGCCAGGCCAATTCGCTGTCCCGGCCCGACCTGATCGTTACCCTGGTCGATCCGGCCACCATCCCCAGCACGCCGTATAAACCCAACCGGTTCGGCCTGGTCATCCTGGGATTGTTCCTGGGCCTGTTTCTGGGCCTGTCCACCGCGTTCACCCTGGACTATTTCGACCACAGCATCAAAACGCCCGAAGATATTGACCGCTGGTGTGATCTGCCGCTCCTGGGTTCCCTTCCCCATACGGAAACCTAGGCCATGCTCCTGGTATGCACAGTGGCCGCCTTGGCCCTGGCGGCTTTATGGGGATGCTCCTCGTGAAAAAGCAGTCGACCCAAAACATGTCGGCAACGCAGTGTCACTTGTTTCCGGTGCTGTTCAGTTTCTGGATTGTTGCTGTTGCTGTGTTCAACACGTATTTTTATACGCTCAAAATTCCAGGACTCTTCGATCTTTCCATCGAGCGTTTCACCTTTGCGCTGTTATGTGCCAGCGCCGCCTATCTCCTCTTTTTCAGACGCGTACAATTCCCCAAAGGGCGTCAGATCGAATTGCTGATGGTCCTTTTCCTGTTGCTGTGCATTCTATCCATGGCCATAAACGGCTTTGCCTCAAAATACCCCAACACGCCCAAGCCCTGGTACATTTTTTTTACAGGCTATTTTGAACCGTTCATGGCCTTCATTTTTATCAGATACTTTTTTACAAATGCGCAAGGCATCAAAATTTTACTGGCCACCCTCTTTTGGCTCGGCGTCTACCTCTGCATCACTGCAATTTTTGAGCGCTACAATGTCAATTTCTTGATATTCCCCGCCTATATCACCGACAAAACCATTTTGTTGCACCTTGACCGGTCGCGCGGGCCGTTTCTCAATGCCGCCTTCAACGGCCTGGCCATGACCGTCTGCTTTGTTGCCGGCCTGCTCCTCCTGCCCCTGGTCAGCCCTTTGCGGCGCTTTCTGCTGCTTGTTCTCATGCCACTCTCCGGGGTGGGGATCTTTTTTACGGCCACCCGTTCGGCCTATCTTGTTTTTTTGCTCGCCCTGGGCACCCTCCTCTTTTTCTATCGCTCCAAAACGCCGACCTGGAAGCTCACACCCCTGCTGATCACCCTTTGTCTGGTCGGGGTTCTCGCCAACTCGGGGCGGCTGTTTTCCCAAAATCGCGAGGCCGGGGGCATTGCCCAGCTTGAAGAAGTCAACATCCGCTTCCAACTTGTCGCCAAGTCCCTGCGCCTGATCAGCGAAAACCCCATTTTCGGGGTGGGACTGGCCCACTTTTCCGTATCCGACGCACCGGAAGTCTTTCAGGACAATCAACACAACCATCTCATCGGCATGGCCGCCGAACTGGGATTTATCGGACTTGTCGTCTACCTGTGCCTGCTTGCCACCGTGTTTCGAAGGCTCAATGCCCTGGCCGATGATCCCCGCATTGCGCGCAATACCTGGGCCAACACCGTCATTCTCCTCACGCTCGGGGTCACGGTGACCCTGGTCAACAACATCTTTGTCGAGGCCTCGCTTTGTCCATTCACCAACACGGCCACCTATTCCTTCGCCGGTCTGGCCGCGCTGCTGCTGGACCGCCCCGACCTCCTGGACGCGAGCCTGTAATGCGGTCTTCCCGCCTGACGCCCCCGGCGACGCCGCCGGCCGGACCAAGCGCCGCCACCCGCACTTCTGGCCCAATTTCGAGGCGCGCCGGATGCCCCGGGCCGGCCGGGACACGCCGCCCATGAGTCTGGAAGTCATGGACGGCATCCGCCGTTCCACCCTGATCATCGTCGGCTTGACGCTGCTGGACAAAATCCTGGCCCTTGGCAAGGAAATGCTCTTTGCCTACCGCTTCGGCGTGTCCAGCGAATTGGATGTTTTTAACGTCGCTTATGCCTTCCCGGCCATCCTGGCCATGCTGCTCGGGCAGGCCGTGGTATCGGCCCTGGTGCCGCTTTATATGACCTGGCAGGGACGCGGCCCGCTGGTGTTGCGCCGCAATCTGGCCAACCTGGGCTGGGCCGTTTTGCTCTGTATGCTGGCTTTGAGCTTCGGGTGTTATGTCTGGTCGGCACCGATCATGGCCGTTATCGGCTATGGGTTTCCCGTGGGCGAGCAGCAGCTTGGCAATTCCCTGGTGCGCCTGCTGGTCTGGCTCATTTTCCTGGAAGGCGGGGCCGCCGTTCTGGCCGGGGTGCTGCAAGCCAACAAACGCTTTGCCGCCTTGTACGGGGCGCAGCTCGCCATCAATCTGGCCATCATCGCCGTCCTGACGGTTTTCGGCGAACGGGGTGTCACGGCCCTGGCCATCGGTTTTCTCCTGGGCACCACAGCCAAGTTGTTGGTCATGGCCCTGGCCCTTCGCGGCCCGGCGTTTCCCCTGACCCTGCCGCGCGCCCCGGCCGGTCCCGGACTGCGGGAATTCGGACTGCTCGTCTGGCCGCTGGTGGTCGGCGGGCTGGTGGTCAATTCCAATATCCTCTTTGACCAGGTCATGAGCACCGAACTGCCGCCCGGTTCGGTGTCGGCCCTGCGCTACGCCTACCGCATAAACGATCTGCCCCTGCAACTGTTCGTCATTGCCGCGGCGCGGGCCATTTTCCCGTTTATCAGCGAACAGGCTGAAGCCCGGGACACGGCCGGCCTGCGTCAGGTGTTCTGGCGCGGGGTGCTGTTTTTGTGTCTGGTCTCGGCCGGGACCACCGCTTTTGTGCTGCTGTTTTCCCAAGACATCGTCATGGTGCTGTTGCAGCGCGGAGCTTTCGGTCGGGAAGCCGCCCAGGCCACGGCGCTTACCCTGGCCTGGTACGCGGTGGGCATGATTTTCGCCTCGTATGCCGTGTTAAACGGCGTCTTTTTCACGGCCCTGCGCAAAAATAAGACCCTCATGCTCGTCGGCATCGTCACCATGGGCCTCAACGTGTTTTTCAACCTGCTCTTTATCCGATTGGTCGGCGGCCCCCAGGCCATTGCCATCTCCACCACCGTGACCACGGCCCTGACATGCACCATCTTTATGGCCATCATCCAGCGCGCCCTGGGCGTCTTCCGGGAGCTGCCCACCCTGGCCCCCTATCTGCAAGTGGCGGGTGCCACGCTGCTCGCCACCGGACTGGCCTTTGCCGTCCAGTCCGGGCTGGGGTATCTTGCCCTTGGGGAACTGTGGATATTTCTGCTGGCGGCGCTGGTTTTCGCAGCAGCCTTCCTGGGAAGTCTGCTCCTCTCCCGCAATAGCGAGATCCGCTGGTGCCTGGATCTGGTCATCCCCAGGCGGGCGGCCCGAAACTGAGCCCGCCCCGAATCACCAATCAGGCCCGGCAAACCCGAAAGGAACACAGCGTATGGTGCGCAGGATCATCAATGCGGTCGATCAGATTAGGCGGTATGAACGGGGTGAGCTGGGCTATGACTGCCTGTTTTGCAACATCACCAGCCGCTGCAATTCCAGGTGTCGCTACTGCGAAGCCTACAATCTCGACGCAAGCCGGGAACTGGCCCAAACGCGGCTGTTCACCTTATTTGAAGAAGCCAAAGCCGTCGGCATCCCCCATATCTATCTTTCCGGGGGAGAGCCGCTGTTTCGCCGGGATGTCTGGGAACTGATCGAAAAGATCCTGGAGATTGGCCTCACCTTTTCCATGGTCTCCAACGGCCTGCTCCTGGAAAAATGCACGGCCAACCAGTTGGCCCTGTTGCAAAAAGCCCAGTGGATCGACATTTCCGTGGAGTCCAATCGCGAAGAAACCCACGACTTTCTGCGCGGCGGCAAGGGCTTTTTAAAGCGGACGACCAACGGCATCCGCCTGCTCAAGCAATTGGGAATAAAGGTCAACATCAACACGACGCTGTGCCGGCAAAATTACGACGACCTTCCCGGCGTCATCGCCTTTGCCAAGGAAAATAACGTCGACTACATCAACTTCCAGCCGCTCCACCTCTGGAACAACTACCACAACGTGGAAGCCGCCGACAAAAGCGACATGCTTCTGACCAAAGAGCAGGTGGCGCAGTTGCCGGACTATTTCAAGGCGCTTGTTGGCCTGGCCAGACAGGAAAAGGTCCGCACCAACATCCCCCATGTCGCGCCCTGGATGCAGCAGTATTTCCAACACTGCCAAGACGAATCGGGCCTGTGGATGCGCCAGTGCCTCAATGATTTTTCCTGTCTGGAAATCGCCACCAAGCTCTTTGTGGATGCCGATGGTTCTGTTTTGCCCTGCGCCCTGCTCGGCCCGGCCGGAAACATCCTGGAGCAGCCCCTGGCTGCGGTCATCGAAGCCATGCGGCCGACCCGGGACGCCATCCGCCAGGGAAAATTCCCGGCCGTCTGCAACCGCTGCTCCTGCCAGATGAGCATCAACTACAAGTTCAGCGTGCTGCGCAGCCCGGTGCGAAACGCCGGCCATCTGGGCCGCTATTTTCTGGCCCTGGCCGGGGAAAAGCTCGCGCGGCTGCGGTAGTTTGAGGCCGGGCCAATCCGGCCGCCGGGACTGGTGCCTGCGCCGTCAGGAAAAGACCGGTCGGCAGCACCCGGGGGTCGGGTCTATTTCCCGGCCTGTTTGAGCGCCCGGGCCACAAGCTCCAGGAAAAGGCCGGGCTGGGCCGCAAGAAGCTCCCGCGCCCGCTCCCGGCCCCGTTGTCCCATGGCCCGGGCCTGTTGCGGATTATTAAGCAGGCTTTGCAACTGCGCCAACAGGCCGGCCCGGTCGCCGGGCTCATAAAAAAGGACACCCTCGCCCGGCTCGCAATAGGCGCACACCGCCACATTGGCCGCCGCCACCACGGCCCGGCCCAGGGCCATGGCTTCGAGCAGCACGTTCTGCCCGGCGGCCAGGGTGCGGTTGCCGGTCGGCACCACCACCACGGCCGCGCCCTCGATCAGCGCGATTAGCGCTTCCTCGCTGACCCGGCTGCGGATCAGCCGCACACCGTCCGGGAGCTGTTCGGGAAAGGCGCACGCCTGGCTCAAAATCACGATCTCCCGGCCGACCTTGTCCGCAATCGCCAGCAGGCTGCCAAAATCCCGGTCGCTGTTGCCGTAGGCAAAGACATAGTCCCCGGGCGGCGTGTCCGGCCGGTCCAGAAACTGGCTTGGCGGCTCGTCCGGGTAAAAGGCCGTGGCCTCAAGGGGGCGGCCCAAAAGGGCTGCATAGGTGGCCCGTTCCGGCTCGGAGGTGCACCACAAGACGTCAATGCCGGGCAGGGCCAGCCGCAGCAAGGCCAGTCGCAAACGGTAGCCCAGGCCCGGGCGCGAGAGATCCAGGTGGAAATCGCGGATCACATGCACCGGCCGCCACCTGGCCGGGAGCAGGCGCAGCAGCAGCCCCAGGCACACGCCCGGGGTGATGGACCAGGACAGGACCACGTCAAAGCGCCAGGAACGCCAAAAGGTCAGGCCGGCCAGCAGCACGGCCCGGGTCCAGGCGCTGGCGCGCCCCAGCCGCGACAGGCGTTGCTGCCCGCGCGCATCAAAGCGGATGATCTCCACCGCAGCCAGATGCCGGCGCAAAGTGTCAATCATCTGCCAGCGGCCCTCCTCGGCCCAGGTCAGCGCCAGGGCGATCCGGCGCTCGGCGAGCTGGCACAACCGTTCCCGGGGACTGCGCCCGGCCAGCAGTTCGTCAAAAAGCGCCTCGAAACGTCGGGCCATGCCTTCCAGGCAATGGCCCTCCCGGACCAGCCGGCAGGCCGCGCGGCCCATCTCCAGACGCTTGGCGTCATCGCCTAAAAGCTCCAGCATGGCCGCCGCCAGGGCCGGCGGGTTGCCGGGCGGGACCAGACAGCCGGTTTCACCCTCCAGGACAATCTCGTCCATAAAGCCCACCCGGGTGCTGATGACAGGGATGCCGGCGGCCATGGCTTCCAGGGCGGCCACGGACAGGGTCTCCTGCTGGGGATGGGACGACAGGACGGCCACGTCCAGGGCGGGCAGCACGGTGGCCAGATCGCGCCGAAAGCCCAAAAACGTCACATGGCCGCCAAGCCCCAGCCGGGCGACCAGGGCCTCCAGAAAAGGCCGCTGCGGCCCGTCGCCGATGATGACGAAATGCGTGGCCGGATCGGCGGCCACCACCAGGGCGGCAGCCTGGAGAAAGACATCATGGGCCTTGTCCGGGCGAAGGGCGGCCAGGATGCCCGCAGTATGGCACCCGGTTGGGATGCCCAGGCGCTCTTTAGCCGCGTCTGAGCCGAGGGTCGGGCAAAAGGCCTGGCAATCGACGCTGTTGGGAATGGCCGCGATCTTTCGGACCGGGATACCCTCCACCCCGACCAGATAGCCGGCGTGGCCCCGGGAGGCCGCAACCAGCGCATCCAGGCCCCATACGATGGCCCGGCGCAAAAACATGTACACTTCGTGGCAGGGATGGCGCTTATACGTTTCGTTTTGCCAGTTGACCACGACCGGCACACCGGCCAGACGGGCGGCCGGGACGCCGTAAAAGAGGCAATTGCGGTGGTTTATAAGGAGCAGCACCTCGGGCCGGTCTTGCCGAAACACCCGGGTTAGACGCAGGATGCTCCCCGCCCCGCCACCCAGGCCGGCGCGCACCGGGATACCGAGCGCCGCCAACTCCTGGCCGATGGGACCGAGAGCCCCCAGGCAATACAGGCGCGGCGTAAAGCGGCTTTGGTCCAGGCGGCGGCACAGTTCCAAAAGGAGCTGCTCCGCCCCGCCAATGGCCAGGGTGGAGACCAGCACCCCAAGGACGCGTGGTTTGTCGGCAGCCATGGCGGTCACCGCCCCAGGTCCAGACGCCATAAGCCCAGGCCGTTAAAACCGGCCAGCAGTCCGTCCGGGCCGGGAGCCAGGACCGTAACACCTACCGGGGCCATGGCCGCCGCCACCCGGGCAAACGTCGCCCCGCTGTCGCGGCTCAGATACACGCCCTCACCCGGCGTCAGATCATACGACGCCGTGCCCACGGCCACGAGGCCGGGCCGGGCCGGGTCAAAGGCGATGCTCTGGACGGCCAGCGCCGGGGGCCGGTCCCCGGGCAGGTTCCGCTCCTGCCAGGTCTGGCCGAAATCCCGGCTTTCCAGGAGTCGCTTCTCCGGCAGTCCGGCCAGGAGATGGCCGGGTTGGGACGGGTCGGCCGCCAGACAAAAAACAAACAGGCCCGGGTCGGTGACCGCCGCCCAGGTCGCGCCCCCGTCCTGGCTGCGCCGGATGCCGCCGCCTACGGTTGCGGCCAGGAGCAGACCGGGCTTCTCCGGGAAAAGCAGCAGACTCTGGGAGCCAAAAAAGGTGGCCCGGGGCAGGCTGCGGCTCAGCTGCGTCACGGCGGCGGCGGGGTCGTCGGCCAGAGCCGGGACGCGGACTTTATGGAGGCCATGGCCGTTGCTGCCCAGATACACCACGTCATCGTCGGCCGGATCAATGGTCAAAAGCGTGGGCCGTCCGCTGGCGTAATCGCCGGGCAGGGGCAGCCGCGCCACCGTCACCGGCAGCGCCTGCCAGGACGCCCCGCTGTCCAGGCTGCGGTAGAGATTGAGCCTGACCGTTTCGCCCGCAGTTTCGGCCTGCCAGGGCTCGGCCAGCAGATAACGTTTGGCCGGGTTGCGGGAACTGATACCCACAGCGGCGACATGGCCGTCGGCCACGCCGTTCATGGTCCTGGCCCAGGTTTTTCCCGCGTCAGGCGAAGCCATGAGCCCGTTATCCGCCGTGGCCGCAAAAATCGCTTCCTCCGGTCCGGGCAGGGTGGCGATGGCATTGACCACGGTATTTTGCAGCCCCTTGTGCTGTTGGGAAAAGTGTTTGCCGCCATCCTGGCTGCGCCACAGATTCCACCAGTCGGCCAGAAAGAGTGTCGCGCCGTTTGGGGCAAAGGCCAGCGCCTCTACCGATTCCAACCCCTTGGGATAATTGGGCGGGGCCTGCGGTGCCAGGGTGAAATCCTCCACCGGGGAAAACGTCTGGCCCCCGTTATCGGAAACGAAGAGCAGATAGGGCCAGTATTCGGGGTGGGTGGCCAGAAAAAGCCGGCCGGGTGTTGCCGGGTCCAGGGCCAGGGCCTTAAACCGCAGCGGTCCTTTGGCGCCGGGCGGCAGTTGCGGCAGCGGGCCGGGGCGCTCCCAGGCCTTTTTCTCGGGACTGTAGCGCCACAGGCCGCTTTTCTCCTCCACGGCAAAAAGACCCGCGTCCGGGGTGGCGGCCATATCCGTGAGATTTTTTCCGCTGCTCAGGCCCTGGTTGACCGGGAGCCACTGCCCGCCGCGCCAGACCCTGGCCCCGGTGTTCGTGGCGGCGAACAGCTCGTCTCCCAACACCGCCAGACTGTTGACCTTTCGCCCGGCCAGACCGGGCAGCGGCGTCACGACGGGCGCATCCTGCCGCCAGGAAACCAAAAAGACGCCCTTGGTCCGGGTGGCCACGGCCAGCTGTTCGCCCAGGGGCAACAGAAGCTGGCTGCCGAAAAACCGGTCAGCGTAGGCGAGATCGGCCAGAAGGACGGTGGTCTCACCGCTGTCGCGGCTGCGATACAGGCCCCCATCGGTCAAAATGACCAGCGTGCCTGCGGTCTTGGGGTCAAAGACCAGCCCGGCAACGGCCAGCCCCTTGATGGCGGCCCCGCGTGGGGCAAAGGTGTCGCCGCCGTCCCGGCTGATGAAATAGCCGGCCACGTCCGAGCCGACCGCCACCAACGCGGGGTTGGTGGGGTCCACGGCCAGGGCGGTAAACCGCCCGCCCCCGCCGTAGCCGGCCGGCACCAGGGTCGGGCTTTGCGCCCGCACCGGCACGACATGGAGCAGCACCAGGGAGAGGGCACAAAGGAACCGTAGCAGCGAAAGCCGCAGCATTGCGCCTCCGACAAGGAGCCGCTGCCAAGCAAACCGAACCCTCGCGCCCCCGGCAAGGAGCCTAAGCATGGGGAAACCTAATCATTGCGCCCCCGACGCGGGGTGGGCTGGAGTTCCCGGGACAGCGTTCCCTGCAAGTTCGCCTGATAGCGCACCGGGGCCTTTTGCGTAAAATCGTAGCCGCTCATCCAGACGCGGCCCGTCACCTGATCCCCGGTAAAATTAAGCGTCAGTTCCCCAGCCTGGGCCGTAATTTGGGTGGGCAAGGCCTCTTTGCGCACCTGCCGCAGGCGCTCGCCCTCGTGCTGGGTCACCATGCCCTCTCCCTTAAACAGTATCGGACTGAGATAGAAAAAATGCATATTGGGCGGTTTGGAGGCAGACGGCACGATGCGGCAGCTGACCCGTCCGAGCAGCGACTCCATGAGTGAGTCTTCGGAGTTCCAGACAAAGGTGTTCTCTCCGTTGGTCTTTGGCCAGCCCGTGATGGTCACGACGTAGGCATGCTGCGAGCCGGGCGGGGAAGAGGCCAGGGTCAGCACGCCGTGCACCTGTTGAAACGTGTTTTTGCCCACAAGACCGGCCAGGGTGAGGACATACGATTTTGAATCTTCATTCAAATCTTCCAGCACCGTCTGGCCAAAGCCCTGGTTGGCCGAAAGCCCCAGGGCGAGGACGGCAAAAGCCGCCGCCATCAGACGCCGGAGCCGCGCAGTACGGCCGGAATGGTCTTTAAGCATATCACCACGTCTTCCCACAGGCTGTAGTCCTCGACATACCGCATATCCAGCGTCATCCATTCGGCAAAGGTCATGGAATTTCTGTTTGGCTTGGTCTGCCAATAGCAGGTGAGGCCGGGTTTGAGGGTAAACCGGCGGCGGGTCCAATCCTCGGTCAGGCGGCCGTAATCGCGCAGCGACATCGGCCGGGGACCGACCACGCTCATCTCGCCCCGCAACACGTTTATCAGTTGCGGCATCTCATCGATATTGTACTTGCGCAACCACCGCCCGACTTTGGTCACACGCGGATCGCGGGCAATCTTAAAGACCGGTCCATCCATTTCGTTGGCCCGCTCCAGGTGCGGCTGGCGCTGCTCGGCGTCCACGGCCATGGAGCGGAACTTGTAGAGTTGGAAAATCCGCTTGTTGAGGCCCACCCGGGGCTGGGTATAAAACACCGGGCCGCCGTCTTCCAGCTTGATACGCAGGGCCGCCAGCAGCATGACCGGGAAAAAGACGAGCAGGAGCAAGCTGGCCGCCGCCAGATCAAACGGCCGCTTGAACACCGAATGGCCGTGCGGCAGCGGACAGGTGGTCAAAATCGCCCGACCCACGGCATCCTCACCCATCTTGCAGGCACTGACCGGGAAAAACGACCCCAGGGATTCACACGAGATGCCCTGGCGTTCCGCCGCGCGCATGGCGGCTATGGTGGCATCGTAGTGGCTGCGTATGGGCAGGCAGACAACCAGGACATCCACGACGTTCTCACGCAGGATGGCATCAAGATCATCCAGTCTGCCGAGCAGGGTGACATTGCCGCCGGTGTGATCGGCGTCATCCACAAACCCCACCACGGAAAATCCCAGAAAAGGAAAATTCCGGCTCTCCGTAAAGAGCTCCTCTCCCCGGGCGTTGGCCCCGACGATGAGCAGATTGAGCGTGGTGTGGCGCCAGAGCCCCGAACGGAGCAGGCGGGACAGCAGCCAGCGAAAGGCGGTTCCCAACGGCGGCGACAGGGCCAAGTACACAAGGATAAACAGCAACAGTCTGGCCTGCGCCCGGAAGACAAGCCAAAAAAGCACCATCAGGATCACATCGGCCAGGAGGATCTCCCGGTGCCGGCAGTAGAGTTCCCGAAGAAAGCCATGGCGCTCGGTGTCGGAGGCGGACCGGTGGCCATTGCGCTGGCTCAGGTGAATCCCGAAAAGCGCCAGCAACTCCAGCACATTGATGCTGAGAATGTCCAGGGAGACGAACAGCACCCCTCCCTCGGGCCGCAGGGCCGCTTCTGGAAGACATACAGCCAAGGCCAGAAGATACCCGGCAGCGATGCCGAGAATTTCTGCTGCCGTCCGTAAACGCTCTATCAGTCTGCGACGCTCGTCAAGAATGGATTGCGACATCCTTACATCAGTCCCTTTATAAAATCAGGCCAGTCAAACAACAACAAAACGTTCATGACAATGATGCCCACAGCGGCCAGGGCAATGAACATTTTGACAACATTCCGATTTGTATTCATGGGCAATCTACCGGTGGTATTTGGCCCGAATCGGTGCATCCCAAGGAGCGGGCGTACAGGGCGGCCACAGCGGCCGCTGTTTTGTCCCAGCTAAAAGACTCAGCCACGCGTTGTTGCAACGCCTCTCCCAGGCCCGCCCGTTGCTGCGGGGACGCCAGCGCCGTTTCCAGCAGGGCCGCCAGGGCTGTTGTATCGCCCACAGGGAAAAACCAGGGATAGTCCTGGCCCAGCACCTCGCGATGGGGCGCAATGTCGCTGGCCAGACAGGGAATCCGGGAGGCCATGGCCTCCAGCAGGGTCAGGGGCAGCCCTTCAAGCTCCGACGCCGTGACGAAAACCAGCGCCCCGGCAAAAAGGGCGGCCAGTTCCTCAGCGAACCGATAGCCGACAAAGGCCACTTCGGGCCGGCCGTCGGCCGCCTGCCGCAGGCGCTCCAGATAGCCGCCCCCCGACGCCTCGTCGCCCACAACGACCAGCCGGGCCGGAGAGTGCATTTGCAGGACCGCCGCCACCATGTCCTCCACCCGTTTTTCCGGTGTCAGCCGCCCCACGGAAAGGATGTAGCGGCCAGGGGTTAAGCCCAGGCCCGCCAGGGTGGCCGCCAGGGCGGCCGTTGTGGGGGGGACCGGCACGGCCACGCCGTTGTGAATGACTTCGCAGCGGCAATGAAACCGCTCCCCATAGGAGCGGGCCAGTTCCCGGGACACCATAATCCGGACATCGGTGAGGCGGGCCGAAAACCACTCCCCCAGCCGCAGCACCAGGGAGGCCGGCCGGGACCATTTGCGCCGCTGCCAATCCAGGCCGCCGCACGTGAAAAAGATCGTGGCCCGGGGCAGCAGCAACCGCACCAGCGGAAGAAGCAGGCACGGGCCTTGCGAGTAAAAATGCACCACACGCGGCCGGGAAACAAAGGCCATATGCAGCACCGACAGCAAGGTGTGGACGAGGGCCTCAAAATGCGTGGAGCGCGGGGCTGGCAATACCTTGAGGCGCACCCCCCGATGGCTGGTGACGTCGCGCCCGACGTAATCGCTGCGGGCATACACGAGGATATTGAAACCCATCGCCGCCAGACGCGCATACAATTCTTCGCATTGGCGCTCGACACCGCCCCAGGTTGCCGGGAAACCACGGGTGCCGGTCACGGCGATCAGGTCATGCTTGCAGTCTGTCTGGCCCATGCGGCTCCCACACGGTTACGACGCGGCATCCCCATGAGCCGGGCACACAGGGCGACCATCTCTCGGGCGAGGCTTGCAGGGTCAACAGCAGCAGATCCTGGGCACCGCCGAGGGTGCGGACGCCAACGACGCACAAGACCCCTCGCACGACCATGGTCCGTCCCACCCCTTCTTATTTCAGGAGTCTGTAGAGCGACTGCGGCACGCTGTACCGCCTGGCATTTAAAATAATGCCGTGGGGCCGCACGCCAGCCGCCTTGAAGGCATCAAGCAGCGCATTGAGCAGTTCGCGCCGGGTGACCGCGAAACGGCAGACCAGGAGATTGGCATCCACGGGTTTGGCGATGGTGGCGGTCCAGGGAGCCATCAACACGGACTCCGCATCGAAAACGACAATGTCGAAATGTTGCCGGGCGTGGTCCAAAAGCATCTCCATCACGTTGCGCTGCGGCAACAGCCAGGGGAGGGCATGCTGGCTTCTGGAGAGATTGAGGCTTAACACACACAGGCCGGGAATACTGGAGGCCATGGTCAGGCTGTTTATGCCTTGACTGGAACTCAGCCTGTCCAGAATTTCCTCGGGCGGCAGTTCGACGGGAGCCTGCTCGTATGTCAAAGAATCGGCAAGGTTGATATACAAAACCTTATGCCCATAGGTCTGGGCCAGATAGATACACAGACGCTCCGACACATACGTGACACCTTCGCCTTTTGCTGCGGAGGTCAGCAAAACGCTGCGGGGAGTTTTCCCTTGCGTCAGCAAAAGATTGCTCCAAATGGCGTCCAGCTGGGACTTGAGTCGGGCAAGGGAGCGATCTGAGGGTGCAATACTGCAAAATCCCGCATTGCTTCGGCCCAGCTCGTTGGAGGCCGCATCCATAAACTCGTTTGGCACGACTCGGAAAAGGCGTTGCTCCTTTCCGGGACCGGCGTTACGGACCATGCCAAGGAGTTTTTCTGTTGCCTTCTGGCCGTCTATTTTTGACACTGGACAACCTTCATATCGGAATAGACCGTAAGGAGTGGCAAGGCGAATAATTTTTTCCTAGTGTGACACACTTACCATGTAGCTCGATTCATGAAATCATGCAACCGACAACTCCGGGTTTGGTCGCAATTTCCAAACAGCCCCCCCTCCAAAACGTTAACGCCATCACCTGTTTCCCAAAGACACGCCAACGACCAGGCCACAGCCTATATCGACTCTTTTTTCGGCCAAATAACTCCACTTTACGATCGCATCAGGCCGCGTTCCTTCCTTTTACGCCGTAAGCCGCAGAGTCTTTGCCTATTGACGGGCAGAACTGCATTATACATTTCCGGTCGTGCCCTCTTCGCCGAAATACGCCCTGGCCGAGACGGCCAGCCCCTGACGCAAGGAGACTTCCGGCATGAAACCGAGCGTCTGTTGCGTCTTTGTCATATCCGCCAGGGAGTGTTGCAGATCGCCGGCGCGCGGCGGCAAATGGCGCGGCGACACCCGGGGAAGGTCCGGATACAGGGCATAGACCGTCTCACTCAGGGCGGCATACAGTTCAAGCAGGCTCACGGACCGGCCAGAACCGACGTTTACCACCTCGCCGGCCAGGGCCACGTTTTCAAGCAGCGCGGCGAGGATATTGGCCCGGACCACATCCTGGACAAAGCAGAAATCCCGGGTGGCGCTGCCGTCGCCATAGATGACCGGCTCCTGCCCCTGGAACAACGCCGCAAACCACAGCGGTATAACGGCGGCATAGGCCCCTGTTGCGGTCTGGCGGGGGCCGTACACATTGAAATAGCGCAGCCCGACCACGTCCTGGTTGTAGCAGCGGGCATAGGTGGCGGCGTAGTGCTCGTTGACGACCTTGGAGAGGGCATAGGGCGTGCGCGGCTGACCGGCCATGGTTTCATCCTTGGCCAAAACCGAATCGTCGCCGTAGACCGCACTTGACGAGGCATAGACCACGCGGCGCACGCCCGCCTGTCTGGCCGCCTCAAGGACCATGCAAAAGCCGGTGACGTTGTTGGCATGGCAGGCCACGGGATCGGCAAGCGACGCCGGCACACTGACAAGGGCGGCCTGGTGGAGCACCAGGTTGACACCGTCCATGGCCTGGCGGCAGCACTGCAGATCGCGGATGTCGCCGTTCACAATGGTGAGCCGGCCAAAGGCGTCCTCGCCCACGCGGTGCCGCATACGGTCCAGCTTGGCCAGCGCGGCACCGCTGCAATTGTCCAGACCCACCACCGTCTGCCCAAGGCCCAACAATGCCTCGACCAGATGCGAGCCGATGAAACCGGCGGCCCCGGTGACCAGCCAGCGGCAGGGCCGCTGCTCCAGACGTTGCCGAACCGCGTCTCCAAGTTGCAGCATATTATTCACGAATCCTTCCAAGCAGATGGCGCAGATACAAAACCACAAGATATCCCCCGAACTGGGAGGGGGTGGAAAACCAGTCGTTTACACAAATTCGGTCGAGGTGAAAGGGGCTGGCCTGGGGCCCGATAAGGCCCCCGTAGCCCAGACACGCCCGGTAGCCGGCCTGGCGCACGGACTCCCGGGCAGCCTCGGGCATTTTCTCCGGATGGCCGTATGGATAGGCGTACCACACCACCGGCCGGCCCAGCCCCGCTTCCAGCACCGCCTTGGAAACGACAAGCTCCTCAAGGGCGGCCGCCGGGGTCAGCTCGTCCATGGCGGCATGGCTCTTGCCATGGGAACCCACGGCAAAGCCCTGGGCCGCCACGGCGCCCAGCTGGGTCCAATCCATGAACGGATACGCTTTTGCTGTGTCCCACCAGGGCCGGATGTCCGTGCCCACATAGTCGGAAACGGCGAAGACCGTTGCCGGCAGCCCCAGGGAGGCCAGCACCGGCACGGCCTCGGTCTGAAAATCCAGGTAGCCGTCGTCAAAGGTGATGGCCAGTTCGCCGGCAAAGGCTTCGCCCCGCTCAAGCTTGCCCACGATGCCTTCCAGGGGCACCACCCGGAAATGTTTTTGAAAAAACCGGCACCACTCCCGAAATTGCGCCGTGGGCATGGTCATGGCGTCGTTTGGCCCCTGCCCCTGCACCCGGTGGAAGGCCACGATCACCGCCCGGGAGGCCAGCAGGCGTCGGCCCAACCCCAGCCCGAACACCAGCCGGCCAAGCACGGTTTTGCCCCAGCCGGCCACAAACCGGCGTATCCCTTTAGCGCGCCCAGACTGCTGCATAAGACTCCACCACCCGTTCAATGGAATACCCGGCCACGGCTTTGGCCCGGGCGGCCTGCCCCAGCCGGTTGGCCAATGGCGCGTCCCGGGCCAGGACCGCCAGGGCCTCGGCCAGGGCGGCCGGATCGGCAGGCGGCACGAGCAGGGCCGATATTCCGTTTTCCAGCAGCTCGCAGTTGCCGCCAACGGCCGTGGCCACGATGGGTTTTGCGGCGGCCATGGCCTCGATGACCGCCAGGGAGGTGCCTTCGGACAACGAGGCAAAGGCCACAATGTCCGCTGCCGCGTACAGCTGCGGCACATCGTCGCGGTCCCCCAAAAGGCGCACCCTCTCCCCCAGGCCCTGTGCCGCAATGCTTCGGGCCAGTTCCTCCCGGCACGGTCCCTCGCCGGCCAGCAGCAGGACGAAACGCCGGGGCGCGCCCGACAGGCCGGCCATGGCGGTGACCAGATGGATCTGCCCTTTAACAGGTACCAGACGCCCCACGTTGAGCACCAGCACATCCTGGGGGGCAAGGCCAAAGGCCGCCCGACAGGCTGCGGCGCGCGTCTGGTCAGGTGCTGGGATGGGCACGCCGTTGGCAATGGTCACCACCCGGTCGGGCGGCAGGCGGTAGCAGTCCAACAGCGCCTCCCGCGTCTCTTGCGAGACCGCAATGATGGCCCTGGCCCGGCGGTAGACCAGCCACAGGACGGCTCTGCGCAGCGGTTGGCGAAAATCCAGCCAGGAGCGGCCGGGAGCCAGGACCGGCGTATGCTTGGTGATAAACACCTTGGCACCGGGCAGAAACAGCGAGGCGGCAACGCCAAGCAGCGTGGCATCCGCCAGATGGCAGTGGATGATATCGGGCTGCACCCGGGCGCACAGTCGCAGGATGCCGCGTATGGCGCCCACGACGCTGACCAGGAATTGTCCCGGCCGCAGGATGGAGGGCCGTGTCAGCCCCAGCACGACAACCTCGGCCCCGGCGGCGGCAAGCCGGGCGGCCATGGCCTGATCGTCTTGCAGGGAACACACCACCGTACGGAACTGCGGCGCGGTATGGCGCGCCAACTGGACGAGCAACTCCTGGGCACCACCCACGTTGAGTGCATCCACGATATAAAGAACTGTTTTAACCTGCGTCACGGACAAAACACCAGCCACGGATTGGAGGATTTCCCAACAACGCCACTTTCCTGCCGCAAGCAGCCGTAAAACGCCGCCCCGGACTCCAGAACGCAAAAAGCGCCCTGCTTCGGCCTTCCCTGGCAGACAGACACCACACAACCAGTGGAGCGTCAACACCCGACCGAACGTTTTCAGTGCTTCTTGTGGCATCCTTTCCGGCCCGGCCGCGCTCTGCGTACGCAAGACATGCCCGCGACAGGAACACTGCCGACCCGGCGCGCAAGACCAACCGGATCAAGCAACAGGTGCATTTCACTGCGAAAGACAAGAAAAGCCACAGTGCCGGGAGCAGCCCCGTTTTCACACCGCCTGACCCTACTGGCACTGCAAGCCGTTTTTAAGAATCCACAAACGCTTGCCAAAGACCGTCACCTGGCACAGGCCATCAGCACCGCACTGGACGTTTTCGGCCGGTTTGCCCTGGGGCATGAGCACCTGGCCCGAAGCCCGCAGATCGGTCAGACCGGCCTCGTCGTTGACATCAATCTTGCTTTGGGCCTGGGCCAGCAGTTCGCGGGTTTGCGCTGCGGCATAGCCGTCGACGAAATAGCAGCGCGGACCGCCCTTGGCCTGGGCGACGCCGGACACGGCGCACAGCAGGGCAACGCTTACCAGAATACGCAGAGCAGAGGGCATGGCGGGCTCCTTTGTTAAGGGTCCATTCTGCCTCATTGGCTGATCGGCGAAAAGGGGGGAGGCTGGAAATAACGGCGCAGCCAGAGTTCCAGCATGACCAGGGCAAAGATGCGCTTGCCGTGGGAGGCCCGGCCGGCCATGCGGGCGTTCGCGTCCGTTTTTGAGCTGTTGCGGCCTCCCCGTCACCGGGATTGGGCCAGACTGCGGCGAAAAAGCGCCAGGGCCAGCCCGAAAAACACCACGCCGATGGCGGCGATGGCGAGAAAGCGCGGCCACACCAGACTGAAATCCGCCCCACGATACAAAATCGCCTGGGCCAGAGAGACAAAATGCGTTGTCGGAGCGGCCAGCATGATGTCCTGCACCACAACCGGCATGCTCTCACGCGGGCTGATGCTGCCGGACAGCATTTGCAGCGGCAAAATGACCAGGATCATGAGCAGTCCGAATTGCGGCATGTTGCGCGAGATCGTGCCCAGAAAGATGCCGATGCAGGCGGTGGCGAAAAACTGCAGCAATGTCCCGAAAAGAAACAAGGGAATAGACCCGGCCAGGGGTACGCCAAGCGCTCCCCGCACAACGCCGTACAGGGAGACCGTGACCGAGAAGAGGATGACGAGGCTCGTGGGCCAGATTTTGGCCAGCAAAATCTCTGTGGCCGAAAGCGGCATGACCATCAAATGTTCGAGTGTTCCGTGCTCACGCTCGCGCACCAGGGCCGTACCCACGAGCAAAATAGAGAGCAAAGTAATATTATTGATAATTTCCATCACGCTGCCAAACCACGAACTGGTCAGATTGGGATTGAATTTGACGCGTGTGGCCAGGGCGATGGGCAATTGTGGCGTTTGCTGGCCCCAGGCTACAAAGGCCGCCACTTCATTGGCAATGATGTTTTGGATGTAGACCGCGCCAATAAACGCCTGGGACATGCAGGTGGCGTCGATATTGACCTGGATGTCGGGCTGTTTTCCGGCCAGCACGTCCCGTTCAAAATGCGGCGGGATATCAAGGACAAAGATGGAGCGCCCGGCATCCAACTCGCCGTCCACGGCCGCCAGGGGGATGACCCGGGCCGGCTGGAAGTAGGGACCGTAAAAGGCCTGGATGATGCGCACCGACAGGGCCGAGGCGTCCTCGTCCACCACGGCGATGGGGGCATGGTGCAATTCCTGGGACGTGGCCGTGCCGATCACATAGATGCCGCCGGTAAAGACCCAGCAGATAACGACCAGCAGGATCTTGTCGTGCCACAGGCTGTAAAACTCCTTGGTGCCCAGGCGGTAGATATTGATCAGATGGCGCATCCTCACTTCTCCTGCTTGTGCAGCAAAAAAACGCTCAGCCCGGTTAGCACCGGAGCGTACGCGGCCAGGGCCACAAAATTGGGCACAAGCTCCCCAAAGCCCAAGGCCTTGGTAAAGATTCCCCGACTGATATTGAGGAAAAAGGTGGCCGGAAACACGGCACCGATAAACGCCCCCGGTCCCTGCAGGGACGAAACCGGCGTGGTGAGGCCTGAAAAAGTGACTGTGGCCAAAAGGGTAAGAATGGCTGTCAGGGCCAGGGCGGCAATCTGGGTTTTGGCAAACGAGGAGATGAGCAGGCCGAGGTCAGTCGTAACGATCACAAAAAGCAGCGCGGCACAGGTCAGAAGCGTGAAACTGCCTTTGAGCGGCACCTCGAAGACAAAAACGGACAGGGCCACCATACCGAAATAGCTGACCATGCTGACGGCCACATAGGGCAGTTGTTTGCCAAGCAGAAATTCCAGCCGGGTCACCGGCGTGACGTAGAGATTGATGATGGAACCCAGCTCTTTTTCACGCACCACCCCAAGTGCCATCATGATCGACGGAATAAAGATCAACATCAAGGGGATGACCCCGGGAACCATGGCGTAGAGGCTGCGGAAATCCTGGTTGTAGCGGTAGCGCACCTGCGTGCCGGCGGCCGGCAGCCCGGTGACGACGCCCTGGGTACGAAGGGCTAATTGCTGCAGATACAAGGTATTTAATCCCTCGATATAGCCTCGCACGGTTTCGCCGCGAAAAGGCATGGCCCCATCCACCCAGACGCCGATTGTAACCACCCTTCCCCGCTGGAGATCCTTGCCAAAGTCCGGCGGGATGGAAAGGGCCAGACTCAGCTCGCCCCCGGCCATGCGCCGGTCCAGGGCAGCGGCGTCGGCCAGGGGCGGCTGCTCGATAAAATAGCGGGAGCCGGCCATATTTTGGATGTAGTCGCGGCTTTGCGGCGACTGGTCCCGATCCAGAACCGCGAATTTGAGATGCTCCACATCAAACGTGATGCCATAACCCAGGACAAACAACAGCAGCACCGAGCCCAGCAGGGAAACGACCAGACGCACCGGGTCGCGCAGCATCTCGCGCATCTCATGATCGGCGTAAGCCCAAAGGCGCAGCAGGCTGCGGCGAAGGGCACCTTGTGGCTGCGCAGGAGCTTGGTGCGGCAAGGGGGGTGGCGTGGGGCGGTCCGTACCGGGCTGCTGGTCCGGGCCAGACTGCTGTTCCTTGCCAGACTGCTGTTCCGGGCCGGGCTGCTGGTCCGGGCCGGTGGCTTCCTCCAGGCAGTCGATAAAGGCGTCTTCCAAGCTGGTCTTGCCGCGCTGCTCGACCAACTTGGCCGGCGTGTCGCTGGCCAGCACCTTGCCGGCATGCATCAGGGAAATCCGGTCGCAGCGTTCGCCCTCGTTCATAAAATGGGTGGAAATAAAGATGGTCACGCCCTGGTTGCGGGACAAATCGATGAGCAGTTCCCAGAAACTGTCCCGGGCCACGGGGTCCACCCCGGAGGTCGGCTCATCCAGGATCAGCATCTCGGGCTTGTGGATGACCGCCACAGCCAGGGACAGGCGCTGGCGCAGGCCCAGGGGCAATTGGTCCGGGAGCGTGTCGGCCTGCTCGTTCAAATCAAAACGCGTCAGCATCTCGGCCACGCGCGGGGCGATTTGCGCCGTTGGCACATGAAAAAGCTGGGCGTGCAGGGTGAGGTTTTGCCGCACGGTCAACTCGCTGTACAGCGAAAAGGCCTGGGTCATAAAGCCGACGCGCTTGCGCGTTTCCAGATTGTGGGCATCGGCCTTTTGCCCAAAGAGCAGGGCCTCCCCTTGGCTTGGCGGCAAAAGGCCGGTGAGCATTTTCATGGTCGTGGTCTTGCCGCAGCCGTTGGAGCCGAGAAACCCAAAGATTTCGCCGCGCCGGATCTCGAAATCCACATGATCCACGGCCGTAAACGTGCCAAAGCGGATGGTCAGCCCCTTGGCCACGATGGCCGGAGGTTCGCCCTCGCGGACCACAAACGGCGGGACGACCAGGGTCTTATGGTCGCGGCGTCTGGCCTGGGGCAACAGTTCGATAAAGGCCGCTTCCAGGTCGGGCTTTTGGGTTGTCGCCAACAGTTCCTTTGGGCTTCCCTGGGCCAGGATGCGGCCGGCATCCATGGCCGCCAGCCAGTCAAAGCTTTCGGCCTCTTCCATATAGGCCGTGGCCACCAGGACGCTCATGCCCGCACGCCCGGCCCGGATGGTTTGGATAAGCCGCCAGAACTGCCGCCGGGACAGGGGGTCCACGCCGGTGGTGGGCTCATCGAGGATCAGCAGGTCGGGATCGTGGATCAGGGCGCAGCACAGGCCAAGCTTTTGCTTCATGCCGCCTGAGAGCTTGCCGGCCGGGCGGTCGGCAAACGCGGTCAGGCCGGTTGCCTGCAACAGCGCGGCAATACGGCCTTCCCGCTCGTTTTTCCCCTGGCCGAAGAGGCGGCCGAAAAAGGTCAGATTTTCGGTGACGGAAAGGGCTGCATAGAGATTTTTGCCCAAACCCTGGGGCATGTAGGCGATGCGGGGACAAACCGCCTTGCGGTGGCCCGCAGAAGCCATATCGCCGTCCAGCACGGCGACCGTGCCGGTCTGGATGCGACGGGCACCGGAAATAAGGGCCAGGAGGCTGGATTTGCCCACACCGTCGGGTCCGATCAGGCCGGCCATGCAGCCGGCCGGGATCTCCAGGTCGATGGCCTCCAGGGCTGTGGTTTTCCCGTAGCGCAAGGACACGCCGGCCAGCCGGGCAACGCCGGGGGAGGTCATTGGCCCTTCTTCTTCTCGCCAACCAGCGGCGGCATATCCGCCGGCCAGGGTGCCTCAGGGGCAAGGCGCACGGTGGCCACGCCGGGCAGGCCGGTTTTCACCTGCTTGGCATAGGCCAGCAGGAGGTCCGGCGGGATCGTGACCTTGATCCGAAACATGAGCTTCTCGCGTTCGGAGTGCGTCTCCACGGCCTTGGGCGTAAACTGGGCCTGGGGCGAGACAAAGGTGACCTGGGCCGGAATGGAAACATCCGGGCGAACGTCTAAAACGATACGCGCCTGGGCTCCAAGGGCGATCCGGCCGGCCTGGGACGTGGGCAAAAAAAGCGTCAGGTAAACGTCGCTTAAATCGAGCAGGGTCAGCACATGGCCGCCAACGCCCAGCACCTCGCCCGGCTCGGCCAGCCGATAGAGCACGCGGCCACTTATGGGCGCGGTCAGGGTGGAGTCCTCAATGTCCGCCTCGTATCGCGCGGCCTGGGCCATGGCCGCCTCGATGGCCGCCTGGGCTTCGAGCACCCCGGCCTTGGCCGCCTCCAGGGCGGCCTGGGTGCCCTCAAGCTGGGCTTTGGCCGCCAGCACCTGGGCATTGTTGGTTGCCGTGGTGGTTCGGTCCACATCCATTTTTTCGCCGGTGATGAAATCGCCCTTGTAGAGTTGCCGGGTGCGTTTTTCCTCTTTGGCGGAAAGCTCCAACTGGCTTATGCGCTGGGCCACCAGAGCTTGAGCTGCTGTGATTTCGCTTTGCCGCTGATCGACGGCGGCCAGGGCCACGGCTTTGCGGGACGTCGCCTGCCCGATGGCGGCCTGGGCCTCGCGCAGATTGGCCTTTAAGACCGTGACGTCCATTTGGGCCAACACCTGTCCCAGGGAGACGTCGTCCCCTTCCTTGGCCAAGACCGTGTCCAAACGCCCGGCCAGTTTGGTGGAGATGAGCACCTCCGTGGCCTCGATGCGTCCGTTTCCTGAGGCAAAGTCAACGGTTGCCGGTGGTTTGGCATAATAATACCAAGCCAGGGCCGCGCCACCAAGGCAAACCAGAATTCCCGTACCAACCACCCAACGCGTAAACGATGTGGACGCCATGACCTTCACCCCTGCAAAAACCTTGAGCAATGCCCTGATGCCCGCAACAGACTGCCACACCACCTCACGGGAACACACTGTCCCCAAACCGGGCTCGTGCGCGCGCTCCCACAGGCCGCCGCCGGGCCTGCCCAGGCGTTTGTTGCGCGCAATGCGCGTCTGATGATTCTGGCATTTCTGTATAAAGACGGCGCGCTTTCTATACCCCATTAAAAAGGGCACGGATAGCACTATCCTTATTTGAGGGCATTACATTCGCTGTGCGATGCTTTTGTGGGGCGAGGGAGACCCGGCCCGGGATTTTGCCGAACGGCACGGCCCAGGCCAGGGGGGCGACCAAGTCTGGCCTGGCCAGGGGAGGCCTGGTCGAAAACAGCACGAGGAGCAGCCGCCCTGTGTGCTCTTGGATGTCGAAACGCTACGCAGCACCCTACGAGATGCTGTCAGTCTGCAAAAACAGTCAGTTACCCTACTCCATCAGAAGGCTAGAAATAGCGGCGCAGCCAGAGTTCCAGCATGACCAGGGCAAAGATGCGCTTGCCGTGGTCGGCCCGGCCGGCGACATGGGCGGCCAGCAGAGCGGCCACGGCCTCGGGCCGGGCAACCTCGCGGGCCACGCGCCCGCCAAGCAGCAGATCGGAAGCAAAATCGCGCAAGGGGCCGCGAAACCAACCCGCGACCGGCAGCCCGAAGCCGCGTTTGGACTGCCAGGCGATACCCGGCGGCAGGAGATTGGCAAAGGCCCGGCGCAGCAGATATTTGCCGGTAAGGCCCCGAAGTTTGAGGCGCGTGGGCAACCGGGCGGCAAAAAGGGCCAGCTCGGTATCGAGCAGCGGCGAGCGCCCTTCCAAGCCATGGGCCATGGCCATGCGGTCGGCCTTGACCAGCAGATCCCCGGGCAAATAAATGGCGGCGTCGGCGAAAAGCGACGCATCCAAGGGGCTTTCGGCCTTGGCGGCGGCAGCGGTATATTCGTACAGGGCCACGGAATCGGCCGGGCCGGCGGCCTTTAAAAATTCCGGGCGCAACAGCGCCAGACGGTCGGTGGGCGAGAAATACGAGCCCCAGCGCACCAGACTGGCGGCCCGGGGCAGGCTGACCGCCTGGGCCAGACGCTTAAGGCCCGCCCGCCAGTCGGCTTCCACCGGCACGTCGCCCCGGGCGGGAATCCGGGCAGCCAGCCAGGGGACCAGCCGGCGGGTGAGGGCGTTTGGCAGGCGGGCGTACAGGTCGGCCAGGGGATCGAGCCAGTAGCGCTGGTAGCCGGCAAACATTTCATCGCCGCCGTCGCCGTTTAAGGCCACGGTGACGTGCTCGCGTGTCAGTCGGCACAGATGCCAGGCCGCCAGGGCCGAGGGATCGGCAAAGGGCATGTCCGTGGCCGCGACCACCGCTTCCATAACGCTTCGCGCCTCGGCAAACCCCACGGTGAATTCGGTATGGCGCGTGCCGAATCGCTCGGCCACGGCCCGGGCCTTGGGTGTTTCGCTAAAGGCCTCCTCGGCAAAACCAATGGAAAAGGTGCGCACGGGTTGATCCGTCAGTCCGGCCATGACCGCCGTGACGATGGCCGAATCCACCCCGCCCGACAGATGCGCCCCCAGCGGCACATCGGCCACCAGCCGCAGCCGCACCGCCTCGGTGACGCGCTCCCGCAGTTGCTTGGCCAAGGACGCCACCGAGCCGGTCAGCTTGGGCTGGTAGGCCATTTGCCAATACCGCTCGATATGGGTCCTGCCATCCCGGCGCAGCAGCGTATGCCCGGCCGGCAGGCTGGCTATGCCGAGAAAGCCCGTGGACGGTTCGGGCACGTGCTGCAAGGTCAGATAGTGGGCCACGGCCTCGGCATCGAGTCGCGGCGTGACTGCCGGATGGGCCAGCACGGCCTTTATTTCCGAACCAAAGACCAACCCGCCCGGGATGGCGGCATAAAACAGCGGTTTTTTGCCAAAGGGATCGCGGGCCAGAAACAGTTCGCGGCGCTCCTTGTCCCAGATGGCCAGGGCAAACATGCCGCGCAGGCGCGTCACACAGGCCGGCCCCAGCTCCTCGTAAAGGTGAACGATGACCTCGGTGTCGCTGCGGCTGGCAAAGACGTGGCCCTTGGCCACAAGCTCCTGGCGAAGCGCCTGGAAATTATAAATTTCGCCGTTAAAAACAATGACGAGACGGCCTGTTTCATTAAAAAGCGGCTGATCGCCGGTGACCAGATCGATAATGGCCAGCCGGCGATGGGCCAGGGCCACGCCGCCGCCCTGGGCAAAGCAGTCAAGGTAGACCCCCTCGCCGTCCGGGCCGCGATGGGCCAGGCTCCCGTTCATGGCAGCCAGAATGTTGCCCATGGTTTCGGGATTGCCCTGATCGGTGACAAAGCCGCAGATGCCGCACATGCTCTAGACCCCTTCCCCGCCGCACAGTGCGGCATACCGCTGCGCCACGCTGTGCCAGGAATACTCCCCCACCACCCGTTCCCGCCCGGCAGCGCCCAGACGCCGGCCAAGCGCCCGGTCGCCAAGCAACCGGGCAAGGACCACGGCCAAGGCGTTCGCGTCGTTTGGCGGCACGAGAAACCCGGTCTGGCCGTCAAGCACCAGTTCCTCGTTGCCGGAAATGCGCGTGGCCGCCACCGGCAGTCCCGAGGCCATGGCTTCGAGCACGGCATTGGGCATGCCCTCGTCCCGGGACGGGAAAACAAACACGTCGGCCGCGCGCAATACAGCCGGCATGTCCTCTCGCGAAGCCCAGCCGGCAAAGCGCACCCGTCCGGCCAGCCCCAGCCGGGCGGCCTGCTCGACCAGGGCCGGACGCAACGGCCCGTCGCCAACGAGAGTCAGGCGGTAGTCCAGTCCGGGCGGCAGCAGGGCCAGGGCGTTCAGGAGCACATCCAGGCCTTTTTGCTGCACCACCCGCCCGACGAACAGCAACTGCATCGGACCGGACCCCGCCGCCGGCCCGTCCTGTGGCGCGCCAACCGGCCCAGGGGCAGGCGCAAACCGCGCCGTGTCCACGCCGTTGGGAATCATCGCGATGGGTGTCGCCCCGGCGCTGGTGCGGGCCAGGGCGGCCAGCCCCTGGCTGTTGGCCACGACATGGGCCGCCCCCCGCCACAAAAAGCGGATCAGCGGCCCGGTGGCCCGATGGTAACCGGCCAGATCGTAGGGCTGAAAGCCCGGCACATCGCCGCCGCGAAGGGAGACGATATAGGGCACGCCGCAGAGCACCTTAAGCAGCCAGGCCGCCGGCCCGCACGGGATGCCGAAAAAGCAGATGCAGGCGTCGGCCCGAAACCGGCCCTGCATAAAGGGCAAGGCAACCAGCGCACTGGCTAAAAAGGTCAGCATTTCCAGGGGTGAGCAGTGATCGGCCTGACGGCGCACGGCCGGGATACGCCACAACTCGTACCCATCCACCACGTCCCGCCTGGGCTGCCCGGCAAAGGCCGCCGTCACCACCCGCACCCGATGGCCCAACAGGGCCAACTCCCGGGCCATATTGGCCGTGGCATTGCCCGCCCCGCCGCCGAGGGGCGGATATTCGTAATTGAGCAGGAGAAGGTTGCGAGGGCGAAGACTGCGAGAGGGAAACCCTTTTTGGGAAAAAGGGTTTTCCTCTCGCGCTCTCCCTTCCCCAAAACTTTTTACCGGGGTGTTGTTGGTGGCGGCAGCGCTCACGAGTTGCCTCTACCAGTCGGAGGAGTCTGTTTCCCGGTGTCCGCATCAGGCGCAGCGCAAATGGCTCCCCCCGCCGGGGGGGTCCGGGGGGCCTGCGGCCCCCCGGTGGGGAGGTCCAGGAGGGGCAAAGCCCCTCCCGGCCGCCGCAGGCAAAATAACGTCGCTTTGGTAATATTCATAATATCAGGGTCGCGGTGCTTGAAATCGGCGTGGAGCCGGTCGGCCACGGCGGCAAAGGCCTGCGCGTCACGCTCAAAGGAAAGCGCCGACACGTCAAAGCCGGCCAGGGCCAGACCGCCGGCATGGTCGTCGTAGCGCCAGCGGGGCAGATCGCCGGGATTTAAAAACCAGTTCCAGACCCACCGAGGATAGAGCAGGAAATGGAAGGGATATTTGAAAAAATGGTCGCGGTAATCGACCCGATGGAGCATGACGCCGCCCGGGACGAGCAGGCGGGCCAGCTCGGCAAAAAGCGCCCGGGTGTCGGCCACGTGTTCCAGCACGGAATTGGACACGATGATATCTGCTGCGGCGTCGGGCAGTTCGGCCAGGGTGGCCACCCGGCGCACCTTGGAAAATGGAACGCCCGGATGGGCCAGGACCATGGCTTCCAGATGTTTGGCGTCCAGGCCCACGTCGTGGCGAGCGTAGGGTTCGTGGCAAATAACCGAGGCCGCCCCCCGGGCCATGAGAGCATAGCCCGCGCCGTTGGCCGACCCGCAGCCGATTTCGATGATGCGCTTGCCCGGGATTGCCACACCCGCGCGGCCGAGATCAGCGGCGTAGGCGTCGGCAATGGCCACAGGATCGACCACCCCCTGGTTGACGCGGTAGTACGGCAGCCGGCTGCCCCAGGCAGCCAGCCGCTTTTCGGTAAAAAAGAACCGGCGCAACACCCGAAGGGTCGTGTATTCCAGGGAATCAAACGGCAAGACGGCCTCCACCCAGGTCCATATGGCGCAGCACCCAAAGGTTCCACAGAAACAGGCGATGATCGGCCCGGCCGGCCCGGTGTCCGGTGATTTTGGCCGTGATGGCGGCGGCGTCAAGCCCGGCCTCAACCGGCGAAGGCGCGCCCATGGGCAGCATGCCTTCGGCCAGCCAGCGCCCGACCGGCACGCCGAAACCCTGCTTTTTCTGATAGATGATCTGGTGCGGCAGGACCGCCTCCAGGGCCTTTTTAAGAATATATTTGGTCGTTCCCCGGTGGAATTTAAGCCCGGCCGGGATGGTGCGCACGTAATCGACCAGTTCGATATCCAAAAACGGGGCGCGCACTTCCAGGGAATGCATCATGCCGGCCCGGTCGGTTTTGACCAGGATGTCGTCTTGCAGATAGAGCCGGGTGTAAAATTCCATGGTGCGATCCACCATGTCCCGGGATTCGCCGGACTCAAAAATGGCGATGGCCTCGCTGTAGAGGTCCTCAGGATCGATGGGCTCGGCAAAAAGATCAGCCACCTCCCCCGGGGCCAGGGGGCCGAGCCAGACCGGATTCCAGAGCTTTGGCGGTTGGGACAGGCCGCGCAGGAAGCGATTCAGTTTAAAGCTGGCGGCCATGTAGCCATGCCCCACCGGCAACCGGGCTGCGAGTAAAGCCAGGGCGCGGTGCAGGGGTTTGGGCATGAGTCGGCTGTACCACTCGGCGGCCCGCACGGCCTTAAAGGGGTCGTAGCCGGCGAAAAGCTCGTCCGCGCCGTCGCCGCCAAGGGCCACGGTGACGTGGCGGCGGGTTTCGCGACACAAAAGTGCTGTGGGAATGAGCGACACGTCGCCCATGGGTTCGTCCAACCGGCCGACGATCTCGGGCATAAGGGCCAGGGCAGCCTGCAGGGAGAGCCGGGCTTCGTGGCGGGCGACACCCAAAGCTTTGGCGGCCAGACGGCTCTTGGCCGATTCATCAAAGGCCGGGTCGTCAAAACCGATGGAAAAGGCCCGGATGTCCGGAGCATGTCGGGCGGCCAGGGCGGTTACGGCCGAGGAATCCACACCGCCGGAGAGAAAGATGCCGAGTGGCACATCGGCCATGAGCCGGCGGGCCACGGCTGCATCCAGGAGTGTGAGGACGCGCTCGGCCACCCCCGCCGGCGGGGCCGAGGCCAGGGCGTGGTCCGGCTCCAGACGAAACGTCCACCAGCGGCGCAGACGCGGGACCGGATCGCGGACGTCCAGGAGCAGATTCGCACCACCCTCAAGCTTGTGCGTGCCGGCATACAGGGCATTTGGGCCGGGGATAAAGCCGTAGGCGAAATATTTGCGCAGGCTGGTTCGGGAAATGGTGCGCGCCACCAGCAACGGATGGGCCACGAGGCTGGAAAGCTCCGAGGCAAAGGCAAAAAAACCCGGCCGGGCCGCATAGAAAAAGGGCTTTTTGCCAAAGCGGTCCCGGGAACAGAACAGCTCGCCCCGCGCCTTGTCGTAGAGGGCAAAGGCCCACATGCCGTTTAAGCGGGCGGGCAGCTCCGGCCCCCACTCCCGCCAGCCGTGGAGCAGGATTTCCGTATCGCTGTGATCGGAAACGAACCGATGGCCGCGCGCCGTCAGTTCCTGGCGCAGTTGCCCGTGGTTATAAATCTCGCCGTTGTAGGTGACCACGAGTTGCCCATCGACCGTGGCCATGGGCTGGGCTCCGCCTGCAAGGTCGATAATCGCCAACCGACGGTGGGCCAGATGCACCCCGGCCGGGGCGTCATGGAAAAACCCTTCGCCGTCCGGGCCGCGTCGGGCCAGGGAGGCGTTCATGGCGGCAAGGGCTTCTGGTCCGCCGGTGCCTACGAAACCGCAGATTCCGCACACGACCGATCCTCTTCCTTGCAGTTGCGGGTACAGTCCACAATGTAGGTCGGCTTGTCCTGGGACTCGTGGTAGGTGCGCATGAGAATTTCAGCGATAAGGCCCATGAAGATGGCCATAATGCCGATCAACATGAACATGACCACACCCAGTGGCAGTGGCGTTGCAATAAAGCTCTTATCCAGGAAAAATTTGCAATAGAGCATAAACAGGAAAAAAAACCCGGACACGGCAAGGCTGGCCAGACCAAAGCCGCCGAACAGATACATGGGCTTGGAGGCATATTTGTCGAGGAATTTGACGGTCATGAGGTCGAGGATGACCTTTATCGTGCGTTCCATGCCGTATTTGGATTCGCCGTGGATGCGCGGATGGTGGGTAACGCCCACTTCCGTGACCCGCGCGCCCTGCCAGGCGGCATGGATGGGGATAAACCGGTGCATCTCGCCGTACAGCTTCACACCCTTTATGATATCGCGCCGGTAGGCCTTGAGCGAACAGCCGTAGTCGTGCAGATGGACCCCGGATATGAACGAGATAAGACGGTTGGCCATGCGGCTGGGCAGATTGCGCTTTATGGGGTTGTCTTTGCGGTCCTTGCGCCAGCCCGAGACAACATCAAACCCTTCATCGAGTTTGGCCAACAGCTTGGGGATATCGGCCGGATCGTTTTGCAGATCGCCGTCCATGGGAATGAGAATATCGCCCCGGGCCAGGTCGATGCCGGCCATCATGGCCGGAGTCTGGCCGAAATTGCGGCGCAGATGGACCACGCGCAGCCGCTTGTCGCGCTCGGCCAGAGCATCGATGCGCTCCCGGGTGTCGTCGCTGGAACCGTCATTGATGCAAATGATCTCGTAGACATGGCCCATGTCGCGCAGCACGGCATCAAGCTTGGCATAGAGCGGCTCGACGTTGTCCTGCTCATTGTACAGTGGAATGATGATGGAAAGCATATCCGGCATGGCTCCCGCCGATTCGTCAGAGTTACAGGCTTGGGGCCCGGCAGCCCCGGTCAGGGCGCGGGCTGCGCGGCAGGGCGCACATCCACCAGCCGCACCCCCGGCTCCGGGCTGGTATAGGGAAATTGCGCCTCGTTAAGAAGGACGAAATTGCCCGGTGCCCCGGCCAGTTCCTGGATGCGGCGGTCAAAGGGGGCAAAAAGCGGCCCCCTGGCAATGGCCGCCGGCTCAAAATCCGCCTCGCGAACCACAATCCAGCCCACTCCGTAGGCTTTGGCGAATTCCCGCACCACAGTGGCGTCCTTGGCATAATAGGCTTCGGCCTGATGGGCCAGACGCGGCAGCATGGACTTCCACAAGCCCACGCTCCAGGCATGGGCCAGCTCGTAGGAAGCGAGCACATTGCGCCGGCCAAAGGTCAGCACATTGTCCATATCCTTGGGATTGCCCGCCACAAGGGCGTCGGCCGGCAGCGCCGCCACGGCGGCATAAAGCGGCGCATCGGCCCGGTAATCGTAGAGGCCGACGTTGGTTAAACGCCACACGCCAAGGCCGGCGGCCAGGAGGACCAGGGCTGCACCGGCCCAGCGCCGGGTCAGCAGCGGGGCCAGGGCATGGCGCAGACACACGGCCAAGACCAGGGCATAGCACAAATTGATGGTATAGCAGATGTAACGGTCCGGGACGAACAAGACCAGGGCAATGGCCCGGGCCAGGACATAGAGGGCCAGGGAACCGGCCAACAGCATGGCCAGGGGCCGGACCTTGGCCGCCAGTTGCGGCCAGGGAGTGCTGCGGGCACCGTACCACAGGACAGGAGCCAGGACCGCCAGGGACACGATGCCCGGGAAAAGGCCCCATTCCAGAAAAAGCCCTATGCTCTCCAGGGGCCAGTAGAACAGATCAAAAAACGGATTGGGCAGCGGATAGAGTTCCAAGCGGCCGGCGGCGCTGAATTCCGGCCCGGCGGCCAGGGCAGCCCGGCCGACCAGCGGCCCGAAACCCTTGGCCGCCAGCGTTACGTTTTGGCCGATGACCATGGCCGCGGCAGCCAGCAGGGCCAGCCCGTGGCTGGAACGGGCGGGAAAGGGAGCGGCCGGCCGGTCGGTCAGGCGGGCCATCACAGCGTCCAGGCAGGCGCACCCGGCGCACAAGATGGCGATGTAGGGGATGGTTACGGCCTCAAGGAGCAAGACCCAGGCCATGCCACGGCCGCAGCGGCGCATCCAGGCGAGCACAAACAGCGCCAAAAGTGGTCCGGCAAAGGCCCGGGACAGACCGCCGGAAATGTTTTTGAGGAAATACGGCATAAGCCAAGCCATGGCCGCGGCAAACCAACCAAGGGTTGGCCCTTCAAGCGCCACGCCAAGGCCGAAAAGGGCCAGAGCCAGGAGAACAAACAGCGCCCCGGCCACGAGCTTGGAAACAAAGAGCGGCTCCAGGCCAAAGCCTTTGACCGCCACGAAATACAAGGCCTTGACCCCGGCCGGCACATAGGCAGCGGCGTAGTCGGACAGCAAATCCGGCGGATAGAGGGCGGGATCGAGCCAGCGGGCCATCCAGAAGAGTTGCTGGCGCGCGTCGTCGTTGATGACAAAGGGCGAGGCCAGCCCCAGCCGGTGGGCCAGGGCATAAACGCCCAGGGAAATGCAGGCGACCAGCCACCAATCGAAGCGGCGGATCCCCCGATCAGATGGCTCGATCATAGAGGCGGAACACCTTGTAGCGCTCGCCGCCAAAATCCGTCAGCGTCTTGTTCCACTGTTCCAGGGATTCCGGGATGAGCGAACAGTCGCAGTATTCCATCTTCGGGTGGTTGACCAGGAAATTGACGATGATGTTGATGATGATGGCATGGTGCAGCCGTTTCCACTGATGGGTACGGGCAACGCCCATGATTATGGCCCGGCAGTGGGTGAGCGGCTTGACCCGGCAATCCCAGAGCAGTTGCAGCTTTTGCCACAACCCAAACTTGCCGTTAAACTTTTTGACTGACCGATTCATGTCCGGCGACACCACGGCAAAGGCCACAATCTCGTCACCGTCCAGGATCATGCTTTCCAGGTCCGGTCGCACCAGCGGCTGGAGCGTCACAAAAAGGTCTTCGTACTGCTTGTCGGTCAAGGGCACATGCCCCCAGTTCTTGCTCCAGATGTCATTGAAAAGTTCTTTGATCTGGGGACCGCGCTTGGCGAATTCCTTGCGGGGAATGGGCTGGATGGAGCACTTCTGGCGGGTGAGGATGGAGTCGCGAAGCCTGGCCAGCTTGGCCGCATCCATGCCGGGCTTGCGGCTGATGCGGTAGGCGAACCAGTCGTAGGTTTTGGTCAGCCCCCAGTTGGTCAGCAAGGTCTCATAGTGCGGCGGGTTATGCGTCTGCATCATGGAAGGCGGCGAATCAAAGCCGTCAACCAAAAGGCCCACTTCGTCGTAGATGCCAAAGGACAGCGGTCCGTGAATGCGGATCTTGCCGCGCTCCCGCGCCCAGGCGGCAGCGGCCTCAAGCAGGGCGTCGGCCACGGCCTGCTCGTTAACGCTTTCAAAAAACCCGAAAAAGCCGGTTTCCGTATCGTGGTGCTGTTCGTACAGGCCGCTTGTGTGGGCCGAAATGCGCCCGACCACCCGGCCATCCCGGCGAGCCAGAAAATATTCAGCTTGGCCGAACTCGAAAAACGGACCTTTGCGCCGATCAAGAAAATCCCGTTGCATGGGAATCAGCGGCGGCACCCACAAGGGATCGTCCCTATAGATTTCCCAGGGAAACCGGATAAAGGCATCCAGATCAGCCGGGCTGGCGACAGCCGCAACAACGAGCGGAGAATTGGTCATGGCGGAGCTACTTGCCGGGCTGGATGGTAATCTGGACCTTGAGACCTTCCTTAAGCTCGGCATCCGGGTTGGGGATGGTCAGCTCAATCTCGTAATAGGACGGCTGTTGCAACGCCGCCGGGATGGGAGCCCAGGGGATGCGCGACACGGTGGCTGTATATTTTTTGCCCGGAATGGATTCAAACGTGACCGTGGCTGACTGCCCTTCTCTGAGCTTTTGCGCTTCGATCTCGTGGACCTGGGCCCGGATAATCATGGGATTGAGCGATCCGACCTGAAAAAGCTCGGCTTCTTTAGCCAGCTTGACCCCGGCCCGAAGCTCCGGGTTCATCCACAGGACGAAACCGTCATTGGGTGCCTTGATGATGCCTTCTTTGGGTACTTTGCCGATACCGGCACCTTTGCCGAAATGATCTTCGGCCAATTCCACCCGGTCATTGAGCAAGTCGCGGGTCAAGGCCAGTTGTTCACTGACAGCCGCCTTATCTTTGCGGTACACCTCGATTTCCTTGGCGTTCATCGAGATGGCCTGCTGCGAGGTCATATTGCGCTGGCTCATGGCTTCCAGCTCGCGGCTCTTGGCTGACAGCCGGTCAATTTCCTTGTCGGCCAGAGCCAACTTGTGTTCCAAATCCTTGATGGTGGCCGGGGAGAGCTTGGTCTTCTCGTCCATGCGCGTTTCCAGCGGGATCTCGTACGTGGCCAGAATGTCGCCGCGTTTGACCTTTTGCCCGATATGGCCGGTCACCGTCAGTACCTTGGCGGTGTAGGGCAAAAAGATCGCGAGCTTGACCGGGCTGTAGAGCTTGCCGGAAAAGCTGATATCCGCCGGACGAAACGAAGCTCGCTCGGCGCTTTCAGGCTGGGCAGCCGGCGCAGCCGGGGCCTGGGCCAGGACGGCGCAGGGTCCGGACAACACGATGCCGGCAGCCAGGAGCGCGACGCGCAGTATCATGTTAGATGTTCTCCATAACAGTTGCGTTGATGTAGCGATCCTGGAAATCGCCGCACAGGGAACGAACTTCGAGCATAGCGGAATCGCGCTCGTACTGCTTGCCGATCAATGCCTGTTTACTGTCGAGATACGCGGTCATAGCTGCGACAATGGAGTCGTATTCGACCTGGCCGGCGTCAAAACGGAACTGGGCCTGCTGCACGGTGAGCTTTTGCAGCTCCACTTGGGATTCGGCGAATTTGACCTCGGAGACAGCGGCGCGCAGCTTGGCCAGGGACTGCTGGAACTGGCTCATCAGCGAGAATTCAAGATTGCGCCCTTCAACGTTGAGCTGGGCCATCTTTTTGTACTGGCGGCTGACATCGCGTCCTTTGGTCCACCAGTCAAATGGCATGTTCAGCGTCAGGTTGGGATACATGAACGGCAGGGAGGAGGTGTCGTCCTTGTAGTTGTTGTTGCTCAGCGTCGAGACCGAGGTGAAACCGAACGAAAACGTCGGCAGAAAGTGGATGTAGGACAGGGCGATGCTTTTTTTCTGCAACGCTTTTTCGTATTCAAGGATACGCAGTTGGAAAGAGTGTTTTTTCAGTCTTTCGTCGGTGACGCTGGCCGGGCTGAAGTCTTCGAGCACCTGACGGGCAACGTCGTTGGTGGCCACTTCGACTTTTTGCACAAAGGGTACACCCAGGATAAACTTCAGTTCATCCAGGAGCACGCTTTTGGTGGTGCGCATCTTCTCGGCTTCGGCCCGGGACAGATTGATCTTGGTTTCAGCGATGCGCACGTCCAACTGGGCCCCTTGTCCAAGGCCAGCCCTGGTCTTGACGTATTCAAGATTTTTCTGGGCCAGGTCTTCCTTCTCCTTGGCCATGCGGATTACGGAATCAACCATGCCGATCTGGAGATAGGTGAACCCCAGGCGTTTGAGCCCCTGGTCGATAACCTTCAAATGGGACAGAACGGCGATATTGACCATTTCCTTTTTGGCTTGGACGTCAAAGGCGGTCAGAAGCGGGTTCCAGGCCCCGGTGGAAAAGCTCAGGTCGTATTTTTTGCGATCCCGGTTGAGGGAGTTGCCCGCATAGATCGCGTTGGCAGCAGAAACGGAATTGGACAGGTTCTGGGCCGGGTTGGACGAGGCATTCGAAAGGACATTGGACCAGGTGGATGCCGCCGCAGTATTTTCGTATTCCGGCAGACGCAAATAAAACGTCGTGCTCATGATGATGGTGGGGATATACTGGGAATAGGCATCCCCGACATCCAGGCGCTTGGATTCAATCTCAATGGAACTTTTCGTGAGCAAGGGCGACTGGGCCAGGGCCACGCGCACGCACTCGTTAAAATCGGCCGGGTTTTTGAGCACCGTGGCCCCCAGGGCAACCCCCCCGGCTGCCTTGGAAAAACTCGGTGCCGGGTCGTCGCCCGCCGCAGCAGGTGCGGCGGCCGGAGCAGCGGCAGAAAAAGGCTTGGGCGTTTCAGCGGTCCCAGTGGAAGCGCCCTTGACCTTGTCTTTGGTGTAGCGATCACCGGGAGCGGCAACGGCTGGCAGGGCGGCCCCCAAAACCACCGTGCAAACCAGCGCCAAAGCGCCAATACGCAACAACACAGCCGCAAACGCGCGGCCCGAGACGTCCCCCCCGGACGCCGGCATCCCCTGCCGATAGCTCAGTTTCCTGGCCATGCGCTCCTCCCCGTTGAGCGTTACCCGTTTAAATACCCGTCCGTAAGGACGCATTTTCTGGTGCAGTGTTCGGCCGTCATGTTGTCGTGGGTGACCACGACCATGGCCGTTCGCGCTTCTTCCGTGATCTTTGTAAAATACTCTAATACACGGAGGCTGTTTTCCCGGTCAAGTTGTCCGGTGGGCTCATCTGCCAAAATAAATTCCGGTTCATTGACCAGCGCCCGGGCAATGGATACCCGCTGCCGCTCGCCGCCGGACAGGCGGTTGGACGGCTGATGGAGCCGGTGCTCAAGGTTAACCATGCCAAGCGCCTCACGTATCCTGTCTGGCCGCTCCCTGCGGCGCACACCGGCATAGATCAACGGCAACTCAAGATTCTCATAGACGGTTGAGTTTTCGAGCAGATCGCAGGATTGGAAAACAAATCCCAGCATCTCCCGACGAAATATCGCCTGCTGGTCACGGGACAGTGACAAAACGTCAACCCCGGCCACTTTGTAGCCGCCGGTGCTGGGTGGCTGGAAAAGGCCCAGGATAAACAGCAGGGTGGATTTGCCCGACCCCGACGGCCCCATGACCGCCACCATCTCGCCCCGGCGCACATGGAGATTGACATCCTTAAGCACCGAAATGCCGCCTGCGCCGGTCTGGTAGGTCTTGGTCAGGTTATTGATGTCGATGACAAGGGCGTTGTCATCGGCAATGTCGTATTGGTTACTCATAACGCATGGCGTCCACGACCTGCATCCGGCTGGCCCGGATGGAGGGATACAGTCCCGCGCCAACGCCGAGAATGGCGGCAAAGGCCAGGCCCATGAGCAGGCACAGCACAAACATGCCCTCGGGCGGGCGCGTTCCCAGCATGCGGCTCATGTATTCGATGCCGATACGGCCCAGAATGACGCCAAAGACCGACGACGACAGGGTCACGCACAGGGCCTCGAAGAGAAATTGGTAGAGGATGTCGGAATCGAGCGCCCCCATGGCTTTTTTCAACCCGATTTCCCGGGTGCGGCTGGTCACGGTGGCCATCATGATGTTCCAGATGCCAAAGCCGCCAAGGATCATGGTGGCCACGATGGAACTGTAGATGAAAAGCTCCACCCACCAGAAAATACGCTGCACCTGCTTCAGCGGCTCCCAGGCCACATTGACCCGCAGGCCCCGGTCCGGCTGGTTGGCCTTGACCACCCCGGGCACCGCCGCCGCCACCGTGGCCACGTCGTCCCAGGTGGCGCAACGGATATAGCAACTGTACGGCTGGGAGACACCGCCCACCCTGGCCAGGGCCGTGGTGATGGGCAAAAAAACAAACTGGCTGCGGTCTCCGGCGCGCACGCCGCCGAGGATGCCGACCACAGTATAGAGATTGTCGTCGATGGACAAGATCTGCCCCAGTCCCTTGTCCTCCTGGCCAAACATCTGGCGGGCCAGGTCGGCACCGACGACGCAGACCCGGGCACCGGCGTCAACGTCTTGCTGGTCAAACAGCCGCCCGACCGTGGCATTAAAGGAAAAGACCTTCCAGTAGTTGGCTTCGCAGCCCACGAGATTAAAGCCGAAGAGCCGGTCGTGCCACGTGGTCACGGCACTGGCTTTGAGCGCCACCTTGGTGGTGTCGAGCACGCCCGGGATGCGGCCGATGGCCGCCAGTGTGCGTTCGCGAAACCACTCCTGGCGCTCGAGCTGGATCTGCTCGAACATGGCGTTCATGATGGTCGCGCCGCCCAGCAGATCGAGGTCGTTGTTAAAATTTTTCTTCAGGTCGTTGCCCATGGTGATAATGACGATAAATCCCGCCATGCCCAGGGCAATAGAGGCAAGGACGCCGATATAGCGGCGTCGCTTGCGCAAGACCTCGCGTATGCTGACGAGCACGAGATCGTAGTACCGCAACGGCCCCGCACCCCGCCGACGGATGCGGTCCAGCTCGGCAACTGTAATTTTTTTCCGTTTTCCTATGGCCATATCAGATCACCAGAGCCCCTCGGCGTACCAGGGCGTCTGTCGGTTCTCGCAACTCGGTGTCCTGCTTACAGATAGGACAGCTTGGACTTGGCCGCGGCTTCGCCTTCATCGTCGCCGTCAGCTGGCTGCGGCTCGTCCTCGATGTCGCATTCACGGATGCGGAACTCCTTGGCCAGGCGGTCGAGAACCTCCAGCACGAAATCGAGCTGGCGATCCTGGTGGGTGCTCATGTAGGCGGTACGAATAAGCGCCTGCCCGCGCGGCACGGCCGGGTAGACGGCCGGCAAGGCGAATACCCCGGCCTCGAACAGGGCCTGGGAGAACTGGAAGGCCTTCTCGTCGGAACCGATGATGATGGGAATGATCGGCGAGGACGAGGCCCCGATGCGAAGTCCGATGGACTTGTAGGCCTGGCGCATGCGCCCGGTGACTTCGTGGAGCCGGTCCACGCGCTCGGGTTCGCGCTCCAGGATATCGATGCAGGTGAGCACGGCCACGGTATTGGCGGCCGGCAGGGCGGCCGAGAAAATCTGGGTGCGCGACTGGTAGCGCAGATAGCGCAGCATGTCCTCGTCGTCGGAGGCGATAAACCCGCCGATGGAGGCCATGGACTTGCTAAACGTGCCCATGATGAAATCGACTTTGTCCGTGATGCGGAAATGATCCGCGCTGCCGCGTCCGCCCCGGCCAAAAACGCCCAGGCCATGGGCGTCGTCGAGGTAGAAGATCACGTCGGGATGGGCGTCCTTGACGGCCGCGATCTCGTCCAGGGGGGCCAGCTCGCCGGACATGCTGAACACGCCCTCGGTGACCAGGAACAGGTCGTTGTCCGGGCGGTTGGCCTTGATGGCCTCCACGCGGGCCAGGGCATGGGCGGCGTCGTTGTGGGCGAAGGTGGACAGCCGGGCCTTGGTGTTTTTGACACCCTCGAAAATGCTGGCGTGGTTTTCGCGGTCGCACAGCACCGTATCGCTGGGCATGACCAACACGCCCAGTGCGCCCAGGTTGGTGCTAAACCCGGTGACGTGGACCACGGCGCTGCGCTTGCCCACAAAAGCGGCCAGGCGCTCTTCCAGCAGATGGTGCAGCACCATATTGCCGCTTAAAAAGCGGGAGCCGCCAGGGCCGGTGCCCCACTGGTAGACGGCCTTGGCCGAGGCGTCCATGACCCGGGGGTCGTGGCTAAAGCCCAGGTAGTCGTTGGAGCCGATCATGACCAGGCGCTTGCCGCCAATCTCGACCTCGGCGCCCCAGGACTTGGCAATAGGGCGAAAATAGGGATTGATGCCCTGGGCCGAAATTTGGGAGTGCAGGGCATTGAATTGATCGCAGCGTTGGCGCAGTCTCATGGCGTTCGTTGATTCCTCGCGTAGTTTGAAAACGGCGGCCCCGGTCAGGCAGGAAAAGCCGGCCGTCTGGCCGGCCGGGTGGCCGTGCCGATTCCCGTTAATCGGCCGGGAACAACGGCCAATACGTCAAAGACCAGGGCTTTGCAAGCCTTGGCGGTCCTGGCCCGCCGGGCGGCCGGCGGCCGCTTCGCGCAGGCGTGAGCCCAACTGCCCCAGCAGCTTGCCGGCAGCCATTCCGGCCCGGCCCAACTGGCCGGGAACCAGCCGGGTAAAATAGATCTCATCGTCCGGGGCGGCCAGTTCCAGGCTGTAGTTGCGCAGCCACTGGCCGCGCTTTTTGCTCCACTCCAGATAGACCCAGTAAAAGGTCGTGGACCCGTCGGCCGCCTTGCAGCGGGCCGCACCCCAGGCGTAGGCTTCGCCGCCGCGCGCCACTTCCCGGAATTTGGAAAAATCAAAATCCTCAAAGACCAGGCCGTCGCTGGCGGTCATGCCCCGGGCCGCCGTGTCCAAGGCCTGCCGGTAGCCGGATTTGGGGATGCCGGCCAAGCCCAGGGCCGGATAATACCACGCGCCAAACCAGACAAGCCCGCCGACACCGCCAAGGACCACGGCCAAAAGCCCCAGGCCGAGCCACTTGCCAAGGCTGCACCGGCCCCGGCTCATGGCCTGCCCTCCCCGGCCGGGGTGCAGCCGAAAAGGCCCATGCGCCAGCCGGCGGCTTCCAGGCGTCTGGCCCGCTCAAGCTTTTCATCCGCCCGCAGGACGTCATCCTCGGCCCGGGCCCGGGTGGCCTCGTCCTTGCGGATGGCCCGGGTCAGCGAAGCCTCGGAAACCAGCGAGCCGGGAGCCGGTTTATAGACGCCGGAACGCAGCTCATCCAGACGGACCCGCACCGCCTTGTCCGTGGCTTCCAGCACGTCGCGGTGGCGTTCCTTCATAATGGCCGTGTTCTCGCCGTCGTTGACCAGCCCGTCGAAAAAGGCCTTGGGCGTCAGATGGCTGGCCGCTTCCGGGGTTTTTAAAAAGCCCTTGTACAACGTGCCGCCCAGGGCCACGATGAGGAGCACCCGGACCACGGTCTCGCGGGAAAGGGGCCATTTCACTGGGAAGCCTCCTTGCGCCGCCAGATTTCCAGCGCTTTCTGGGGAGCCTCCACCGGGATGAAATAATGGTGGTTGGGATCGTCGGTGCGGTTGCCAAAGGTTTCGTCCGGCAAGGGCAGCGGCACGCGCTCGAAATCGCGCGTCAGATCCAGGCTGTCGGTAAATTCCCTGGCCCCAAAGAGAAAACGGTCGCGGTTGACCCGCACCACCCGGCGGCGCAGCACCCAGTCCGGCCGGACATCGGCGGGCACCGGCCCTTGCAGGCCGCCCACCACCCGCACCCCGTCCAGGGCAAATTGCAGGGGCAGATCGCCGTACTCGGCCACGATGGTCTGGCCGGGCTTGGCGTTGGTTTTGAAAAAATCGATGATGGAGGTGTTGACGTCGGGGTAGCCGCAGACAAGCTCGGTGACAAAAAGCTTGATGGGGAAATTAAGGGAAGTAAGCATACGGAAGTCGTTTTGCCAGGGCCGGTTGACGATCTTGAGCCGTTCCATGGGATACACGGCCAGCCAGTTGGTAAAGGCCAGCAGGCAAAAAAGCATCACGGCCGAGACCTTGGAAAAATCCCACAGCCGGCGCACCAGATAGGCCAGCAGGATGGCGCACAGCGGCAGCAGATGGGCGATATAGCGAAAAAAACGCTGGGGCACGAGGCCCAAAAACAGCAGGCTGAGAACGATCAACACCGTGGCAAACAGCACGAACCGCTCGCCCGCCTCGGCCGGGCGTTCCAGACGGGTGAAAAACCGCCGCCAGCGCCAGGCCAGATACACCGAAATCGGCAGCGGGATGCAAAACATCGAAAGATCGGCGAAATAGAGCATGAGATTTTCCGGCACGAGCAGGATATCGAACATGCCGCTTTGCCGGCCGATACGATAGAGCATGATGCCCGGAACCACAGCCACGGCCACAGTGGCCCCGGCCAGGACAGACAGCCGGCGCAGATGGAATTTCTCCGGGTAGACAAAGAGGGCTGCGGCCAGGGCCGTTGGAGCAAAACTCAGGAAAAGCAGGTAGTTGGCATGAAAAAGCAGAATCATGCCGCCAAACATGGCCACAATAGGCCCGGCCCGGCGCTGCCAGTCGGACAAAAAGGCGTCCAGCGTCCACAGGACGAAAAGTGTGCCGGGCGCATAATAGCGGGCCTGACGGCCAATCAGCAGATAGGGCACGCACAGGGTCAGCAGGGTCGCGGCCATAAGCGCCCAGGTGCGGTCGCCAAAATGGCGGGCCACCAGCCGGTAGGTCCAGAAAACGGCGAGCAGGGCGGCGAGGGCAAACGGTGCCCGGCCGGCAAAGGCGTTCAGGCCGCCGACGGCAAAGCCGGTCGCCTGCAGATAGATCTGAATCCAGGGCGACCAGCGCCAGAGATAGCCGCCGACCTTGTCAAACTCGCGTTCTTCTTCCTGGGAAACGACGTTTACCCCGTCATAGGCGTAGGGCAGGCCGGTTTCAAGGACGCTTTTGGCCAGACAGGCGGTTTCCGCCTCATCCTGCCAAAAGGGACGCTGGCCCAGATTGTAAAACAACAGGAAGGCGGCCAGGACGAGCACGGCGGCCAGCCCCCAGTTGGGGCGAAAGCCCGGGGTGGCGGGGCCGCAAGGCGGCGCAGTCGGAATCGGTCCGGCGGATGTCGTGATATGCGGCATGGCCTGCCTTCGCTACCCAAGCCCGGTCATCTTGTAAAGCCTCAGGCGCGGGTAGAGGCATCCAGACGGCTGCAATTTTTGCCAGCGGCCTTGGCCGCATAGAGCGCCCGGTCGGCAGCGGCGAACAGGTCTTTTTCCGCCTGCAGGCCGGGATCGGCCTCGGCCACCCCCAGGCTGACGGTGCACCGCAGGGACTGGTGCGCCACGGGGACCACCAGCGCGGCCACGGCCAGGCGCACCCGTTCGGCCACCGGCAGCCCTTGGTCGCTGGGTGTTGCCGGCAGGACCAGGGCAAACTCCTCGCCCCCCACCCGGTAGGCTTCGTCCACATCCCGCAACGTCGCCCGCAAGGTCTGGCCCAGGCCGCGCAGCACGGCATCGCCGGCGCTGTGGCCGCAGGTGTCGTTTATGTGCTTGAAATCGTCGATATCCAGAAGAACCAGGGTCAACGGCGTCCCGTACCGGCGGTTGCGGGCCATCTCGTCCCGTAACCGCTCCTGGAAGCAGCGCCGGTTTTTAAGGCCCGTCAGATCATCGTAATCCGCCCGGCGCGTCAACGCCTCTTCAGCCTGGCGCAACTGGGCCACGGCGGCGGCCAAGGCATCGCGCTCCTGGGCAAGACTGGCCATGGTCGCCGCCAGCGCTTCATTTTTTTCGTGCAGCGACAAGGACATGTCCACCATGCGCCGGCCAAGCTGCGCGATCTCGTCAGCACCAAAGCGCGGCGGCAGCAGGCACACCCGGTCCTGGCCCAGGGAGGCGGCAAACCCGGCCAGGACCGTCAGGCGGTTGACGATGGCCGCCCGGCACAGGACCGCCGCCAGCAGCACGGCCAGAATCACAGCACCAACCGAAACCGCTGCCGTGGCCAGCATGCGGTCCCGAGCCTCCCGAAGCGCCTGGGGCATGGGAATGCCCATGAACATGACCCCGTAAGGATCGGTGGCCTCCTTGTTTAAATGCAGAATCTTGTAGGCATACAAGGTTTCTATCCCGTCCGGTCCCGGAGCGGCAAAGGAGCCGGCGGCCTGATGCCAGGAAAACTGGCCCTGGAACAACGCCGCGAAACGCTCCCCGGGCTGCCGGGAAGGACTGTCCGGATAGCGGGCCAAGAGCGCACCCTGAACATCGTAAAAGGCCAGAAAGGCCCCCTTGGGCACGTCCAGTGTTTCAAACAGCCGCTGATGCCACGTGAGCGGCACAGCCACCCCCAAAACCCCGACCACCTGTCCGGCCGCATTGTGGATGGGTTGGGCGAAATGAATGGACGGGCCGCCGGAAACCCGGGCGACAACATAGTCACCGGCCACAAATCCCCCCCGACGCAGGGCCTCGACAAAATACCGGCGGTGATCGCTGCGCACCCCGGCAAACGGCTTTTTGGCCGAGGCCACGACGTTGCCGCCCGGATCACAGACAACGGCATTACTAATGGCCGGAATATCCTTGACGAGTCGTTGCAGCACGGCATCGGCGGCATCCAGATCCATGAGCTGAAGGGCCGGCTCGGCCGCTGCATCGGCCAGAGCCTGTTGCAGCTGCCCGGCCAAGGTATCCTGGGCAGCTGCAGCATCGCAAACGGCGCGATGCAATAGACTGCGCCCATGCTCCAGGGTATCATGCCGCATGGCGATGGAAAGCCATATCTGGACAACGACAAGTGGAGCAATGGCCGCCATGAAAGCGATCATTATCTTGCAGTAGATACTTTTGTAAAAAGGGAGACGCGACATGCTTCCTACAATCTTGAATCCTATGAAACGCGGTTATCGCCATTGTGCATTGAAGCCTCGGCCATATACGCGTTTCCTATGGAACGAACAAGCATTTTATCGCCTATCCTTGGTACAAATTGCGAAATATTTTCCCTGCGACATTACAAAAACAAGGAAACTATTTCCGAGAACCCGCTGATACAGACGCTAAAATTGCGCTCCCCCCAGGGGCATCAGGAGTACGGTTGGCGCATGCCTGGCCTGGAGGCCGGGTCCTGGTGCGGCTGGCAGCGCTGCCAGCCACCGGCAGCGGGCGGCCCGGCAGGGTCCGGCCCTGGCGGCGTGCAGGGCTCCGGGCTGTGTCCAGGTGGACGAAGAAATTGCAACAGCCTTTTAACCCGCCGGAATTGCAAATGGCGCCTGCAATTTTCCGGAAATTACCCTGCAACGGCAGTTGACAGGCCACCCGATTTCAGGATTAGTTCCTCGTTCGGCCGCGAATCCTCATTTTCTCGCGGCGCATTCCGCCGTTTCGCCAGCGATCCGGCGACCCCCCTGGAGCCAACGCCCATGATGAACGGAAAAAAAGTGGTGGTGGTCATGCCCGCCTACAACGCGGCCGCCACCTTGGAGCGCACCTACGCCGAAGTGCCCAAAGACATCGTGGACGAGGTCATCCTCGTTGACGACTGCAGCCGGGACAGCACCATCGACCAGGCCAAGCGGCTTGGGCTGCGCTGCTTTCGCCACCAGCAGAACTGGGGGTACGGCCGCAACCAGAAGACCTGCTACGCCGAGGCGCTTAAAACCGGCGCGGACGTGGTCATCATGGTCCACCCCGACTACCAGTATACGCCCAAAATCATCCCGGCCATGGCCAATCTGGTCACCTGCGGCGAATACGACGTGGCCATTGCCTCGCGCATCCTCGGCGGCACCGCCCTTGGCGGCGGCATGCCCCTGTACAAGTACATTTCCAACCGCTTTTTAACCCTTTCCCAGAACCTGCTCATGTCGGCCAAGCTGTCGGAATACCACACCGGCTACCGGGCTTTTAGCCGGCAGGTGCTGGAGAAGCTGCCGTTGTGGGAAAATTCCGACGACTTCGTCTTTGACAACCAGATGCTGGCCCAGTCGGTCTATTTCGGCTTTCGCATCGGCGAGGTTTCCTGCCCGACGAAGTATTTTGAAGAGGCCTCGTCCATCAACTTCCGCCGCAGTTGCACCTACGGCATCGGCGTTCTGGAAACTTCGATGCAGTTTCGCCTGCAAAAGCTCGGCTGCAAGCAGTACGCCATTTTCGACAAAAACGGCCGCGGCCTGTCTAGCCCCGCTCCCGAGTACTATTCGGACGAGACGCCGGGCTGCACTCCGGCCAGCTAAAGGCCGGTCCGGCCAACTCGCCAAGGGTCACCCCCGTCACAGCAAAGGTCCGTCGCAGCCACTCGGCAAAGCGGCGGACCTTTGCCACAAACGCGTCCACCGCTGCCCGGTCCGGAAAATGCGGACTGGCTCCCGGCAGCAATTCCGAGGAATGCCAGAAAAGCGTCAGGACCTGCCCGCCGCGCCGGGCGTGGGCCAGGGCGGCCAGCTTCATGGTGACCTCGGGCATCCAGACCGGATTGATGCCAAGGGTTGCGGTTTTCATAAACGTGGCGAGGATGGCGTCGCGCCTGGCCGGCAACCGCTCGGCCAGGGCATAGGCCAGCCGGTGGCTGCCGGGAATGAGCGGCAGTTGGGTGGAGGGGGCTTCGAGCAGGCGCGCGCCACCCGCACCGGGCATACCGGCCGCACCGCCCGGGCGCACCCAGTACGGATCGGGCGGAGCCAGAAAATGGTCGGGACCGCCCGGAACGTGGCGCAGCGGGACGACGCTGGAATCGACCAGAAACCCCGCGCCCGGCAGTTCGGCCATGGCCCGGGGGAAGAGATTCCACCGCCCCATGCGAAACGATTTGGCCGGCGCTCCGGCAAAGGCCGCAACAGCCCCTTGCAGGCTGTCGAGTTTGGCCCGGAAAACGTCGCGCGGCATAACGGCCGTGCTTACCGGCTCAGGCCAGGGCAGCTCGGGAAAAGGCGGAGTGTTCCAGGGATGCAGATGCGCCCCCAGCTCGCCGCCGCACCGGGCCAGCAGCCCGGCCAGGACCTCGCAGCTCGGGCCGTTGGACATCACCGGATAATCGCACAGGTAGGTCAGGGGCAGGCCGAACTCGGTCGGCAGAAAGGCCAAACGCGGCAGCTCCGCGATATTGGACAGGCCGGCCCCGTCCCGGGGGTAGGTTCCCGAGAAAAGGCCCTCTTCCTCCACATCGAGACTGACCACCACCGCCAGAGACTTTTTTGCCATGCCGCCACCTCCCCGGTCCTTATAACGCGCCCAGGCCCCTGGCGCAGCAACTATCACAACCGGACATATGTTTTGCATCAATCTTGCATAGCCTCGCCGGGCAGCGGCCAACCGTTTTCCCTTGACACCACCCCGGCAGGATACACTTGTTAACTGACGTTTTTAAACAATTACGCATGGCCAAGGCCGCATCATGAAGCAACGTCTGCCCCTTGACGCCCTCGAACCCGGCATGGTCCTGGCTGCGGATCTGCGCCGGGAAGACGGCGCTCTGCTGTTGCCGTGCGGCACGGTCCTGTCCGCACGCCATCTGGCGCTCTTGCCTGCCTGGCAGGTGGCCGACGGGCAAGCCCTGATCCGGCTCCCGGACGCGCCCTCCCCGGAGACGGCGACCGGGCCGGCCGCTGCATGGGAGACGCCGCCCGATCTCACCGCAGCCGCCCAGGCCCTGGCCCCGCGCTTTATCCACTGCGATCTGGAAGAGCCGGCCCAGTCCGCCCTTTTTTCCGTATCCCTGCCCCGGGCCGCCCGGCTGCTGGCCGGCAAAGGCCCCCAGGCCCTGGCCCTGCCCGGGCCGGTATCCCTGGACAGCCTGCCGCCCCTGCCCGACGGACCGCCGCCGTCGCCCATGGACATCATCGAGGCCGACCCCAAGCTCACCTCCCTGCCTGACGTGTTCGTGCGCATAAACGAGGTCTTAAACGACCCCGGCAGCACGGCCCAGGAGGCGGCCGGGGCCATTGGCAAGGATACCAGCCTGTCGGCCAAGCTGCTCCAGCTCGTCAACAGCGCCTTTTACGGGTTTCCCGTAAAAGTGGACACGCTGTCCCGGGCCGTGACCATCGTCGGCAGCCGGCAGATCTCCACCCTGGCCCTTGGCATCTCGGTCCTGGGCATCTTTAAGGATCTGCCCGAGGGTCTGGTGGAGATGCGCTCGTTTTGGAAGCACAGCATCGGCTGCGGCATCATCGCCTCCAATCTGGCGGCAGCCGGCGGCGGCGGCGGCGGGGTGGAAGTGGAACGGCTGTTCGTGGCCGGCCTGCTCCACGACGTGGGCCGGCTGGTGCTGTATCGCAATCTGCCCCGCCACAGCGCCCATGTGCTGGCCAAGGCCCGCAACGAAGGAATCCTGCTGCGCGACGCCGAGCGGGCCATGCTGGGCTTTGACCACGCCACCCTTGGCGGCATGCTGCTGCGGCGCTGGCGGTTCCCGGAACATCTGGAACGGGCCGTGCGCCATCACCACGGCGGCATTTCCCCCATGGGCCAGCCCATGCCGGCCATGATCCATGTGGCCGACGCCGCTGCCAACGCCCTGCTCCTGGGGGCCAGCGGCGAAATCTACGTGCCGCCCCTGTCGCCGGCCGCCTGGACAACCCTTGGCCTTTCGCCCGAGCGCCTGGCCGACGTGGTGGCCGCCGCCGACATCCAGGCCGCCGAAATCATCACCATGTTCCTGCCTGACGACGAATAACCCGGCGTTCCGGTGCGGCCTGGCGCAGGCGGGGCCAGACCGTTCCGGCCAGTTGCCTGACAACGCATCATCCGGCCCCCCCGGCACGGCGGGTTCCAAGGCCACAAAGCGCCCCTCCCCAAAACGACCAGCGCCCCGTCCGGTCCAGTAAAAATGGAACCGGGCGGGGCGGCAATCGCGGAAAAATACGGTGCAACCGGTCAGACGATGGTGGAATTGCCGTCGCGCAGTTTGCCCACCAAAAAACCGATGGCAATGCCGATGATGCAGCTGCCGATGCAGCTGACGCCGAAAATGGCCACCAGATCGTTGACATTGCCGATGATTTTGCGGCCAAACAGGATGTGGAAAAAGCCATAGCACACCCAGATGATCATGCCGGCGTGGAAGCCGAAAAACAGCCCGTCCATCATCCGGTCGTGGACTTCCACGGACTCAATATACTTGTAGCAGATCAGCTGGGCCACCACCCCAAACAGGGTGATGGAGCCAAACGAAGCCATAAGCTGGATGGCCATGACCACGACCGTGGCCATCCCGGGATCGCCCTTGCGTATGGAGACAATAAGCCCCGGCACGAGGCTTATGACCCACAGGCCGACGATGCCCAGGCCCTGATGGCGCCTGAGCAGAAATTTCCAGAACTTGTCCCAAACGTCTTGCATTGTCCGCCTCATATCCTCACCGTACGGGCCGTTCGGCCGTTCGGCCGTTCGGGCCGCGCCGGCCCGGTCCCCCTTGCGCCTGGATGACGCCGGGCTCGCCAACAAAAAGCACGCCGGCCGCGTTGTCAAGCGCCTCGGAAAACGTCATACTGGGTTGCAAGTTGTGAAGCAACGCGTTTTCCGCATAACCGGCCCGCCGCCGCACCGGCAGCCCGCACCAGCCAGGCATCATGAAACACGCGCCCAGCAGGGCTGGGGCCCGCGCGGCCCAGCCGCCCCGCGTCCTGATCGTGGACGATGAAACGATCAATGTCGAAACCCTGGCCTGGATGCTCAAGGAGGCCGGGTTTACGCCGTTGCGCGCCTCGTCCGGGCCTATGGGCCGGGAAATCGCCGCCCGGGAGCAGCCCGAACTCATCATCCTCGACATCATCATGCCGGGCGAATCAGGCTTTGCCACCTGCACCCAGTTAACGGCCGACCCGGCCACGGCGGAAATCCCCATCATTTTCATTTCCGGCCTCGATGACGTGGAAAACAAGGTCCGGGGGCTTAAGCTCGGGGCCGTGGACTACGTGACCAAGCCCTTTGCCCGGGAGGAAGTGCTGGCGAGGGTAAAAATCCACATCCGCCTGCGCCAGGGCTTAAAGGCCCTGCTGGCCGAACAGGCGGCCAAGCTGGCCCAGATCCGCGACGCCCAGCAGTCCATCCTGGTGGCCGCCGAGGACATCCCCGAAGCCCGGTTTGCCGTGCGCTACGTGCCGGCCCTGGAGGCCGGCGGCGATTTTTACGACGTCTTTCCCTGGAGCGACGCGGTGATGGTCTATTTCGTGGCCGATATCGCCGGCCACGACCTGGGCGCGTCCTTTGTCACCTCTTCGCTTAAGGCCCTGGTGCGCCAGAACGCCAACCCGCTCTATTCGCCGGTGGAAACGCTTAAAAACATGAACAGCGTGCTGACCACCTTTTTGCGCGACGGCAAGCACCTGACCGCCGCCCTGGTCTTTTTAAACCGGACGCGGTCCCGGCTCAGTCTGGTCAACGCCGGCCATCCCGCCCCCATCCTGGTCACCGGGCAGGGCGAGGTCGAACTGCTGGCCGCCGACGGCGACGTGCTCGGGGTGTTTGCCACCATCCAATGCGGCCAGATCGAGCGGACGGTGGCACCGGGTGATCGCATTTACCTCTACACCGACGGGCTCATCGAACGCTTCGGCCAGGCAGGCCGGGGACGCAGCCAGGGGCTGGCCGCCCTGCTCGCCGCCTGCCGCCAGGCTTCCTGCCTGCCTCTGGACGCTGCGGTTGCGTCCATTGCCAACGCCACCCTTGAAGGTACCGGAAAGCCCGAGGACGACGTGGTCCTTATGGGCATCGAGGTTTGACGCCCATGTTTGAAATCCAGACCCTCCCGGGCGGGCGCACCTTCCGGTTTTCCGCCACCCTGGCCCTACTTGACCGGGCCGTGGAGGAAACCGTCCGTTTTATCACCGGCTTAAACGTCACCGGCAGCCTGTTTGACGTCAAACTGCTGTTGCGCGAAGCCCTTTTAAACGCCGTCATCCACGGCAACCGGTCCGACCCCCTGCGCCAGGTGACGCTGGTCGTGGCCGCCGCCGACGGCCGCCTCACCCTCACCGTCACCGACCAGGGGCCGGGTTTCGACTGGCGCGCGAGCCTGGCCCAACCCCCGCCGCCCGAAGCCACCAGCGGCCGGGGGCTCACCATCCTCACCCTGTACGCCGACGACGTGCGCTTTAACGCCGCCGGCAACCAGCTGACCCTGACCAAGGCCGTTTCCGGCCTGCGGGGACCGGCTGCCACCCCGCAAAAACCCGGGGACAAAACCACGCGGAGCCTTTTTATGCACGACATTCACATCGAAGACGGGCACACTGTGGTGCGTCCGTCCGGAGACATCGTCGCCTCCATGGCAGATGAGCTGCGCGCCCAACTCAAAGACATCGTGGCCCAGCTCACCGGGCCGCTGACCATCGATCTGGCCCGGGTGGAACTCATCGACTCCGTCGGCATCGGCCTGTTGATCGCCGTGCACAACAGCCTGTCCCAGAAAGGCGGCAAGCTGACCCTGGACCACGTCAGCCCGGATCTGGCCACGCTTTTGCGCACCATGCGCCTGGACAAACATTTCTCCATCCAACCCGCCTGACCGACGCGGAGATCCCATGGACCAGCTGGACGATGAAATCCTTTCCATGTTCATTGAGGACAGCAGCGAGCACCTCGCCAACATCGAAACCGCCCTTATGGACATGGAACGGCACGGGGCCGACATCGACGAGGAACTCGTCAATACGGTCTTTCGGGCCGCCCACTCCATCAAAGGCGGCGCGGGGTTTCTCAATCTCAACAACATCCGCGACCTGTCCCACAAACTGGAAAGCCTGCTGCACCTCATCCGCAGCCGCGAGGTGGTGCCCGACACCCGCGTCATCAACCAGTTGCTCACCGGTTTCGACCGCCTGCTCTCCCTGGTGGTGGCCGGCCCGGCCAGCGACGGCCAGGACATAAGCCAGCTCCTGGACAGCCTCTCGGGCCTGACCACCGAACACCTCACCACGGAACAGCGCGCCCAGGCCACCGCCCAAACCCCCATCCGCCTGCCCGGCGGCGAGGTCATCTTCGAGGAAGACGAACTCACCCTGCGCCAGGGAACCAGCGGCGGCAAAAATCTCTACCTCGTGGAATACGACCTCATCCACGATGTCCAGGCCCGGGGCAAAACGCCACTCGACGTCATCAACACCATGGAATCCAGCGGGCTTATCATCGACTGCCGCATGGAACTGGCGGCCGTTGGCGACCTGGATGCCCCCCCGGTCAACCGCATCCCCTTTTACGTGCTCTACGCCTCCATCGTCGAACCCGATATCATCGGCTACCTGTTCGCCCTGGACGTCAGCCGTATCCATCCCGTCGCGCTGGACCTCCCGGATGTCCAGGCCGCGCCCCCCCCGGCGTCTCCCCAGGCGTCCCCGACGCCTGAGCCTGCCGCCGCATCCGTGGCCTTTGGCCCCTGGCAGCTCAGCCTGGGTGCGCAGCAGGCCGTCCTGGCCCTTCGCCCCGGGGAAACGCCCGACGCGGCCACGGCCCGGGAAGCCCTGCTCCAGGCCCTGTCCCAAGGCCTGCCGGCAACCCTTGACTGGAACGCCCCCCAATCCTGTGATCTGGCCATGCTGCAAGTGCTCCTGGCTGCGGCCCGGACCTTTGCCGGGCAGGGGCTGTCCCTGGTGCAGTCGACCGCACCCCCGGACGCTGTCGCCGCCACCGCCCGCCGGGCCGGAATCACCCCCGAAGCCCTGGCCGACGCCGGGCTGCCCGGGGATCTGCTCGCCGTCGGCTAAGACATTTTTCGGAGGACTGGATGGCTTTCGACGAAGAAACCTGCGCCCTGTTCCGGGAAGAAGTGGTCGAGAACCTGGCCGAACTCGACGGAGCCTTGCTCGAACTGGAAACCAACCCGGCCGCCGTCGAACAGGTTGATCGGGTGTTTCGGGCCGTGCATACCCTCAAGGGCGGTTGCGACATGTTCGGCATCCGTCCGGTGGTGGTGCTGGCCCACGACCTGGAATCCCTGTTTGACCAGGTCCGCAGCGGCTGGCGGCAGGTGAACAAACCCCTGCTCGACGCCGCCTTTGCCGCCAAAGACCGCTTCGTCGCCATGCTGGCCGAAGGAGCCGATCCGGCCGCCGAAGAAGACCCCCGGCTCGCCACCCGGCTCAAGGAACTGTTGCGCACCCCTGACTTGCCACCCACCCCCGGTGCGTCCAGTGCCGCCAACGCCCCGGACCAGACCGGCCGGGAGTCTGACGACGCGGCAACGGGTGCGGCCGACGTCGGCGAACCCTGCTGCTGGAGCATCCTGGTGGCCCCGTCAGAGCCCGGCTTCCTGGAGCGCAATGATCCCCTGGCCCTGCTCGATGAATTACGCACCCTGGGGCAGGCCACCGTGGCCTGCGACCTGTCCGGCCTGCCGCCCCTGGACGAACTTAACCCGGCCGATTGCCGGCTGCGCTTTTCCGTGCATCTGGCCCCGGACCCGGCCGTGGCCTGCGACGCCAACACCTTGCGCGACGTCTTTTTGTTTCTGGAAAATCAGCACGATGTGCGTATCGAGCCGGCCGGTCCCGAGCCGACCGTCCTGACGCCCACGGCCCTGGCCCCGCCTGCGGCAGCGGGTGCCGATACGGCCAAAGCCCGGGCCAGCAGCCCGCAGCCCCCGGTCCAACCGGCCGCGCCGGCCCAGCCCGGTGCCACAGCCCCGGACCCCGGCCCGGTCCAGGCCGCTTCCCCCCAGCCCCCACAGCCAGACGCCGAGGCCAAACGACCGGCCCCGGCCGCCAAAAAAGAGGCCATGCAAAGTCTGCGGGTGGATGCCGGCAAGCTCGACGATCTGGTCAATCTGGTCGGCGAGCTGGTCATCGCCCAGGCGAGGCTCACCCAACTCGCCTCCAGTCTGGCCCAGCCGGCCCTGGTCAGCGTGGCCGAGGAAATCGAGCGCCTGTCCAACGAATTGCGCGACAATACCCTCGGCATCCGCATGCTGCCCATCGGCACGACCTTTAGCCGCTTCCGCCGGCTGGTGCGCGATCTGTCCTCGGAAATGGCCAAATCCATCGAGCTGGTCACCGAGGGCGGCGAAACCGAACTCGACAAGACCGTCATCGAACAGCTCAACGATCCGCTGGTGCATCTGCTGCGCAACAGCATCGACCACGGCATCGAATCGCCCGGGGAACGTCTGGCTGCCGGCAAGCCCGAAGCCGGCACCATCACCCTGTCGGCCGAGCACGCCGGCGGCGAGGTGGTGCTTTCCATCACCGACGACGGCAAAGGCATGAGCGCCGAGCGCATCCGGGCCAAGGCCGTGGAAAAGGGACTCATCCCGGCCGAAACCCGCCTGTCGGACAGCGAATGTTTCAACCTGATCTTTTTGCCCGGCTTTTCCACGGCGGAAAAAATCACCAGCATCTCGGGCCGGGGCGTGGGCATGGATGTGGTCAAGCGCAGCATGGACGCGCTTCGCGGCAAGATCGACGTGCAAAGCGAACCGGGCAAAGGCACGCGCATCACCATCAAACTGCCCCTGACCCTGGCCATCATCGACGGACTGCAGATCAAAGCCGGCGAGGACCAGTACATCATACCGCTGTCGTTGGTGGAGGAATGCGTGGAGCTGCCCCGGGACCGGGCCGAGGCGTCCGGCCGCGGCCGCACCATCCAGTTGCGCGGCGAGATCGTGCCGTTTATCCGGCTGCGCGAGGCGTTTGAACTCGACGGCCGGCCGCCGGCCATCGAACAGATCGTCATTACCCGCTTTGAGGGCGAGCGCGCCGGCATTGCCGTGGATCAGGTGCTTGGGCAGCAGCAGACCGTGATCAAGAGCCTTGGCAACTACATCGGCTCCGTGTCAGGGATTTCCGGGGCCACCATCAATGGCGACGGCACCATGTCGCTCATTCTCGACGTGCCAACGCTGGTGGCCTCGGTCAAGCGCGCGGTGGCCTAACGCGCGGGTTTTCGCGTCATGTGCCCGGCCCGCATTGACCCGGCGGCTGCGGGCCGCTACACTTGCCCCAATTGAAGGGAACAGGATTTTTGCCGCATGAAAGACCCCTATGCGCTGTTTGCCGATTTCGTGGCGCGCCAAAAGCTCAAGATGACGCCCCAGCGGCGCCAGATTCTCGACGTTTTTCTGGCCGAGGAAGGCCACCTCACGTCGGAAGAACTGTATCAAAAGGTCAAGACCGAGTTCCCGTCCATCGGACAGGCAACCGTCTATCGCACCTTGAAACTGCTGGCCGACTCGGGCCTGGCCAAGGCCGTGGAATTCGGCGACGGGGCCATGCGCTACGAGATCCTCTACGGCCAAAGCCACCACGACCACCTCATCTGCGAGGCCTGCGGCGTCAACGTCGAGGTGGTGGACCCGGCCATCGAGCGGCTTCAGGAAGAAGTGGCCCGGCGGCACGGCTTTGCCCTGACCGGCCACAAACTCTACCTCTACGGCCTGTGCCCGGAGTGCCGTAAAAAGCGCACGTCCTCGCTCTAAGGTCACGCCGCCGGGAACTTGCCGCACCGGTGGCCGCCGGAGTGCCGTAAAAGCGCACGCTCCCGCTCCAAGCCCGCTGCACCCGACCGCGCGCGCCCCTACTCCTGCCCGACCACTGCTTCGGGATCGGGCCGTTGCGGCATGGACGCCCAGCCGCCGGGACGCCCGGCGCATTCGGCAAAGACCCGGACGGCGCAGCAGGCGCAGCGTTCGGGGTCAAGGCGCGACACGATGCCGGCAATGGCCGATTCCTTGTTCGGAAACACATTTTCCGCCCCGATGCGGGCCAGACACCCGCCCCTTTGCAGCAGCTCCAGCACCTCGCGCTTGAGCGAACAGAAAAAAATCTCCCGTCCCGACAGTTTCATGGCCCCGGCTTCGTGAAAGAGCATGTGGCAGCCGCCGGCGTCGATGAAATTGATGCCCGAACCGAGGATAAGGATGTGGCACTGCTCGGGACTGTGGTTCACGATGCGGTGCAATTCCTCGGCGATGTGGTTGACGGCCCCGAAAAAGATCGAGCCGTCCAGGCGCAGGATTTTCAGTTGCGGGCACTCGGCCAGGGTCTTGCGCCGGATGTTGGTCAGAGCGCGGTGCGCGGTGCTCGGGTCCGGGGCCAGGGTGATGAAATGCGGATGGCTGGTGCGGCGCAAATACAGCAGCAGCGACAGCATCACCCCGGCATAGATGGCGAATTCAAGGGCCACAAACAGCGTGGCCAGAAAGGTGGCGGCCAGCACCCCGGCCTCGGACCGGTCCGTATGCAGGATGTGCCGGATGGCCTTGACGTTGACCAGCCCGGCTGCCACCAGCACGATGACCCCGGCCATGGCGGCATTGGGCAGATAGGCCGTGGCCGGGGCGATAAGCAGCAGCACGGCGGCCAGGAACAGGGCCGAAAAGACGGCCGCCAGCGGCGTCTTGGCCCCGGCGTCGAAATTGACCCCGGTGCGGGTGAACGACCCGGACGAGGCATAGCCCGAAAAAAAACTGCCGGCCAGATTGGCCAGCCCCTGGCCGATAAATTCCTGGCTGTTGTCGATAGCCTGCTCCGAGCGCACAGCCACGGCCCGGGCAATGGACACCGCCTCGGCCAGACCCAGCATGGCCACGGCCAGGGCGCCCGGAAACAGCACTCGGAAGGTGTCCAGGTTAAATTCCGGCAACGACAGCGGGGCCAGACTGGCCGGCAACGCCCCCACCAGCTTGGCCCCGTGGCCGGCCCCGTCCACCAGATGGCAGATGAAACTGCCGCCGATCAGGGCCAAAAGCAGGGCCGGCGAACGCGGCCACAGCCGGCGAAGGACCAGGGCGATGGCCAGGGTTGCCCCGGCAATGAAGGCCACATGGCCGTTTATGGCCGGAAAGTCGTGCACAAAGGTCGCCCAGGTCTCCAGGAACGACCCGCCGCGCGGCAGGGTGATTCCGAAAAAATGACCCAATTGGCTGGTGGCGATGAGAATGGCCGCCCCGGCCGTAAAGCCGGTCACCACCGAATGGGACACGAAATTGACCACCCCGCCCAGCCGGGCCAGGCCCAAACCAAACTGCACCAGCCCGCACAAACCAGTGAGCGCCAGCACGAGGCGGATGTATTCCGGCGAGCCGACCGGGGCGAGCTGGCTGACGTTGGCGTAGACCACAAGCGATATGGCCGTGGTCGGACCGGAGATGAGATGCCAGGAGGAGCCGAACAGCGCCGCCACCACCACCGGAACCATGGCGGCATAGAGACCGTACTGGGGCGGCAGCCCGGCAATGGCGGCAAAGGCCACGCCCTGCGGCAGCACGATGACCGCGCCGGTCAGCCCGGCCCACACATCGGCGGCCATGGTGCGGCGGTTGACCCTGGGCCACCAGCGCAGAAACGGCAGCAGGCGCGGCAGCATCGTTTTGACGCGGTCAAGCGACGTCTGGCGTCGCGGCAGTTCGCACTGTTCCATGATGACGGCCTCCGGGGCGGACAGGTCCGCACATCGACAATACCCGGCCGGGGCCAAGGGTCAAGCCGGCAAGGGGAACGGCGGCGGAATCAACCAGAACGTGTGCTCCCCCATGCGGTCATCGCCCAGGCTCGTGGCACCTCCCCTTGCCAAGACCCGAAAACCGTCTTAATCTAGAAGTCCTTTCCTCCATGGACGGAGCCGGTCCCTTTTGTTCGGGACCGCGAGGGCAGGCACGCTCGTGTCCCCGTCGCGCGGCGCATTGCGCCCGGAGTCCGCCCATGGCCGCCATTGCCGCCACCTCTCCCCTTGGGGCCTACCAGCGCGAGGCGTCACGCTTGACGCCCGCCATGCCCCGCGTGGATGGCAAAATCATCAACCGCCAGGGCGGCCTGACCATCGGCCCCTTTTCCGTGCGCTTTTCCGCCACGGACTACGAATTCGACCTCACCGGGGCATCGGCCCAGACACCCTTCACCGACGCCCTGGACGCCGCCGCAACCATCGCCAAGCTGGCCGAGACGCCGGCCCTGGACGCCGCGCCCGAACCCAACGCCCTGACCCGCCGCCAGGCCCTGGCCGGCTACGCCGCCGCTGCCACGGTCAAACCCGTCACGCCGATCATGTTCTCGGCGCGGGCCTGAGGCGCCGGAGGGAGGCTTGGGGAGGAAGGCAGAAGAGGCCTCCGGCGGCCGGGGGGGATAATCCCCCCCGGACCCCCTTGATAGGAGAAGTTTTTAAAGGGGTTATGGGGATGGCTGGCAATTTGGCCGGCTAAAGACCGGGGCAGTCGGGGGAGGCGTTTGGCGGGAACCACCGTTGCTCCGGCGGGCAAGCCGGTGGCGGGGCCTTATCCGTCCTCCTGGGTCCGGCCGAAGCGGGGTACGATGCCGCCGACACGCCGGCTATACGCTTTGTAGGCTTCGCCATGCAGATCGTGCAGCCAGGCCTCTTCGTGGGGAATGCACAGTTTGTAAAAGAGAGCCGCCACCACCGGTGCCAGCAACGCCAGCAACGTCCCCTGCATAAGCGCCAGCCCCGGCACGATGCACCAGACCCAGGCCGCATAGAGCGGATGGCGCACCACGGCAAAGATGCCGCGCGTGGCGAGTTATCCGGCGTCGATGGCCTTATAGACGGAAAACGTGCCCAAGGCGTAGATGACAAGCCCCAGGAACAGCAGGACACCGGCTGCAGCCAGGGCCAGCCGCTCGGGCACCAGCCGGTCGCAAAATGCGGCAAGTAAAATAGTATCGTAGAGAATCGCCAGCAGCCCATAGCAGATGGTGGCGCGGTACAGCATGGTCCCCATGCCCCAACGGTTCATGGCCTCACCTCCAAGGTCATGACCCGTTTGCACCGAAAAAACCGCCGTCTGTCAAGCCTGTTCCCGCCGGCTTGACAGACAGGCGCAGGCCAGGGCATCGCTTGTTCACTAAATCGTGCTGCACCACATCATCCACCTCCTTTTCGCCGCTCCGCTGCCCATGACCATGGCCTCGGTCATGGCGCTGGCGGCCGGCGTATCACTGGGTCTGTTTTGCAGCGCCTCACTCCAGGCCGCCCTGGCCATGGCCACCTCCGGCGGGGCGGCATTGTCGCTGTGCGACGCCTTGTCGCGGTTGGCCGAAGCGCGTCGGGCGCGCCGTATTTTTTCCCGTCGGGGATTCGATCCCCGCATCCTCGACGCCATGGCCGCGTCGCGCTGCCAGCGCGATGCCGCCCTCTACGCCGCCGGACAGGCCGGTTTTCTGCCCCAGGCCAAAGCCCACTACCGCACCCGGGGCTATGCGTGGTATCATCTGCTGCCACGCGGGATCGGCCGCACACCGTGGCGTCTGCTCACCCCACGCTTTCTCCAGGGAAGTTTCCTGGCTTTTCGACACAAGCCCCGGACGTATTCCTGTGCCCTGTCCCGGCGCGCCAACTGCCCAACAGCGGTTGCCATGCTCGACAAACCGCCGGCTCCTGCCGTATCCGAATCCGCTATGGTCTGAGCCAGAACGCTGCGTAAGCAGCCAAATCGGCCGTTTGCGCAGCGTCTGACGCATGCGGGCCGCCGACAAAACGTCACTGGAAATGGAATACGGACAAGGGCAACCCGCCAGCCATTCTGGCCAAACAGCAGAACCCAGAGGACACCATGGCCGCTCGGAAAAACTTCAGTTTGGTGTCGCAAGTACTCCTGGCGCTGACCAGCCGCTCTGGCATCATCGTCTTCAATCTCTTTTTGACGGCAGTCTCCGCCCTCTCGCTCTGGGTCATGATCCCGATGATCTATGACACCGCCAGCCACGGCCTGGAGCTTGAAAACATCTCGGAATATCTCGGCGTCATTCTCATCGGCTACGGCGTGGCCGTTGAAGAGCGGCAAACGTTTATGAGCATCTTCAAGCTCTACCCCGAATTCCAGTCGCCTTTCCAGACCACGGTTGACCATCTCTGCCACGAATACGGGCTGTGCTATCTTTTGCTCGGTCTTTTTATGGAAGCCTGCGTCGCCTGCATCAAAATCCCTGACGCCATTATTGATACGCAAAATATAGAGGACGTCATTTTTTCCATCAGCGCGCTGCTGTTGCTGGGTTGCACCCTGCTGATGGTTAACCAATCCTGGAAATTAGTGCAGCTCAAAGCGGGGGCGGCCGACGAACAGCACACATAGGAGGGGCTGGGCGGCATGGCATTGCTACATCTGCGACACCTTTGCGCGCAGGCTACCCGGGAAATCGCCTCGTGGTTGAGGATCGCGGAAAGAACCGCATGCCCTGGGCAGATGCTCAGGTGGCCGAAAACGACGCCTCAGGGTCACCCAGCACGGCTTCCAGGCGCGCAAAGAACAGGCCCACGTGTTTGCCGTCCACGAAGCTATGCAACCCTTCCAGCGCAACAGGCAGCGTCAACAGCCGCGTATCGATTTTTCCAAACACCACGCGCGGCACGGAATCCTGCCACGGGTCGCCCCAGGGATTGGATACGGCCGTAAAGGCGACATCCGGCAAATTACTCATATAGACCAGTCCCTGGCCCTCCGCGCCCGGCGGCGTCAGGGTCGGGTGGGCGTCTGCCGCGTCCCGGGCCGCCTGCAACGTTTGCGCGAACACGGCAAACGACGCATCATAGGCGGCGACGCAATTGCAATGCAGCTTTCCACCCTGGGGCACATACGTGAAGCCGGCGTCCACCGTGGCAAATTCCACCGGCCGCAGATCGACAAGACGCAGCCGCAGTTCCGCCACGCTGTTCACACTGTTCATGATGGCATAGTACAGGCAGTCAGACAGCTTCGGCCGCTTTTCCTTGCATTGCTTTCTATACAAAATAAGATTCTCGACAGAAACCTGCGTGGTCACAGCCAGACAGGGATTTCTCCGGCTCTGAAAGAACTGGAAATGCTGCTTTCGATCCCACTGGTCGATATCAATAAAACGCATGCTTGTACTCACTCAATAGGTTACAATACCATAGTTCTTACGAACGTGACCGGAGCCGCAGGCAGGCGGGAGGACGGTAAGCCGGGACCGCAGCGCCTTCACTCTGCCAACAGCACCGCTTCCAGCAGGCCGAGCACCTGCCCCACCACGGCGTCCGGGGCGCGGCCCTTGACCGTGACCCCGCGCGCGCGCCAGTCCAGGCTTTTGGTCTGATCGGCCAGCACCACACCGGCCACGCGCTCGCCAGCCGGGATCGCCACCTCGAAGGGATAGCCCTTGGTCTGCCCGGTCACGGGTGCGATAAAGGCAAAGCCCGTCACCCGGTTAAACGAAGCCGGCGAGAGCACCAGCCCAAACCGCGCTCCACGCTGCTCATGGCCGGCCTGGGGGTCGAAATCCAGGTGCACGAAATCGCCGCGCTCGGGAACCGCTGTCACAACAATTCCCGCCCCTGCGGTCCGTCCAGGTCGATTGCGCCGTGCCGATTGTCGTCGCGCACACCGGCCAGCAGCGTATTAAGATCATAGCGTGGCCGTTTGCAGGCCTTTTTGACCACAATACCCTCAGGCGTGGCCACCAGATCCAGCACGTCTCCGGCCGCGACCCCGGCCTCGGCCGCCAAATTCTTGGGAATGCGCAACCCCAGGCTGTTGCCCCATTTGCTTAACGTCACTTCCATACGCGTCCCTCCAACTTTGGATAGCCTTTGTATAGTCATGCTGGCGGCCTCGGTCAACGGGCGCAAAAAAGGCGGCCCTTTGCCGGAGCCGCCTTTCGCTTCTTCCTGGGGCCTTGCCGGACCCCAATCATTTCAAAAGAGCCTTCGAGAAAGAATCAGGCCCCGGGGTTTCCAAAGGGATTGCGCCTTCTTGGCCCCGGACCAACGGTGGCACCCGTCAAGCGCCCACGTCGTCCGCCCCTGTCCACAGCCGTCCACTCCCCAGACCCACAAAAAACTTCTCCTATCAAGGGGGTCCGGGGGGGATTATCCCCCCCGGCCGCCGGAGGCATCTTCTGCCTTTTCCTATTCCTCTTCCTCTTCCCTCGCTACCCCGCCACGGCCGCTTTGACCTTGGCGAAGGCTTCGTCGATGCCGGCCGGGTTCGTGCCGCCGGCCTGGGCCATGTCCGGCCGGCCGCCGCCGGAACCGCCGACTGCCGCTGCAGCGTCTTTAATGAGCGCCGGGGCTGTGAACTTGGCGTGCAGATCTTTGCTGACCGCCACAATAAGACTCACCTTGCCGCCTTCCTGCTCGGCCGCGATGGCGATGACGCCAGAGGGCAGCTTGCTGCGCAGATCGTCCATGGCGTCGCGCAGGGCCTTGACGCTGGGCGCCTCCACCCGGGCGCACAACAGCGGCACACCATTGACGTCTTCCAGGCCGGCCATGAGGTCGCGACCCTGGCCGGACGCCAGTTTGGCAGCGAGTTGCTCCTTGTCCTTGCCAAGCGCCTTGATCTCGTCGAGGAGCTTTTTGACCCGGCCAGCCAGTTCGCCCGGCTTGGCCTTGACGGTTCTAAGCGTCTCGTCGAGCTCGCCGCGCAGAGCGCGCACGTGGTTGAGCGCATTAACGCCCGTGGCCGCTTCGATGCGCCTCGTGCCGGCGGCTACGCCTGCTTCGGATAAAATGTAGAAGCTGCCGGCCTGTCCCGTGGCTTTAATATGCGTGCCGCCGCACAGTTCCATGGACACGCCCTGGACATCGACCACGCGCACTTCGTCGCCGTATTTTTCGCCGAAAAGCGCCGTGGCCCCCTTGGCCCGAGCCGCTTCGATACCGAGCACTTCGGTCACCACCGGGGCGTCCAGCAGGATCGCCGCGTTGACCTCGTCCTCCACCCGGGACAGTTCGTCCGGGGTCATGGCCGCGATATGGGAAAAGTCAAAGCGCAGCCGGTCAGGCGTCACCAGCGAGCCGGCCTGATTGACGTGGCTGCCCAGCACGTTTTTAAGGGCCTTGTGCAGCAGATGGGTGCAGGTGTGGTTGCGGGCGGTGGCGGCATGTACGGCAATGTCCACGGCCAGCTCGGCTTCCTGGTCGAGGAGTATCTCGCCGGTTTTGACCTCGATATGATGCGCCGTCAGCTCCGCCCCGGCCTTGATGGTGCCAATGACGGCCACGTCGCCGGTCAGCGTGGTCACAAGGCCCACGTCGCCGGCCTGTCCGCCGGATTCGCCGTAAAAGGGCGTCACGGCGCAGACCATGTAGCCGGTCTCGCCGGCCACCAGACGTTCGACCGCCAGCCCTTCGGCGGAAATGAGCGCATTGACCCGGCTTTGCGCCGTCAACTGGTCATAGCCCACAAAGCGCGACTTCATGCCGGATTCGAGCAGTTCCAGAAACAGCACGGCCGGGTCGGTTTCGCCGGAGCCCTTCCAGGCCTTTTTGGCCCGGGCCTTCTGCTCGGCCATGGCGGCCCGGTAACCGTCCTCGTCGGCCGTGATGCCGCGCTTGCCGGCCACGTCGTTGACGATATCCAGCGGGAAGCCGTAGGTGTCGTAGAGCTTGAAGGCAAATTCGCCGGTGATGACCGTCTCGCCGGCCGCTGTCATGCGGTCGAGTTCCTCGGCCAGAATGGCCAGCCCTTTATCGAGGGTGACGCTGAAACGCTCCTCTTCCTCGCGCACCACCCGTTCCATGAACTCGCGGCTGGCCCCAAGCTCCGGGAACGCCTCGCCCATGACATCGACCACGACGCCAGCGGTCTTATAGAGGAACGGATCGGACAGGCCGATGAGCTTCCCGAACCGCAAGGCCCGGCGAATCAGCCGGCGCAGCACATAGCCCCGGCCCTCGTTGGAAGGCATGACGCCATCGGCCAGCAGAAACGCCACGGACCGGCTGTGATCGCCGATGACCCGCAGGGCGGTGTCGTGCTCGTCGTTGTCGCCGTAGGTCACCCCGGCGATGGTGGCGGCCGAACTGATAATGGTCTGAAAAAGATCAATGTCGAAATTGGAATGCACGCCCTGGACCACGGCGGCAATGCGCTCCAGGCCCATGCCGGTGTCGATGCTGGGGCGCGGCAATGACACGCGGTTGCCCGGCTCGATCTGGTCGTACTGCATAAAGACCAGATTCCAGATTTCCAGATAGCGGTCGCAGTCGCACTGGCCGATGCCGCAACCCGGGCCGCAGCCCACGGCCTCGCCCCGGTCGTACATGATCTCGGAACAGGGGCCGCAAGGGCCGGTGTCGCCCATGGACCAGAAATTGTCCTTGTCGCCCAGGCGAAAGATGCGGTCGTCAGACAGGCCCGCGATCTTTTTCCACAGCCCGTGGGCCTCGTCGTCGTCAAGATAGACCGTGGCATACAGACGCGACTTGTCCAGGCCGATGACCTCGGTGAGGAACTCCCAGGCAAAGGTGATGGCGTCTTCCTTGAAATAGTCGCCAAAGGAAAAATTGCCGAGCATCTCGAAAAAGGTGTGATGGCGGGCGGTGCGGCCGACGTTTTCCAGGTCGTTGTGCTTGCCGCCCACGCGCAGGCATTTCTGCGAGGTGGTGGCCCGAACGTACCCGGGTTTGTCCTGGCCGAGAAAGACCTTTTTAAACTGGACCATGCCGGCGTTGGTGAAAAGGAGCGTCGGGTCTTCGCGCGGCACCAGCGGCGACGACGCCACCACCTGATGGCCCTTGGACGCGAAAAATTCCAGAAACTTGGCGCGAATCTCGGTAGCCGTCATCATTGTTTTTATGCCTCCACATGACGAAATAGGACGGAGATTCTTCGCTGTGAAGTTCCCCCATCAATAAAAAGCCCATTAAGACTAATGAGCTATGCTTGTGCTAGCGAGCGAAAACACTAGGTTGATAAAATACAAAGCGTATTCTTTTGATATGCGATTCGCAAACTGTCTTTGCTTCGTCTCATTCTGTAATCAAGTGGCCTCGCGAGCAATGCATCGTAATATCCAACAATTTCGACATTTGACAAGCCAGTGATTTCAAATTCCAGAGCATCACCCTTTCTCAAAAAAACATTCTGGAACAGACAACAAGCTCCAATTCGCACAGACTTTACAAAGCAAATTTCATTCTCAAGCTCGACAATTCTGCATTTAGTCGCTCCTAACGGGACGCGAACAAGACAATTTTCAGAACAAGACGGAGAACTGTTTTGCAGTATCTCACCATAATAAACCCAGTATCCATGCACAAAAAAATAAACATGCGGGCAGCTTCCACACATCCACTGCATATCCACAACGTAGCATCTTTTTGGATCAAATTTATGAAAAGCAAACAATTCACTATTATTGTTTACTTTGAGCGACATCTCTCGTGGTATAAAAAAATGACCGAAGCCGTAATAGTCCCGTTCAGAATCATCATATCGGTATCCCACGGAAGAATACTCACACCCTTCTTCAAGAGCGCCAACTTCATAATCAAGTGAGAGAGGATCATATCCTACCGGCCCAAGGAGACAGGCAGTCGGGACTAAAACAGACTCACCCGGAGCCAACATTATATGCTCTTCGGTAATCTCTGAATCAACACGCTCTTCATCAAGGGGCCACACAAAACCACTTGGCCGACTTCCCTCGATGCGAAATCTGTCGATACAAAATGAAAAATTGCTTCTATTTTCAATCTGAAGGAATACAAAATACGGTCGCCGGCAAATCGCTTCGACGAACCATTGGCCACCGCCGCATCCATCCCACACTTTTCTTACAAGACCGAAACTCTCAACATCAAAATTACTGTTGACAATTTTCATTAACAATTTTGACTCAATCGTCATCTTCCCAACATCTTGCCGAGTGAGTCTCCTGGAGTCACTATTGCGTAGCTCCGGATAATCGACCAACAATGCATCTTCACTGCCATATTCACCAAGATTCTTAAATCCAACATGACAAAACTCATCAGAAACGATAGCATCGACAAAGTCATATACACGATTCTTGTAGATGTAGGTGTATTTAAAAGGAGCCTCACCGATTCTCTTTTTAAACATCCGCTCGACAAGTTCAGGGCTCATCACAACCAGATAGCGAGTATAGCACTCTGGGAACTGATCTTTAACCGAAAGGGATAGCCGGCTATCCTCAATGGCCTTATAAAATTCGTCTCTTTGACGCCTTAATTCCTCTGGGGAAAACTTGGTCCCACGCGGGTGCTTTGGATTGTAATGTCCAGCACCCGCATGACAATCAAAACATAAACAAATGGCATTTTCTTCCGTATTCGGGCCTCCAACTGCCTCCTGGACAATATGGTGAACCTCGACATTCACACCTTTATAGCAGCCGCAAAGAGCACATCGCCTCCACGATTTAACTAACACGGCTTCTTTAACAGAAGGAGAAAAGGGCATTACAAAACAACCTCCCCACCTTTACTCAAGACATCAGATCTCGACAATGAACAGAATTGTTCTGCTCTGAGTATATTCGTTCTGCGACTTCTTTCTACCTACATCCCGTCTTCTTCTTCCAGCGCTTCAGGGGTGGGCGGCGGGGCGTATTCGGCAAATCCCAGATGTTCGCGCAGTTTGCCTTCGATCTGGTCGCGGATATCGGTATGTTCCTGCAAAAAGGCCCGGATATTGTCGCGGCCCTGGCCTAGGCGTTCGGAGCCAAAGGAGAACCAGGAACCGGACTTGTCCACGATACCGGCTTCGACGCCCATATCGATGAGTTCGCCTTCGCGGGACACGCCTGTGCCGTAGAGGATATCGAACAGGGCCTCACGGAACGGCGGCGCGCACTTGTTTTTGACCACTTTGACCCGGCAGCGGCTGCCGTAGGTTTCTTCTTTGTCTTTAAGTGTCTGGATGCGGCGGATATCCAGGCGGATGCTGGCGTAGAATTTGAGCGCATTACCGCCGGTGGTGGTTTCCGGGCTGCCGTAGCCGGTCATGCCGATCTTCATGCGGATCTGGTTAATAAAGATCACCGACGTATTGGATTTGTGAATGGTGCCGGTAAGTTTGCGCATGGCGTGGGACATGAGCCGGGCCTGGCCGCCGACTTGGGTTTCGCCCATTTCGCCTTCGAGTTCGGCCTGGGGAATGAGTGCAGCCACCGAGTCGATGACCACCACGTCCACGGCGCTGGAGCGCACCAGCAGATCGGCGATATCCAGGGCCTGTTCGCCGAAGTCGGGCTGGGCAATGAGCAGTTCCGGGGTGTTCACGCCCAGACGCCGGGCATAGTTGATATCCAGCGCGTGTTCGGCGTCGATAAACGCGGCCGTGCCGCCGAGTTTTTGGGATTCGGCGATGATGTGCAGGGCCAGCGTGGTTTTGCCCGAGGATTCCGGGCCGTAAATTTCGGTGATGCGCCCTTTGGGGATGCCGCCTATGCCGAGCGCCAGATCGAGGCCGATGGAGCCGGTGGGGATGGAGGCGATCTTGACGTGGGCCGAATCTTCCAGGCGCATGACGGCTCCCTGGCCGTGCTTGCGTTCGATGGTGGTGAGCGCGGTGGCGAGGGCTTCGCTGCGGAAATCTTCGGGGCTTAACGCGGGCTTTCGGGCCATATCGCCATGCTCCTGGCGTTGATTGTTGGGGCGTAAAGGAGAGCAACTAGCAAAAAGCCTGTCGCCCGGCAACTTCGTTAGCGCCGGGCGAAAGGGGGAAAGTGGCGTCCGGTTGGATCGGGCATCGCCCAAGGGTCTGTCCCGACCGGGAAAAGGCAGGGACACGCCGCAGCGGAACGGGGCGAGAAAAGGGGCTCAGCGCCCGCAGGCGCTGTTGGCGCGATGATCAAGCAGACGCTGGGCGGAACTGGTCAGGCGGGGACCGGCCTGGAGCTTGCCGGCTTTGCGCTGGGTACGGCCTTTTTTTCGCGGATGGGCATGGCCTTTTTTTCTCTGGCCAATTCCTCGACACCGACATGGAGCGTGGCCAGACTGCTGCTCAGGCGGCCGAACACCGACTCGATGTCTTGGAGCAATTGGCGAAGATACAGAAAATGCTCGTTCTGGGCGGCAAGGTCGGCCGCAAGCGACTGGCTGTCGCCCGCTTCACCGGCCGCAGGCAGATGCTGCAACATGGCGCGTCTCCGGCAGACCGAAACGCCCGGCCCGCCTGTTTGTCGGCCACGCAGGAGCGCGGGCCAAGCAGGCAGGGCATAGCCGTTCCATGTTCCCCTTGCGTGTCAAACGGGCGACCATGCGGCGATTGCCCCTTGCCTTGCGGGCCGCGAGGCTTTAGCTACGCCGCATGAAATCCTACCACGCCCTGGCCCTTTTCTCCGGCGGCCTCGACAGCATCCTGGCCGCCAAGACCATCGCCGCCCAGGGCCTCAATGTCCTGGGCCTGCATTTTGTCAGCCCGTTTTTCGGCAAACCGCACAAGATCGAGCACTGGAAGGCCATCTATGGCCTGGATATCATTCCCGTGGACGTCTCCGAAGCCTACGTCAACATGCTCTCCGCCGGCCCGGCCCAAGGCCTTGGCAAGTGCTTAAATCCCTGCATCGACTGCAAAATCCTCATGCTGCGCCGGGCCAAGGAACTGCTGGCCGAGTACGGCGCGACGTTTCTCATTTCCGGCGAGGTTGTGGGGCAGCGGCCCATGTCCCAGCGTATCGACGCGCTCAATATCATCATCCGCGATTCCGAGACCAAGGGTATCCTGCTGCGGCCCTTGTGCGCCAAACGGCTGCCCGAAACCGAGCCTGAGGCTTCTGGGCTGGTCAATCGGGAGCTGCTTTTCGGCATGAACGGCCGGGGCCGCAAGGACCAGATGGCTCTGGCGGCGACCTTTGGCCTGACCGAAATTCCCACGCCGGCCGGCGGCTGTCTGCTCACCGAGCAGGCTTCGGCCCGACGGTTTCTGCCGCTTTTCATGCACAGCACCAACCCCCGGCCGGCGGATTTCGAGCTGGCCAACATCGGCCGCCAGTATTGGGCCGGGGAACGCTGGATGGCCGTTGGCCGCAACAAGGCCGACAACGACAGCCTGGAAGCGCTGCTTGGCCCGGATGATCTGCTGTTTAAGGTGCGCGATCTGCCCGGCCCGCTGGGGCTGGCCCGACGCCTGCCCGGGGTGGTCTGGGACGACGCGACGGTTGCCGACGCGGCCGCGTTTCTGGCCTCGTTTAATCCCAAGGCCAAGGCCATAGCCGGCACGGTGCGGGTGGATGTGGCCGGCTGGTCCGGCGGGTCGGTGATCGTGACCCCGTCGCGGCAGACCGCCATCCCCTGGGCCGAACCGACCTGGGAGGAAGTGGTGGAGAAGAAACGGGAACGGTTCAAGGTGTGCGGCGACGGTCGCGGGTCGCAGTAAGCCCGAACGGGCGCTGCCGGGGGGGGCCAAGCGAATCGCACCTCCCCCTCTTGACGTTTGACGTACAACGTACTATTTTTTCTGAATGACCGGCTTGGCAGGATACTCAAGAGGGGATCATGATTAAGTCGTTTAAATGCAGAAAGACAAAATTACTCTCTGAAAAAGGCGAGTGCGACAAAAACTTCCGCGCATTTCGATCAGCCGCCGAGCGGTGTTTACGCCGACTTGAAGCGGCTGTCGAACTTTACGATCTGCGCCAACCTCCGAGCAATCATTTTGAAGCGTTGGGCGGAGACAGAAAAGGTCAATATAGTATTCGCATCAATGACAAGTGGAGAATCTGCTTTACCTGGAGCGAGTCAGGGGCCGAAAATGTCGAGATAGTAAACTACCATTAGACAGAAGCCCAAACATTGCCAAAACAGATGTTAAAAACAATCAATGCCTGCGATTAAGGGTGATTTTATGAGGACGCCTATTCATCCTGGGACGCTGTTGGCGGATGAATTACAGGAACTCAATATGAGCGCCAATCAACTGGCCTCCTATTTAAAAGTGCCTGCCAACCGGATAACACAGCTTCTCAAGGGACAACGCGCCGTCACGGCAGATACTGCACGAAGGTTAGCCCAATTTTTTGGGACAACGCCCCAATACTGGATGAACTTGCAAATGATCTTTGAGATTGACCGGGACCGGCTGGAGCAGTCGAAAGAAGCTGAAATCAATGCAATCCCCCGGTTTGATCACTTGCCTTCTGTTCCTGTTGCCTGCCTGACCTAAACAAACCAAGGCCGCCACCTCACGGCTCCGGCCGCCCCCCCACACTCCCCATCGCGGGGGTCCGGGGGGATCATCCCCCCGGCGGGGCGCGGGGCAGCGCCCCGATTCGTTTTGTTCTTCCCGCCTTTCGTCGTTATTGCAGCATCGCCACCAGCGCCGCGATGTCGTCGGCCAGGTAATCCGGGTTGTGGCGGGCCAGTTCGGCCAGGGGGGTGCGCCCGCTGGCCAGGGCGGCGGTGCGGGTGCCGGCGGCCTGGCCCGTGGCCACGTCCATGGGATGATCACCAACCATGAGGGCGTCCTCGGGGCGCACACCCAGCGCCTGCAAGGCGTCAAGGAGATGCCGAGGGTCGGGTTTGACGTGGCGGGCGTCGTCGCGGGCCAGGATCACGCCGGCATAGGCGGCGGCGTCGGGAAAAACGATCTCCACGGCGGCCCGGCAATTGCGCGTGATGATGCCGACCCGGGTGCCGGCCCGGGTGAGGGCGGCCAGGGCCGGCCGGGTGGCGGGAAACAGCCGGGCGGCGCGGGCGGCCTCGATTTCCTGGTCCATGATGGCACGGGCGGCAAACAGCTCGAACTGGGCCGCGGCCTGGGCCGACTGCGCGCCGATGGTCTCGGCCAGAAACCGGGCGTATTCCAGGGCCGGCAGGCCGTTTGGCGTCGGCACATCGGCCAGAAAGGTGGCGGCCACCCGGCCCAGCCGGGCCTTCATGGCCGTAAAATCCAGGACGAGTTCCGCCAGGGTGCCGTCGAAATCGAACACCACCGCAGCAAAGTGGAGCTTTTGCATCACGAATTGACCTTGTAACGGATTGCCCGCCGGGCGTGTCGCAGGTATGATTGCTTTTTGTGTAGACGGGGCAGACACCCTTGGCAACCGCGATCCGGGCCTGCCGGGCCAGCCGAAACCAAAAGCCGCACGATTTCCCATGAATGAAACCCACGATGTCGTCATAGTCGGAGCCGGTCCAGCCGGTTCCACCGCCGCCCAGGTGCTGGCCCGAAAGGGCCTGCGCGTGTTGGTGCTCGATAAAGCCGAATTCCCCCGCGACAAGCTGTGCGCCGGGCTGCTCACCTGGAAGGCCGTGGACGTCTTGGAGCGGGTCTACGGCGAGAGCGCCGAGGGGCTGCTCGCCTCGGGCGTCTTTAACGCCGCCATGCCCGGCTACTGCATCCGCTTTCGCGAGCGCGTCATCGCCAGCGGCGAGACGTTTTATCCGTTTCATTTCACCAACCGCCGGGTGTTTGACAAGCATCTGCTCGATCAGGCCGGGCGGGCCGGGGCCGACGTGCGCCTGGGCTGCCATGTCGCCTTTGTCGATCCCCTGGCCGGGGTCGTGCGCCTTGACGACGGCCGGGAATTTCGCGGCCGCTATGTCATCGGCTGCGACGGCGCGGCCAGTCTGGTGCGCCGGTCCTGCCCCTTTGATACGGCCGCCTGGAAGGCCGGCATGGGCGGGGCGCTGGAATTTTCCCTGCCCCGCGATGACGCGCTGCTCGCCGGGACCGTCCATCCCGATCTGCACGCCGACCACCCCACCGTCTATGCGGGATTTTTGCGCGCCGGCTACGGCTGGGTGTTCCCCCACGCCGACCGGCTCGTCATCGGCATCGGCGGCCACAGCGCCCGCCACGGCCGGGAATTTCGGGCCAGATTCCGCGAATTCGTGGAATTTCTCGGCCTGCCCGCCGCCCTGGCCGATAAGGCCAAAGGCCATGGCCTGCCCTATGGCAACTATCTGACCGCGCCCTGGCACGGCCGCACGCTGTTGGCCGGCGACGCCGCCGGACTGGTGGAAACGCTTTTCGGCGAGGGCATCTACTACGCCCTGCGCAGCGGCGAACTGGCCGGCGAGGCGGTGGCCGCAGCACTCACCCGAAACGCCGACCCGGCAGCAATCTACGGCCAGGGGCTTCGCCGCGACATTCTGCCGGAACTGATCTGGTCGCGCAGACTGCGCCGGGTGCTCTACGCCAGCCAGCAATGGGGCTTTTTGCCGCTGCTGTGCTTTGTGCGCGGCGGCGGGCGGCTTTTGGGCGAGATGGTTCACGGCCTGCGCTCGTATCGGCTGCTCCTGCCCCGGGCCAAGGGGCCGCGCTGAGCGCAACCAACCGACAGGGAGGACGAATGGTTGCACGGAAGTTGCGTTGCAAAGCGTTGGAAGGCTTCCGTTGGCATGGCCGGTCCGCCGGACCGGCCGTCGTCCAGCCCGCCCCGGGCGACAGGATTTCGCCCCTGCCCCAGGGAAACACCCGGCTCGGCCGGCCGGCCGCCGTACGGTTGCTGCTCGTCCTTTGCGCCCTGCTCGCCCTGCTGCCCGGCTGCGCCGGCAAGGCCGCCCCCAAAGACGCGCCCAAACCCACGGGCTTCGCCTCGGCCGACGCCAAAAACGTCCATGCCTTCATCGTCGCCTATCCCGCAGTCGCCGCCAGCGGCGACGCCAAGGCCCTGCTGCGCCTTTTTACCGACGACGCCCGGGTGGTGCCGCTTCTAGGCAACGCCATACGCCCCATCCGCAGCGGCGAGCTGGCCAAACAACTGCCGGCCGCCATGGCCGACGAGCGGCGCATGGGCCTGCGCCTTGTCTGGCGCGAACCCATGGACATCCAGACCAAGGGCGAACGGGCCTCGGTGCGGGTGGTGGCTGATCTGGCCTGGGAACAGGCCGGGCAGGAAAAACAGGCGGTCATGGACTGTTTTTTCGGACTCGTGCGCGATGAGCATCTGATGTGGAAGATCAAGGAATTCCACGGCGAGCCGGTGGGTCCGAATTTCCGGCTGCCGCCGGCAGGATCACCCCAGAAACCGCTGCCGCCCCGCGACGCCACGCTCAAAGGCCGCAAGACCAAACGCGTCATTAAAGGCGAGCCACCCAAAAAAGCGCAGCCGGCCCCGGCAACCGCGCCCCAGCCAGCCTCCCAGCCGCCGGCCGAGCCGGCCCCGGCTCCGACCGGCGGACAAATCGTGCCCACCGACGAGGCTCCCAAGCCGCTGTTCTGAGTACAGCAGCGACGCAATACGACGAGGAATATTTCCTCCAGTTGTGCGCGGCCCCCCAAGCCGCTGTTCCAAGCGCAGCGACGACGCAACACCGCCGATTCTCCCGCCCAAGCCAGGACTGGACTGGTGCCCACGCACGACGGCTGCCAAGGAAAGCTGCCCCATGACGGCTTTTGCAAGCGAACCGGCTTGCGTTTGCCGGCCGGGGTACGTTACGGCATACGAAATCCGAACTCAGGAGGGGATATGCGCGGGAGGATTGTTTGCTTTGCCCTGGCGTTTTGCATCATGCTGGGCGGTACAGCCATGGCTGGCCAGACTGATGGTTTTGCCGGAACGGCTTTCGGAACGCCGCTGGCGGCCTTGCCGTCGTTTATGCCTCTTAAAAAGGACGGCAGCGTCACCTACGCCGTCAATCTCAAGGAACGCTATCGCTTAAATGGCCAGGCACCGGTGGTGGTGTACGGCTTTGCCTCGGGCAAGCTTTTCGCCGCCTATGTCCGTCTGGACGGCCTGATCGAGCGCGACGCCATGGCCAAGCGGCTGACGGCGGAATTCGGCAAGCCTGCCGCCGCCGCAGACGACGGTGCCGCCGTGCTGCGCTGGCGCAAGGGCAAGGTCAAAGTCAAGCTCAAGGCCAATGCGGCCACGGGTTCCCTCAAACTCGCCTATTATTCCACGGCCAACCCCGGCCCACTCGCCAATCTGCTCGATCTGGACAACGTGGATCTCGATGCCCTGGCCAAGCTGTCCGAGAAAGACAAGCTGACCAAAGAAGTCACCTTGCCCGCAGCTTCTGCGCCCGCCAAGCGTTCACCCTTTGACGGCAGTGTCGTCAAATAGCGCCGCCGCCGGCAAGGGATAGATCCTGCCACCCTGGTTGCGCCGAGAACCGCAGCCGGCCCCGCCGGCCAATGGCGGACAAAGGAGACCATCATGAAAGCGAGTTTTATAAAAACGCTCGTCTTGACGCTGGCCCTGCTCCAATACGCTTCTCCTGAAGCGGCCTTTGCCCAGATCGCCAGCAAGCCCACCCTCCAGGAAGCCAAGCAGATCGCACTGGATGCGTATATCTTCGGCTACCCGCTGATCACCATGGAAATGACCAAGCGGGTGATGACAAACGTGCGCGAACCGGAAGGCACGCGCGCGCCCATGGGGCAACTGGTACGGATGCGCGCCTATCCCGACGCCGCCTTCAGGGACGTCACCGCGCCCAACGCCGACACCCTCTACACCACCACCTGGCTTGACGTGGGCAAAGAGCCATGGATTCTGAGCCTGCCGGATATGCACGACCGGTATGCACTCTTCCCAATGCTCGATGGCTGGACCGAAGTGTTCCAGGCGCCCGGCAAACGCACCACCGGAACAGGCCCGCAGCAATACGCCATCACCGGTCCCGGCTGGAAGGGGAAACTGCCCAAGGGCATAAAAGAATACAAGTCGCCGACCAGTGTCGTGTGGCTCCTGGGGCGCATTTACTGCACCGGCACGCCGCAGGATTACGCGGCCGTGCATGCGATCCAGGACGCCGTCTCCGTTGTGCCGCTGCATGCCTACGGCAAGCCCTACACCCCGACGCCGGGGACAGTGGACACAACCATCGACATGAAGACCCCGGTGCGCGACCAGGTCAACGCCTTGGACAGCGCGGCCTATTTCAATCTGCTGGCCGCGCTCATGAAGGATAATCCAGCCGCTCCAAACGACGCCCCGATGCTCAAAAAAATGGCCCGCCTGGGCATCGTCCCCGGAAAGCCGTTTGACCCCAAGAAACTAACCCCCGAAGTGCAGCAAGCCCTTGCCGCCATTCCCAAGGCCGGCTTTGAAACCATCATGGCCCATTTCAAGTCGGCTGGGACTGACGAAAACGGCTGGGTCTTTGCGACCAAAACCGGCCTTTACGGTACGGATTACCTCCAGCGGGCGCTTATTACCGCCATTGGTCTTGGAGCCAACCGGCCCCAGGATGCGGTCTACCCGACTTCGGAAGCGGACGCCCAGGGCAAGCCCTACGACGGGTCGGCCAAATACGTGCTGCACTTTGACAAGGGGCTTTTGCCGCCGGTCGAGGGTTTCTGGTCGCTGACCATGTATAACGCCGAGTACTTCTTCGTGGCGAACCCACTCAACCGTTATACCTTGAGCGCCCGCAACGACCTTACAAAAAACGCCGACGGCTCGGTGGACCTCTATCTGCAAAACGAAAACCCCGGCCCGGAGAAAGCCTCCAACTGGCTCCCGACGCCGACAGGGCGCTTTATTCCCATGCTGCGCCTCTACTGGCCCAAGGAAACGCCGCCGTCCATTATCGACGGCACCTGGAAGATCCCGGCCATCCAAAAGGTGCCGTAAACAGGGGATGATATGCGAACGCCCCGGGTCGCGACGATGCTTTTCGCCGCGACCCGGGGCATCCCCGCTCTGTCGTCGCCGCCGACGCCTGGGGGCGGCGGCGAACCATAAAACTGTGTCCGTCAGACAACGCCTGGCGTTGGCAAAAGCTCCGACACCCTCAGTGATTGCGGCCGAAAATCCCGGTCATGGCCCGCAGCCGGGCAGCTACCGCCGGCTCAAACTGATCGGCCACGGCCCGCCAGCACCAGTTGCCCTGGGCTACCGACGGCATGTTCATGCGCGCGCCCTCGCCCAGGCACAGCACGTCCTGCAACGGGACAATCACCTTGGAGGCCGCGCTGGTCATGACCAGACGCAACAACTCCCAGGGAACCTCCTCGTGGGGAATCTGGCGGCCGAGATAGGCATAGAGCGCGTCCATGGCCTCGCTGCCGGATTCGCTGCGCGCCCAGCCCAGGCTGGTGTTGTTGTCATGGGTGCCGGTGTAGGCCACGCTGTTGTGGCTGTAATTGTGCGGCGCGTCGCGGTTCTCGGCAATGCCCGGACCAAAGGCGAACTGGAGCACCCGCATGCCCGGGAAATTAAAGGCCTGCATCAGTTCGCGCACCTCAGCGGTAATGACGCCCAAATCCTCGGCAATAATCGGCAGGGCCGGGAAACGACGGGTCAGGGCCTTGAAAAGCGCCTCCCCGGGTGCCTTGACCCACTCGCCCCGGACAGCAGTTTCTTCACTGGCCGCAATCTCCCAGTAGGCCTCAAAGCCCCGGAAATGATCCAGCCGCACGATGTCGTACAGGGCCAGCGTGCGCTCCATGCGCCGCAGCCACCAGGCAAAGCCGGTGGCCTCATGGGCCGGCCAGGCATAGACCGGGTTGCCCCACCGCTGGCCCGTTTCGCTGAAATAATCCGGCGGCACCCCGGCCACCAGCACCGGCCGCTTGTCATCGCCCAGCTTGAACAAGCCCGGATTGGCCCAGACATCGGCGCTGTCCTCGGTGACGTAAATGGGCATGTCGCCGATGACCTGGATGTCAGACTGGCGCAGCTCGGCCCGAAGCGCCTTCCACTGGCCGGCTGCCAGATACTGCACGAACCGGACGTATTCGATCTCCTCGCCCAAACGCCCGGCCAGGGCGGCCAGCGCCCCGGGCTCGCGGTCGCGCAAATCCCTGGGCCAGTCGGCAAAGCCGGCCTCGCCCTGCTCCCGCTTGGCCGCCCGAAACAGCGCATAATCCTCCAGCCAGCCAGCCTCTTCGCGGCAAAATACCGTAAACCCGGCATCCTGCCCCAGCCGCTCCCGGTTGTTCCCGAAAGCCAGCCGCAACAGCGCATCCTTTTTGATCTGGGCCTGCTCGTAATCAGCCACCGCCGGATTGCCGCCAACCACCGCCGCCGCAACGGCCTCGGCCGTGACCCAGCCCGCTGCGGCCAAATCCTCGGGACTGATCAACAGCGGATTGACGGCAAAGGCCGAATCGCTGCTGTAGGGCGAATTGCCAATAAACGTCGACGTGGGGGTGAGCGGCAAAATCTGCCAATACGACTGGGCCGCCTGGGCCAGAAACCGGGCAAACGCCCTGGCCCCGGGACCGAAATCGCCAATGCCGAACCGGGACGGAAGCGAAGTAATGTGCATCAGCACGCCGCTGGCTCTGCGCTGCATGGTGGCTCCTTTGGGGGTGCGAGAGGCGAGGAGGAATGTGGGGGAGGGAACCCCGGGCCAAGCGGCCCGCAGCAAAGGGTACGCCCCTACAGCCAAACGCCCCAAAAACTTTTTACGGGGTATAGATTACATTTTCATGGGCAGGCAGCAAGTCTAGGCGAAAGGACCGATCCAAAAGAGGGGCCATCGCCCGCTCTGTCCTGTCGCTCCGTCTCCACCCTGTTCGGCCCCGTCTTCGGGGCCGAGGGCAGGTTGGGGGCGGCATTTGCCTCGATGAGCCTGCCGCGCCAGCGGCGGCAGCATCGAGGCAAATGCCGCCCCCATCTTCGCAGCATCCCGCCGCACCGCCCGCCCCTCCACACGCCCATCCGGGGGGTCCGGGGGGATCATCCCCCCGGTGGGTCCAGGGCAAAGCCCTGGCAGGGTCCGGGACAGCGTCCCGGCGGGGTCTGGGGCAGCGCCCCAGTGGGGTCTGGGGCAGCGCCCCAGTGGGGTCTGGGGCAGCGTCCCGGCGGGGTCTGGGGCAGCGCCCCGGCTCTGCGCTCGCTCTAGGCTGGCTTTAAAAACACGGCTCCCAGCGGCGGCAGGGTGAGGGTCAGGGAATGCGGCCGCTCAAAACTTTCAATATTTTCGGCCATGACGGCTCCGGCGTTGCCGAGGCCCGAGCCGCCGTAGAGGCGGGCGTCGCTGTTGAGCAGTTCGCGCCACAGCCCCGGGACAGGCACGCCGACGCGGTAGTTTTCGCGCGGCACCGGGGTGAAATTAAGCACCACGAGCACCATATCGCCGGGCGTTTTGCCGTGTCGCAAAAAGGCCAGCACGCTGGCTTCGGCGTCACGGTAATCGATCCACTCGAAGCCTTCGGCCTTGAAATCGCGTTCGTGCAGGGCCGGTTCGTCGCGGTACAGGCGGTTTAAGTCCCCCACCCATTGCAGGATGCCCTGATGCGGCGGGGAATCCAGCAGTTCCCATTGCAGTTCGGCGTCGTGGTTCCATTCCTGCCATTGGCCGAACTCGCCGCCCATGAAAAGGAGCTTCTTGCCGGGATGGCCGTACATGAAACCGTAGAGCAGGCGCAGGTTGGCAAAGCGTCGCCAGTCGTCGCCGGGCATTTTGGAAAGCAGGCTGCCTTTGCCGTAGACCACTTCGTCGTGGGACAGGGCCAGGACGAAGTTTTCGGTGAAGGCGTACCAGATGCCGAAGGTGAGTTCGCCGTGGTGGTATTTGCGAAAGATGGGGTCGCGGGAAAAATACGCCAGCGTGTCGTGCATCCAGCCCATGTTCCACTTCATGCCGAACCCCAGGCCCCCGAGATAGGGCGGGCGCGAGACCATGGGCCAGGAGGTGGATTCCTCGGCAATGGTTTCGGTGTCGGGAAAGCGGGTGTAGGTCATTTCATTTAAGCGGCGCATAAATTCGATGTTGTCGAGATTTTCGCGGCCGCCGTGGATGTTGGGAATCCATTCGCCCTCGCGGCGGGAGTAGTCGAGGTAGAGCATGGAGGCCACGGCGTCCACGCGGATGGCATCGACATGATAGTGCTTGAGCCAAAACAGGGCGCTGGAAATGAGAAAGGCCCGGACTTCGAAGCGGCCGGTATTAAAGATGTAGCAGTTCCAGTCGGGATGGTAGCCTTTGCGGGGGTCGGCGTGCTCGAACAGGTGGGTGCCGTCGAAAAAGGACAGGCCGTAGCCGTCGGCCGGGAAATGGGAGGGCACCCAGTCGAGCACCACGCCGATGCCGTTCTGGTGCAGCCGGTCAATGAGCGCCATGAAATCCTGGGGCGTGCCGAAGCGGCTGGTGGGAGCGAAATAGCCCAGTGTTTGATAGCCCCAGGAGCCGAAGAAGGGGTGCTCCATGATGGGCAGAAATTCGACATGGGAAAAGCCGGCCCGCAGCACGTGTTCGGTGAGATGATCGGCCATTTCCACATAGGACAGGGAGCGGTAGCGGTCTTGGTGGACCCGGCGAAAGGACCCCAGGTGGACCTCGTAGACGGAGACGGGCGCGGCAAAGCCGTTTTTTTCCTTGCGCGCGGCCATCCAGGCAGCATCCTGCCAGTCGTGGTCGAGATCCCAGACGATGGAGGCGGTGTTGGGCGAGGTTTCCCAGTAAAAGGCGAAGGGATCGCCCTTGTCGGCGCGGTAGTCGGCCACGCCCGAGGTGATGTGGTATTTGTAATGCGCCCCCTTGCCCAGGCCCGGAATGAAACATTCGTAGATGCCCGAGGCATCGTGGCGCACGGCCATGGGATGGTGTTCGGGTTCCCAGCCGTTAAAATCGCCGACCACGGAGACGGCCTTGGCGTTGGGAGCCCAGACCGCGAAATGGGTTCCGGGCGTGCCCTCCACGGTCATGAGCGCCGAGCCGAGCTTGTCGGGCAGATCGAAATGGTTGCCCTGCTTAAACAGGTAGATATCGTGGTCGGTGAGCCGGGTGACATCGTGACGCACTGGCATGGCGTGCCCCATGGAATACTCCTTGGACTGACAAAAGCCTGGGTTGGCTGGCGGGAATATAGGCAAAACAGCCCCCTGGGGCAACGCAGGGGTGCATCCGGCGAAGGAGAGGCGAAGCCCCAAGCCACGCGCCCTCACCGCCTCCCGCATCCCGGCGCAAGGTGCATCAGGCGAAGGAGAGGTGCAGCCCCGAGCCCACCTCGTGGACCGGCGCGGCCCGAAACAGGGCCAGCTTGGCGGCAAGGCCGGTGCAATGGCAGGGATAGAGGTCGGCGACGCCAACACTTTGCAGATATTCCACCGTGGCGGTCAGACGGGCCGGGTCCGGGGCGAGAAAATGCAGCCCGCCGATGATGGCGGCCACGCGGCGCACGCCGGTAAGGCGGCGGGCATGCTCGATGATGTTGCAGATGCCGGCGTGGGAACAGCCGGTCAGGATGACCAGCCCCGCCTCCCCCGCATAGGCCAGGGCGGTGTCGTCGGGCAGGGCATCGGGCACCGGCCCGCCTGCCGTCTCGCGCTCACCGATGGGCTCGGTGTGCTCGAAAGGGAAAAAGCGCGGAATTTCGCCCAGGAAAAGCAGCCGGTCGGTGATGGACACAGGACCACCGGACAGGGTCAGGGCAAAACACTGGGCCAGGGCCTCCCGGTCCAGCAGCGAGCCAATCGGTTCGCCCGGACCGATACTGCGTTTGGCCAGGGCGTCGGGATGGGCCACCAGCCGGGGTTTGGGGCGGATGTTGCCGCAGGCGGCGGCCTCGGCCAGACAACTGATAAGCGGCACCAGTCCCCAGGTATGGTCGTTGTGGCCGTGGGACAGGGCGACCACATCCAGGGCGGCCAGGTCGATGCCCAGGCGCTCGGCGTTGCGCCAGACCACGTCGGAATAGCCACAATCGAAAAGCACCCGCTGCCCGGCCTCTTCAAGGTAGACGGACAAGCCCGGCTCGCCCAGCAGATAGCGGTCGATAAGCGTATTATTGTCGACGAGAACAGTTAATTCCATGTTACGGCTGTGCGCTATACCTGCAAGAAATGTCAAGGGACTCCTGGACTTTTCGCGCGGTCTTGGGCATATTTCATTAAATTTCCGCAATATTTTGCACCAGGGGGATCCCATGAAAAAGCATCTTTGGTCCGCATGTGCCCTGTTCCTGCTGCTCACCGCCCTGACGGCGGGTTGCAGCGTCTCCATCGATCTGACCCCGCCGCCGCCGGCCGGCTATGTCCGCAGCGTCAGCGTCGAATCTGTCTATGTGCGCAGTTGCCCGGCCGCAAATTGCGACGTGCGCACCGTGGTGTATCGCGGCCAGCGCGTGCGGGTGTATGAATACGACAAAGGCTGGGCGCGCGTATCCACGCTGGACAGCGGCGCCACCGGCTGGATGGATGCCCGCTATCTGAGCGGTCGCTAGACGTTCACCCTTTTATCGCTCCCAAAAAGAGCCGGGTGGATACGCTCCACCCGGCTCTTGCTTTTTGTGGCCGATGCACTGCTCGCCGCAACAGGCGGCAAACAACGCGTCAGGACGACCGCAAAAGAGTTTTACAACACGTCCACCCGAACCAGCCCCGGCTCGGTTGTGCCCAGGGCGTCCAGGGACGGGGCCGGCCCGAGGACCACCACGGCGGCGTCCCTGGCTGCCGCATCCAGGGCCTCGCCGTATTGGCGAAACCGGGCCATACCCGCGCCGAGCACCTGGGCGCGAAGCTCGGCCCGGATTTGCGCCGTATCGCCGGTCAGCCGACGGGCCAGGGCGACGTGGCCCTTGGCGTCCGGGAGCATATGGGCGTCAATATCGCCGATGGCACCGATGACGGCACGGGTCATCTCCTCGTCGGACAGGGCGGCGTCCATCAAATAACGCCCGGCCTGGCGGAATACCTCCAGGGTGGCATCGGTGTTGGGGTCGCGGTAGGAGACAAAGACCGCCTGGCCGGCGATGCGGTCAAGGGAGCAAAACGCGCCGTAGGCCCCGCCGCGCACCCGGACCCGATCCCACAGATAGGCCATGCGCAGATAGCGGCTGGCCACCAGATCCGCGCCGTCAAAGACCCAGCCGGTTTTGGTCAGGTCAAGGCCCAGGCCGACATAGTGGACCTGGGCCGGGATGGCGATGCCTTCGGCCGCCGGCAGCTCCAGGCGGCTCCAGGCCGCCGGCGCGTTGGCCGCAGCCGGCAGCCCGGCCAGGAAGGCGGCCAGGGGTTTTTCCACCCCGGCCATGTCGCGCTCGGACACGGTGAGCCCGACGATGGCCCCGGCCCGGGTCAGGATCAGCTCGCGCAGGGTTTCCAGGTCGCGGCGCACGCCGTTGTAATCGTCGGCCAGCCGGGCGGTCAGTTCGCGCAAAAACAAAAGCTGGGAGACACCGCGCAGCCGCTCGCCCGTGGCCCCGGCCAGGGTGTAGCGCGCCCGCAGCCGCGATCCGGCCGTGGCATGGCCCGATGGTGCCAGACGCCGTTCCAGGCGCGATTTGGACTCCGTGGCCATTTGCGTGAAGCGTTCACGGTTGCCAAAATCCGTCTTCTCGATGATTTCTTTTAAAATCTCAAAGAGTTCCGGCATTTTTTCCACCGTGGCCTTGCCGCGAAGGACCAGCCGGGCCGCCAGATCATCGGCACCGCCGCCAACGATGCTGGTGACCAGGGCCTCCCGGGAGATGCCGCCGGTCTTGGCTGCAATGCGCCGGGTCAGCGTCACGGCGTCAAAACGCTCGGTGCCCAGTTCCAGCAGCGCCCTGCCAAACAATGGCACCAGCGGCACCAGCCGGTCCGGCACGCTGGTGAGCGGAAAAGCCAGATCAAGATAGGCGATGCCCGAGGTTTCCAGGGGATGCAGCAGCAACTCCACGTCGTCGGCCTGCCTGATCTGCTGGGGGATGGGCGTTTCGTCGCGGGGCAGATCGGCCAGGGCCAGACTGGGGATGCGGGCCAGATCCTCGGGGCTGTCCGGGGTGTCCTGAAACTGGCGCAGCAGGGCAAGATCGGCGGCAATGGCGGCCCGGCCGGCCTCATCAAGACCGGCGGCCACGTCAGCCAGCTCGGCCTTTTCCTCGGCCACCCGTTTGGCGTCGAGTTCGGTGTCCGGGGCCAGGGTCAGGGTCAGGCGGTGGGGATTATCCAAAAACCACAGGCGCAAGACCTCTTCCAGCACAGGCTCCCCGGCGGCCAGACGGGCCTTTAACCGGGCAAGCGGCCCGGAAAACCGAAGCGGAGTGAACGGATCGCCGTCGTGCAGCCAGGTCGTTAAGGAGCGCAGCATCATGGACAGCCCGCGCGGGAAGGAGCCGGTGTTATTTTCCCGCAAGGAAAATTCCAGGGCATTGACCCCGGCCTCCACGGCGTCGGCCGGCAGCCCCTCGGCCCCCAGGCGGGTCAGGGTGTCCAGGATCAGCCGCTCCACATCGGTTGTGGTGCCGGGCTTGATGCCCTTTAAGCCCACGGAGAATGACATCTGGCGCAGCTCGGTTTCAAGCCCACCGCCAGCCAGATCCTCGCCCAGGCCGCTGTCGAGCAGGGCCTTTCGCAACGGGGAGGACGGCAGGCCGATCAGCACGTGTTCAAGCACGTCAAAGGCCAGCACCATATCCTGATCGGTGGTGTCGGGTAACAGCCAATTGACGGTGACAAAGGCCCGTTCAGCCTGTCCCGGTGCGGCGGCGTAAGGCATTTCGGCGGTTTTGGGGGTGGCAAACGGCTGCTGGCGGACCACACCCGGGGTGGCAGGCCGGGCGTCGAAGCGGCTGCAATACTCGTTTAATAGCCGCAGACGTTCGGTGGGATCGTCGTCGCCGGAGAAAAAAAACCGGCAGTTGGACGGATGATAATAGGTGTCGTGGAAGGCCTTGAACGCCTCATAGGTCAGTTGCGGGATGACCCGGGGATCGCCGCCGGAATCAACGCCATAGGTATTGTCGGGAAAGAGCAGGCGCTGGGAGAATTCGCCCAGCACGGAGTCCGGGGAGGAATACACGCCCTTCATTTCATTAAAGACCACGCCGCTGCGGATCAGTTCTTCGGCGGCACTCCACTCGAAATGCCAACCTTCCTGAAGGAAGACGGCCTTGGGAATGCGCGGGAAAAACACGGCATCGAGGTAGACATCGACGAGGTTGTAGAAATCCCGGACATTGGTCGAAGCCACGGGATAGCAGGTCTTATCGGGATAGGTGAAGGCGTTTAAAAAGGTATTGAGCGAGCCCTTGAGCAGCTCCACAAAGGGTTCCTTGACCGGATAGTTGCGGGAGCCGCAAAGAACGGAATGTTCAAGGATATGGGGAACTCCGGTGGAACACTCGGGGGGCGTGCGAAAGGCTGCACCGAATACCTTGTTGGCATCTTCAAGGACGAGGGAGAGCAACTGGGCACCGGTACGGTCGTGGCGGTAGAGGATCGCCTGGGCGGCGTATTCGTCGAGGGTTTCGTCGCGAAGGACGGAAAATCCATGCATACGGGACATCGGCACTCCTACGTTGGTCGTTGGCGTCCGGGTTTGTACCCGGCCGTTTTTTTGTACACATTGCAGGAAAATATGCTATAGGGTCGACATGACCGGCCAGGGATCGGTCTGCGGCTAAGGAATAGGGGCGCATGCACTTGCGCCTGCGAGAAAAATGAACTATATTTTAACTGGAGAACAGAGGGAAGCGCCTCAATTTGTCGTTTTTTCCAAAAGATTAAGCGACTTGAGGGGCTGGGGCTTCCTCGCCCCCCCGGGCGCGGGAACCCCGTTCTTGGCTAACGAGGGTGTTTTTTTTTTGGCAAGGGTGAATTCATTCACTGCTCCGAGGAGGGAGTTATGAACAAGAAAATGCAAGTGTTGTTGGTGGCTTTAGTCGCCCTGCTGCTGGGCTTCAGCCCGGCTATGGCGAAGAAGCAGGTCCCGAAGGTCGATAATTTCATCTATTTTATTGACCATTCCAGCTCCATGGCGTTCTCCTACAAGGGACAGCGTTATGTGCAGTTTGGCGGCGTCTCCAAGATCATGATGGCCAAGTCGCTGGCCCGTGAACTCAACAAGATGACCCCCGAGCTTGGCTACAAGGCCGGCCTGTACACCTTCGCCCCGTACAAAGAGTACGCTGCGATGGCCCCGTACAAGCAGGCCACCTTGGCTGCCGCTGTCGAAAAGATCGACACCGACTACTCTGTCTACGGCCGCATGACCCCCATGGGCAAGGGCCTGGAAGATCTGGACAAGCTGCCCCTCGCCACCCTTTCTGGCAAGACCGGCGTGTTCATCTTCTCTGACGGCGATTCCAACTGCGGCGTCGATCCCGTTGCCGTGGCCCAGTCCCTGAAGGCCAAGTACGGCGACAACCTGTGCTTCTACATTGTCGATCTGTCCGACAACAAGCACGGCCAGCAGGTCCTCAAGGCCATTGCCGCTCTGGGCAAGTGCAACTGCATCGAGCTCGGCGAAGAGCTGCTTCGTAACGAAGCCGCCCGTGAGCGTTTCCTTGAGTGCTCGCTCTACGAGTGGATCGAAGACGAAATCGTCGTCTTCCGCAGCATCTACTTCGACTTCGACAAGTACAACATCAAGCCCGAGTTCGTGCCCGTTCTTGAAGAAGGCACCGCCATCATCAAGTCGAAGACCGGCATGAAGGTCGTCCTTGAAGGTCACACCGACTCCATCGGTTCCGACCAGTACAACATGAAGCTCGGTCAGCGCCGCGCTGATTCCGTCAAGGCTTTCTTCGTCAAGAAGGGCATTGACTCCAGCCGCATCGAGACCATCAGCTTCGGCGAGTCCGATCCGGTCGCCACCAACAAGACCGCTCAGGGCCGCGCTCTGAACCGTCGTTGCGTGATCAAGTTCAAGTCCATGTAAGCGAGACACTGCGTCTCACTGGCCAGACGCCCCCCGGGGCGTCTGGCCTTGTATTTTGATGGGAGTGAAACCGCATGCCCACCGCCAAGACCCTCGCCGCCCTCGCTCTCCTGATTTTCGCCACGACCAGCGTTTCCGTCGCCGGACTTCACACCTATCCTGCCAACGGCCCAGCGCCACAGCTCGCCATCGACCAGCCCAAGCCCCTGACGTACAAGGTCGAAAAAGGCGATACCGTAGCTGTCATAGCCAAGAAATTCGGCGTTGACGCCAAAACGCTGCTCACGGCAAATGGTCTGGCTGACGCCAAAAAGCTTAAAGCCGGACAGACCCTGACCATTCCCGGCAAAACCGCTGCCCCGGCGGCCCAGGCCGTTCAAACGGGCAAGCCCGGCGCCACGCCGGTGCCCACGGCCCAGCCCAAACCCCTGGCGGCTGCGCCGGCGGCTCCTGTCGAAGCGGTCAAGCCCGACGCCACCGCCCGCAAGGCAGGTTCCAAAGAAGCCGTCGATCCTGGTGTGGTCGAAGAGAAACCGGTCAAAGGCAAGAAAGGCAAAAAGGAAAAAGACGATCCCGCTGCCGTGCCGACCCCTTCTGTGGAACTCAGTGACAAACAGCGGGCCTCTTTTGGCAAAACCGGTGTCATCGGCAACACCACCGATGTGCCGCAACCCATTCGCGACGAATTCTGGCGGTATGCGCAGAAGTGGGTCGATGAACTCGACCGGTTAGGCGTTGGCACAGCCCACAACAAGAAGGTGCGTCAGGTCGGCAGTCAGTGGGAAGCCACCTACCGCATCATCATCCGTGAGTCGCTCGGGGCCGAAGTCAAGCGGGTGGAGTACGACCACACCCCCTACGTCGGGCATATCACCTACACCCAACGCGTTTTCACCTCGGTGGGTCCGACCAAGGAAGCCGCCCTGCGCGGTCCCTGGACGGAAAAAGACGAAGCCATCCGCGAGATCTTCAGCTATTCCGGCAAGGCCAAAGCCTGGCGCTAGTCGAATCGCCTTCCATGTTTGCTTGCCCCCTGGACCATTGGTCCAGGGGGCTTTTTTTATGGTGTTCCCGTGGACCGCGTGTCTGGCGAATTGGAGTTGCTTCGGTGCCCAGCCAAGCCGGTCGGCCAGCCAAGTCAGCCAAGCTGTGGATGCAGCCATGCAGACGAGTCCGTCCAGAGCGAGGTTCGCTTCCACAAAAAAAGGCCATTTCAATGGTGAACCAAAACAGTCAATCCGCTGGTTCGTTGTTCGGCGAAGCCCCTTGGCGAGTCACGCTACGGCGCTTTCGCCGGGGCAATGCTAGAAGGGCACAGGAGCGTCTGTCACGGGATTTCGCAGCACACCGTAGCCTTCCAGCTCAATCTCGCAGACATCGCCGGGTTTGAGGTAATACGGCGGTTTTTGGGCAAAGCCGACCCCGGACGGGGTGCCGGTGACGATGACGTCTCCCGGATGCAGCGTCATGGCCTCAGACAGGCTGGCAATGAGCGTGGCCACGCCAAAGAGCATTTCCGAGGTGGTGGCCTCCTGCATCACCCGGCCGTTGACCCGGGTGGCCAGGAAAAGGCCCTTGGCCCCGGGCGGCAGCTCATCCGGGGTACACAGTTCCGGCCCAAAGGCACCAGTTGCGTCGAAATTCTTGCCCAAAAACCACTGGGACGTGCGGAACTGGTAATCGCGCACCGAGCCTTCATTAAAAAGCGCATAGCCGCCCACATGGCCAAGGGCCTTTCCGGGGTCGATCATGCGCCCGGACTTGCCGATGACCACGGCCACTTCGCCCTCAAAATCGAGCTTGGTAGAAACCGACGGACGCAGCAGCGGCTCATTGTGGGCCACCAGGGTTGAGGCCAAACGACCGAAAAACGTCGGATAGTCCGGCAGATTGCGAGGATCTATTTCCACGGCGTGATCCACGTAGTTAAGACCCACGCAGATGATTTTCCCAGGATGTGGCACCGGCGGCAACAGACGCACGGCAGAAAAGCGCATCTGGGACTCGGCCGGGGCTGTGCGCAGCGCTGCTGCCACTGCGGCCAGGGCGTCTTCGCCACCGGCTAAAAACGAGGCCATGTCACGGGGCAGGCGCGGGTTGACGGCGTGCAGATCGACCAGGACATCGCCCAGGCGAACCCCCAGGCGGGGACCGTCGCTGTGCAGGAAGGAAACGAGCCGCATGGGAACTCCTCGCATATCGATAGGAGCGACAATAGAAGGAGCGGCAACAGGGGTCAAGATTTGCCCTGAAGCAAACCATTACGGTTGTATCATGTCGGTGGGTGGCGGCGCTCAAAGGGCTGGGAACGGACCGGGCGGCTCGCGCCGGAAATACGCCGGAGAGCCTGGGGAGCGAGGGTTGAAAAACGTAACGCGCGCCCCAGGCTAGGCACGGGGAGTCGGGCAGCCGGACTAACGACTGGCCGGCAGGGGCATCTGCCCTTCGAGCACGTCGGCCAGAGCTGACAGCGCGGCAGCACCTCTGGCATCGGGAAGGTGCAGGGCGGAAGAAATTTTCTCGAAAAAGCTGTTCTTTTTCTTGGGGCCTTTCAAAAGTGGCACTTCACCCGTCAGTCCCATCTTGGTTTTGACGTAAGCAACGGCCTCTTCCTGCCCACCAAGTTCGTCCACCAGTCCCAGCGCCCTGGCCCGGGCACCGGTCATGGCCCGGCCGTCGGCAATGAGCGTCACGGCCTCTTTGCTGAGTTTGCGCTCGGTGGCCACGTCGCCGGAAAACTGGGCATTGAGATCGGCAATGAGCCCTTCCAGATAGGCGCGCTGGTCATCGGTGAGCGCCTTAAAGGGGCTGCCAGCGTCTTTAAGCTTGCCAGTGGTCAGCGACTCGAAATTAACGCCAAGTTTTTGCAGCAATTCCTTGGCATTGGCCAACTGGGTGATGACCCCGATGCTGCCGGTGATGGTACCGGGATTGGAAAAAATGCGGTTGGCACCGCAGGCGGCGTAGTAGCCTCCGGAGGCGGCCACAGCGGAAAAAGAAGCGACAACCAATTTCTTGGCCGCCAGTTTCTTAACAGCCATGTACATCTCCTGGGACGGCCCAAAGGCCCCGCCCGGAGAATTGATGCGCACGATGACACCCTTGACGGTGTCGTCCTCGCGCAGTTTGCGAATGAAAGCCACCACCTCGTCGGCATCGACAATGGGGCCTTCGATGCGCACCACGCCGATACGAGCCTCGCTTTTTCCAAAAAGCGACTCGCCTTCCTCGGAATGGCCAAAGACGCCAAAAGCGGCCGCAATCCCGGAAACCAGGATCACGGCCGCCAGCGCGATCAGGCACCCGAACAAAGCCGGGTGCCTGACTGAGAATGGCGATTTAACGCTGGGCATCCTCTTCCAACTTCTGACGCAGCAGTTCGCCCAGGTTGCTTCCGGTGTCGGAAGGACCGGCGGTGCGGAACTCCTTGGCCTTTTTCTTGTCTTCTTCGTCCTTGATGGACTTGATGGACAGGCCCAGGCGGCGTTCGTCAGCCGAAACGTGGATGACCTTGGCTTCGATCTCGTCGCCTTCCTTGTACAGTTCCGCCGGGGTCTTAACCTTCTTGCGGCTGATCTCGGAGACGTGCACGAGTCCTTCGATGCCTTCCTCGACCTCAACAAACAGGCCGAAGTCGGTGATGTTGGTCACCGTGCCCTTGACCATGGCGCCGACCGGGTAGGTATCGGGCACGCGGGTCCAGGGATCTTCGGAAAGCTGCTTGATGCCAAGGGTGAACTTCTCATTTTCCTTATCGACGGTGAGCACCTTGGCCATGACGATATCGCCGCTCTTAAACATCTCGCCCGGGTGGCGGACCTTTTTGGTCCAGGAGATGTCGGAAACGTGGATCAGGCCGTCAATGCCGTCCTCAATGCCGATAAAGATGCCGAATTCGGTGATATTTTTCACCGAACCCTCAAGGATCGTGCCCTCGGGGTACTTCTCGGCCACGATGTCCCAGGGGTTGGGGCGCACCTGCTTCATGCCAAGGGAAATGCGCTTCTTGTCCGGGTCAACGGACAGGACCACCACTTCGACCTCGTCGCCGACGTGGACCATCTGGCTCGGGTGGCGCAGCTTGCGGGTCCAGGACATCTCGGAGATGTGGACCAGCCCTTCAACGCCGGGCTCGAGCTCGACGAACGCGCCGTAATCGACCAGATTGGTGACCTTGCCGGACAGGCGGGTGCCTTCGGGATATTTGCCGGCGATGTTTTCCCAGGGGTCAGCAACGAGCTGCTTCATGCCCAGCGACACCTTCTGCTTGTCCTGGTCGAAGGAAAGAACCTTCAATTCCAGTTCGTCGCCAAGGTGCACCAACTCTTTGGGATGCTTGATGCGCTTCCACGACATGTCGGTGATGTGCATGAGGCCGTCGAGGCCGCCGAGGTCAACGAAAACGCCGTACTCGGTGATGTTTTTGACCCGACCGGTGACGGTCTGGCCCTCTTCGAGGGTCTTGAGGAGGTCTTTGCGCATGGAATCCCGGCGCTCTTCCAAGAGCACGCGACGGGAAACGATGACGTTGCTGCGGCGGCGGTTGATCTTTAAAACGCGGAATTCGAATTCCTGGCCGACCAGGGCATCCATGTCGGGCACGGGCCGCAGATCGACATGGGAGCCGGGAAGGAAGGCTTCGACGCCGCCGAGATCGACCGTGTAGCCGCCTTTGATGCGACGCACGATCTTACCGCTGATGACGTCATCTTTTTCCTGGATTTCCTCGAGCTTATCAAAAAGCTGCATCCGCTTGGCCCGCTCGCGGGACATGATGATGGTGCCTTCGGATTCGTTCTTGGAGACGACGTAGACGTCGATCTGATCGCCGACTTTGACTTCCATTTCGCCCAAGGCGTCCAGGAATTCGCTGACGGGGATCTGTCCTTCGGACTTGAAGTTGACGTCCACCAGGACGTGCTCCTTGCCGATGCGGACGACGACGCCCGGGGTTATGGAGCCTTCTTCCAGGTCGCCGAAATCCTCATTGAGGTAATTTTCCAGCGCGTCCTCGAAGTTGACTTCCATATCCATGTTAGAATTGTTCTGCATTTCCTGAGTTTTGTCCATGAGTTGACCTCCAACGCGATCTATCCCTCTGAAAAGGATTTGTGCTAATAGCAGAAACCCCTCGAACACACAACCCAAAAGGGGGCGGCTTCAAAGACCCCTGCGGCCCGGCTCAGGCCAAGGCCACCAAATCATACTCTTTCGACTCCTCAACCGTCGCCGTCACCATGGCCCCGGGTACTACCCCCGGGCCGCTGACATAGGTCACGCCGTCGATCTCCGGGGCCTGAAACCAGGTGCGGCCCACATGCAGGCCCGGCCACTCCGCATGGACGCCGTCCACCAGCACTTCCATGTCCTGTCCAACGTAACCTTCCAAGATATCAGCACTGATTTCGCGTTGGGCGGTCATGATCGCCTCCACCCGCCGGGCCTTGACGTCGCGGCGCACCTGGCCGGGCATGGTCGCTGCCGGCGTGCCGTCCTCGGCGTGGTAGGGAAACACGCCCACGTGATGGAGCTTGGTTTCCTTGACGAAATCGAGCAGTGCGCCAAAATGTTCCTTTTTCTCGCCCGGCAGGCCCACAATGAAGGTCGAACGCAGGGCTGCGGCCGGGAAATGCCGGCGCACCCGCTCCACAATGACCTCGGCGGCGGCAGCCTTGGGCCGGGCCATGGCGGCCAGCATGTCCGGGTGCACATGCTGGAAGGGAATATCGAAATAGGGCACGAACGGCCGCCCGGCCCCGGCCAGATACGCCAGCAGACTCTCGGTCACCCCGGACGGATAGAGGTAGAGCAGGCGCAGCCACTTAAGGCCCGAAAGCGGCAACAGCTTGTCGAGCAGTTCCTTGAGGCCATCCTTTAGGCCCAGATCGCGGCCATAGGCCGTCACATCCTGGGCCACCACCACAATTTCCGACGCGCCCTTTTCCAGGAGCCGCTTGGACTCGGCGACCAAGGCGTCCATGGGCCGGCTGACCAGCGCGCCCCGGATCGACGGGATGGTGCAGTAGCGGCAGGCGTGGTCGCAGCCCTCGGCAATTTTTAAATAGGCATACGACGGCGGCGTGCTGGCCAGGCGTCCTGTGGGCGCGGCCGACTCCGCATCCAGGGCCCGGGCCAGCCGGCCGGGGAGCAGATCAAGTTCCGACGGCAGGCCCCAGACATCCACCTCGGGCAAACCGTCGCGCAACTCCTGGCCAAAACGCGCCGGCAGGCAGCCAAGCACGGCCAGCACCGGACGCGGGGAAAGTTCGCGAATACCGGCCGCTGCTTCGAGGATGGCCGCGACGGATTCTTCCACGGCCGGGGCGATAAACGAGCAGGTGTTAATAACGACCAGATCGGCCGTTTCCGGGCTTTCGGCCGGGGTCGTGGCAAAGGGCAGGCCGCCCAGCACCGCTTCGGTGTCCACCCGGTTTTTGGGGCAGCCAAGGCTTATGGCGTGGACGCGATAGATCTTTGACATGGGTTTCGTTCCATCCTTGCAGGCGGTGTGTCGCCGGGCTACCATGACAAGGCCCGGATGGCAAAAGCGGTCCTGCCGGGGGGACCGCCGCTCGCCGCCGCAGGCCGGACAATCCAAGGAGTATCGATGGACGCCACGTCGTCACAGGCCGCCACCGTTGTGCTGGCCACCCGCAATGCCGGGAAAATAAAGGAATTAAACGCCCTGCTCGCCGGGCTTGGCGTGACCGTTATCGGGCTGGCCGATTTCCCGGCCATCGGCGAAATCGCCGAAACCGGCGAGACCTTTTTCGAAAACGCCCGCATAAAGGCCTTGGCCGTGTGCCAGGCCACAGGGCTTATCAGTCTGGCCGACGATTCAGGGCTGTGCGTGGACGCCCTGTCCGGCGCACCCGGGGTGCGCTCGGCCCGCTACGCCGGCGAGGACGCGTCTGATGCCGCCAATAACGCCAAGTTGCTCGCCGCCTTGCAGCATGTGCCCGAGGCGGACCGAACCTGCCGGTTCGTCTCTGTGGTGGTGGCAGCCGCTCCCGACGGCCGGGAACTGACGGCCGAAGGAACCTGGGAAGGCCGCGTGGCGACCGCCCCGGCCGGCGAAGGTGGCTTCGGTTACGATCCGCTCTTTTTCGACCCCACCGCCGGCAAAACAGCGGCGCAACTAACGGCCGCCGAAAAAAACGCCCGCAGCCACCGCGGCAAAGCGCTCGCCGCGCTGTTGGCGCAATGGGGCGCGTGGGCGCGCTAATAACGAAAGAGTGCCTCCGGCGGCCGGGGGGGATCATCCCCCCCGGACCCCCTGAAAGGGAGAGGGTTATTAAGGGGTTCTGGGCGTTGGCTGGCAATCTGGCCGTGAAGACCGGGACAGACGTAGTGGGCGCGTGACGGGAAGCGCCGCAGCGCTGGCGGCCAAAGGGACTACAACCCGTTAGCCATCACACGATGATGCCTCGACAGGAATGCAGGCCGCTGCCTGCGGGAGGGTGTCATGACGAAGTCCTATCTGCTGTACAAGTGCGGGGCCGCATCCCGTACGCCGCTGGTCGTTTTCAGCGCCGACAACGTGGACGAAGCCCGCGAGGCCCCGACGTGGTTGAAACGCAAACACCCGGACATGCCGGGGCTGCTTCTCGAACCAGGGGAGTTTTTCGAGATCATCGAGAAGGACGTCTGCGATCCCAGGGAGTGGGAGGCGGCGGTGGCGGTTATCGGGGTGACGACGCCAGCGGAGTGAGCGGACCGACGCAGTCGGGGGCTGTGCCTGGGGAACATCTCAGGCGGCCAAAGGGGTTGGCCCTTTGGATACCCTTTCGTATTCTCAAAGGCTAAACCAGCCGTCTTCCCGCAATCCCAGCCTGCACATTTTATCGCAACAGCCCCACTCCGCTGCACCATCTTCCACTTTGCGCATCCCCCTCCACCACCCTTTTGAAAAAGTTTTTGGGGAGAGAGAGGGGGGTGCGGGGGGAGAGGGAACCCCTTTTTTCAAAAAGGGGGTCCCTCTCCCCCCGCATTATCCGATCTCATCCAATATCTCGCGCGCAGCCGTCACCGGACTGGCCGCCTTGGTGATGGGGCGGCCGACGACAATGTAGTCGGCCCCGGCCTGGATGGCGGCATGGGGCGTGGCGGTGCGGGTCTGGTCGTCGCGGGCGCTGTCCAGCGGCCGGATGCCGGGGGTGACGATCAGCGGCTTGGAGCCGACTTTCTTGCGCAAAAGGGCCGTTTCCAGGGGCGAGCAGACGATGCCGTCGGCGCCGGCGGCCAGCGACGTCTCGGCCCGAAGCTGCACCAGTTCGGCCAGGGTGCCGGCAAAGCCTGACTGGGCCAGCTCCTCGTGGCCCAGGCTGGTCAGCACCGTGACGGCCAAAATCTTTGTCCGGCCTTTGGCTTTGGCGGCGGCGGCCACCACCTGCGGGTACCCGTGGACCGTGGCCAGGGCGATGTCGTGGTTGGCGAGCTGGGCCGTGGTCAGGGCCACGGTCTGGGGAATGTCGTGGAATTTGAGGTCGAGCATGACCTTATGGCCGCGCTTGGACAGGGCGTCGCACACGGCAAAGCCGGCTTCGAGAAACAGTTGCAGCCCGACTTTAAAGAAATCAATCTGCGGGGCCAGCGTATCGGCCAAAGCCAGGGCTTCGGCAGCGGTGGGGACGTCCAGGGCCACGATGAGGCGCTTTTGCGGCGTTTTTTGTGCTGGCATGGGGATTGTGTGGTTGGTTACAGATTGGCGTAGCGTTCAAGGCGCTTTTTATAGGCCACGACACCTTCGACCATGCCCTGGGCCAGGGCCTGCAGATAGGCGTCGGAGGCAAGCCGCCTGGCGTCTTCGGGATTGGTGATATAGCCCAATTCCACCAAAACGGCCGGCATGTCGGCCCCGATCAGCACAAAAAACGGCGCTTCGTGGGGGCCTCGGTCGCGGGTGGAATAGCTCTTGCGAATGCTGCTGATGGCCCGTTTCTGGACGTAGCCGGCCAGCTCTTTGGATTCGACGGTCTTGGCCGAGAGCATAAGATCCGTGAGGATCGCCTGCAGGTCGCTGATCTTTTTCTGGGAAGCGGCGTTTTCCCGGGCCGCCACCCGCACGGCGTCGCGCGAATTGGCCAGGTTAAGCGAATACGTCTCCAACCCCGAGGAACCGGCGTTGCCATGGGCGTTGCAGTGGACAGAGATAAACAAGTCCGCGCCCTTGGAATTGGCCATTTCCGTACGCGTTTCCAGAGGGATAAACGTGTCTGTCGTGCGCGTATAAAGGACGGTGAAGCCTTTTTTCTGGAGCGCTTCACCGAGCATGCGGCCGAAACGCAGGTTCACGTCCTTTTCCGTCAGGCCGTCTAAGCCGTGGGCACCAGGATCTTTGCCGCCGTGGCCGGGGTCAATAAGGACGGTGCGCACGGACAGGCCGAACTGCTCAATAAGATTGCCGACGTTTTTTTTGGCCGATGCCGACGGGCGCAGATTCGAGCCCGGAGTGGCCGGCAAGGGCGGCGGGGTGGCCGGGGCCTTGACTTCCCGGGCCGGGATGTCTTTTTTGGCCGGCGCGGCCTCGGCGGTCTGGACCGGGGGAGCGGCCTTGTCCGCGCCGATGTCCAAGACGACCCGGAAGGGGTTGGCCTCGGAGCGGATGTCGTAGTGGCCAAGGCTTTCCAGTTCCAGCACCACACGCACGGTTTCCGGGGTGAAATAGCCGGCCCGGACCCGGGACACCGGCCCCTTGGTGAAACGCTGCTCAGTGGCTGTTTTCGAGCCGGTGCGCGTGTTGTCGAGGTCGATGTAGAGGCGTTTGACCGGTTCGCCGCCCGGGCGCTTCTGCTCGAGAATCTGGTAGCGGTAGGTGGTTTCGCGCGTGAGAGCCAAGGTCAGCCGGCTGCCGGCAGCGGTGTGCTCCACAGCCGTGCGCGACAGGGTGGCCGGCCGGGCCGAGGTGGCCAGGGCCGCGCCAGTGGCCGGGGCGGATTTGGCCGGACCGGCCGCGGCCATCTCCGGGGAAGCCGCTTTGGCGGTGTCGGGAGCGGCGGCCTTGGCTGATTCGGGAGAAGCCGCCCTGCCCGCCTCCGGGGAGGACGCCTTGGCCGTTTCGGTTGCGCCAGCTTTGGCCGTTTCGGCCGCAGCCGGTCTGGCCGGGGGCGTGTCGGCAAAGGCGGCCAGGAATTTTTTGGCCTGGGCGGCCATGTCTCCCTTGCGGTACTGGCGCAGGATGGTTTCGAGGTCGGCCCTGGCCTCAGCCGGTCGCTTGAGGTTTTCAGCCAGAATAACCGCCCGGCGCAACAGCGCGTCGTCGGCCCAGGCATGGGTGGGAAAGGTTTGGGCCATCCGGCGATAGAGGGCGGCGGCGGCCTCGTAGTCGGCGTCCAGGGCAGAGCGCCGGGCCAGTTCGGCAGCGGTCCAGGCCTGGTAATACAGCGCCTTGGCCGCCAGCGACGTGTTGCCGGCAGCCTTGGATAGGGCAGCAAAGTCCTCGTCGAGTCCTTTCCACAAATCGCGCCGGCCAACCGAGGCCGGATCTTTGCGCAGGGCGTCGAACCGGCCGACATCCTTGTCAAAGGCTTGCGGCGAGGCCTCGGCCCAAACCGTCCCCGCCGTTACGACCAGGGCCAGGGCGACGCACAGCAGCACCGCCCCGACCCGTTTGACTGCGGCAAATCCCCTCACACCGGCCGCCTACTCGACGGTAACACTTTTGGCCAGATTACGCGGCTGGTCCACGTCCTTGCCCAGGTAGTCGGCCATCTCGTAGGCGAAAAGCTGAAGCGCCGGCAGCATGAAGAAGGTGGACAGCGGACCCCAGCCGGCCGGAACCTCCCAGGGATGGTCCACGTCAAGATCGGCTCCGGGGTTGGTCAGCGCAATGACCTTGCCGCCCCGGGCCTGGACTTCCTGGAGGTTGGACTTGACCTTGGGATACAGCCCATCCAGCGGCGCCAGGGCAAAGGTGGGGAATTTGGGATCAATAAGGGCTATGGGACCGTGCTTCATCTCGCCGGCAGCGTAGCCTTCGGCGTGGATGTAGGAGATTTCCTTGAGCTTAAGCGCCCCCTCAAGGGCCAAGGGGTAGCACAACCCCCGGCCGAGATAGAGGAAACTGTGCGCCTCGGCATAGACGCGGCACAGTTCCCGGGCGCGCTGGCGCATACCCGGCAAGGCGGCGTCCAGCTCGGCCGGCAGGGCTTCCAGGGCCGGCAGGCAGCGCGTGGCCACCTCCGCCGGCAGCACGCCGCGCTTGCGGCCAAAGGCCATGGCCATAAGCGTTAAAAGCGTGAGTTGGGAGCACATGGCCTTGGTGGAGGCCACGGAGATTTCCGGTCCGGCCTGGGTGTAGAGCACCACGTCGGCCTCGCGGGCCACGGTCGAACCGACCACGTTGCAAAGACCGATGACCTTGGCCCCCCGGGCCTTGGCCAAATGGATGCCGGCCAGGGTGTCGGCTGTCTCGCCGGACTGGCTGATGGCCACCACGGTGTCGCCGGGACCGAGGATGGGGTCGCGGTAACGCAGCTCGGAGGCGATTTCCACCCGGGTGGGGATGCCGGCCCACTGTTCCATCAGATACATGCCCCACAACCCGGCATGGTAGGACGTGCCGCAGGCCACGATGAAAAGCCGTTCCGGGGCCGGCAAATCTTCCAACTCCGGCAGCACGGCCTGCCCCGTGGTCCGGTCCAGTCGGCCGGTCAGACAGTCGGCAATGACGCGCGGCTGCTCAAAGATCTCCTTGAGCATGAAATGCTTGTAGCCGCCCTTCTGGGCGGCGGCCACGTCCCAGGAAATATGGCGGACTTCTTTCGCAACAGGAGCCAGGGTGACGGCGTCCATGACCTGCCAGGAACCGGCGTCGATGCGCACCATCTCGCCGTCGTCGAGAAAGACCACTTCCCGGGTGTAGGGCAAAAAAGCCGGAATGTCGGACGCCAGAAAATTTTCGCCCACGCCCACGCCCAGGACCAGGGGCGAATGCTTGCGCGCGGCGTAGAGCATGCCCGGATTGTCGCGGCTGACCACCACAATGGCATACGAGCCCTCGACCCGGGACAGGGCCTTGGACACGGCTTCGGCCAAAGAGCCTTTTTCCTTTAAATACAGGCCCACCAGTTGGGCCAGCACCTCGGTGTCGGTCTCTGAGACGCAGCGAATGCCGGCTGCGGCCAGCTCTTTTTTAAGCTCCTGGTAATTCTCGATAATGCCGTTGTGGACCAAGGCGATGGCCCGGGCGGCGTCCAGATGCGGGTGGGCATTTTTCTCGGTGGGCAGGCCGTGGGTGGCCCAGCGGGTGTGACCGACGCCGGAGGTGGCCAGATAAATGTTCTGCGCGGCGAGTTTGGCTTCCAGATTGCCGAGCTTGCCCTCGGCCTTGACCGAAACGAGTTCCCTGCCCTGGAGAAAGGCCACGCCAGCCGAATCATAGCCCCGGTATTCCAGGCGCTTGAGGCCTTCTATAATAACCGGAACCGCCGGCCGATGTCCGCAATACCCGATGATGCCGCACATAGTTTTACACTCCTGGCGCGCCGCAGGCGCAGGCCGCTTCTTGGCTGGGCGAACAGGCCGGCCGTTGTGGCCGGGGGTCAAATACTCGCCGTACTCGTGCGCTATTTAGCCCGGCTTGGCATGTGATGCAACCAGGCGGGGCCGGGTTTTGCCGACAGCCATTTTGCAGGGTACTTTTGACCCGCTACCATTTGCCGTAAAATTTTGACCCACTCAGGCGTCCGGTCCGGTCAAAAAGTTACATTTGCCACAATACGCTGATATCATGGATTTAAATGAAGACAGCCAGCCCTTTGCGACGGGGCACCGCAGACGGAAGTGTGTGCAGGAGTCCCACGACCCTGCCCAAAGCATCCCAACGAATCTTTAACATGTCAATATTATGAAACTTTTTTTAAGGGCCGATACTTGCTTAGGGGGGCGCAACCCAATCGAGCGAAAAGACAGTTGGTTTTTTCGGTTGCGCCGGCCTGGGCCAGCGGACGTCTCCGCCCCGGCCGTCGCATTTGGGGGACGAGTGCGCGTTTCGCCTCCTCTGGACCCGGACGGCGCGACGCCTTGGCGTAAACGCAGACGCTTGGCAGGAGGTTTTCCAGAGCGGATTAACCAGAAACGGTGGGGGGAAACGATGACGCTGGCTATTTTGATTGCCATTTCCTTGATGTGGCTGCCCGTGGCCTTGCTCTTTCTCGGCTACGGCGAAGCGAAAGGCACGGGGGCCATCTGCGCCTTCGTCGGCATTTGCGTCGTTCTCGGCGCTTTCATCAATGTCATTCAGGGCGACGCCTTCACTGCAGGCCTGCTGTTTGCCCACGGACTGCTCTACTGCACCGTGGCTTTTGCGCTGCTGGCCGGTTTGGAGAGTATGCACTCCGTCGGCAACGTCAGTCTGACCGTCGCCATCGTATCCTTCATCTATATGATGATGTATTACCATGTGAAGGGCAGCAACTATTTCACCCTGGCCTGCGCCGGCTATACCGTGCTGACTCTGGAAGTGTGGCTCAACGCCTACGGGAAGCTTTCCGGGAAAATTCTTGCATGGTCGCTCATCATCTGGGTGCCCATCGGGCTTTACATTCCGGCGTTTTTATTGCTTGCTGGAAAGCCACTGCCTTTTTAAACGATGCGTAGCCCTCGGCCCGGAACCGTGCAGCGGTCCGGGCCAGTCGAATATTTCTGCGTCGGTTGATTTTATCGTTTGCCAAGAGGGGATTACACGTCATTTTCGGAGGAGGGACTCATGAAACGTCTGATGCTTTTGATCGTTGCGGCCGCCCTGGTGATGACGGCCGCATTCCGCGCCGAGGCAGCCACCGAGGTGCGGATGACGGGCGATGCGCTGGTGTACGGCAACTTTTTCGCCAACCGCAACTTCACCGGCTGGAACAGCTCCAAATGGCTCAATGAGGCTGGCACGATCCAGCGGGCCGGCACCAGGACCGAAGACCGTTTTGAAATCTGGGAACGCTTTCGCCTGCGTTCCGATTTTATCGCCAATGAAGCCGTGAAATTCCGTCTGGGCATCAAGGTCGAAGACACCTGGGGCCACGGCACGTTGACCGCCGCCAACCCCACCGTGTCTGTCGAAGTCTATCAGGCCTATCTCGCTTTCAAATGGCCCGGCTGCGACATCTCCATCAGCGCCGGTCTCCAGCCGGCCTCCATTCCGCAAAGCTCCTTTTTCGCCGGCAGCATCATTTTCGACGAAGACGTGGCCTCGCTGGTCATTTCCGCGCCGCTTATCGAGAATCATCTGAGCTTGGTGCTGGCCTACGTGCGCACCATCTCCAGCGACCGCACCTACGCCCCCACCACCACCGCCGTGTACTCCAACGAAGAGGGCTACATGCTGGCCCTGCCCATCACCGTGGAAGGCTTCAAAGCCACCCCGTGGGCTCTCTTCGGCGTCGGCGGCAAGGGCGGCCACTACCTGGAAGGAGCCGGCTGGGCCGAAGGCCTCGTCTCTGCCGGCCTGTTCGCCGCTTCTCCGGTCGGTTGGAAAAACAACTTCATCACCGCGCTGTGGGCCGGTACCACCCTGGAAGTCACGGCGCTTGATCCGTTCAAGTTCTACGGCGACGTGATCTGGGGCCAGCACGGCATGAACGAGTACGACAAGAACCGGCGCAACGGCTGGTTCATCGACGCCGCCGCCGAGTACACCGGCTTCACCATGCTGACTCCCCAGGCCTTCGGCTTCTGGTCCACCGGTGAAGACAGCTCCACCCGCAACGGTTCCGAGCGCATGCCCAACTTCTTCCCCGGCTCCGGCCGCGGCGGCGAGCACAACGGCGGCACCCAGTCCTGGAACGCCGGCAACAGCTTCCTGTTCGACGGTGGCCAGGAACTGGTCAAAGGCTCCAACATGGGCATCTCGCCCGTGGGTGCCTGGGGCTTTGGCGCATCGCTTAATAACGTGAGCTTCATTGAAAAGCTCAGCCAACGCCTGACCTTCGCCTATGTCCACGGCAACAACTCGTCCAAGGCCATCCGCTACGCCAACGACGTGCTCGGTTCCAACCCCATCTTCGTCATGGGCCGCGACCTGACGGCGGATGAATGGGTCATGGGACTGAACTTCGACAGCAAATACATGCTCTATGACAATCTGGCCTTGATCATGGAAACCGGCTGGGCCCATCCCAGCGCTTTCCAGCGCAGTGTCTGGGGCCGTCGCCTGGCCAACCAAGCCGAAGACGCCTGGAAGGTGTCGTTCGGCTTTAAGTACACCTTCTAGCAACCAACGCGATCCAACCGACGCCAAGCCGGAGTCCAGCCAGGGCTCCGGCTTTTTTTGCGGCCTGCAGGCCGGCGCATCCCTCCACGCGCACTTGCCTTCGTTGTCACTGCCGTTCGTTGCCACGCTCCTTCACGCCCCTTCACTTGACCCTCCTGCACTGCACTTGACAGATTTCACGAAAAAATGGAATCCAAAGCTCAGTATGCAGGCAACTTTCCGCTTTATGACCGGCAAGCAATTTGATGCTTGTTTTTTAGGCCCATATTCAAACAAAGAAGGAACACTCCAATGCCGCACCAGGGAGCATACAAAAACCCCATCTCGAAATATGTCCATGAATACATGTTTTGGAAAAAGCGTGGCGCTGACTATGGCTTCCTTGCCAATGATCATTACGAGGCTCTTTTTACGACACTTTTCAACCTAGACAGATCTTTCTACACAGGCAAGCGGCTGCTCGACATCGGTTGCGGCCCCTGCGGCTCCTTGGAATGGGCCGACAATACCACACAACGCGTCGGACTCGACCCCCTGGCCGAGGCCTACACGTTCCTTGGAACTGACAAGCACCGCATGGAGTATACTCCCGATTTTGTGGAACAAATCTCTTTTCCCAACGAGCATTTCGACATCGTGACGTCGATCAATTCCCTGGATCACGTGGACAATCTGGAAAAAGCCGTGGCCGAAATCGGGCGCGTCGTCGCGGTCGGCGGCCATGTCCTCATTGCCTGCGAGGTGAGTCCGACGCCGAAACCCTGCGAACCGACCCTGGTGTCCTGGGACCTCGCCGAAATCTTCGGCGCAGGCTGGGACGTGTTGGAAATGTCGCGCTACCGATTTATGGCAAGCGTGGCCACCTCCATACTTGGCAGACAAGCTCTGCCAGAGGACCAAATGCCACCAGACGCAGGAGCATTGCGCCTGCATCTGCAAAAAAAAGCCGCCTGCTGTTGAGCGCCACGGTGGCAGACACGTCTTTTCCACCGCACCAGACCGTCCGGCGGCTGGCGCAGCGTATCGAGAGGAAGACGATTGCAGGCTTGCCGGATGCCAGGCCGTCCTATCCGATGGACCTTGCGCATCTGGCAGATACGAAGACTGTTGCAGGGGGCAGTGCCCGAGGCACCGAAACCAGCGCTTCGGCTCATGAAACGTATCAGGCTTGTTGCATCAAATCCCGACAAGAGGCTTCGGGAAGGAGCACCAGGGAAGATCATCAACAATTCCATGGCTTGCAAGTATTGCAGCCACGAGGGCAGGATCTTTTACGGTGAGCAATGGCTTGATATTCTCTGACACGTTGCTGAGGCATTGGGCGCAAAAGGAATGCTTCGGTGCAAACATCCTAAAACTATTGCGAATTTCAGACATTTCCCTTCCAAGCCAAAAATCACGCAAATTTGACTTCAAATCTATGGCGCCTGCAACAACCTGGGCTGTTGGATCGCAACAACAAAAAGCCACCTCCCCATCTGCTTGAATTGACATCGTGGTGAAACACGAATCGCAGTATCCCCGGTTCTCATAAGATAGTGGCATTGAAGCAAACGCTTCATACGTATTTGGCATAATTTTAGTCGGTTCTACTTGGATTTTAGTGCATTGCGATTCAAAAAGTACGAGTGCCCTTCTTTGGCTAATATTATTGCGCCATTCGGAATCGTCGACAGACCCTGCAAGGCCAAGCTGTCTCAGGAGCTTCTGTGACTTTTGATATATTTGCCCAACTTCATAAATGCGTTTGTCATAGGCAAAAACACCCTTGAAAATGCTGTAGTCTGCGATCTGAAGCGTTATGAGTCCTGGAATAGTGTTGGCAATACGGTGCCGAACAAATTGAACAATTTTATTTTGGTACAAATCATAGGCTAGGGAACTCTGCCGAAATCTGTAGTCAGATTCATCGGCGCTGTAGCTTATGATCAAATTCATGGGAAGATCAAATACGTCTGCCGGAATTTTCATTGCATTTGTTGCCGAACTAAATACTTTTCCGTTTTCGTGGACATACCGAATCAGACGGCTTATCTTTGGATGCAAAAAAGGCTCATAAGTTTGACCAAATGAAAAATCCCAATTGTTTTCGATACACTGATCGACAATAGTCTTCGCAAAATCAAGATCTATATTAATCTTACTCTTTTGTGTATTCTTTGTTGAACAATACAAGCATGAAAAATTACAATAGTTTGTCGGCGCTATAAAAACAGATGGGCTCTTCAGGCACGTTTCAATCCGTTCTCTATAGCGCTCATCTTGAACCAATATTTTTTTTATATTATCCATTCATATCCTCTCCCATTACTGTCCGGCTAAGAAAAGGCTTGACGCCTGAAAGCGACAACTGGTGCAAGCTCATGATGCCTTTCCACTTAGGCGATCAATTTTGAAAAAATGGCATAAATTGCCATGACATCAAGTTCAAA
>NZ_WVUD01000049.1 GCF_009856865.1 Solidesulfovibrio aerotolerans | reverse complement strand
TGAAGACCGTAGACTCGATCAGCTCAAATTGATGTAGCGGTTGCCGCCTTCAGGCGGCTCCAGTTCTCACCGCTTTGAGCGGTTAACTGCCTTGCATGCCCCCGGCTTTGCCGGGGGTAGCTGACTACGAACCGACATCTACAAACAACCTCACTTTTGTCAACACACCCGTAAAAAATGTTGTCTACACTTACTGCAATGGCAAATCACTCAACGTTATCACAATCACACTTCAAGGCGGAAAATTCATGGATATAGTCAATAATCTTACAAATACATACGGAAAGCCTCACACAGCAAGTCTAAAGTTGCCTCAAAAATTTCATGTATGGCAAGACTCAAAAAAAGTTATGATTTTAAGCGCAAATAAAGATGCAATTATGATTGAAATAAGACGTTAATTGTCCAGTCGAATTGCCTGTAAGTAGATTAATCATCTCGCATCAAGATATATCCCTTTGGGATTGTCCCAGGCAGTGGTACCGGAACTGTATTTTACGTTCTTCTATGATTTCGGTCCCCCCAATGTGGAGCTGGGATCGAAGTACGGCCACGTCCAGGAGGACCGCATAAGCGCCCCAGTCCGCCCTGATCTTTCAGCAGGTGGCAAAAGACATCATAGCACGAATACGCAACAAGCGGGCAGCTACAGCCCAGGCAGGAAGCGTGGACGTTTCGGGCGTCTGGCTCCGCAAAATTGCGGCGTCACCATGGGGAGGACCGCGCAGAATTGCACCGTCGCCTTGCCGGGCCAGCCTCCGCAAGATTGTGGGCGCTACAGACCTCGACGCTACCGGGTAGACTTCCACCAGAAATTGACGCTATCAGGAACCGCTATTGTCGTAAGCTGTACCCCCGGCCGGCGTGGCTGCCCTCCGCGTCGGTCGGGGTTTTCTGTTCCCGGCAGGATGACAAGCCCGGGCCTCCCTGCTACCAGCCACCCCCATGGAATGGATCATCGTCGGCATTGCCGCGCTCCTCATCTTGGCCCTGGTTTGCCTGCTCATCTGGAAAGCCAAGCATCGCCCTGGCAGTGTCCACGGCGACTTCCGCTTTGACAGCCACAAGACCGGCGAGTTGTCCAAGCGCGGGTTGTTCGACAAGACCAAGTGGTGATGTCCCTCGCACGGCGCTCCCGCCGAGCAGGGCCGGGTACAAATTCTTGCTCCACGTTGGCGCTCTTTCCAGGATGGGTACAGGATTCTGTACGATTCAAGGGAAGGTTTCTGTGGGAATTGGCTCGTGCGACAGACGTAAGCAATTGAATTTCTGTTGAAAACATTAACGTCGGCACACTACCCCCTTTGGCACGACTCCTGCTCTATAGAAATCACCTTCCTCTGAATGAACATTTTCGAAAAAGGCTTTTTGGGTGGCTCCCAGAAGGCCTTTTTCATTTTGGCGTTGCCAGCGCCTCCGCAGACCGTGGGTTTCCGCCCCTCCACGAGCCGCCTGTCTGGCCTTGCAGCCCTCCGTGCGGTCGCCATGCAATCCCGCCTTCCAACCCCTCGTGCCCCAGCCCGGTAAAAAATCCTGCACCCGGTTGGATCAGGCGGGAGGACGGCACGGCAAAAGGAAAGCGGCCCACCTCCATCTGGAAGCAGGCCGCCGTGTCGCATACGCACCAGAGGTCACCAGCATGGCCTGGCTTACCCTGGCGGGTTTCCCACAAAGACCACCCGCGCCACTGTCTCCACTGTCTCCCAGCACCTACGGCAACCACGGCAACGGCGAATGACCGCGCACGGCTTCGAGGTCCACGACTTTGCCATTAGACATAGTCGCACACCGTGTTACGCGAGCTTAAACCAGTGCCACACGCGGACACTTTCCATTTTTCCACGGGATTTTTTCCACCCCATAGAGCCGAGCACCGGGGTGTTTGTGACCCCTGCTGTTCGGGGGTGGGGAAGGGCCCGCGATTTGTTCGGCGTGGCACGACTCGCGACCGGCCGGCCCCTTCGAGATGGGGACATCTGGCGGGCGAATCAGAGCACTTGGGGGGCGCGGGGGGCGGAAGGCGAGAAAGCCGACCGGGGCTATGCCGGGGCTGAAAAGGCTTTGACGAAAAAAAGCAGGTTACAACTTCCGTCTTTAGAAGTTGCAACCTGCTGAATTTACGGGAGGGGGACCATTAATACCTACTTAACACTATGTTTTTACACAACTTAATAAATTATATTTTCTCATATACCCCGAAATATACCCCGAAAAAAACATGCTGCACCTTTCTCCACACTTCCCCTACCCCGGCCAATCCGTCGAGGCCCACCGACCACTCGACACAAAACCGTGTCCAACCCGGCCCATATCGCGGCCCAAAAATCAGCCGCCAGCTTTCTCGTTTTCGTGGCGTAGAATTGCGCCACCAGTCCACCCGGCACTCGGCTCAAAAATCAGTCCAGCGACCACAGCAGCCCGGCAAAGGGTAGAATCCTCCCCTCTCTACCTGCCGTAGCCATCACCGACACAGAACCACGCCAAGGTTTTACCACAGTTCAGATCCATGCCCGGCAGCGAAGGGGGTCAGGATTGCTGGCACCCCTTACGTTTCGTCACATGAGTTGCCCCGATGTAGCCTTAACGGTAAAATTGTGGTCGGTGCCCTGGAGCCAATCCCATCACGCAGAAAGCAAAAATTTGTCTACCGCTTCCGTCTCATTCTCCACTAAACGCTTGCCTTCGGATATACAGGAGAGTAAATGGCGTATGGTTAAATTGTTTGTATAAAAGTCAAAAAAGGCGAGCGCATGATAAACTGTTTAAAATATTACATTGTTCGCATCACAATGACGGCTACACTCATAATCCAGCATGCACTCCATAATATTTCATTACAGCGTTTCCCGCCTTTCTGCTCTTCGCTTGCACTAATTGAAGACGACGGCAAATATCTTGTTGTGTACCATAGAATTTACAAGCAATACACATTCCCAGGCGGGTATGTTCGTTTGCATGAAAATCCTGCAATCGCTGTACAAAGAGAAATTAAGGAGGAAGCTGGCCTCGATATAGTCCCAGAATATATTGTTGGCGCATACGAAAATAAAAGCGGCGTAAAATCAGTCAACGTAGTTTACAAATGCAATACAAATACTGGAAAACTCTTATGTAATTACGAAGGGAAATGCGAGTGGCTATCAGAGCATGTTTTCGCAGACAAATTAATATACCACTGTAAAGAGGCCTTGAAAGACTACAAAGAAAACAAATACTCAATGAACAACAGTCAGGTTTGATTAAGTTTGCTCGATTAAGTTGCCCCTCCTCCGCCATCTGGAAAGCGTGGTCGGTTCGGCATCTGACTCCGCAAAATTGCGGCGTCACCATGGGCGGAAGGACATCGCAGAATTGTGCCACCGCCTTGCCGGGCCAACCTCCGCAAGATTGTGGGCGCTACAGACCTCGACGCTACAGGGTAGACTTCCATCAGAAATTGACGCTATCAGGAACTGTTGTTGTCGTAAGTTGTACCCCCGGCCGGCGTGGCTGCCCTCCGCGTCGGTCGGGGTCTTCTGTTGCCGACAGGATGACAAGCCCGGCCCTCCCTGCTACCAGCCACCCCATGGAATGGATCATCGGCGGCATTGTCGCGCTCCTCATCTTGGCCCTATTTTGCCTGCCCATCTGGAAAGCCAAGCATCGCCCTGGCAGTGTCCACGGCGACTTCCGCTTTGACAGCCACAAGACCGGCGAGTTGTCCAAGCGCGGGTTGTTCGACAAGACGAAATGGTGATGTCCCTGGCGCAGCGCTCCTGCCGAGAGGGCCGGGTACAAATTCTTGCCCCGCTTTCGCGCCCTTGCCCGGAGAGGTAAAGGATTCTGTACGATCTTCGGAAGGCCACCCCATATAAACGACCTCACGTGAAAGACGTAACTGCCTAGATTTGCGATAAAAACAATGTCGCCTGCAACCAGTCTTCTCTTTGGCACGACTCCTGCTTCATAGAAATCACCTTCCTCTGAATGAACATTTTCGAAAAAGGCTTTTTGGGTGGCTCCCAGAAGGCCTTTTTCATTTTGGCGTTGCCAGCGTCACCGCAGGCCGTGCGTTTCCGCCCTTTTCTGAAATAGGTGTCTAGCCCGGCTCCCCGTGGATGGGCACCATGGCCTTTCCATCTGCGTGTTCCCGCCCCCGGCCCGGTATAAAATCCTGCACTCGGCGGTATCGGCCTGGACAGGCGGGGACAGCAGGGCAAAAGGAAAGCGGCCCATTCCCGAAGAAACAGGCCGCCCATGATCCGCTTGCCGAGGCCCGGGCCTACGCCTGCACCACCTCCCGCTCTCCCAGGACACGCCCCAGCCGCTCCACCGTCAGGCCCAACAGGTAGGCCACCCCTTGGACATTCAGCGCCGGCACGGGCCGGTCGCTCTCCCCCATGGTGGCAAGTTGGCCCTCAAGTACTTCTAGAGCAAGGACTGCCTGGGCAAGCTCGCGACGTTCGGTTGCGTTCATGCCGGGTCAAGTTCGCCAGTGGCACATTCCAAGTCGGCCATGATATTCTCGAAGACGTGGGAAAGACCTCGAAGTTCCGCGTCTCCAATTTCTCCGTTTGCTGCCAAAAGTAGATTTCGCATTAAGAGACAGTGATCGTGGATATAATCCAGGATGCCCACGATCTTTTCCACGACTGACGCGGCATGACGCTGTACAGGCCAATTCTCAGGGCTACAGAAGCAGAAAGACCAGCCATGCAGCTTGAACAAGTTCACGGCCAGGGCATCAAGCCAATTCGACTTCCCGGAACCGGGGATACCGGTGATGATGGTCATTTCCCCGGTGCGCACGGTGTAATGCTCGTCAACCGCCTGCCACCCCGTAGACAGGCCACGGCGGAAGCCCTCAGCATAGAGCAATTCCACATCGCCCTTGATATCGGAAGTCGTGTAGAGGCCGGCAATGGGCATGGGCCGGGTTTCTTCGATGACCAACCGGGCGGCCTCGGGACCGTGCTTGACCAAGACTTCGTTTATGTCCTTGCAGCCTTCGGGATAGGTGACGCGCCAGCACTTTTCGACGCCGATCCGCCGGGCAAGTTCACGCTCCAGGGTTTGGCCGGGCGCGTCGTTATCCACGGCCAGTATTACCCGGCCATATTTGGCAAGGAGAGCCTCGGCCGACTCCAGGAAGGAGAACTTCTTCTCGTAGTTCTTCGTTCCCGGGCTCGGGGCTCCATCGGGCACGCTGGTCACAGCCTGATAGCCAAGAGTCACCAGGGACAGGGCGTCCATTTCGCCCTCGGTGATGATCAAGGCGCGGTCGGCCCCGGCCCGCTTTTCGATGGAGTCAAACCTGAACAAAACCTTTTCGGCGTCCTTGGCTTGACGAAAGTTCTTGTTGCCGTCGCGGTACTTGACGTTCACAACCACGCCGGCCTTCACGTAGGGGAACTGAATGCACGTCACTTCGGCGTTGGGACCGGGCATCCAGGCCGGGCCGTAGCCCACCTGATTGGCGGCCAGGGCCTCGGGGGAAATGCCGCGCCCCTGAAAATACTCGAGGACCTTTTGAGGCAGACCCAGACGCGAGTGGTCCCAGGCCGGCTTCACGGTCTTCTTGGGGCGCACCTCGGCTTTCTCGGCTACGGTCTTGAGGCCGCCAGTCCAACCGCAGTGCCAGCAATTCCATGTGCCCTTCTCGACGTTGACGGACAGGCACGGGGCCGTGCTCTTTTTCCGTGAGGGGGAACACTGTGGGCAGGGGGTCTTCACGTCGCCCGTCGCGCCGGCCGCGATCTCAATGCCAAATTCTGCAAAGGTCTTCATGGTCACACCGCCGCAAGGTCGCCACGGTTGATCCGGGGCTTGGTTGTGCCACCCATCTTCATGGCCAGGGCGTCATATTTTTCCCTGAGCTTGGCCGTGCTGAGGATGTTTTTTGACCAGAACGAATCCCGGGCCGCCCACCGGATGACCTCTTCGATGCGCTCAGGGCTCCGACCGTCGACCCGAACCATTAGGTCAACGTGTCGCGCCCATGCCTGAATGTCCGGGGCCTTGTGTTCGGGATTTCGCTGGCGGATCAGGTCGAAGAGAAGCTCGGCAAGTCGGAACTCGTCAGAGTCCGACGAGAAGGTCTTTATATTCTTTCTTACCCTTTCTTCTGTATCGTGTGGGCACCTTTGGGGCTTCGTGTACATTTCGTTGAGGGGTTCGCTGTGGGCTTCGTAACTTGAAACAGACTGATATCTGTCATAATTCAATATGGTTATGATCATTCCCCGTGTGGTCTTCGCTGTGGTAATCATTGTGGCCTTCGCAAGGGCTTCGTAACAGCTTCGTATTTGGTCCCGAGAAGGCTTTTCTTTTCGGTAGCCTATGAGATAAGACCCTGCTTCTCGCATCTCCTCGATGGTGGTCATAAGCTGACCCCGCTTGAGCTTGTCCCGGTCCTTGAAGTTCGCCCTAAGAATCATCCAGAAGAACAATTTGAAGGCCTGTGGGGTCATCTGCATCAGGTCGGATTCAAGGGTTTTCCGGGCGAGAAGGACGAACCCGCCCGGGGCATTCGGTTCCGCGTTCATGCCGCGCACCTCTCAAAATAGCGCCACCGGAAAGGCGGCAAGGGGTGAAGCTCCCGGGCCGGCAGGACATGCGCGCCGGCAAGAGGGCCGTCCGTGGCTGGGTAGGTCGGGAGCATCTCGCGTGAAGCCCAGCCGATGAGGTGAACGATTGTCCGGTCATCAGTTGGAGCGTCTGCCAAGACCAGGATGTAAACTGCCCCTTCGTGTAGTTCCCTTGGGCGCACGGCCAGACGGTAGGACAGGAGCGATTTGCCCGAATCGCGGCGCAGGGAAGTCTTGAAGTCCACGTTCCCCCCGTCAAGATCGGTCCCGCCATCGGACTGGAGCTTGTGCTTGTTGGCATGCCAGCGCGAAACCAAGAACTTATCCAGAGCGGCGGCCCCGAACAGGAACTTTGTCCCCGCATACTGCCCGAGCATGCCCACCAAGGCGTCCATGCCGAGCGTCCCGGCCCTATCGTCGCGGCCCCGGATGTTCGACCGGCCGGGATAGTCCCAAGTTGAAGCCATGGCCCGGATGATGGACAATTCCCAAGGCTGGAGCGTCACCGGGCGAATATCAGCTTCGGTAAGCATGATGCCCCCTAAACGTGCGCCAACCCGAAAACACGGAAGGACATCTTGACGATCCAGGCCGGGCACAAGCCCCAACAGTAAGCCGACACGAGGGCAACTTTCAGAGAAGCCCTCACTGGATCACCTCCCCGCCACTGCCGAGGTTTACGGCTTGCCGAAGCAGTTTCATGCCGTCACTGTAGGCGCGCTCAAGGAATAGAAGGGATGTTTCTTCGAGTGCAGCGGCGGCGATGTCGCCTTCCGCCTTGAAGCGGTCGATTCGCTCATGACAACCCTGGCGGCCCTGCAAGAGCGGGTTGAGATGGTGGACAATTAGGGCCTCGACAACATGCCGGGCGGGGGTGGGCTTGGGAGTGAGGGCTTTACGCGGCATGGGATGCCCCCACCGTCTCGATGAGTGCGCGGATGTCTTCCACACGCCAAGCCGTTGTCCTCGGGCCTAGCTTGACGGGCGCGGGATAAGTGCCGGCCTTTACGCCTGCCCACCACTTCGAGCGCGACACGGGGAAGGGCCCGACCGTGCCGGCCTTACGGTCACCGATTATCTGTTTTTCGCGGACAAACCCTGAAAGGGGGAGGGGGATGCTCTTGCCGTCCATGTGCGGCCTCCTTGGTCATTTCCTGTCCAAGTAAACCCCGCGACTGAGGCTGAAAATCCCCTTAACTTCGTGAATCCGTTAGATAAACAAAAAAACCTCCCAAATCCGTGGGACGGATTCAGGAGGTTATTGACGGATTTGGGAGGTCTGGAATATGCCCGGAAATCCTTATCCCAGGCGGCTTCCATGGACTTGGGAGGTTAGCCTTGGGAGGCCGGTCCTCCCGTCTTTTTGGTCACGCCTTCTGGGAGGGCTCCCCGGAGGAGTTCCAAGGCCTCGCTCGAAAGTTTTCCATGTCGATCCGCCAGTTGTTGATATTTTGCCCGTGTGACTTGCTTCCGATCTTCAAGGCCGCAATCATAGGCGACCTTCACCATAACGACAGCATAACCTTTCCATCCCTGGACACGGGATTTCTCAGCAGCCTGTAGGCCTGGAGCCGTCCTTGCCGTATTCTTTTGGCCGGCAGAGTTATCCTGTTCTGTCTCAAGCTCTGTTACCTTGGCGGCAAGGGCGTCTCTTTCTAATATAGCGTGGTCACGCGCTTGTGTTGCCTGGACAAGCTCGCGTTCACGATCGGCAAGTTGGCGTTTAAGTGTAGACAATAGGTCGACGGCTTCATCTTTGGAAGGTGATATAATGGCAGGGTTATCTAAAATAGAACTTTTGAGAATATTTATATTTTGCTCTATTTTTTTGAGATATTCTTTTAAATATGCAAGTGCCTCATTATTGTTTAGCTCTGTTGCGCGCTCAATTCCAGTTTTGCATTCGTCTCGCAAATCTTCAAATAGAGGAGTGAATGATTTTACTAGAGATTTTTTTTCATATCTCAATTGCTTCATATCGTTACTGTTGATTGCCATGGAGTCTTTAAAAAAATGCCTAGCTGTTATGCTATTTGTTTCTATAGCATAAGCAAGTGCCTCGTCTGTTATAAATGGATAAAGCGCCTTCACCTCAGCATAAGTTATCCAAAATCCCATTTCAAAGCCCCCTCGGCTTATCTCCCTGCATTGAACCAGGGCCGGCCGCCAGGGAAGCAGCTTTTCGCCAGGGTTCATGAGGCCCCGGCTAGACCCTGGAAGTGTCGTCTACGCCCGCAATTCCGTCTCGGCTCCCTTACAGGCCAAGCGCACCAGCTTGGGGATAATGCGCGCCCCGGATTCATAATAAGCCACGGTGCGGCGACTGAGCCCCAGGACATGGGCAGCACGGGTCAGGGAAAGCCCGTGGGCGGCCCGCCAAGCCCGGAATGTCTCGGGCGGCATGGCTTCGCCGCTTTGCTCCATGGCCAGCCGGGCAAGGTGATGGGCGTCAACGGCCAAGTCCTCGCCACCCGGCCAGACGATTTCCCAGCCGTCTTCCCCAACCTGGACTTGACGAAAAAGGGAAGCGTCCCGCAGCGGGGCAAAGATCGGCGTCCGATCAATGAGCGCGTCGAGGCCCACGCGGATGGGCTGCCCGTCCTCCCAGGTGATGGCCAGGGTATGGGGGGCCTCGACCGCCTGCACGGCCACAATGCGCTTGATAGTGTCCTTCATGTTATTCCCCGTTCAATCGTTCCCAGGCGGCCCGAATAGCGGCTCGATTTTCGACCGCCCACCGCATGGCCTCATCATAGCCCCGGGCGTGGGGCGAACCGGCGATGATCTCCATGGATTCGATGGCAACCGCCAGGGCGTAGCCCGGCCCTTGAATATGGAAGTGCGGGGGCGCATGGTCGCCGGCATAGACCACGATCCGCAGCTTGCCGATTCGGTAGACGGTTCCCATGACTATCTAGTGCATCCCGTGCACCGCGACAAGGGGCTAAATCTCCTGGCCGAAGGCGAAGTCGCCACACCAGGAATCGGATGGGGTTCGGGGCCAAATGCCGTCAAAGCCCTGGCCGCCGGCTATCTGCCCGGCCACGATCCAGGGTGACCGCTTGCGGCATGTGCCGTCAAACCACCATTTGCAGGAAGCGCAGCGCGCCCGGCGCGTCCCTTGCCGCTTGTGGTCGGATTCCGTCCAGGCCATGGCATCCCCCTTATTCGCCAGCCGCCGCGTGGATCGGTGTCACCCTCGCCCCGGCCTTGAGCGCGTCCAAATGGTCGGCATACGCCTGCATAAGCTTGCGCCGTTCAGGTAGGTATAAAGCGCGGTTGTACGCTGCCCTGATCTTGTTTTGCTCAATGTGTGCAAGCTGTGCCTCGATAATGTCGCTGCCCCACCCAAGTTCGTTCAAAAGCGTCGATGCCATAGCCCGGAAACCATGGGCGCACATTTCCCCTTGGTCATAGCCGAGACGACGCAAGGCGGCGTTTAGCGTCATGTTCGACATACAGCGGCCGATGGTGCGGTTGCAGGGAAATAGGAAGCGGCCATCGCTGGTCAGGGGGCGAAGGTCTTCTATGATCTCCACGGCCTGCCGCGATAATGGCACCGCATGAGCCCGACGCATTTTCATTTTTTCGGCAGGAATGGACCAGAGGGGGCCATCGGAGGCGTCGAGGTCGATTTCGGCCCACTCCGCTTGACGCAGTTCGCCGGGCCTCACAAAAACATATGGGGCCAGCTTGAGGGCCGCCACGGTGACGGGGCCTCCCTGATAACCATCTATGGCCCGCAGCAATTGCCCCACGCCCTTGGGGTCCACGATAGCAGGCCTATTCGTTACGCGACAGGGAGCAAGCGCCCCACGAAGGTCCGCGCCGACGTTTCTTTCGGCAATGCCCGTGGAAATGGCGTAGGCAAAAACCGCCTCACAATATTGGCGTAGGCGCTTGGCTGTCTCATTGTGCCCCTTCGCCTCGATCTCCCGAAGCGTGGGCAGGATGGCAGGAGCGCGAAGGGCCGTAATGGCGACGTTGCCGAAGGCGGGGAATAGGTGCAGTTCCAAGCGCCCCATGATCTTGGTCGCGTGGCTTTCGCTCCACACCTGGATTTGACGGGCGTGCCAATCCCTGGCGACCACCTCAAAGGTATTTGTGTCCTCGGCGGCTTGGGCCTCGGCTTCGGTCCTGTCCTGCTTGCGCTTTTCGGACGGGTCCACACCTTGGGCCACCAGGGCGCGGGCCTCATCACGTCGCTGCCGGGCCATCTTCAAGCCCACGTCGGGCCACTTCCCCAGCGCCAGCAGTTTTTCCTTGCCGTCGAAGAGGTATTTGAACCGCCAGAGCTTGCCGCCTGTTGGGGTCACTTGGAGAAACAGCCCGGCCCCGTCGAACATCTTCACCGGCTTGTTGGCAGCCTTTGCGTTTCGGATGGCAACGTCTGTGAGGGGTAGCGTTTTTTTCGGCATGGAGTTTTTCCCCACGAGGGTTCGAGTCCCCGTAACTGCCTGATATAAAAAGAATAGTCGTTTTATGAGCTTAACGGGTTTTCGGGGTACATCCCACCCGGCCCGGCCACCTCATAAGTGCGTACCCCAACAACTACCCCATAAAAATTGGATGTCAACGGACGAAAAAGAACAAAGCTGGACTATCTCTAGCCCAGCTTTGCTGTATTTTCAGGTACTTGTGGACTTTGTCGGACCACTTTGGACCATGATATGGTACCGGGAGGGGGACTCGAACCCCCAAGGCCTTGCGACCGGCGGATTTTGAGTCCGCTGCGTCTACCAATTCCGCCATCCCGGCATGAACGCAGCACTTTATGCAAGACTAGGCCATACTGTCAACGCTTTTCCCGCTTGTTTTTACGGTTTGGCTGTCCCGCTTGTCCTCGCCCACCCAAACTGGTAGCCCCAGCCCTGCCCGCGCGGCATAAAGGTTCATAAAATCACTGAAGTGATTTTGGTAGGTGCCCCTGCCCTGCCCTCGCTGCAAAAAGGAGCTGCCATGATCCCTATCGGTCCACTCGTTAACGGGGCGGCCATCATCGCCGGAAGCCTGCTCGGGCTCACCCTCCACGGCCGGTTCCCCGACCGCGTGCGCACCATCATGTTCCAGGCCCTGGGGCTGTCCATACTGGCCATCGGCATCAAAATGACCATGTCCATGACCTCCCCCATCCTCGTGGTCGTTTCCATGCTCGTGGGAGCCGTGTGCGGCGAAGCCCTCGATATCGAACGCCAGTTCGCCCGGGCCGGCGATGCCGTCAAAACGCTGCTGCGCTCGGACAACGCCCTTTTCACCGACGGGCTGGTCACGGCCTCGGTGGTGTTTTGCTCGGGCACCATGGCCATTCTCGGCTCCTTTGACGAGGCCCTGCGGGGCGACCACACCCTGCTGTTTACCAAATCCATCCTCGACGGCTGCGTGGGCATGATCCTGGCCACCACCTACGGCGCGGGCGTGGCCCTGTCGTTTTTACCGGTCGCCCTCTACGAAACCCTGCTGGCCCTTTTCGCCGGCGCGGCCCAGTCCGCCTTCACCCCGGACCGCATGGCCCAACTGTCTGCCGTGGGGGGATTGCTCATCATCGCCATCGGCATCAACATGTTGGGGCTTTTAAAAATCAAGGTGTCCAATCTGCTCCCGGCCATGGCCCTGGCCGCAGTTCTTGCTCCCTTTTTCGTCGATTAGGCGCGGATGGAGCCAGGATTTCTTTACGCGGCCGGGGTTTTGCCGTACTGAGTTTCGGCCATGCATGAACTTTCCATCGCCCAAAGCCTGCTCGCCCTCATCGAAGATGAGATGGCCAAGCACGATAATAAGAGACTGGTCACGGTCAAAGTCAAACACGGCCGCCTCTCTGCCGTGGTGCCGGAAGCCCTGGCCATGGCCTTTGAGGTCATGACCACCGACACCCGGCTGGCCGGTGCCCAGCTTGTCATGGAAGAAAGCCCGGTGGTGTTGCGCTGCCGCACCTGCGGCCGGGAGTTTAGTCCCGAGTCGCCCTCGGCGGCCTTTGCCCCCTGTCCGGGCTGCGGCGAGGAACTGGGCCACACGGTCCTTTCCGGCCGCGAACTCTATATCGAATACCTCGAACTGGAATAGCGGAGACCGGCCATGCAAATCCCCGTGGTGCGCAACATTTTGGAAGCCAATACCAATGTTGCCGATACGCTCAAGACGTTTTTTGCCCAAAAGGGCATCCTGGTGCTCAACCTCATGAGTTCCCCGGGCGCAGGCAAGACAACGCTTTTGGAACGCACCCTGACCGATCTGCGCAATGAACTGCGCATGGCGGTCATCGAGGGCGATCTGCAAACCGACAACGACGCCCGCCGTGTGGCCGCAACCGGTGCCCAGGCCGTGCAGATCAACACCGAAGGCGGCTGCCACCTGACCGCCTCCCAGGTCCAGGAAGCCCTCAAGAGCATCGATTTGACCGGCCTTGATATCCTTTTTGTGGAAAACGTCGGCAATCTCGTCTGTCCGGCGGAATTCGACGTGGGCGAAGACTTCAAGGTGGCGCTTTTAAGCGTGGCCGAAGGCGACGACAAGCCGGAAAAATATCCGCTCCTGTTTCATATCTCCGCCGTCATGCTCCTCAATAAGATCGATCTGCTCCCCTATGTCGATTTTGATATGGACAAGGCCAGCCGCCATGCCCGCACGCTCAACGCCGATATCAGCCTGTTCCCGGTTTCGGCCCGCACCAGCGAGGGGCTCACAGCCTGGTACGACTGGCTGCGCGAAAAAGTCCGGGCCAAACGCGCCTGACGCACCGGCGGTCAGGGGTGAACGTCCAACCGCTGCGATGATGCGGGGCGTCTAGCCTGGGCCGGCAACTGGCGGGAACATGCCTCAACCGTTGCCGGTTGGGACGCCCGGCAGCCAGCCAGCCCATTGAACAGTCGGCGCACCTTCCCCCCGCCCCCGCCGACACCGGGCATCCCTTGGCCATGCCACCCGGGCAGACTGCGGCATCATGTTTGAATTTCTAAAAAAACAAAACGTCACCTTCCCCGAGCCGGCCTGCCGGTTCGGGGATTTTGTTGTTATTGGCTAAATTTATTGAACAATACAGCAGAACGTGCACTTGGCACGGTACTTGTAGCCATCCGGTCGATTCTCAATACGCTACACAGGGAGACGGCTATGGATGCGTTACTGCGAAAGATGATGCTGGCCCTTACCGCGACCTGCCTGATCCTGGCCGCCTCGGCCGGATGGGTTATGGCCCAGAACTTCACCGCCGGAAGCTTCAATTTTGAACCGCGTTTCAGCGCTTTCGGAACCACCAACCCGCGCGTCAATTCGATCATGACCTACGGTGGTGCCTTCAACTACTACGTCATGGACAACCTCGGCATTGAAGCCGAAGGCATGGGCGTTTACGTCGATCAAAACAAGCGCTTTGAAACCCCTCTGGGCTATGGCAACAAGTCCAGTCCGGCCAACGGCATCGGCGGCAATTTCAACGTCCGCTGGCACTTTATCGCGACCACCCAGGCCACCATGTTTGCCGGCGCGGGCGTTGGCGGCCTGTGGGCCGATACCCAGGTGCCCTACAACGGCTTTGAAAATAACCTGACGGAAAACGGCGAAATCGGTGCCTCCTATGCCCTGACCCAGCAGCTCAGCCTCAAGGGTTCGGTCAAGTACATGCACATCGGCCAGTTCAGCAACCAGGGCATTAACGCCTTTGGTGGCACGCTCGGCTTAAACGTCAGTTTCTAACCCAGGGCGGCCCCTGGCCGCGCCATGGCCCGGGCACCACGCCCGGGCCAACGGATGCGACCGGCCGCCCCTGGCGGCCGGTTTTCATTTGCCCCAGTCCCCTTTTCATTTCGCGTCGATAGCCCTATAGTGGCGCAACAATCGGCCGAAAGGTGCGGGCATGAGCAAAATACTGGATCAGGACGAAGTTGATGCGCTGCTGCGAGGTCTCTCGGGCGGCGAAATCGAAGCGGAAAACGACATCCTGGAGGACGACTCCGGGGTCGTTGTCTTCGACCTGTCCAACCAGGACCGCATCATCCGGGGCCGCATGCCGGTTCTGGAAATCATCAACGACCGCTTTGCCCGGCTGGCCTCCAACGCCATGGCCAATGCCATGCGCAAGCGCGCCGACGTCAACCCCATCTCCATCGACATGTCCAAGTTCGGGGACTTCATGCGCTCGTTGCCCGTCCCCACGTCGATCAATATTTTCAAGCTCGATCCCCTGCGCGGCAATGCCATCCTGGTGGTCGATTCCCGCCTCGTCTTTGCCATGGTGGAGAGCTTTTTCGGCGGGGCCGGTTCCCAGCCCAAAATCGAAGGCCGCGATTTCACCCCCATCGAACAGGCGATCATCAACCGCGTAGTGCGTATCGCCCTGGAAAACATGGAGGAATCCTGGCAGCCCGTGCACGAGGTGCACATCGAGCTGGTGCGCAGCGAGGTCAACCCCCAGTTTGCAGCCATCGTGCCGCCAAGCGATGTCGTGGTCGTTGTCACCTTTGAAGTGGAGCTGGAAAACGCCATCGGCTCGCTCATCGTCTGCCTGCCCTACGCCACCATCGAGCCCATCCGCTCCAAGCTCTACGCCTCCTTTCAGACCGAGCGCCTGGAAGTGGACCACGCCTGGATCGGCCGGTTCAAGGAGCGGCTCATGGAGACGCCGGTGGAACTGCTCGTGCGCTTTGGCCGCTCGCAAATCACCGGGCGCCAACTGCTCTCGCTCAAACCCGGCGACATCATCATGCTCAACAACGACGTGGACGATCTGCTTGATGCCGAGATACAGGGCGTGCGCAAGTTTAGGGGCATCCCGGGCATGGTCAAGTCCAACAAGGCCTTCCAGATCGTAAAGGAAGAGGAAATCCGCCTCGAATAACGGCCCGCGTCTGCCGTCACCACCCCAAACCCGCCACATGCTCCCCAAACGCTCTGGGCCATTCGGTCGCAAAACAATTGTAACACCTTCTCTTTGCACATTAAATCGAGGAACATGACAAACACGGCCATGGTCAGCCGCCCCGGCCCGTGCTAATCGCCACATCCGTGGAATCCAAGCTTGCCCTCTCCATCCTGGCCCAGCCCGACGACAACACCTGCGGGCCGACCTGCCTGCACGCGGTGTATGGCTACTACGGCGACGACGTGTCGCTGGGATCGGTCATAGCCGGGGTGCCCACCCTGCCCGGCGGCGGCACCCTGGCCGCCCATCTCGGCTGCCACGCCCTGGACCGGGGCTATCGGGCCAAGCTGTATTCCTTCGATCTGACCGTGTTTGACATCACCTGGTTTAACGACCCCGACCTCGATCTGGCCGGCAAGCTGGCCGAACAGTTGCGCTACAAAACCGCCCCGCGCCTGCGCGAAGCAACCAGCGCCTATCAGGCCTTTCTGGCCCGGGGTGGCAAAATCCGGTTCGAGGATTTGACCGCCGGGCTTATCCGCACCATCTTAAAGCGCCACCGCCCCATCCTGGCCGGCCTGTCCGCCACCTACCTCTACCGCACCCCCCGGGAGCGCGACGCGGCGGGAGTGACGGTCTACGACGATCTGCGCGGCCATCCAGCCGGCCATTTCGTGGTCATAAACGGCTACGACGCCACCCAGCGCACCACGCATATCGCTGATCCGTTGCTGCCCAATCCCATAAGCCACAGCCAGTACTACGAGGTGACGCTCAACCATCTGGTCTGCGCCGTCATGCTTGGCATCATCACCTGTGACGCCAATCTGCTTGTCCTTTCCCCCCAAAAAAAGAGCCAGTCGTCTGACCGGCAAAGGAGCCTTTGAACGTGTCCGTTCTGGTGGTCATCGAAAACCCCGAGGACTGTTCCCTGGTGTTTTCCGGCGTCGAATCAGTCGCTGCCCGCAGCTATCTTGCCGATGAAGCCTTCACCACCCTGCGTGGGGTCAAAATCATCAATATCTGCCGGTCGTATCGCTATCAATCCATGGGCTATTACGTGTCGCTTCTGGCCGAGGCCCGTGGGCACAAACCCGTCCCGTCCATCACCGCCATCCAGGATATGAAGTCCGTCGGCATCATCCGGCTGGCCTCCGAAGAACTCGCCGAACTCATGGGCCGGGTGCTGGCCGAGCGTGCCCCGGAAAAAACGAGCTTTTCCATTTATTTCGGCAAAACACCGGAAAAAGGGCTGGAGCAGTTGGCCTCGCGGCTTTTCAAGCTCTTTCCGGCCCCGTTTCTGCGGGCTGATCTGAATTTCCAGAATGGCTGGCAGTTGCAAAACATTTCGCCGCTGTCCGTGCGCGACATTCCAGAGGAAGAACGCGATTTCGCCGAGGCCGTGTCCACCGACTACTTCACCGGCAAAAAGGTCAGCATCCCCAAACGCCAGGTGAGCCGCTACGATCTGGCCATCCTGCACGACCCGGAAGAGCAGCGCCCCCCGTCCGACTCCCGGGCCATCAAACGCTTCACCAAGGCGGCCGAGACCTTGGGCCTGGGTGTGGAGAGCATCACCCGCGAGGATTCCAACCGGCTCTCGGAATTCGATGCCCTGTTTATCCGCGAAACCACCAACGTCGATCACCACACCTACCGCATGGCCCGCAAGGCGGCGGCCGAAGGGTTGGTGGTCATTGACGACCCGGAATCGATCCTGCGCTGCTCCAACAAGGTCTATCTGGCCGAAGTGCTGACCCGCCACAAGATACCGGCCCCGCGCACCATTATCGCCCACTGCAAAAACATCGACCACATTCTGGAAGAGCTGTCCCTGCCGTGCGTGCTCAAACAACCCGACAGCGCCTTTTCCCAAGGCGTCGTCCTGGTGCGCGAATCCGACGCCCTGGTCCAGGAAGCCCGCCGGCTGTTAAACAAATCCGACCTGGTCATCGCCCAGGAGTACCTGCCCTCGGACTACGACTGGCGCATCGGCGTCCTGGACAGGCGACCGCTTTTCGCCTGCAAGTACTACATGGCCGCCGGCCACTGGCAGATTTTGCGCAAGGGCAAGTCCGGCAAGGACATCTATGGCCGGGTGGAGACGCTGCCGGTGGCCAAGGTGCCCAAAAAGGTGATCAGCGTGGCGCTCAAGGCCGCCTCGGCCATTGGCGACGGTCTTTACGGCGTGGATCTTAAGCAGGTTGGGGAAAAGGTCTACGTCATCGAAGTCAACGACAATCCCAATATCGATGTCGGCTACGAGGATGAAGTCTTGCAAGACGAACTCTATCTGCGGGTGATGGAAGTATTCCTCAAACGCATTGAACGCCGCAAAACCGGGAGCCTCAATATATGACCAAGGCCAAACCGCTTTTTTCCGCCTTCGGCATCGAGATCGAATACATGATCGTGGATCGGGAGACACTGGCCGTCAAACCCGTGGCCGATGCCCTGCTGGCGGCCGCCGCCGGCCAGGAAGGGGCCGAGGACGCCGTCATGGGGCCGGTCACCTGGTCTAACGAACTGGTGGCCCATGTCCTGGAAATGAAGGTGAGCAAACCGGCCAAGACTCTCAAAGGCCTTTCGGCCGCCTTTGCCAAGAGCGTGGCCAAGGCCGATGCCTTGCTGGCCCCGCTCGGAGCGCGGCTTTTGCCCACGGGTGCCCATCCCCTCATGGACCCATTCCGCGAAACCGTGCTGTGGCCCCACGAGCACGGGGAACTTTACCAAACCTTTGACAGCATCTTTAATTGCAAGGGCCATGGCTGGGCCAATCTGCAAAGCATGCATATCAACCTGCCCTTTAAGGGCGATGACGAGTTTGGCCGTCTCCATGCCGCCATCCGGGTGCTCCTGCCCATCATGCCGGCCCTGGCCGCCTCCACGCCCATTCTCGACGGGAAAGCGACCGGCTTTCTGGACGCCCGCCTGGAGCACTACGCCCACAACGCCGACCGGGTGCCCTCGGTCATGGGCGCGGTCATCCCGGAAGCGGTTTTTTCCATCGACGAGTACCACCAGCGCATCCTGGCGCCGCTGTATCGCGACATCGCCCCGCTTGACCCCAAGGGGCTGCTCCAGGACGATTTCCTCAATGCCCGGGGGGCCATCCCGCGTTTTGAGCGTTCCACCATCGAAATCCGGGTGCTGGACACCCAGGAATGTCCGGCCGCCGATTTCGCCCTGGCCGCTGTGGTCGTGGCCGCGCTTAAGGGGCTGGTGGAAGAACGCTGGTCCACCTACGAGGAACAAAAATCCTGGGGCACCCGGGAGTTGGCCGACATCCTGGCCAAGACCGTGCGCGATGCCGGCCGCACCAAGGTTCCCGAGGAATATGCCCACCTGTTCGGCGTCTATGCCCCGTCGTTTATCCCGGCCCGGGTCATCTGGCGGCGGTTGGCCCTAAGCGCCCTGCCCACCATGGATTTCGACCCGGACTGGGAACGGCCCCTGGGTGTGCTGGTGGACCAATCAAGCCTGGCCCGGCGCATCCTGGCGGCCGTTGACGGCGACTATCGTCCCGGCACCATCAAGAAAGTCTATGGCCTGCTGGCCGATTGCCTGCAAAATAACGAGCCGTTCAATGTCGGCATCCTGGGCGCTCCTTATTACCTGTGAGCACGGCGGCAATGCCGTGCCCCAGGAATATGCGCCCCTTTTCGCGGACTGGGGGGACATCCTCGCCAGCCACTGCGGCTATGATCTCGGCGCGTTGGGTACGGCCCAGGCCCTGGCCCGGGCGACGGGCGCGCCCCTTGTGGCCGCCACAACCACCCGGCTTGTCGTAGATCTCAACCGGTCCGTGGGCCATGCTCGACTCTTTTCGGCCGTGACCAAGGCACTCCCGGGCACCACCCGCCAGGCCCTCCTGGCCGAGCACTACCAGCCCCACCGTGAGGCCGTGGCCCGGCTCGTGTCCCAGGCTCTCGCCGCCGGCAAGACCGTACTGCACATCGCCAGCCACAGCTTCACCCCGCACTTTGGCGGTGTCACGCGCCACTGCGACGTGGGGTTGCTCTACGATCCGGGACGGGCGGCAGAAAAAATCTTTTGCGGCCGCTGGCTGCGCGAGCTGGCCTGCCTGGACAGCGATCTCATCTTGCGGCGCAACTATCCCTACCGCGGCGTAGCCGACGGGCTGGCCACGGCCTTGCGCCGTCGTTTCGGGGAAGGGTACCTGGGCGTGGAGCTGGAAGTAAACCAGCGCTTCGCCCTTGGCGGCGGCGAAGCGCTGGCGAGTGTGAGCGAGCATCTGGCCGACGCCTTGCGCCGGGCCTTGGGGCGGGTGGCGGCCTGCCGCTAGCCACCACCCCGCGCAAAGCACGCCCGTTGCGCCCCACCGGCTTTTCGTGCCATGTGAGCCGCACCGCTGCCTCAGGCAGACCAACCGCACCAGCCCGACGGAGTATTGCCCCGCGCCATGGCCGCTCCCTTCACCACTTCCGATATTCTTGGCGCGCTACCCCAGGCGGTGGTGGCGGTTGACGCCGACGGGCGGGTGACCAACGCCAACCCCGCCGGCCTGGCCCTGTTCGGGCCGCAGGCGGCCAGCCCCGGCGCGGCCCTGCCGCTGACCCGACCCGAACTCTGGCAGCCCCTCGCTCGCTGCCTTGCGGCCAACGCCACCATCCAGGCCCACCTCGACATAGGGGACGCAACCGTTTCGCTGACCGCCTTTCCCGTGCGCCGCGACGGCCGCATCGTCGGAGCCGCAGCCTTGTGCCGCCCCTGCGCCCGGGAAGACGCGCCGGCCATGGAAGGCCGGCTGCGCTCCATCCTCGACTCCGTGTCCGACGGCATATGGATCTGCGACGGCCACGGCGGCATCCTGGACATCAACGCCGCCTCCGAACGCCTCAACTCCCTGACCGCCGCCGAGTACATCGGAAAAAATGTGGCCTGCATCGTGGCTGAACGCATGGTCGATCGCTCGGCCACCCTCGATGTGCTGGAAACCAAACGCCAGTCCAGCCTGATCCAGCACATCACCAAGACCGGCAAACAACTCCTCGTCACAGCCACGCCGGTCCTTGACGATCTGGGCGAAGTGGCCCTGGTGGTGGTCAACGAACGCGATGTGACCGAATTGCAAAATCTGCGGCAAGGCCTGCAAAACGCCCGCAAGGTGGAAGAGCGCTACCGCAGCGAACTGGCGGAATTATCCCTTTTCGAGCTGTCGCAAAAAGACATTGTGGCCCAAAGCCCGCAGATGCAGCGCACCTTGCGCACCCTTTTAAAGCTCGCCCAGATGGACGCCTCCCGGGTGCTGCTTTTGGGCGAATCCGGCACCGGCAAGGGCCTGCTGGCCAAGTTCCTGCACCAGGTGAGCCCGCGCTCGCAAAAGCCCTTTATCCAGATCAACTGCCCGGCCGTGCCGGAAAACCTCTTTGAGGCGGAACTGTTCGGCTACGAAAAAGGGGCCTTCACCGGTGCCCGGGAAGGCGGCAAGGCCGGGCTGATCGAACTGGCCATGGGCGGCACGCTTTTTCTGGACGAGGTGGGCGACATTCCGCTGTCGGTCCAGGCCAAGCTGCTCAAATATCTCGACGACCACGAGATTCGCCGCCTTGGCGGAGCCGATGCGCGCGTGGTCGAATGTCGGGTGGTGGCGGCCACCAACTGCGATCTTGAGGGACTGGTGGAGCGCCGGCAGTTTCGCAAAGATCTCTATTATCGCCTCAACACCTTTGTGGTGCGCATCGCTCCCCTGCGCGAACGCCGTGAAGACATTTTCGGTCTGGCCGAATTCTATCTGGCCCAGCAAAACGCCCGCCATGGCAAGGCCAAACGCCTCTCGGCCCGGGCCATGCGCCAGCTTGAATCCTACGATTTTCCCGGCAACGTCCGCGAACTCGTGAGCATTATCCAGAAAGCCTTTGTCATGAGCGACGACGATGATCTGACTGAGGCCATCAGCGAAGCACTGGCCGGCGAAGGACTTCTCAACGCCCCGGCCCCAAGCCCCCGGCCGTTGGCCCAGTCCACGGAACAGGCCAGCATCCGCCGGCTGCGCGAGGCCATGGCCCTGTGTCGCACCACCCGGGAAATGGCGGCCCACCTGGGCGTGAGCCAGGCAACGGTGGTGCGCAAGCTCAAGCGGTACGGCCTGACCCGGGCCTGATTCATTTCTGCATCGACTTCAGCGGCAAAGGCCGCAGCGACCCGGGTTTCCGTGTCGCTGCGGTTTTTCTTTTTTCAGCTTATTCATCTGTATTTATGAATTATTCATCTGTTTATCGGCAGTTTCCTGTTTGCACCGGAAGCGGACTTTTGGTTGTTTCCAGGGGCCGAATCGGGCTTGAACCGCCTTGATTCAGCCATGGTTCACAATTAATACATTGAATTTATGCATTATTTACAAAATAAGTGATTCAAAAATGATTCAGCGTTCTTTTGAACATAGCTCTATTTGGAAACATTCTACTGATATTATTCACTTTTCAAACAAGGCCCGAATCTTGCTCAAAGTTTGCGTTACCGTCTGTGTGCATTTTGGTACAAGGCACTGTCGCCTCCAAACCGAACAATCCGAGGATGCTCCGTGAACACCACCGACAAGGCGCAAGAACTGCAGGCACTGCGCGACCGTTATGTCCCCAAAGGACATCCCAACGCCACGCCCTTTTTCGTTGAATCCGCCAAGGGCGCTTTGCTTCGCGACGTCACCGGGCGCGAGTTCATCGATTTCGTCGGCGGCATCGGCGTGCTCAACGTCGGACACTGCCACCCCAAAGTCGTGGCCGCCATCAAAGATCAGGCCGGGCGCTATCTCCACACCTGCTCCATGGTCACCATGTATGAACCCTACGTCATGCTGGCCAAACGCCTCAGTGACGCCGCCCCGGGCGATTTCGAGAAAAAGGCCATGTTCGTCAACAGCGGCTCCGAAGCGGTGGAAAACGCCGTCAAGATTGCCCGCTGCCACACCGGCCGCAGCGGCGTCGTGGCCATGAAAAACGCTTTCCACGGCCGTTCCCTGCTGGCCATGTCCATGACCAGCAAGGTCAAACCCTACAAGTTCGGCTTTGGTCCCATGGCCCCGGAAGTCTACCAGTACCCCTACTACGCCTACTGCTACCGCTGCCCCCTGGGACTCACCTATCCCAAATGCGGCGCGGCCTGCGCCGACAAGCTGCGGGAATTCTTCATTGGCACTGCCGCCGCCGAGAACATCGCCTGCATCGTGGCCGAACCGGTCCAGGGCGAAGGCGGCTTCGTGGTTCCGCCCAAGGAATTCTTCGAAAAGATCCGGGCCATCTGCGACGAAACCGGCATCGTGTTTGTGGCCGATGAAATCCAGTCCGGCTTCGGCCGCACCTCCAAGCTCTTTGCCATGGAGCATTTCGGCGTCACGGCCGACCTCATGTGCGTGGCCAAGTCCATGGGCGGCGGCCTGCCGCTGGCCGGCGTGGTCGGCAAGGCCGACATCATGGATTCCGTGCCCCCCGGCGGCATCGGCGGCACCTACGGCGGCAACCCGCTGGCCTGCCGGGCCGGCCTTGCCGTCATGGACATCTTTGAGCAGGACAATCTGCTGGCCAAGGCCGAGCGCCTGGGCAACGCCGTCAAGCGCCGGTTTGCCGCCTTTAAAAAGCAGTACGAACTGATCGGCGACGAACGCGGCCTGGGAGCCATGCGCGCCCTGGAATTCGTCTCCGACCGCACCACCAAGGCCCCCTGCCCCGAAGCAGCCAAGGGCGTGGCCAAGTTCTGCCAGGACAACGGCGTCCTCGTGCTCTCCTGCGGCAACTTCGGCAACTGCATCCGGGTGCTCATGCCGCTGGTCATTACCCGTGACCAGCTCGAGCGCGGCCTCGACATCATGGAAGAAGGCATCCGCGAGGTGTCCAAGACCCTCGGCAAATAGGCTGGCTGATCCGACACTGGCAACCGACAACCAATTCAAAGGGGTGTAGGCATGAAAAACGGTTCTTTTACCTCGCTGCTGGCCGGCTGCATGGGCGTGGCCCTGTCCGCCGCCCTGTTCGCCGTCCCGGCCCTGGCCGCTGACAAAACCGTCAAAATCGGTAACGTGGAACCGCTCTCCGGCCCCTCGGCTTCGGTCGGCATCCAGGGCAAGCAGGCCCGGGAAATGGCCGTGGAAGAGATCAACGCCGCCGGTGGCATCAAGTCCCTGGGTGGTGCCAAGCTGGAACTGGTCTACGCCGACAGCAAATCCGACCCCACCGTCGGCGTCACCGAGACTGAGCGCCTGATCAACACCGAGAAAGTCAATCTCATGACCGGCTGCTGGAACTCCGCCGTCACCTACCCGGCCACCCAGGTGGCCGAGCGCTACGGTATCCCCTTCGTGGTGCCGGTTGCCGTGCGCGACACCATCACCGAACGCGGCTTTAAAAACGTCTTCCGCATCGCTGCCAAGGACTCCTGGTGGGTGCGCGACCAATTCCGCTTCCTCAAAGACATGCAGGAAGAGACGGGCGTCAAACTCAAAAAGATCGCCTTTTTGTTCGAAAACGGCGACTGGGGCACCGGCTTTGCCGAGAAATGGCGCGAACTGGCCAAAAAAGACGGTTACGAAATCGTTCTTGACGAGCCGTATCCCTCCACCGCCACGGACCTGACCCCGGTCGTGACCAAGCTCAAGTCGACCAACCCCGACATCGTCATGCTGGTTTCCAATGCTGCCGACGCCATCCTTTTGACCAACACCATGGCTGAAATGCAGCTGAAGCCCAAAGTCGTCCTGGCCAGCGGCGGCGGCCATGCCGACCCCACCTTCCTGGACAACACCGACACCAATGCCATTGGCATCTTTGACGAAGTCGAGTGGAACACCGACGTCAACAAGCCCTTGGCCAAGCCTGCCAACGACAAGTTCAAGAAAAAGTACGGCTACGACCTGACCGGCGAGTCGGTTGACGCCTACATCGCCATGTATGTCATCGCCGACGCCCTGGAGCGCGCTGCCTCCACCGAACCGGCCAAGGTCCGCGATGCTCTGGCCGCCACCAATCTGACCGGCGGACCGGGCATGATCGTCTCCTACGACGGCGTCCAGTTCGACGAGACCGGCCAGAACAAGAACGCCGGCATCGTCATCGTCCAGGTGGCCAATGTCAACGGCAAGCCCGAGCGCGTCACCGTGTGGCCCAAAGCCGCCCGTCGCGCCGGCTACACCCCGGTCTTCCCGGCCAACAAATAGTATACGTGGCACCAACGCCCCGGACCGGCCCGTGCCGGTCCGGGGTCAAACGTCCGGAGAGGCCTCATGACCGCGGTGATTCAGGCGGCGCTCAACGGCACCATGATGGGAGCCATGTACGGGCTGACGGCCCTTGGACTCACGCTGATTTTCGGCGTGATGAAGGTCGTCAACTTCGCCCACGGCTCGCTTCTTATGGTCGGCATGTTCAGCGCTTATTGGCTGATTCGACTCACGGGCATCCACCCGTATCTGGCCCTTGTCATTGTACCGCCCGTCCTGTTCGTTTTCGGCTACTATCTGCAGGACGTGGTCATCAAACCCGTGTTCAAAGCCGAAGGGCAAGTACGCGAACCGCTGACGGTCATTATCGTCACCACCGGCGTCTGGTATGTCCTGGACAATCTGGCGCTCATGCTTTTTGGGGCCGAATACCGCACCGTTCGCACGGCCATTTCCAATAAATCTTTCGCCCTCGGCCAATACATCATCTCATTTCTGTCCGGCTAATTTAGAAGAGATAGCCTGCTAGAATTGTTTGGTTTTAAGCGTTGCCGTCGCGGGTCAATGAGGTCGAGAATTTCACATTGCTGAAACAGATTTCGTTGCACCAGCCGG
>NZ_WVUD01000048.1 GCF_009856865.1 Solidesulfovibrio aerotolerans | reverse complement strand
GAACTTGATGTCATGGCAATTTATGCCATTTTTTCAAAATTGATCGCCTAAGTGGAAAGGCATCATGAGCTTGCACCAGTTGTCGCTTTCAGGCGTCAAGCCTTTTCTTAGCCGGACAGTAATGATCTGTATTGCTGATATGTTCGATCAGCCATTTTTTCAAAAAATCCAAAATCGTTGGAAGCATAGTGACTTCCGTCTCCGTTGTTGCGGTAAAGTCCTTGATTTTTGAAACAAAGAATGCATGCTCGGACATGTGATCGAACAGATCGGGGTATTTGAATTTTTTCATGGAGCGCTCTTCCGTGGCGAAGTGCATAAGCGCGTATTCTTTGAGTTTGGTTACGATTTCCGGCACGATGGCAGCATTGCCGGCCACCGAGGCTTCATGCAGGGTGTTGAGCATGGTCACAAGGGATTGATGCTGGGCATCGATTTGTTCGACACCCACGGAAAGTGCCTCGTCCCATTGAAAATAGGCCATGCCCGGACTCCTGGTGAAAAGTGTTGGGGATCGTGGCGTTGGAGTGTTTGGCGTGTTGGCGCACCAGATCCGGTCTTGGGACGCTGCCACTGCCAGTGGAAATTATACCGCATAGCCAAGAATCGCAATATCGTCGCGATCCGACTCCTGTCCACGATGCGTTTTGGCGTCCTGAAAAAGGGCCTTGTCCTGTTTGGGCAGGGCAAGGCTGCCAGGGACTGGAGCCGCTTTGGCGAGCGCACGCGTCAATGGTGCAACACAACAGTTTTTCCTGTGAGGGAGTGCCATGCGAAATGTTGTCTTTCTCCTCGCCGTCCTTTTGTTCCCGCTGCCCCAGGCCGCTTTGGCTGCCACCCCGCCCGAAACGATTTATTGCAACGCCAGGATCGTGACCCTTGACGCTGCCGGGACCGTGGCCCAGGCCGTGGCCGTGGCCGAGGGCAAATTCCTGGCTGTGGGCGACAACGAAACCATCAAAGCCCTGGCCGGACCGGCCACAAAAATCATCGACCTCGGCGGCCGGTTGGCCACACCCGGCCTTATCGACGCCCACAGCCATCCCATGGAAACGATCTATCTCAAGGACGCCTGGGTCGACTGCCGCTATCCGGGCACGCCTTCCATTGCCAAGGCCCTGGCCAATATTGCGGCCTGGGCGGCCAAGACGCCCAAAGGACAGTGGATTTACGTGGCCTGTGTTTCGGCCTCGGAAAACAAATTCGCGGAAAAACGCCTGCCCACCAAGACCGAGCTGGATGCGGCCGCGCCGGACAATCCGCTGGTCCTGGCCAACGGCGCGCATCAGGTCGTTATCAATAGCGCGGCCATAAAGGTGCTTGGCCTTGTCAAGGGCATGGCCAGAATGGCCCACGGTGCGACGGTGGTGCTTGGGCCGGACAAGGAACCGACCGGCGTCGTCCTCGACTCCCAGTCCGACATTCCCACCAACCCGACCCTGGCCAATCTGACCGACGCCTATACCAGCGGCATCCAGGATCTTTGGAACCGCAACGGCTTCACCTCGGTCCTGGCCATCACCCCGGCCGCCGCCCTGCCGGTGTTGCAGCAGATCGCCGCCACCGGGGCCAAGCCGCATCTGCGTTACACCGTCTCGGTCTGGACCGCTTCCAACGCCCAGAATATGCCCGAGGACTTGCGCCCCTTTGCCATGCCCGAGGGAGCCGATCCGGCCTGGTACCGCTTTGCCGCCATTAAAGACTGGGTGGACGGGGAAAACGACGCCCGCAGCGGCTATATGTGCGAGCATTATCTCGGCCATGATCCGACCGATCCGCCGGGCGGTCACGGCACCCTGGTGACCGATCAGGCCGGGCTGGACCGTTTTGCCGCCATTGCCGCCCGAAACGGTGTTATCCCCATGATGCACTGCTCGGGGGACGAGGCCATGACCATGGGCCTTGACGCCTCCGAAAAGCTGCTCAAGTCCGGCCAGCCCGCGCCGCTCATGCGTCTTGAGCATTTCGGCATGTTCCAGCTCAAAGATGGTCAACTTGCCCGGGCAAAGGCCCTGCACGCCCGGGGCCTGCGCATCTCGGTCCAGCCCATTTGGCTGACGGAACTGGTGAAGGCGGATTTCGAGAACATGCCGGCGAAACTGGCTGCCTCGGGTTTCCAGTTTCGCTCCATGGTCGAGGCCGGCCTCGAGCCGGCGGCCAGCACCGATATGACCGGCATTTATCTTGGCAACATCACGCCCCTAAAGGCCATGGCCGCCTGCGTCACCCGTGAATCCGACGCCGGCGTTTTTGAGCCGGAACAGGCGCTTACCGTGGAGCAGGCACTTCGGATGTGGACGACCTGGGCCGCGGCCTCCATGGGCGAGGCCGAGGTGAAAGGCAGCATTGCGCCCGGGAAGTACGCAGATATGACTGTTTTCACCGACGACCTGTTCGCCATCCCCAAGGAGCGGATCAAGGACGCCGGCATCGCCATGACCATCGTCGGCGGCGACGTGGTCTATACGAACAACTAGTGTTGTGTCGTTCCCCGCACCGCGGGGGAAGGCGAACCGCTGGGAAACCGCTGCCAACAAACAGGAAACCCGGGGAAGGCTGCGTCGGCAACCTTCCCCGGGCGTGTTGATTGGGTGTGAACGCGCTTCTAGGCTTCCTGGGCCACCGGTGCAGCCGCCGGCCGTTTGGCCCGGATCATGCTGCCAAGGATAATGACCGCACCGACCACCAGGGAAAAGACCATAAAGGCGAAGCTTACTTTGTCGAGCAGGGCCACAGTGGCCTCGCTGACATCCATAAGGCCCAGCTTGCCCAGGTATTTCGGCATGGCAAAGCCGCGCGACAAGGCCACGATCAGCATGATGGAACCCATGACGATCTTGATCATGTGCTCTTTGACGAAAGTGGTGCCGATGGCCCCGAGCTGCACGCCCAACAGCGACCCGGCCAGGATGATAAGGGTCAGGCGGATGTCGATCATGCCGTGCATGGCCCAGTTGATGGAACCGGCCAAACCCATGACAAAGGCGATGACCAGCTCGGTGGCCGAGGCGACCAGACTGGTGGCCCCCAGGATGTAGATCATGCCCGGAACGCCGACGAACCCGCCCACGGCGATGGTGGCGGCGAGCAGGCCCGTAGCCAGCCCGACAGGCAGTAAAAACCACATGGAAATGCGCAGGTTGGCCTTTTTAAAGGTCAGCATGGGCCACAGTTCGATTTTTTGCAGCCGCAGCGCCAGGGAACAAACCTGTTCTTCGCTGCACGACCGGGCGGACTTGATGGCGTCCACCATGACAATGCTGCCCACCACCACCAGCACGACCACAAACGAGACGCTCACATAGAGGTCGGAACCGGCCTGTCCCCACAAGCCCAGAATGAAATTCTGGATCTTGATGCCGATCTGCACGCCCACACCGGCAAAGGCGGCCAGATACAGGCCCAGTTTGATGTCCACCTGGCCGTAGCGGTAGCGCTTGATGGAGCCGACCAGCGCTTTGGGAAATTTGTGGCACATGTTGGAGGCAACAGCCACGGTGCCGGGAACGCCCAGGCTCATCATGCCAGGCGTCAGCACAAAGGCCCCGCCGGAGCCGATGAAACCGCTGACCAGGCCGCCGATGAAGCCGACAATGAAGAGGAAGATGATTCCCGAGGCGTCGAGTTGAATGAACCGGGTCGCTTCGCTTAACATATCCATGGGAGACGCTCCTTCAAGTCCGTGCTGGGTGTCGTTTGGGGGTAGCTTAGGCGTTGACCGTGGCCCGGGGACGGGTGTCCTTGCGCACAGGGGCCTGCACCGCAGTCTTGGCCGGGGCCTTGTGTACGGCAGTAACACCCAACACTTCCCACAAGGTGCCGGCGAAGGTGCCGTGTATCCAGGAGAAAAGAAATACGGTGGCAATGGGCAGCACCGTGTAGGCACCACCCCGGGCAGATGTGGTCAGCAGGATATCCTGGAACTGGTACACGGCCGCATACAGCGCCACACTGCCAAGCCCGTACAGCAGCAACTTGCCCATAGGCTTTTTCCCTTTCGCGTGCATAAACAAAACTCCTTAATTTGTGTCGTGAAGGAACGAGGGAGAGCGCTGCCCTCCCTAACCGGTGACCTCAAACAAGGGCATGCTCACATGGAATCCGTCTCTGGCTCGCTGTTCCCTGGCCGCCAGAACGAATTCAACCCGTCGCAGCCGTCCGCATTCCTGCTCCACCACCTCGGCCGGCCGGCCAAAGCACACCACATGGCGAAAGCCCACGCCGAGCCGGTTGGCCTCCTGGGAAAATTCCCTGGCCGAGCGTTTGGCTTGGCGCAAAAAAAGTTCCCTGGCCTGGGCCGGATCACCGCCTGTCGGCTCGGCAACGCTTAAGCCCACGATCTCCGTGCCAAGCCGCCCGGCCACGCCCAGGGCGCGACGGATCAGCGACGGGGGAAATTCCGGGTCCGTGGAGACGGCCACGATTTTTTTCCCCTCAATGCCGGACGCAGCCTGCTCCTGGTCGAGCAAAGACAGGCCGTGTTCGGCCAGCCCGACTTCCTGGCCGGTATCCTCCAGGAATTTACGCAGGCGGGCGGTGCGCCGCAGGATGATGCCCGGTTGCGGCGCATCGCCAAAACGGTTGGGCATAGCTGGCTAGACCCGCACGCGCGGCCGGTTGTCGCTGCGCTTGGTCGCGTTGACCGTTTCCGTCGTGCTCTGGGACGTCCGGTCCAGCAGCTCCTGGGTGTCGCGCGGCAGATTGCGTTCGGCAAAAGCCAGGGCGGCGAAAACGGTTTCCACATGCTCCCTGATACTGGCCATGTCTGCGTCCTCCTTGCGTTCTGTGCCTGCGTCATATCAAGAAGCATTCCACTTATTATTTTTTGAAATAATTGACTTTTTTGTGTTGCTCAAAGAAAAAGCGTTGCGATGCGCAACGCTTTCGGCCCAAGCCCCCGGCCTGGCTGTGTTGCGAATCGCAACGCCTATTGCAAAACGTTACACCCCCCAAACAGGCAGTTGCGTCCAAGCGGAAAAAGCACGTATCCAGGCTGAAACCACCGGAGAAACCATGCTCTTTTTTCAAAAACGCACGGAAGGCGCGCTCCCCCCGGCTCCCACCAGCGACCTGGAACAGCTTAAAGCCAGGATCGCGTCCCAGGAACTGCCGTTTCATGCCCGGGAGGCAGCCAAGCGTGAGCTTGAACGCCTGGAAAAGACTGATCAGTCCGTGGCCGAATACGGCGTCGGCCTGGCCTATCTCGATTTCCTGCTGGGGCTGCCCTGGGTGGTCGCCACGCCGGATCGGCTTAATCTGGCCGAGGCCGAGGCGGTGCTGGCCCGACGCCACCAGGGGCTTGGGCAGATTAAAGACCGGGTGCTGGAATATCTGGCTTCCCGGGCGCTGCGCAACGTGGCGGATTTCCATGTGCTGGTGGTGGACGACGAGGACATTGCCCGGGCCAATCTGGAGCATGTGCTGCGCAAGGAAGGCTATCGCGTGCGCGGGGCGGCCAATGGCCTGGAAGCGTTGGAAGAGGTGCGGCGCTGGGAGTTTGATCTCATCGTCACGGATCTCAAAATGGACAAGATGGACGGGCTGGAGCTTCTGGCAGCGGCCCGGCAGGTGTCGCCGGCCACCCGGGTGATGCTGGTGACGGGCTTTGCAACGGTCGACACAGCGGTTGCCGCCATGCGCCAGGGGGCGGTCTATTATCTGGCCAAGCCGGTCAATTTGGACGAATTGCGCTCGACCGTGGCCCGGTTGGCCGGGGAAAAGGCCGCGCCCACGGCCTTTCGCAGCCCGGTGTTGTGTTTTTCCGGCCCCCCGGGCACGGGGAAGACCTCGGTTGGCCAGGCTATTGCCGAGGCCCTGGGGCGCAAGTTCCACCGCATTTCGTTGGCCGGCCTTCGCGACGAGGCCGAGCTTCGCGGCCATCGGCGCACCTATGTCGGGGCGCTGCCGGGGAGGGTGCTGCAATCCATCAGCCGGCTGGGGGTGCGCAATCCGGTCTTTATGCTCGATGAGATCGACAAGATCGGGAAGGATTTCCGGGGCGATCCGGCGGCCGTTTTTCTGGAGATGCTTGATCCCGAGCAGAACGGGCAGTTCGTGGACAACTACCTGGAAGTCCCGTTCGATTTGTCCCAGGTGCTTTTTATTGCCACGGCCAACGACGTGCGGGAGCTTTCCGGGCCGTTGCTCGACCGGCTGGAGGTCGTGCCGTTTGCGGGCTACAGCGCCGGGGAGAAAGTGGGAATCGCTGCGAGCCATTTGCTGCCGCGCCAACTGCGCGAACACGGCCTGACCCATCCCTATCCCGTGGTCACGCCCCAGGCCATCCGGGCCGTGGTGGACGGCTACACCCGCGAAGCCGGGGTGCGCAATCTGGACCGCGAACTGGGGCGCATCTGTCGCAAACTGGCCAAGCTGCGCCTGGAAGGCACGACGCCGCCGGGTGGTCAGGCGGTGCCGGCCGGCGGCGCCGACGCCACGGTTGTCGACGAGGCGCTCATTCCGGCCCTGCTCGGGCCGAAACGCTTCATACGGGAGGCCGCCGGCAGCACGCCGCGCGTGGGCGTGGCCACCGGGCTGGTCTATGCCGACTACGGCGGGGAAATCATTTTTGTGGAAGCCATCCGCATGAAAGGAACGGGCCAGCTCCTTCTGACCGGGTCGCTGGGCGAGGTGCTGCGGGAATCGGCCCAGACAGCGCTTTCGCTGGTGCGTTCCCGGGCCGGGGAATTGGGCCTTGACCCGGACCTTTTCGCGACCCAGGACGTGCATGTGCACATTCCGGCCGGCTCCATCCCCAAAGAGGGCAGTTCTGCCGGCCTGACCCTGGCCCTGGCCTTGATCTCGCTTTTTACGGATAAGGCGCTGCGGCCCGACGTGGCCATGACCGGGGAGATTACCCTGACCGGGTATGTCCTGCCTGTGGGCGGCATCCGCGAAAAGGTGCTGGCTGCGGCCCGGGCCGGTGCCCGGCAGGTCATCCTGCCCGAGGGCAATCGAACCGACGCCCTGGCTCTGGCCGGCACGGACGGCCCGGAGTTGGAAACGCTGTTCGTGCGTACGGTCTTTGAGGCGCTGCCCCTGGCCCTGGTTGGCGACTGAGACATGACCGGTCGCGGGCGGGGAGGCGCAGGCTGCGGCGAGGCGGGAGTCAGGGCAGGGCGTTTTGTCTGGGACAGGAGTCCCAGGCCCGAGCGGCTCCGCCGGTAGTGATCGGCGCGTTGGCCGGGAAGGGCGCTATTCGGCCAGCCCCAGGCGTTTGACCTTGCGCCACAGCGACACCCGGTCGATGCCGAGTATTTCGGCCGCCCGGGTCTTGTTGCCGTCGCAGTGTTCGAGGATGGCCTGGATGTGGCGGCGCTCCAGTTCTTCCAGAGTGACCAGGGGCGGGCCTTCGTGCTTGACCAGGGCCGGGGCTTCCTCGCTTAAATCCTGGGGCAGATCGCCGGGTTCGATGACCTCGCCCTTGGTCATGATGACGGTGCGCTGCACGATGTTTTCCAACTCCCGGATGTTGCCGGGATATTCATAGGCCATGAGCCGCCGCACCGCCTCGGCGGAAAAGCCCGAGAGCTTTTTATTCATGGCCGCCGCATACTTGGCGATAAAATAGCCGGCTAGAAGCGGAATGTCCTGGCGGCGCTGGGACAGCGGCGGTACGCGCACGGTGATGACGTTTAACCGGTAATACAGATCGGCCCGGAACAGTCCCCGTTCGACATCGCTTTTGAGATCCTTGTTGGTGGCGGCCAAAAGGCGCGCGGTCACCGCAATCTCTTGCGTGCCGCCCACCCGGAAGAAATGCCGCTCCTGGAGGACGCGCAACAGCCGCACCTGCATGGTCAGCGACATCTCCCCGATTTCGTCTAAAAAGAGCGTGCCCTCGCCCGCCACTTCCAATAGGCCCTTTTTGAGCGTCGAAGCCCCGGAAAAGGCCCCTTTCTCGTGGCCGAAAAGCTCGTTTGCCAGCAAATCCTCGTTAAACGCGCCACAGTTGATGGCCAGAAAGCGCCGGTCGCTTCGCGGACTGGCTTCGTGGATGGAGCGGGCCACCAACTCCTTGCCGGTACCGGTCTCACCCAGAATCAGCACCGTGGAATCGGTGGGGGCGATGTGGTGGATATTGTCTTTAAGCGCCTGGATGGCCGGGCTTTCGCCGATGATAAGCGAGGTGCGGCCCAGTTGGGCCACTTGTCGGGAGAGCCGGGCCACTTCCAGGCGCAGCCGCCGCTTGTCCATGGCCTCGGCCACGGTGGCCCGCACCTCGGCCAGCCCGTAGGGCTTGGTCAGATAGTGGCAGGCTCCCAGGCGCATGGCTTCCACGGCCGTGGCCACGGTGGCGTGGCCGGTCATGACCACCACTTCCGTGTCCGGCCACAGCCGTTTGGATTCGGCCAGCACAGCCAGTCCGTCCAGGCCCTTCATGCGCAGATCGGTGAGCAGCAAATCGAATTCGCGCTGGCCAAGGAGGGTGAGCGCCTCTTCGCCGCTGGCAGCGGCCGTGGTGGTGTAGCCTTCCCGGCGCAGGATATGGCTTAAGTTGTCAACGGCGATGGCTTCGTCGTCAACGATGAGGATGGCACCGGAAGTCATGCGTTCTCCGGGGCGCTGCCCGGCAGAGGCAGGCGGATGACGAAACACGCGCCCTGGCCGCCTGTTTTCTCGGCCACGATGGAGCCTTGATGCTTTTCGATGATGCCAAAGACGATGGAGAGCCCAAGGCCAGTGCCCTTGCCCACTTCCTTGGTGGTGTAGAAGGGGTCAAAGATTTTGCCAAGGGCCTCGTCCGGGATGCCCTCCCCGGAATCTTTCACGGTAATGGTGGCCATGCCGGCTTCTTCCCAGGCCGTTACCGTGATGGCTCCGGGAGGCTCGGTGATAGCCTGGGCAGCGTTTAAGAGCAGATTAATGAGCACTTCCTGCATGCGGGCGGCGTCGAGATCAAGCACCAGCCCCGGCGCGATGTCTTGCGTCAGGGTGATCCACGAGGGCACCTGGCTGGACACCAGCCGGCAGGCGTTGGCCACCACAGCGGCCAGGGCCACGGGCTTCATGCTAAAATCCTTGGCCCGGGAAAATTCAAGCAGGCCTTTGACAATGTCCCTGGCCCGCAGGACCTCCTGCTGGATATTGGCAAGCATTCGGGCGGCAAAGGCCGGATCGCACTCGCCTTGCTCCTCGATAAGGATCTGGCAGGAGGTCGAGATATTATTGAGGGGATTGTTGAGCTGGTGGGCGATGCCTGAGGTCAACACGCCCAGGGACGAGAGCTTTTTTTCCTGAATGAGTTGGTCCTGGCGGCGTTTGAGCTCCCGGGTCATGCGGTTAAAGGCTTCCAGGACGCGCTGCGTCTCGTCGTTGGACTGGCGCGAGTGGGGAACTGGAAGGGTCTGAAAGTTCCCCTTGCCGATTTCCGCCGTGGCCTGGGTGATGACGCCAAGGGCCCGCAGGATTTTTCTGGCCAACAGCAGGGCCAATACAATCCCGGAGACGGTAATGAACACCCCGGAGACGAGGAGTTGGCGTTTGAGGGTGGCCACGAGCTGGAGGGTGCGGCTGCGCTCGGTGTTTTTAATCGCCAGGGACAGGTCCACCATGTCCTTGCCGGTCTGGCGCAGAGCGTCAAGGAGTTGGGCGGGTGAGGCGGTTGTGCCGTCCGAACCCAGGTCCAGCACCCGGGCCTGGTAGGCGTCCAGGGCGGCGATCAGGCCGGCAATGGCCCGATGAGCTTGGCCGTCGCGGACATCGGCCGCCATGGCGGCGAGCATGGTCCGGGCCTGGTCGATGTAGCGCAGGGATTCGTCGAAATCTGCGGCATGGCCGTAGAGCAGATAGTTTTTCTCGTAGCGCCGCACTTCCAAAATGGTGTTGGAGAGATCATCGGCCATTTCCATAAGGCCAAGCGTCGCTTCCAGGCGGATCAGGTACTGGTACGACACCACGCCGATCACGGCGAAAAGCAGCACCGGGATGATGACGCCGACCAGCACTTTCTGGCGGATGGTGAGATGGGGCAGGGACGTAACAAGCGGCGTCAATCTGGGCAAGACATCCTCCCGGGAGATTGCCGTCGGGAAACCCGGCCGGTCTGGCGGGCACGGTACGCCGGTCGCCAGGCTTTGTCAGCCGGCCAAACGGCCACCCAGATGACAGGCCGGCCGCACGATGGCGGTCGGGCACAGGATGGCTTGGCCGGTCGCACGATGACCAAGGTCGGCTACAGGATGGCTTGACCGGCCTTGGTGGCAGCAGGAGGTGCCGCACGGTAGGTGTCGCATGGTGCCGCAATTGACAGGCCACCCTGGCGTGGCTAGGACAACGCAGCGAATAGAATATCTTATGAACACACACGATTTGAAAGCAAAAGCCCGGCTTGGCGGCTATCTGGCCGCCCTGGCCGCCACGGTCCTGTGGGCCGGCAATTTTGTGGTGGCGCGCGGCATCGCCCACGAGATACCGCCCATCCAGCTCAATTTCTGGCGCTGGACCGTGGCGCTGGCCTGCCTGCTCCCCCTGGCCCTGCCGAAGCTGCGGGCGGATCTGCCGGCCATGCGGCGCAATCTGCCCTATCTGACGGTCATGGGCCTTTTAGGCGTGGCCGCGCTCAATTCCTTTATCTACAAGGCGGGCCAGACCACCGAGAGCCTTAATATGGCGCTGCTTGTGCCCACGGCCCCCATCATGATCATTGTCCTGTCGCGCATCGTGTATGGCGAGCCCATCACGCCGCGCCGGCTGGGCGGCGTGGCCGTGGTGCTGCTGGGCGTTGTCGCCCTGGTGTCGCGCGGGGACTGGCGGCATATTGCCTCGGTGCAGTTTATGCCCGGGGATCTCTGGGCCTTGGCCGGGGCCGCCTGCTTTGCCTTCTATTCGTTTTTAATCCGCAAGCGTCCGGCCGACATCTCCATCGAGGGCTTTAATGCCGCGATGTTCGTGCTTGGCCTGGGGCTCATGCTGCCGTTTGTGATCTGGGAGGGGCTCGTCTTGCCGGGGCCGGTCTGGAATGCCCGGGTCGTGGCCGGGGTGTGCTACGCGGGCATTGGCTGCTCCTTTGGGGCGTATCTGCTCTGGACCAAGGCCATCGCCTCCATCGGCCCGGTGTTGGCCGGGATGGTGTATTACACCTTGCCGCTTTTCACGGCCATCGAATCCGTGCTGCTCCTGGGCGAGCGCGTCTCCCTGGTCCATCTGCTGGGCGGGGCGCTCATTGTTTCCGGGATCATGCTGGCCACCATTGACCGGCGCGTTTTGGCCATGAGTCGGCCGGTGAAATAGTGTCGGCCCCTGCACGTACCTAAAAACCGGTCCTGGGCAGCGTCTCCTCAAGCACTTGCCGGCACAACCCATCCCAGGCGGGCGCCCACAAAAAAGCCTCGCCTGATTCCAGGTGGAATCAGGCGAGGCGGTTGTGACTCTTTGTAAGGCGTTGTCGAAAACCCGTTCCTGCAACCCTATGTGACAGTTGTCGGCTTGCTTCGGTCGTTGCGACCGGGCCGAGGGCTTGTGCTTGTGGCGAGAAGGAGTTTCCTTTCGCCTTCCGGCATTCGGAGAGAACCTCCGCTGCCGCAGCATTTTGGCTCCTCGTTTAGCCGGGTGTGGAACACGCTCGCTTGTTGTGCGCGTTTGCGCTTATTTTTTTCGACAATTTCCGAAGTACAGTTCCATCACACGGTTCATACGTCTGCTGTTGGTTGTGTTATCCGAGTCTCTTGCTTTCCAGCGACGATTGGACTTTGCCTATCGTCTCGTCAGCCCTTGTGCACCACGGTGGGGGCTTTCCGTACTTGGCGACTCGTTTCGCCGGCTATGAAGCACTCTGGCCCATTGGCGTATACCATCCAGCTAAGATTCCGTTGTGTGTTGCCGTTGTCCAATTCCAGTGACCCATCTTGACTGCTGCGGCCTGTTTCGGCGCTGTGGCCGTACCGCTTCTGCATTCTTTCGCGATCAGAAAAGTCTTTTCGCCAGTAAGGCCTGGGTTATGCACCCTGCTCGGCCTTTGGGTGGGGCGACTTCCTTCGCCGGGTATGGGAGATGGCGTTCGTGAAAGTGCTTACTCCTGCTCGGGTTCGCCCTTTTGGGCTGCCTTCAGTTTTATAATTAGTTCCTTGTTCTGCGTTGTAAAGAGAAATCTGCAAGAAAGAGTGAAAATTTTTATATCCTGCTGCAATGATGCTTGTTTCCACAAAGGCTCGGCGAAGCTTGCTGGCCTGTCGCGCCGTCCCGGCCGGCCCAGGCTGATCATTTCTTTAAAACAGAAATTTTTGCTATAACATGCAGTTATAACATGAAATTGTGGTGTCCTAGTCCTGGCAGTCCGAAGCCGTCAGCCGCCCGGCAAACCGGCCTTGGGCCGGATCGTAGGCCAGCGCGTAGCGCTCCAGGCACCCGGCCCGGCCCCGCAAATCCACCTCCCACTGGAAGCGACCCTTGGCCGCGTCTTTTTGCACCGGCCAGAAATTGAGCCAGTTGGTAGTGGCGACGGTCTCCTTGCCGGCCTCGGTGCTGGTCAGGGCGACGGCATACTGCACGGCCTGGTCCTTGGCCGGGTCGTAGCCGAAGACCGAATACAGCATGAGCATGCAGTTGCCGGCCGAGGCGAGGTAAAATTCCCGGGCCGTGCCGTCGCCGGTCAGGTCGCGCAGGGTGAGCAAGGCCGGGCGGCCTTCCTGGTCCTTGCCGGCCGTCAGGGGGACGAAATAGGGGAACGGGCGTGCGGCCGGGATGCGGTAGGGCAGATCGAAGCTGTCGCCTTCTTCCATGGGGTCGGCAATGGAAAGGGTATTGCGCAGGACGCCGTGTTGGGTGTCCAGAAGCGACAGCCGGGTCGGGCCGGACCAGTACGAGCCCCGACTCTGGTCCGGGCAGGTGTAGACCTCGCCCTTGGCATGCTCGTTGCGTTTGGGGTCGAGCATCCACAGCACATAGGCCCGCTCTGGTGCGCTTGGGCCGAGGGCGGCGTATTCGATGATCCTGGCCCCCGGTGGCAGGAGATCGGTCCGGCCGGCCAGGAAGGCGACGTTGCCAAGCGGGCCGCTTTTCTGGGCGGCGGCCGGAACAACGAATTTCCCCTGGTCGTTTTCCGCAAAGACCTCGGCGGTAAAGGCGTCGATGCGCCAACGGCTGTTTTGGCGCGCGGCCTGGCCCGGACAGCCGCCGGCATCGACGACGATGGTGTAGCCGCCGTTTCGCAGGGAATTGGACACGGGCGTCAGGCAGCTCTGGCCACTCAGGCCCGGCGTGGTCGCGCTGATCCAGGCCAGGAGCAGATTCGAAGCCTCCGCAGCGGACAAGGCAGCCTGGGCGGCTGCGGGCAAGGCCAGTAGGCACAGCGTTGTGGCAAGAAACATACGAAGGGCGCGTGTCATGGGATACCTCCTTAGCCTCTGCGCTGTTGCTGCCCGCAAGCCTGACGCGGCCTTGGCGGCGACATTACGGCTGCCCCTGGCGCAATGTGTCCAGAACCTCCAGTTCCTGCGTAAGGCTGGCATCCTGACAAGGGGCCATTTCTTCTTGGAAATAGTCGCGAAAGCGGGAGAATTGCTTGCGCTGGGCGGCTGTCAGCCGCAGTTGCCGGGACTGGCGCTCCCACTCGCCAAGTTGGGGCCGGCCGTCCGGTCGTGGCGCGGCGGCCTCCTGTGCCGGCGTGTCGCGCTCGGCGCTCCCGGCGGCCCCAAGCCAATCCCGCAACAGCGTGGCGTAGCGGGCCAGCAGGATGCCCTTGCGGATCGAGGGCGTCTCATAGGCCACGCCGGCCGGCCGGAAATCCACGGTGGCCGCTGTTTCGTGGCGTTTCCCGGAGCGGTCTTCGTAGCGGGCTGTGAGAACAATGCCCGGATTGTTCCCGGTTTTTTTCAGACGCAGCAGGATCAGACCGCCGCGTGACCCCTCGTCGGTGGTGGGCGAGGGAAACAGCGTGTTGACCCGCATAAGTTCGCCCGTGGCCGCGTCGGCCTCGGGCGAGCCGTAGACCGTGTCGATGGCGTAGCCCGCACTCGTAAAGTCCAGGCGCAGATCGAACACCAGCGGCGTCACCATAAAATCGAACTCCGCATCCAGGCGCTTGCGAAACGCGGCGGCACTGTGGACGGAATACGAATTGGCCCCCCGGGCCTTGGTGATGGCCTCCGTGAGCGCCGTATTAAAATCAACGCCGATACCGATGACCGTGGCATAGAGTCTGGCTTTGGCGTTGTCCTCGATGCGGCTTAAAAACGCCTTGTCCGAGGTGTCACCGATATTGGGCATGGCGTCGGTCATAAAGACGATGCGGTTTTCGTACTGCCCCGGATCGCTCTCCCGGGCCGGGCGCATAAGGTCAGTAGCCAGGGCCAGGCCGGCGTCCAGATTGGTGCTGCCCAGCGGCCGCAGGGCGCGGATGTGGCCCTTTATGGCCGCCATGTCGCGCTGGCCCACCGACCGCAGGGTCAGGGCGGTATAGGCGTACTGGTCAAACAGGACCAGGCCGAAGCGGTCGTCGGGGTTGAGATGGTCGAGCAGGGCAATGAGCGCCTCGGCGGCAGCGGCCAGCTTGCTTGTCCCCGCGTCCTTCTCTGTCCCGGTTGCCTCGTGGCGGTTGCCGAAGCGGTCGTAGTAGTACTTGTCAAAGGGGGAGGACATGGAACCGGAAACATCCAGCACCAGCATCAGGTTTAGCTTTTTGCGGCTGAAATCAGCGGCCTTGACCCCGGAGCCAAGGCCCACGGACAGATAGTATTCGGGCTTGCCGGTCATGGGATCATTGGACACGGCCGTGGCATAGCTCGGGCAAAAGAGCGTGGTGCCGGCGCACTCCCCGCCCGTGTCAAAGGAGTAGTCGTAAAAAAGGCCTTCGTAGGTCACGTCTGAGGGTTGCGGCAGGAAGCCCTTGGCGATGTTTTCCCGGAAGTTGGCAATGTCCTTGGCCCCGCCGGCAGACAAACCCAAATTGCCGGCCCCCATGGCCGCCGGAGCCGGGCTTGGGGCCGCAGGCCGGGCGAATTTGGCCGCAGGGCCGCCGGCACGGTGGCCCTGGCCGGGCGTATTGCCTTTGTGGACCCGGGCGTAGTCTTCCTCAAACTGCCAGTCGTCTTCCCCGGATCGGGCAGCGGCTTTGGAGGGGGCGGCCAGGGTAGGGCTGGCAACGAACTGATACAGCGCCGTCGTGGTCAGACTGAGCAAAATGAGCAGGACGATGGGGGGCAAGGGCTGGGTGCGACAGTGGAAGCGGGGCATGGCAGACCTCCTGGCCGGAGAACCGGCCCGGGGCAGGACGGCAGGACATCGCCGGGGAGAATGGCCAAAGGAACACGGCTGGGCGCGGGCATCCGCCTTGTCGCTGGTTGCGCTTCCTGGCCGCTGCCGCCGGCACGAGCCGAGTTTGGAGCGTGTCGTTCCAGAAAGATTATGGAAAAGCCATCCGGGCGTCAATGCGCTGCGGCCGTAGTCTGCTTGGGCAGAGGAGCGCCCGCCAGCCTTGCTCTCCGGGCCAGACCCGCTTCAGTATGCCGCAGGCAGGGGGGGCGGCCCGGAACCGGCGGGGGACAGCCGGTAGGTGCTTAGCCGCCGGCGAGTTTGACGCTGTAGCCGCGTTTTTGAAGCTCTTGGGCCAGCACGTCCCGGTTGTCGCCCTGGATTTCGATGATGCCGTCCTTGACCGTGCCGCCGCAGCCGCATCGTTGCTTCAGCTCCCGGGCCAGGGCCGCCAGCGCCTCGCCGGTGAGCGGGACTCCGGTGACGAGGCACACGCCCTTGCCCTTACGGCCCTTGGTCTGGCGGGCGATGCGCACGATGCCGTCTGCCTTGGCCGGGGCTTTGGCTTTGGAGCAGGCGCAACGGTCGGCCGGGTGGCCGCAGCCGGCACACAGCCGGCCTGTGTCCGTGGAATAGACCGGCGTCGAAGGGCGGTTGGCAGGTGGCGGCATGGCGCAGGACATCTCCCGAATGGTGTGATGCCGCGCTTTACAAAGCCGGGGGGCTGGCGTCAAGGCGCGCGCCGGCCATGACAGCGGCCGGGCCAGCCGGGGCGCGCAGTCTGATGGCGGCCTGGGCCTCTATGTGGCGCACAAAGGAAAAGAGGTTTTCGCCCATGCCGCAAAGGACGATGTAGCGCCGCAGGCGGCTGGGATTGCGCCGGGCAACGATGACCAGTTGTCGCCAGAACTGCCAACGCGCCGGCCCGACCACGCCTTGGCGCCAGATGAGGTGCAACAGGGATGTGATGTCCGGGCTGGGGTTTTGCTGCCGGATGTTCGTTGCGGTAACGGGTTTGGGCTTGGGCGCGGCCCCGGGCAGGGAGCCTCGGGTCGGGCGCATGGCCAGGGTGGCCCGCAGCACGCGCCCCAGGTAGGCACTCGGGGTGTAGAGCGCGGTCAGGGCTGCAATCTGTTCGGCAAAGATCGTTTCGATGGGCCGCAGCGGGGTGAAATTGGTCAGGGCGTCCCAGCCGCTTTCCACAATGTCTTCATGGAGCCGGCCCTCGGCCAAGAGCCGGTCCCACAGGGCGGTCAGGGGCAGGGCGCGCAGGACATTGATCATGACCCAGGGCAGATCGGCTGCTTCGGCAAAGGCCTGCATGCGTGCCCCGGCCCCGGGCGTTTCACCGTCCATGCCCAGGATAAAGCTGCCGATGACGCTTAGGCCGTTGGCGTTTATGGCGCGCAGGGATTCGAGCAGCGGGTTGCGCACGTTTTGCATCTTGTGCGCCGCTTTTAAAACATCGTCGTCCGGGGATTCGATGCCGACGAACACATAGGAAAAATTGGCGGCGGTGAGCAGATCGATCAGCGGGATATCCTGCCCCAGATTGACCGAGGCCTGGGTGATAAAATTAAAGGGCTCGCCGTACCGGGCCTGCCATTCGATGATGCGCGTCAAGAGCGCCACTGCCCGGGGGCGGTTGCCGATGAAGTTGTCGTCGGCCACAAAGACCGTGCCCCGAAAGCCCAGGCGACGGATGGCCTCCAGTTCGCCAATGACCTGATCCGGCGTCTTGTGGCGCTGGGCCCGGCCGAAAAGGCTTACGATATCGCAGAATTCGCAGGAAAACGGGCAGCCCCGGGAGGTCTGCAGGGACATGGACTCGTAATCGCCCAGGGCAATGAGATCGTAGCGCGGCGGGGGCGAGTCAGCCAGGGCGGGTTTTTCCTGGCAGACGAAGCGGCCGCTTTTGTGGCCGGCTTCAAGGGCGGCCACCAGCTCGGAGATGGTGTTTTCCCCCTCGCCCTGGATCAGGAAATCGCACCCGGCGTCCAGCACTTCCTGGGGGGCCGTGGTGGGATAGGCCCCGCCGACGGCGGTTGGGATGCCCCGGGCCTTGGCCTTGGCGATGTGTTCCAAAAGGCTCTCGCGCTGGACCAGCATGCCGGTGATCATGACCAGATCAATACCGCGCCAATCGTCTTCGCCAAGGGGGCGCACATTGAGATCGACCAGCCGGATGTTCCAGTCCTTGGGCAGCAGGGCGGCCACGGTGAGCAGGCCCAGCGGCGGGAGCAGGGCTTTTTTGCCGGTCATGGCCAGAGTTTCGCTAAAGCTCCAAAATGACAGGGGTAACGGCGGGTTGATCATGAGAACGTTTTGCATGGTCTGCCGGTGATACCACGCACGGGGCGCGGCTACCACACAATCATTGCCGCTTGAGGCGGCACGCACGCCTGCGCCGGGGGGCGGCAGGTGCGGCAATCCCCTGGCGGCCACCCGGTGTCCGTTGGAAACGCACAAACAAAAAGCCGGCTGGTCGCCGGCTTTTTCATATCGCAAAGGCCCTGCGGGGCAGACTATTCGGCTGCGACAGCGTCGTCGGCCGGCGGTGTTTCAGACTCGATGTGCTCGCTCCAGTAGATCAGACGCTGGCAGTTGGGGCAGCTCAAAATCTGGATGCCCTTTTGCAGCTCGATAAAGGCCTGGGGCGGAATGGCGATGTGGCAGCCCGAGCAGATGCCGGCGGCAACCGGCACGATGACCGGATTTTTCAGGCGCGACCGGATGAACTCGTAGCGCTGCAGGATGGGTTTGGGCACGGCCTGACCGGCGTCCTTGCGGCGGGAGGACAGTTCGGTCAGCCGGCCTTCGGCCTGCTTGAGGCGGGCATCGAGGCTTTGCCGGGCGATGCTTAACTCACTGTCGAGTTCCTTGGCCAGACCATTGACTTCGGACAGCTCCAGGTTTTGACGGGAGAGTTCCTCGGCCACGGTGATTTTTTCTTCTTCCCGGCCGCGGTTCTGCTTTTCCAGGTTGTCCATCTCACGCATCATGGCGTGATATTCTTTTTGGTTGCCCACCTGCATCATTTTGCTTTTGCTTTTTTTAAGCCGCGCGGAATCGCTTTCGATTTCCGAGTCCAGACGCTTTTGCTGGTCATTGAGGTACTTCAGCTTGTCGCGAACGATCTCGGCTTTGTCCTCAATGTCCTGGCGGCGCTTTTCAAGCTCGGTGATCTGCTGGGGAGCGCGTTTGAGGTCATCCTGAAGCAGGACGATTTCGTCATCGACTTTTTGCAGGACCACGAGCTGTTCAATCTGTTTCAAATACATGACTGTCTCTCCGAGTGGTTATTCAGTCCGGGGGGCGGCGGTCCCGTCCGGAAAATGCGCGGTGATGGGGTCTGTTCCCGCAAAATAGCGGACTTCGGGCCCGTCCTGGCCAAAGGTGGCGGCCAGATCGGCGGCAAAACGGCGCATCATGACCTCTTCCAGGGAAAAGTGCCCCACGTCAACGAGGCAGCAGTGGGCCGGCACGGCCTGGGCCTGATGGTATTTGAGATCGCCGGTGACATAGACTGTGGCACCGGCGGCAAAGGCGCGAGCGGCCATGTCCGCCCCGGAACCGGGGCAGTAGGCCATCCGGCCAACCGTTGCCGGCAGGCACCCGGCCAGGGTGAAAAAGGAGCGGGGCAGGAGGGCGGCCAGCCGTTTGAGAAAAACATCGCCGGCCAGGGGCTGGGGCAGATCGCCCACCAGTCCGTAGCCGTAGGGTGTAGACGGTTGGGCCAGTTGCGTCACAGCAAGACAGCGCGACCCGGGGGCGGTCTCGGCCAGGATGGCCTCGACCCGGGCGCGCAGGCCCGGCGGACAGGCTACTTCCAGCAGATGCTCCCCAGGCTGGCTGACGGCCAATTGGGGCAGGGCAGTCAAAGCGGCCAGCGTGTCCGGCCCGGCGCTCCCCTGGGGCAGGGCAAAGCGCAGCGCGAGAAAGGCAACACTGCCGGCTGGTTCGAGAATGTGTTGGTTTTGCAGCTCAAGCGCCTGGGCCAGCCAGCCGGCCGGGCCGTCGGTGACCACGTCCAGGGAGGTGTGGGCGCTATAGAGTGTTGCTCCCCGGCCAAGCACCAGGGTCAGGACGCGATGCAGATCGTCCAGACGGTCGGGCAGGCGCGGGGCCAGGGCCAGGGGGTGATGGGTCAGGACCAGTTGCGCTCCCCAGTCCAGGGCTTCCTCGATCATACCCGGCAGGGGATCAAGGGCCACGGCCAGCCGGGTGCAGTCGGGGACCGTGCCGGCAATCTGGACGCCGCAGCGATCCCAGGAAGCGGCCCGGGCCGGATCAGCCACGGCCTCGATGCAGGTTATGCAGTCAGCTACGCGCATGGGGTAACGAAAAAGGCGCTTTTGGGGCCATTGCCGGCAAAAAAGCGCCTTTGCGGTCTCTCCCGGGTCGCCGCTTTGGCGAAAAAGGCAGGGTCGGGATGTGTGCCGGAATAGATCATGCATCCTTCGTCGTGGTGGGCCTACCAGGATTCGAACCTGGGACCTGCCGGTTATGAGCCGGTGGCTCTACCAACTGAGCTATAGGCCCATCGCCGCGTTGCGAACTGGTATTTATAGGGCGCGCGGCATGGTCCTGTCAAGTCATGGCTGGCTTGTGGCACCGGCCTTTTCGCCCCGGTCCTTGATATGGGCGATGGCTGCCCGGCCGGCCTTGGCTCCTTCGCCCACGGCCACGCTGATCTGCATGAAATGGCCCACGCAATCCCCGGCGGCAAACACCCCGGGGACGTTGGTCTTTTGCTCGTGGTCGGCTTCGATGAAAGCCCCGCGCGTGGCCACGCCAAGCGTCTTGGCGAAATCCAGGGCCGAGGCCTGGCCCATGGCCACGAAAAGCCCTTCGGCAGGGATTGTCGTGCCATCTTCCAGCACCGCCCCGGTCATGGCCGGTTCGCCGGCAAGGCTGGCGATCTTGGCGGTCAAAACCGGGATGCCGGCCTTGGCCAGGGCGGTGGCAAACGGTTCGTCCATGGCCGCAGCCTTGCCCTGGGTGTAGACGGCAACGTCGGAGGTGAAGTTGGTCAATTCCAGGGCCTGATTGGCGGCGTAGTTGCCTTCGCCGACCACGAGCACCGTGCGTCCCCGGAAAAAGAAGCCGTCGCAGCTCACGCAATACGACACGCCCTTGCCCTCGTAGTCGCCGATGTTGGCGATGCCCGGGCGCACCCGGTTAACGCCCGCGGCAATGATCACGGCCTGGGCGGTGAAGGCGTCCTGGTCGGTCTTGACGTCAAACGAGCCGTCCTCGGCCATGTGGACGGCGAGCACCCGCTGGCAGACGATCTTCGTGCCGAAACGCTCGGCCTGACGGATGCCGCGGGTGATCAGCTCGCGCCCGGAGATGGTTTCCGGGAAGCCGAAATAGTTGTCTATGTCGTAGTCGCCGGCGATTTTGGGCTCACAGCCGGCCACCACGGTGGTCATGCCGGCCCGGGCGGTGTAGATGGCGGCCGAGAGGCCGGCCGGCCCGGAACCGATAATCAGGCATTGCGTGTTTTCCATGATCGTCTCCCTTGCCGTGTCGGTCCGGGCTGCTCCAACTGCCGCCAGGCCGGGGCACGGCGGGTCGCGTCGTTGCGAAACGCCGCGATCGTAGAAGCAATTGACTTGCCCGCGTTGTCATGACGGCTTATCTCCCGTACAATGCGCACTTGGACCGGAATTGGCAAGCCCCGCCGGTTGTTTTGGCGGGCATTGCAAAGGAGAGCGACATGGTGGACGCGCTGCTGGGAGGCTACGAAACGACCTTGGAAGGGTTGCCCAGTCTCTACGAAAAAGCTCCGGTCATGCTCCATTCCGTTGATGCCGCCGGCCGGCTGTTGTCGGTCAATGCCATGTGGCGCCAGGTGCTTGGCTATGAGGCCCTGGACGTGATCGGCCGTTCCCTGGGCGAGTTTATGACCGAGGCCTCGAAAAAGGAGATGGAAGCGGTCCTGCCGGTATTTATCAACCAGGGGCGGCTTTCTGATCAAGCCTACCACATGGTGGCCCGTGACGGCCGGGTGCTGGATGTCCTGCTCTCGGCGGTTGGAGAATACGATGCATCCGGGCGGTTTATCCGGTCTTTGGCCGCCATGAAGGATGTCACCGAACGCCGGCGCGGCGAGGAGGCCCTGGCCAAAAGCGAGGAATTGTTCCGGCTGGCCTTTGAAAACGCCAACGAGGGCCTGTCCATCGTTGGCACGGACGGCCGTTTCTTGCGGGTCAACGAAGCCTTGTGTCGTTTCTTCGGCTTCGACGAGGCCCTGCTGCTCACCAAGACCGTTAATGATCTCGCTGCGATAGGCGAGGAGGTCGTCAGCCAGCGTTTTATTGCCCTGGCCCTGGCCGGGGTCAAGGAGCAGTTTCGCTTTGAAAAGCGCTACCGCCATGCCTTGGGCCACGCCCTTTGGGCGCGGGTTTCGGCCAGATTGGTCCGGGGGGACGACGGAGCGCCGCTCTATTTCATCTGCCATGTGCTGGACGTGACCGAGGCGCGGCAAAACGCCGGGCAACTCGCGTTGCACGCCAATACCCTGGAAACGTTGCTCCAGCTTGGCCGCATGCGCGAAGCCGCTTTCTCCGAACTTGGAGCCTTTGTCCTATCCCAGGCCGTGGAACTGACGGCCAGTTCCGGCGGTCTTGTGGCCATGGCCAATCCGGACGGCGATGGGTTTGTCATCTTGGCCGCCACGGCTGCGGCCCGAGCCGTCTTTGGCCTGGCACCGGATGCCCCGGGTTTTACGGCCCACGATGCGCCCGGCCTGCTCGGCGACAGGCGCGGGCATATCCTGGGAACGGACCCGGAGCAGCCGTGCCGTCTGGTCGTGCCCATGCACGAGGCCGCAGTGGTCGTCCTCGTTTTAGCCGTGATCGGGAAGCAGGACCGGTACGGCGAAGACGACGTCCGTCGCCTGACCCTTTTGGGCGAAGGGGTGCTCAATCACGTCAAGGATCGCCGCCGGGAGCAGGATCTCACCCGGGCCAGGCGGCAGGCCGAAGCGGCCAGCCAGGCCAAGAGCGGTTTTCTGGCCAACATGAGCCACGAAATACGCACGCCCCTGTCCGGCATCATCGGTCTGGCCCAGATGACGCTGACCCAGAATCCCCGGCCGGAAATCCGGGAAAACCTGGAACTGATCCTTGACTCCTCCCGGGCTCTTTTGGCTATCGTGAACGATATTCTTGATTTTTCCAAAATCGAAGCCGGGAAGATGGAATTTTTGCCGGTGGATTTCGATCTGCGCGACACCCTTGACCGGACCATGAAGCCCTTCCAGTTCTCGGCCAGGCAAAAGGGCCTGACCCTGACCGTGCGCTTTGACAAGCAGGTGCCGGATATGGTGCACGGCGATCCCGACCGGATCATGCAGGTGGTGCGAAATCTGGTCGGCAATGCGCTCAAATTCACCGACCAGGGCGATGTGGAAGTGGAGGTGTCCTTGGCCCGGTCGGGCGACCCCATGCTGGTGGCCTGCAGCGTGCGGGATACCGGTATCGGCATTCCCGAGGACCGCCAGCACGAGCTGTTCCAGATCTTTTCCCAACTGGAATCCACCCGCACCAAGCGGTTTGTCGGTACCGGCCTGGGGTTGGCCATCAGTCGGCGGCTGGTGGAAATGATGGGCGGGTCCATTGACGTCGAGAGTCTGGCCGGGCAGGGCAGCACCTTTACGTTTACCGTGTCCCTGCGTCCGGCCAGCGAGGCCTCGCGGGAAACGCCGCGCCCCAGGCCTGCGGCCCAGTCCGGCAGTTTTGCCGGGCTGCGGGTGCTTCTGGCCGAGGACAATCAGGTCAACCGGCTTTTTCTCAAGCATTTCCTAACGGAAGCCGGGTGCCAGGTGCGTCTGGCCGAGTCCGGCGGCCAGGTGCTGGAACAGTTGTGCCAGGAACCGGCCGACCTTGTGCTTATGGACATTCAGATGCCGGAGATGGACGGGACCGAGGCCACCCGGCGCATCCGTGACGGCGAGGCCGGTGTTGCGGCCCGGGACATGCCGGTGGTGGCGCTGACGGCCTACAACATGAAGGGGGATCGGGAACGGTTTTTATCGGCCGGCCTTGACGACTACGTCTCCAAACCGGTGGACGTGGAAGAACTCTTTATGGTCATGCGGCGGGTGCTGGACCGGCCAAGCGGGGCCGGCCCGGCCGCAACGTCTGCTGCGTCGGTCATGGATATAGCCTATTACGAGGAGCGCGGCAAAACGGCCTTTGCCCGGGAAATCTGCCGGATGTTCCTGGAGGAAAGTCCGCAGGTAGCGGCGACCCTGGCCCAGGCGGTCAAGGAAGGCCATTGGGAAGCCGTCGCCGACGCCGCCCACGCGCTGCTCGGCATGGCCGTACCGCTGCGCGCCCGGGGGGTGACCGAGGGAGCGCGGCGACTCCAGGAAGCAGGACTCACCGGCGATGCGGACGGCTGCCGCGAGGCCTGCCGGCTCGTCCAAGACGAACTCGCCCGGGTCCAGGCCGCCATCCGCGAACTGCTCGGCTAAGGCGACGCTCCACAAGTGCTCTCTGCCCAGGGCGGCCGGGGGGATCACCCCGGCCGCCGGGGCAACGGTGGTTCCCACCAAGCGCCCCCTCGGCTGTCCCGGTCCCCATCCGCCCAGATTGCCAACCAACGTCAAGAACCCCTTGAAATACTTCTCCCTTTCAGGGGGTCCGGGGGGGATGATCCCCCCCGGCCGCCGGAGGCCTCTTCAAAATAACCCTCAGGCCAGACGCAGGAAAAAGGCCGGGCCGCCGTCGCTGCCGCCGGCCAGCAGCCGGCCGTCCGGTGACCAGGCCAGACAGGTCACCCGATGGCTTTGCAGGGCGAAAAGCGGGGCCGCGCCCCGGCGGTCCACGCTGCCCATAAACACCACGCCGCCGTCAAACCCGCCGGCCACCAGCGGCAGGACCGGATGGGCGGCCACCGTGCCGAGCAGGCCGTGCTCAAACGCCCCGAAGACGAGCGCTTCCCGGGTGGCCGGATCGGTTTCGGCACCCACCGGCCAGCCGACAAAGGCCTGTTCGCCGCCGGTCCACAGCGTATTGCTGTCGCTGGAAAACGACAGGCAGCGCACCTTGGCCGGATAGCCTTCCAGCAGATACCCGGCGGAATTCTCCAGATCGTAGACGCGCACGCTCTTGTCCTGGGTGGCCAGCCCCATCTTGCCGCCGTCCGGCGAAAAAACCAGGGTCAGGTTGGAGCCGGGACCGTCCAGGCGGTTGCCGGTGGAGCCGGGGCGCGGCGGGGCGTAGACCGTCACCCCGTCGTAGTGGCTGGCGGCCAGGGCGCGGCCATCGGGACTGGCGGCCAGTCCGGCGATGGTGCTTGGCAGTTCGGGGAGCAGGCTTGGGGCCAGATCGTCGCCGGTGAAAAGGACCACTTGCTTGCCAACCGTAGCGGCGAGGACGCGGCCGGTGGCGCAGGCAGCCACATGCTCGACCCACTGGCCCGGGAAGGCGGCCAGTTCGCGCGTTCCGGTTTCCAGGCTGGTGAGCATCACCCGGCCGTCGTCGCCGCCGCTTAAAAATCCCTTGGGGGAGGCGGCCAGGCACAGGACGGCGCCGGTATGGGCGGCAACGAATTCTGTTTCCGCTGTTTCCGGATCGACCAGGGCAATGCGGCCGTCGCCCAGGGCATAGGCGATGGTTTCGCCGTCGTCGGCAAAGGCACAGCCGGCCACATAGGCGTTGCAATTGTCCAGAAAAAGGCCGGGCAGTTCGGCGTCAGGGGCAAATGTCATGCGTTTTTCTCCCGGGCCGCGCAGCCGGCAAGCCCCTGTTTGAGCGCCTCGCGGTCGAGGTCGCGTCCGATAAAGACCGCCAGGCTCTGGCGCGTCTCACCCTCGGTCCACAGCGCGCCCCAGGCGGTTTCCAAAAACATGTGCACGCCATGGAAAATAAAGCGCTGCTTGGCCTGGGCCACGTCCATGATGCCCTTGCAGCGGTAGATATCCTGGCCCTTGGTTTGGAGCAGCTCGCGCAGGAAATCGCCCAGGCGCTCGGCGTCAAGCGGTCCGTCGTGGGTCAGGCTGACCGATTCGATGCCATGCGCCTCGATGTGATTGCCCGGGGCGGCGTCGGCCGTGGAAGGCTTGCCGAAGAGCAGCTTGCCAATGTCGAAAGCGTCGCGGTCCAAAAGCGTGGCAATGGGCACGTCGCAGCGAACGGCTGCAACGATTTGTGTGGTATCATTGACGCGTTTGACGGTGCTGCGGATATCCGCCAGCACGTCCGGGGCCACCAGATCGGTCTTATTGAGGATGACCAGATCGGCATAGACCACCTGCTCCAGCACCTGCCTGTTTTCCGCGGCGTGGCGGGTGAAGTGCAGGGCGTCGACAACGGTGGTCACGGAATCGAGACGGAAAGCCTCGCGGGTGTCCTCGTCCATGGCAAAGGTCTGGACGATGGAGGCGGGATCGGCCAGTCCGGTGGTTTCCAGCAGCACGGCATCGTAGGCGCCCCGGCGTTTGGCCAAGCCGGCCAGGACGCGGATGAGATCGCCGCGAACAGAGCAGCAGATGCAACCGTTGTTCATGAGGTAGATCTCCTCGTTTGAGGAGACGACCAACTCGTTGTCGATGCCGATTTCGCCGAATTCGTTGACGATGACGGCAAACCGGCGGCCGTGGTTCTCGGTGAGCACGCGGTTGAGGAGCGTGGTCTTGCCGGCCCCGAGAAATCCGGTCAGCACGGTAACGGGAATGGAAGCCATAAAAAAACCCCCCGGGGTGAACTACGGACCGGGGGGTATCACCAAACGGGCCAAAGGGCCAGCCGGTTTGGGGCCGGAACTGCGGCGTCCTCGCCGCAGTCCGGGTTAATGAATGCTGCCATAATCCAGTTCAAAATCGATCAGTTCCCGGCTGCGATCCACCGCGCGCTCTTCGGTATTGCCGGCCACGCCCAGGTGGGACACCAGCCGTCCCGAACTGTCGTGGATATCAGCGGCAAAAGAGGCGCAATAGTCACCCAGGGACGTCAGATCGATGGAGTAGCCCTTGTAGGTGCGCTGCAGGGTGGTGTTCATTGTGTTCCCTCCTCATTTTCGAGGATAAGGAGATGATAATCATTTTCAACAAAGGCGCAAGCCGGTTGCGGCGGGTTGCAGCAAGAAATTCCAAAAATGAAAAGACGCCGCCCCGTGGAGAGACGGAGCGGCGCATGGTCCGCGTCGGGAGAGGGGGGGGCCGGCGCGGGCCAATAATCAGCCGGAAAGGGCCGAATGGCGCGACTTCCGGCGTTTTGTCAGGGGTTATTCGTCAATCTTGCCAATGGTGGTCACGCAGCAGATCTTATCCCAGCTGTAATAGGTGTTGAGGGTTTCCTCACCCTGCTTGACGGTGATGCGCACGAATTCGTCGCCCAGAAACAGCGTGGCGCTTTCGTAGATCTTTCCGTCATTAATCTGGATTTTCACACCCTTACGCAGTTTTCGGGACAGGGTGCCGTGCACCGGGGAAGAGGCGTATTCGAAGACTTTTTCGAGGGTTTGCTTTTGCATGTAGCAGGCTCCTTTTGACAATTTTCGTCATTTTTCCGTACAGACCTCACTTAACCCTTCTGGAACAAAAATCAATGTCAAAAATCGCCCAGGGTCTCCTTGCTGACTGACTTGTCATGGGATAAATATAGTCAGCTACCCCCGGCAAAGCCGGGGGCATGCAAGGCAGTTAACCGCTCAAAGCGGTGAGAACTGGAGCCGCCTGAAGGCGGCAACCGCTACATCAATTTGAGCTGATCGAGTCTACGGTCTTCAT
>NZ_WVUD01000047.1 GCF_009856865.1 Solidesulfovibrio aerotolerans | reverse complement strand
CTGGAGGCTCAAGCACAGAAGCCAATGAGGCGCCCCCCCCCCCCGATTAGATGGAGGGCGGACATCAACATCGAGGGGGTCAATTTTGGACGCTGATTGGGGGTCACTTTTCGGTGCTGTTTGACATCGTTAATCATGGCCGGTTCTGTGTGGGTGATCTTCCGGTCATCATTCTGGGTGCCCGGCACGCCATCCTGGGGTTCTTCCTGGTGGATTTCAGCATCGAATGTGGGCAGTGGAACCGAATTCTCCGTCTCGATGGCGGCGTCAACTTCTGGGGTTGCAACCGATTGTTTGGCCGTGGTAATGATTTCCCATTCATCACCCTGGGCTGGCGGTGCGTCCACCTGGGGTTCTTCCTGCTTCACACCTGGATCGAGTGTGGGCAGTGGAGCCGAATCCTCGGACACGGTGGCGTCAATTACCGGGGTGGTGCCAAGGTCCGCTGCCGGGGTTGCCCCCGCTTTTTCGGTCATGCCATTGGTGGGGTTGTAATTGTCGTTGGCCTTCTCCGACGTTTCGACCGGGCGGGAAGTCCCGGGATCGAACTGGGGATCGGTTTCAGCCTTTGGCCAAGTAGGAATCTGTTGAGCTTTAGGTGGTGCTGTTTTGATAATGCGGACCTTGGGTGTATCCGCTGCCTTAGACGACGGGTTGTCACGCTTCATGGTGACCTCCGAGATATGAGATAGTGGGCCGAATACCACATGAGGGAAGTTTGAAAAGTTGGCGATTAGGGTCTAATTGGGACCTAATTGGGGTATCCGGGCTAAAATATTTTTGGAAATTTTACCCAGTGATGAAATACCGAGCAGTATCCGCAGGGGAATGCCGTCCCGCCTTGATACTTAGCCGTCAAGGGGGGATAGAGTCCTATGCTGTTCAATTCAATGGAGATACACAGTTGCTCCGTTTATAAATATAGAGTATTTTGTTCTAAATGTGTTAATACGGTTGCTTGGGGGTGGTGTGGTGGATGAGTCTATTCAATGTCATAAAATTGGAGGGTTTTATTCGAGCAATTTTTTGTTTCTGCGATTTATAACAATTTGCGGAAATGATATGCTTTTTTTTGAGGGAAGAGAGTTGTCTTTAGACATTTTCAAAGATATGCTCGATAAGTATCTTAGAGAACTGATGTTTGCCTTAGAACGTGACCCCTTTAAATCTATATTCTTAGGGCTTGAAGAATTAAAAGCTAAACATAAAAGAAGCAAGTCATTGAGAGGTGTACCGATTAGAATTAAGTTTGCGTATTATGTTCCAGACGATCTTGGCAAAACATCCCATCATTATCTTTCAAATACCGCAAGAATTATTAATGAGGTTGTCAACGAAATAAATATTTATTTGGACCTCATAGAAAAAAATAAAAAATTAAATTCCATATTTAGAGAAAATTTAAACCAATATATTATACTTAGGTCTAAAATTCGATTGATTAATAATTTTAAAAAATCTAAGGAATGTGATAGAATCCAAGCTGTGATTAAATGTGTCTCTTCTTTGTTTCGTTTTGATTTTATACATATAATCATGTTTTGTGATTCAGATGCCTATAAACTCTGTATTACAAAAGAGCTTGGTCAATCGACTGCCTCTGCTTACCAGTCTATTAGAAAAAATGTACTTAATAAAGCTGCTAATGAAGCTTATTATAAATGGCGAAAAGGGTCAAAATTATTGCATCATAAAATGGCTGCAGAATTAAGTCCATTTCTCAACACAATTTTTCGAAAAAAATTGCTTGAACAACTAGAACTAAGCTATGAACAAAAATCTGGTTATTATAAATGCAAAAAAAGATATCTTAAAAGAAAGGAAGAAATTATTGCGGGAAAGAGTGATTTATCGCTTCAACTCATTAAAGAAGCAATAAAAAAGGTAGCAAAAAGATTTAAAATGTATTTTGATCCTGGAGCAAAGCATAGAACGAGCAAATAAATTGATACTCTGATTGTTTTTTAGTTTGTCATTGTGATTGAGATTAAATGTGTTTTAGCGACTGTTTATTGTCAGGTTTGAAAAAAATGACATTTTAACTTGACAGCGTATTTATTTTTTAACGTGACGATGCTAATTTTTAAGAATTCTTGTAACATTGTTTAAAAGGACATGGGGTCAAAAAAAGTGATTTCGACTTTTTGAAATACGAAAAAATTTTCGTTTTTGATGGAACTACATGGCGGGGCAGAGATTGAATCTTGAAGGATTGGAAGTATTTCCCACTTAGACTAAGATTTTGACCAGCCGATGCTCCAAAAAGCCGGTTGAGACTTTTCAGTTTACCACTGACAAGCAATATTTAGCCCGATTTTAATATTTCTTCGCCACTTTGTCTTGAAACGTCACGCAGCTATTTCATCTGGAAATCGTATGGAATTCGTGCGTGATAAAACAAATAATATTGGTTTCTTAATTTTTTTCTAATCGTCCTCGGGCAACATAAGCGTCAGCACTGGCTCAGCGTTATCACCAGGGCCAATATGGGCGATGATATCAACGGTTTCAGATCGTCCTGGCCCCATCAGGAACGACACTTTGAAGTACACCCGATCCGTTCCTTTGCTGGACCGGGCGGCGAACAGGGCCAAAACTAAGACATCATGGAGCCGGCCAGCACTGGATTGACCGAAACTCCCGTCCAATCCGGTAGGAACTTCAACATATTGGTGGTAGAGGTTATCGGTAACGACGGTATGGACTTTGAACCCGTGGGCTTGGGCATCAGCGGTAATATCAATTAAGACTCCATCTTCGATAGCCTGTGCCCTGGTGTAGCTGTAGATGACGTTCCAGTCTTTATCGGTGGTCATTTTCGGTGTCTCCAGTTTCGGCATTTAAAATAGCATCGAGTTTTTGACGAAAGCTTTGGCACAGTGTAATTCCAACATCGGCGTATGAGCGCGTTAGTTCCCCGTATATCTCAACAGAACTCGTATCCATTATCTTGAAAAGCTGTTCAATCGAACGAAAAGCATTGAATATTTCGTCCTTAGTTTGACGAAGATCATGATTTTTTTGACTCATATGGCCTCCTTTGCTTTTTAAGCAGCAGGATAGCCTGGATCAGTGGGGCGGTCACGGGAGTTTGGGATAGGTTGGGAATTGGACTGGACAAAGCCCTATGGAAATCGGACGTTGGGCGTATACTGGGATTTCCTGGGATGTTGGCCCGGAGGGAACCCCAAGGCCCCGGCCACGGGAAAAACCCAAGGAACGGACCGGTAGAGAGCAGGGGAGGGGTGCCCGGGGAAAAGCTCAAGCCCAGATTTCCCTAAGGGAGGGGCTTCAGCTGTTTGCTTCGGAAAACTACTTGTATTTAAGCTGTTTCTGTGATTAATTATGCTGTATCTATCGATTTGCAGCAGATGTGCCAGGGACTCGGTCCGTTTCGAGCAGAATTGGCGATAACGGCGGTGGATGACATTTCAAATCAAAAAAGTTGGTTTCATATGGCATAATCCTGCCATTTACAGGCCCAGGTAGCGACCAAAACCTTTGAAACTGCACTGTTCCTTGTCCTTGAGCAGGGTAGGGCGACTTTGTGATGTTAACCATCAGTAATAGCACACTTTTTCTAAATACGAAAATTTTTACGTTTTTGACTGGACGAAATTTGACAATTTGCAAGTAAATCGCCTTTTGCCGTTAATCCTTGACAGAGTTGACATCTTTACGTTTTAAGCTACTTTCTGGAAATCAAATTGGCTTTTTAAGGAGTTGTACCCATGCCTGGAAAAGAATCGAAATTCGATGCGGTGAAACTTCGCACCATGATCACAGAAGAGAAGACTGCTCAACAAATCTTTGATGCTTTCGGGATTGATAAGGTGACTTTGAAAAACCATCTCCTGAAGTTGATGCAGATGGATGAAAAGTTTTACAAGATTGAAGGGATGAATACTCGGGCGGTTTCTGGAAATGCCAAGTTCTCGAAGAATGGTCTTCGCCTGTCCCCGTCACTTCTGTCCAACTACGGTTTCACCCTGGGTGACGAATTCAAAGTCTCAAGCCTAGAAGAAAGGAAGATAGTGCTTGAGCAGAAGTAGCTTGTTTCGGTAAAGAAAGTGAAAACCCACGGTTTCCTGGTAGTTGGGTGCGTGGGCTTTTATCACTTGTACGTTTTCTAGAGTTTAAACGCTTATGTTGTGGCTGAGTATTTGATCTATTGCGTTCTTTAAGTCTTCAAGTATAATTGGTTTGGATAAGTAGCCATTCATGCCGTGAGCCAAAAATCTTTCCCGGTCTCCGGCCATAGCATGAGCGGTTAAGGCTATAATTGGTATTTTGGAGAAGTTTTTGTTTGAATTCCTTATCGCAAGAGTGGTTTCGACACCATCCAAGTTGGGCATTTGGATATCCATCAGAATTAAATCGTAATTTTCAGATTGTAGCAACTTTAAAGCTTCAGCTCCGTCTTTTGCGCACAATGGAATGTGGCCGATTTTTTTGACGAAGCTAGATATCGTCAATTGGTTGACGTTGTCATCCTCAGCGATAAGTATTTTTAGACTCGAAATGTTTTCGCAAGCGATGTCATTAGTTTGATTTGTGTTTTCTAAAATCGGAGGCTCAGTAGTTTTGAAAGGAATTGCAATACAAGTCATAGTACCCCCTCCCTCGTTATTGTCGACAGTAATACTGCCTTCCATGATTAATAGTAATTTTTTTACAATTGAAAGTCCAAGGCCTACTCCTCCGTATTTACGGGTCAAAGAACCATCGACTTGTGTGAAAGGGACAAATATTTCATCGAGCTTATCTTCTGGGATTCCAATGCCGGTATCAGAGATTTCTATGAAAATGTATATTATTTTTCCTGCTATAAGTGAACTAATAGAGATAGATACGCGCCCATATGGCGTAAACTTGATTGAATTTCCGAAGATATTAAATATAATTTGCCTGAGTCTGCCTGAGTCTCCGTAAATAATTTCAGGAATAGATTTGTCAATGCGCGTAGAAAGTTGAATTTGTTTTGTTGTTAACTCAGTGATAAAAGTGTTGACAACGTCTTCTATGAGGTGGTTGATACTGAATCCATGATTTTCTAGCGTGACACTGCCTTGTTCTATTCGAGATAAGTCTAAAATGTCAGAGATTAAACGAGTTAAATTTCTGCCAGAACTAAGGGCAATATCAATATACTCACTTTGCTCATGGTCTGGGTTTGTAGATTCAAGTAATTGAAGCATACCCATGATGCCGTTTAATGGCGTTCTTATTTCATGACTCATATTAGCTAAAAATTCAGATTTTGCTTTATTCGCTGCTTCAGCAATTTTTTTTGCTTTTTCAAGCTCAAGTTCCTGTTGTTTGCGTGTCGTGACATCGAGAAACATTACTGCTATCTGGTCAAGAAAAATTCGAAAGCAAAGAATTTCATAAATACCGGATATATTGGCGTCCTCATATCCTAGTTGCTCAGTGTGCCATGTTTTACCCGTTTGCAATACCTCGAGATAGCGAGCAGATATATCGTTTTCTGCAAGCATTGGGAAAGCGTCGGCAATATTTTTTCCAATTAAATCAGAGTGATTTATACCTAGTATTAAGTCTGCTGCTGGGTTCGCACCGCTAAATACGAGTGCGTTTTCGACAAGTTCATAGATATGTATGCCGATGGGCGTCTCATGAATTATTGAGCGGAGAGTCTCTTCGCTTTTTACGAGTGCTCGTTCAGCCTTTTTTTGGTGAAGTATTTTTGAAACGGAGTCCATTAACAGTGTTAACTGGTAGACGTCACTACTAGAGTAGTCAGTGTCTTTGTTCCCCATGCCAACGACTAAAATTATCTTGTTTTCTTTGAACACTGGAATCGTCATGAATGATTTCAAAAGAGCATGTCCAGTGGGAAACCCCTTTTTTAATGCGTGCTCCTCCTCAAATTTGTTTAGAATTATCGGCTTGCGTTGGCGGACCGCTTCTCCCCAGATGCCAGTTTTGTCTAGTTCATAACGAGCTTGCGGAGACGTGATGCTACATTCATGCATAACTTCATTTGACCACGTGTTTAAAGTAAAAACACGTCTATCCTCGTCGTAGTGATAAATATATCCAATTTTACTCTCAGTTAGTTTTATAGCTTCATCGAGAGCAAAATCCAAAAACTCCTGGGCAGAAGTGAATGGATGTTGGAGAATATTTACAAGGGAAAGTAACCTCGTTTCGTTTCGAAGAATTTGTTCTTCAGATTTTTTGCGATCAGTTATGTCGACAAAGGTTACAACAACTTGGAGCAGTTCATTTTGTTGATCAAACTCAGGAAAAGCATTAACTAGAACCCAAACTAAGTCGTTGTGCAAAGGACGATTTATCCCTAAAATTAAATTCCTCACTGGGGAACGAGTAGCGATCACCTGAGATACTGGGTATTCTACGAAGGACATTTTCGTTCCATTTTCATGAATAAAAAACCACTCAGGATCTATCGCATTTTTCCCTTTCAGTTGGGAAATGGAAAGCCCAAGTAGCTGAGAAGCTTGGTCATTAGCGACAATTATTCTAGAATCCGATGCGTGGACAACGACTCCTGCATGAAGATTTTGGATGAGGTAATAATTTTTCTTTTCACTTTCCTGTAAAGCTTTTTGTGTCATTTTGCGTTCTGTATGGTTGACGTAAATGCTCATTCCGCCTATACAGGTATTGTTTGTGTCATAAAGGGGAAAAATATTTGCTATGATATGAAGGTCATTTTCAAGATGATCCTTGGTAGGAACCTCAAGGTCGCGATAAACAGTTCCCTGACGAAGGGTGTGACTCATAAAAGTTATATGTGTTGGGTCATTATAAAAAACTTCACCCAAAGTTTTTCCGTAAGTGGTTTCAATAGGTCCAATAATTTTGAGCATTTCTAGACATGCTAGATTCGTTTGGAGAATACGCTCTGAGGTGTCGACAAGGAAATAAGGCATTGGAAGACAACTTAAGACAGTGTTGAACAATCCTTTGTCGTACATAGCTGTCTTGCTAAGAGCCTCCATCTCTTTGGATATTTGGCTATTAAATTCTTTAGGGTGTGACATCGGGTTCCTTGGGTATTTAAAGGTGTTAACCTTGCATCATAAAGTTGCAGTTGTCTTGGCTTCGTGTAACGTAGTGTTTAGTTTTAAATCTTAAAAAGAGTGAGTTTTTTCTGAAAAGAAAAAACTTATCTCGGAAAATTTTCAATATGTTGCTTTGACTGGTATTTTTCAATCAATTTTACAGAAACCTGCGGAACCTTGTGTAGGTCGGGTTTTGACATTTGCTCGTCTGCTCCAACCGATTGGCCCTTGTGGTATAGTTCTTCAGTGATGATTGAAGAATAAAGCAAAACAGGCAGATTTTTTAAAAGTGAATTTTGTTTAATTTTCTTTGTGAGAGTGAAGCCATCCATTTGAGGCATTTCGATATCTGTTATAACAATGTCAAAATCAAATTGTTTAGTAAGTAAGTCGTCTGGAGTTTCAGATGCACGCTGGTTTAAATAATTCCAACAGTCGAACCCATTGGTGAACTCAAGTACTTCAAAATTTGATTCTTGCAAAGAAGCTCTTAGCATTTCGCGTATCAGTTTAGAATCGTCAGCTATTAAAGCTCTGTATTTTTTCTCTGAAATGAAACGGTCGTTTTTAGCCTCCATCGTGACACCTGTCAAATCAGAAATCATGTATTCTAAGTCAAGAAGTTGAATAATTTTTTCTTCGATTTGAACTATCCCGACTATGCAGTTTTCTTTGTGAGACGCTACAAGTTTGTCTGGTGATTCGACTTGTGTCCAATCAAGCCGATGAATTTCAACGACACCTGAGACTAAGAATCCGGCTATTTGCTTACTGAATTCAGTCACAATTATTATTTCATTTCTAGATTTATTTTTGGGTAGCTTAAGCCATTTAGAAAGGTCGAGTACAGGTAAGATTTCACCCCGTAGAGGAATAACTCCCATGAAACAGGGATTGACATTGTCGTAGGTAAGTTCAAGCCCTGGATTTTCAATTACTTCCACGACTTTGGCAACGTTAATTCCGAACGAATTAACTTCAATTGGTGAGTCCTCATCTTTTTGTGAGGTAATAAAAAACTCTAAAATTTCAAACTCGTTAGTGCCTGTTTCGAGTAGTATTTCTTGTGACATGGGTTTCCTCTTTTAGCGTATGCTATGATGGACTTGCTTTTGAGTTCATGGTGTTGGCCGACATATTTATAAGAAAATTTGAAAGTAGACGTACGATTTGACAGAAATCGTTTTCGTGAAAATTTTGCTCTACCTCTTCGAGTATTATTTCCGAATTGTAGAGGGAAATAAGTATGTTTTCTTTGCCCGCATTGTTATATGCTTTGAGAAATCTTTTATCTTCAAGAACTATTAAGTTAATAAAATATATGGCTAAAAAACTTTTGTTGATCTGGGTCCTGTCTTTGGTTTCTCCCAAAAGTTTATTCCCAACCATTTGAATCATTTCAGAAAGCTGTTTATTCGTATCTATGGCTTGGCAAAGATTCATCTGTGTGCTCATTGCAAGGAGGTGGGGGAAGGCCCCACCTCCTTGCGTAAACCGCTAAAATTTTTCGAAGTCGTGATCGTCCATATCCAAATCAATTTTTGCGGTAGAAGTTTGCTTTCTGGACGTGGAAACAACCCGTGCACGGCCAGTAGGCAATGCTTTTGGTGTTGCACGTCGTCTATTAGCAGTAGTGCCAACTTGGAAAAATTCAATTGTGCTTTGAAGTTGTTCAGCTTGACTCGAGAGTTCTTCAGATGTCGATGCCATTTCCTCGGAAGCAGATGCGTTCTGTTGGACAACCTGATCAAGTTGAGTAATGGCTTTATTTATCTGATCTGCTCCAGAGTTTTGTTCCATACTGGACGCAGCAATTTCCTGGACGAGTTCTGCCGTCCGCTGGATGTCTGGGACCATCTTGGTCAACATTTGCCCAGCTTGCTCAGCAATTCGAACACTCGAGGTCGAAAGATCAGAAATTTCCGAGGCAGCACTGCCACTCCGTTCAGCCAGTTTCCTGACTTCTGCGGCTACGACCGCAAACCCTTTACCGTGTTCACCTGCTCTAGCTGCTTCGATAGCTGCGTTAAGGGCTAACAGGTTGGTCTGACGTGCTATTTCTTCGATAATCGAAATCTTTTCAGCAATATTTTTCATGGCGGTCACAGCTGAAATGACAGCTTTTCCACCTTCTTGAGCGTCTTGTGCGGCTTTGACTGCAATAGACTGGGTTTGCTGGGCATTCTCAGCATTTTGTTTTATGTTTGAGGACATTTGCTCCATGGATGAAGAAATTTCTTCAACACTAGCTGCCTGTTCTGTTGCACCTTGAGACATGCTTTGAGCTGAAGCTGATAATTCTTCTGAGCCTGAAGCAACATTTTCTGATGCAGATTGAATTTCTGCAACAACTTCACGCAATTTTACGACCATAATGTTAAGTGATGCTGCCAAAATACCGATTTCGTCTTTTTGATCTATTTCAAGAGTTTTGGTGAAGTCTCCGTTAGACATCGCTTCGGCAAACTGAACACCCTTTTGAACTGGGCCCGTAATTGCCTTCGTTAAAACGACTGAAACCATAATGCCTAGGAGAAGGGCGATAGAAAGTCCTACAACCATTGTAGTAGAGGCAGTTCCAAGACTGGTGACTGCTTCCTTCGAAATCTCAGTTGTTTGATCCATCCCGGCCATGGAAGTCTGTGCTGAAGTGCTTAGTACTGCTTGGCCGATTTCTGTCCTTTTGACGTTGATCTTTTGTAATTCATTCCAATCTGTAACTAGACCTGTCATCGCAGTTTTGTAAGCTTGTGCTGATTCACTTGTTGTTGCTAACTGCCTAATATTTGCTTCAGAAAACGTAATGCCTTTTATCTTTGCCAGCAAATCTTCAATCTTTGGAAAGTTACTCATCGCTCCTTCAAGAATTTTAGGTTCACGAAGTGCTTGTGCTTTCCAAACCAAAATACGTGTTTCATTTCCGATGTCTATGACATCGTTAATCATTGAAACTTTGCTGGTCCTTTCTTTAAGCTTGTCGCCAGATGTTCCATTGGAGATTTCTTTGGCAAGAGCATCTTCTTGACTTTTAAGGAAATCGCTTGTGTTTTTTGCGTAGCTAGTTGCTGCAGTGTCAAGTAGTTTTCGGTCTTTATCTAGTGCTTGGATTTGAGCTACGGTTTGATCGGCAAGTTTTGAATATTCATTAACTTTGCTTTGGGCCAGAGCAACGTTTTCCCGCAGCTTAACCAAGTCAGAGTACTTGTCGGCATGTGTTTTGGCATCAGATAAATGCTTTTGAACTTGGCTAAGTTCCTTTTTACCTTCTTCGAGAAAAGAGGTTTCTTCTGAAAGACTGTATCCGCGCCAGGCATACATTGTTAAAAATGATGAGCGTTCGACGTTGGTGGCAATAGCTACTTCTGGTACGTATTCCTCTGACAATTTTTTTGCATCGTGTTCAACGTTTGTCATGTTAAACACAGCCATTCCTCCAAGAGAGCATGCTATCAAAATGAGGATGCCAAAGCCAATGCCTATCTTCATTCCAAGTTTAAGATTTCGCATCTTATCCTCCTGATTAGTATTTGGTCAGTTCAAAATGAAGTTGCGACGGTCCATTTGAAAAGAATGATTATAGAGCTATGGCAGCCTGTTCGTTCTCCACAGCATCGAGAACGTTGGCTAACTCCTGTGAGCTGAACACTTTATTGATGTCTAAAATTATAATAAATACTTCATCTGACCGACCCATCCCGACAATGAAATCTTTTCGAATGGCAGTGCCCATATTTGGCGGTGGTTCGATTTGTCCTGCATCCATTTCGTAGACTTCTCGGACAGAATCCGAAAGAATCCCGAAAACAGTTTGGTCACCTTCAAAATTTACTTCGGTAATTATGATGCACGTATTAATGGTTTTTTCGGTTTGGCCGAGGCCGAACTTTACTTTGAGGTCGACTACTGGGACTGCGTGACCTCTTAAATTGATAACACCACAGATATAGTCCGGCGTCCTAGGCATTCTGGTGATGGTCACATACTCAAGAACTTCTCTTACATGATTGATACTTAAGGCGTATAACCCTTTTTCTAGGGTAAAAGTCAAGTACTGGTCATCGCAGCTATCTGTAGGTTCTTTCATCGATTTCCCCCGTCAGGTTTCCGGGTTTCAGGGTGAGTGACGATGCTATTTCTTTCGATGAAGCCTCCCGCGTTGTACCAATGCAGTGAGAGTGATGGTTATTTAAAAAGCAATTCATATGCGCTCCCAAATATCGCTTCGTAAAAACTGGTAGAGTCTGGAAATATAATTGCTTTTTACCTCCAGTGCAAAATTTTTTCAAGCTAAATGTTTTGAGCAAAGTAGTTGCGCAAACGAGTTCAGTGAGTTAATTTTTACGGTCAGGGCTTTAAGCATAAAGTGGGATTTGCAATGTCGTTGCGTTTATAATTTGACATATGTCTCGTCTGGCATAGAAAATTACTATTTAAAGCAGATGTTTTTTGAATATTGACGTTGGCGATTTCCTGTGATTTTGGTCTAACGGAAGTCCAACCAACGTGACGATTGGGAAAGCATCGGGAACGGGCCAAGGTGTCCGAGGGGAAAACCCGAATCCAGATTTCCCCAAGGGAGGGTTGCAGGTGTTTTCTGAGAAAAATACAACGAAGTTACCGACTTTTGAAAAGTCCAGTTTACTGGAATTTTTGATTTTCAGTTGATGGATAGAAATGTTAAATATTTGGAATTGGATCGACGACAACGGCGGAAGATGGCATTTCGGACCAGAAACGATGGTGTCGGATCGCAGGACTCTGCCATTTTTCAGCCCCGTGATGGTGCTACAGTCATTAAAACTGCCCTGTCCCTGGTCCTTGAGTGGGGTAGGGCCGGCCCAGCAATGTTAACCATCCGTAATAACACACTGTTCCCAAATACGAAATTTCTTGCGTTTTTGATTTGTCTGAAAAGCACTTATTGGGCGAGTCCCGAAGTATCACAAGATTTAAGCAGTTCTCTCTGGTGGAGTAAGTCTTGGATCTTTATGAGCCTATCGTAAATTTTAGGCAATATGGTGTCTATCCCTGAGGTTAAAAACTCATTGTAAATATATTCAATAAAGTTTATGTCTAAATAAAAAATCTTTAGCAGTTTTTCCCTGTTGTGCTTTTTAAATAAGATGCCGATTCCTTCGATATTGATAGCTATAAGTTCAGAATAGTACATGACGAGTAGAACTTTCTTTTCAAAAGATGTTTGAGTGTTTTCACCGAGAATACTATTAGATATAAGTCTAATGTCTTTGTAGGGCATGTTTTTTCTGGAGGGATAGGCGTATGATTTGTATCATAACCTATCCCTTTCCTTAAATTTATTTGGAGGTCAAGCGACTACAAAAGCTTTTTGGAGCGAGCCTCAGGGAGAGCGTGGGTATTTGATCCTTCGGATTTCATCTCGTCAATCAACCGCTTAAGTATTTGCGCCTGAGTGGCCAATTCACCGACTGCCTGTGCCGATTGTCTCATTCCATCGGAGGTTTCCATGGAAACCCTGTTGACGTCTTCAATGCTTCGGTTGATCTCTTCGCTAGTTGCGGATTGTTGTTCGGAAGCTGTTGCGATAGCCCGCACTTGATCCGTAGTTAAATCAACAAGCGTGACAATTTCATTGAGAGAATCACCTGCTTTTGTCGCTAGAATCGTAACCGAACTGATCCTTTTTACTGCTAAATCAACGTTTCCAATGTTTTTATTGGCTTCGTTCTGGATGCCCCTGATCGCATCGCCTACTTCCTTCGTCGCGGTCATGGTCTTCTCTGCCAATTTCCGAACTTCATCAGCTACTACGGCAAATCCTCGTCCTGCATCACCTGCCCGAGCAGCTTCAATCGCTGCATTGAGGGCAAGAAGGTTTGTCTGGTCAGCAATATCTGAAATAACATTGAGAACTTGCCCAATTTCTAAAGCTCTTTTTCCAAGCAAAGTCATATCGTTTTTCAATTCAAGAGCTGTAGATTCTACTTCAGCAATACCTGTGACAACTTCAGTCACCACAGTAGATCCATCTTGTGCTTGATGTTTAGCTTGGTCTGCGGTTTCTGCCGCCTGAGAAGCATTCTTCGCTACTTCCATAACCGTAGCGTTCATTTGTTCCATGGCAGTCGCAGTTTCTGCTACTCGTTGTGACTGAATTTCAGCCCCTTGAGTCGATTGTTCTATCTGTGCCGATAACTCTTCTGATGCAGAGCTAACAATTTCTACGACACTTTCAATAGAACTAGCCGCTGCAGTCATGCCTTCAGCTTTTGCATGTTCAGCAAGTGCTTTTGCTTCTTCAGCTTCTTTCGTGGCGATTTTCGCGTGTAAAGATTCTTCTTCAGCTTTTCTACTGTTTGTTTCTGCCTCGGAAATTTTAGTTTTTAAATTTGAAATCATGGTGCTTAATGAAGATTTCAAGCTCCCAAGTTCGTGCGTGAACTTTTCGTTGATTTCAGCTTCTAAATTTCCCCCGGAAACTTTTTGTGCATACTGAATAAGATGGTTAATCGGTGTTGTGATCGATCTTGCTACAAAAAATGCAATTAAAAGTGATAAAATAAGTGTGGTTCCGATGACGACATAAACTTTTGTGAGTGATGAAGATATCTCGGTTTGAATTGTCGAGAGGTTTTTCGCTATAGTTGCCATTTCTTTTGTACGGACAGAGTTCAGGGAGTCGATGACTTGAGTAATCGTAGAGAAAAAATCTTTACCGTTTATCCCAAAATTCCCTTCTTTTGATTTTACAAGTACTGTGTTGAATCCTTTGTTTGTGTCCAGCCACGCTTGCGATTTTCTGGTTTCATCCAGAAGGGAGTGTGCTTGGGCTCCAAGTACAAGAGCTTTTGATTCAAGGTTTGCATCGATGTTGGATTTGAATGTAATGAGACGAGTAAACATCTCTTCGTTGATAGGCTTGTCAGCTGTTAGGATACCAGAAACAGTAGCACGGAGTTTTCCTGCATTCTCTTTTGCAGTCTCTAGTATGATGATGGTCGTCAAAGATTTTCCGAATCCTCGGGTTGTTTTGGAGTTAGCGATAGCTGTTTCGCTGGTCATCAAATCTGCAATGATTTTCCCATATGCATCGACAACTTCTCTAGCTGGTGAATTTTGATTCGCCTGAGTTCGTACTTTTTCAATGTTTGAGACTGCTTGAGAAGTTGCTTCTTTGACTTGTGGGGTAAAGTTTACAGTTTTAAGGGCATCAATTACGGGTTTGATTTGATTGTCGGATAATTTCCGCTGTGAGTTCATATCGTCTTGAGAACCGCCGGAGAGATATATGGAAGTCCGACCGCGTTCTTTCTGTAATTCATGGACTAAGTCTGATATTGCTATAAAAAGTTGCGTATTTCCAGACATTTTTGCTACAATTTCGGATTCGTCTATGCTGATTTTGGTGTAAAGAATACTGATTGCCAGAAATGCGATAAGTGGAATCGCTGTCAGCAGAATTAGCTTGCTGGAAATTTTCATGGTACTATATCCTTCTAAATCGGTGATGTTTTGGCTAAGCGAGATACTCTTAGTCTGGGAAGACGTTAACACCATTCTTAGTCCAAGGGCAAGTAGGGTAGTGCTTTGAACAATTCGAAATTATAGGTCTAATTTGACACAGGTTGAGTTTGGCATACCTTCGTCCCACCTGGATAGTACGAGCGCCCGAGGAGGAACCCACCAGTTCTCAGATTTCCATAGACAGACAGCTGATTGCTGAGACAAAAGCTACGAAAATGTAGGTTGTGAAAAAATCCAGTTTACTGGAACTATTAATTTTTTGTTGATGGGTAGAATACGGAGTTCTTAAGCCACGCAATGAGTGCGGACCAGAAACGAGGGTGGCGGATGGCAGGATCCTGCGATTGTTTAGTTTGTAATGCCGTCACCCATCGCCCCTGAAAATGTCCGGTTTGATGAATAAAAGTGTCCGGGCAATCTAAGCGGCGGCTACTATAGGTCTGCCTCGATCCAGAGTCTTGGTAAAGGAAAGTGAAAGCCCACGTAGTCCAAATATTTGGGGCGTGAATTTCATTGATCACTTTGAAGTAACTTTGTTCCTGCCTGTTTTTTTTGATTCATACAGAGCTTCATCTGACCGGATTATTAATGAATCCTGAGTATCTGCTTGGGTAACTTCTGTTGCGCCAATGCTTATAGTGACATTGAAATTTCTTGTGAAACTAATTTTTTCTACAATCTCTCGTATTTTTTCAGCAAATATAAGTGCCGATTGAATGGTGGTTGAGGGCAGCAGTAAAACAAATTCTTCGCCTCCCCATCGAGCAAAAACGTCGTTAGTTCTAATGTTTTTGGAAATTTCTGAACTCAATTTAACAAGAACTTCGTCGCCTATCATATGGCCGTAGGTATCGTTTATTTTTTTGAAAAAATCAATGTCAAAAATACAAAGAGAAAAAATTGTGCCGTGACGCTTGTATCGCTCAAGTTCTAGAGCGAACAATTCCGAGAATTTGTGGCGGTTGTATAAGTTTGTAAGCTTGTCCCTGGAGGCTAATCGATCTTTTTCTTCAATTAGTGAGTTTGTAAACTTTAGCAGGGTGTTTAGTGAGTTTGAAATTTCTGAAATTTCGTCATCGTTCGTGTCGTATATTTCAATTCGGAAGTTATTTGTTGATAATATTGATTTCATTTTTATGTTTAAAGTTGAAATTCGAGATGAAAATAAGTTCAAATATTTGACAAGGAGTGCAAAAGAAGTAGCTATAACTAATAACGTCGTTGCTGATAATATCGCTGCAGTTTTTTGTGTCGATTTAATATTTTGGGTTAATTTAATTTCAATTAGTGAGTCTAGTTTGTTTTGTACGGAAAAGTAATAGTCCATAGACTGCGTCGAAAGTCTAAACCATTCATTTGGAGTTAAATTTGACGCTTTGTTTTCGCTGTACATTTGCACAAAGTTTTCTGTGCGTTTTATGGTGTTGGACATGGTGATCTCTTGAGCAATTTCTGGGTAGTTTTGGCCCAAGATAACTAATAGATTTTCTTTGGCCGCCAAATAGTAGGAATTTTCACTATCAATATAAAGGCTGTCTTTTTCAGAAGAGATTTCGTTGTTTAATAGTGTGGTTATGTATGCCCGTAGTTTCCCGAGGTGTTCTCTTGTGGAAATTAAGTTTTCTACGATTAGGTATTGTGGTGTGTGGTGAAAGTTCTCAATAAAAGAGTTTGTGCTAAGCGTGCGTATCAATCGATAGATGATCAGTGAATAGTCTTTGGTGGTTGATGATGGTGTTGCCTTTCCTTGGTCCCCTTGATTTCTAATCTGAGTAATTTGAGATGATGTGTCAGATGCATCAAGCGTATTCGCAAATATTCCAAGTTGCTCGTTTGTATTGGAACGGGCATTTTCTAGGTTGACTCTATTCTCTGCTGTTTTGTTGGAGATGTAGTTTGCTGTAAGGCCGCGTTCTTTTTGCAGCAAGTGGATTAATCTGGAATACTTTTGTATGTATTGAAACTCTTCGAGCAGTGTCTCATCTGTGGCAATACGTTTGAAGCTTGAGTATAGGACAATCGCCACGATACAAATCATAAATATAGCGATCAACGTATAAAAACAGTAAAATTTGCTACGAATTGTGGAAAACATTGAGCCTTTCTTCCCTGTTTTGAAGGTGATAAGTCGGAGCAAAACGTCCAAGGCAATGGTGCCAGATTCTCTGGATTAACTCATGTTTTTTGTTTGGTAATAATAAATATAAGCCCACGTTGTCCTTTTCATGTGGATGGCGTGGGCTTCATTGTCGTTGATTTATGGGGATTAATGCTGAGTTAACTCTTCAATTGGGATGAGCTTGTCTAGGTCAAGAAGGATCAGCAACCGATCATCTAGTTTACCAACACCCTTGATATACTCAGATTCGATTCCAGAAACAACTGGTGGTGGTGGTTCGACCGTGTTGGATTGAATCCGAAGTACTTCCGACACCCCATCCACGACGAATCCGATCACCACGCTATGAAGGTCAACGACGATGATTCGTGTTTGGCTGTCGTGTGGCTTGGACTCCAGTAAAAACCGGCTTCGTAGGTCGATGACAGGGATGACCTTTCCTCTTAGGTTGATGACTCCTTCGACGTGTGGTGGCGAGTTCGGTACTTTCGTGATCGCCATTGTGCGGATGATCTCCTGCACCTTGAGGATGTCAATTCCGAACTCTTCCTCACCGATAGCGAAGGTAACCAGCTGGAGAAGTTCATTCTCCTGCTTACTGATGGTGGTTTCGCCCATTACCTTCTCCCATTCCCTAGTGCAAGCGGTCTCTTGCCAGCGGGGAGAGCATTTGAACTCGATCCACTTTCGGATTTCATCTCGTCGATAAGTCTTTTTAATACCTGGGCTTGATTCGCTAGTTCGGTTACAGCTTCTGCCGATTGTCTCATTCCATCGGCAGTTTCCGAAGAAATCCGATTCACGGATTCAATGCTACGGTTTATTTCTTCACTCGTGGCAGATTGCTCTTCTGAGGCTGTCGCAATCGAGCGAACCTGATCGGTGGTTTTTTCAGCCAAGGTGACAATTTGTTGCAAAGCTTCACCGGAATTAGTGGCGAGGTGAGTAACCTCTTCAATATTTCTGCCAGTCCGCTCTACATTTTCGATGTTCTTCTTGGTTCCGTCCTGGATGCCCCGGATCGCTGCCCCGACTTCCTTGGTGGCGGTCATAGTCTTCTCTGCCAGTTTCCGGACCTCATCAGCGACAACTGCAAATCCTCGTCCAGCTTCACCAGCACGAGCAGCTTCAATGGCGGCATTTAGAGCTAGGAGGTTTGTCTGGTCGGCGATGTCGGAGATTACGCTGAGAATTTGACCAATTCCTTCTGCCTGCTTGCCAAGGTTATCCATGTCCGTTTTCATCTCTTGGGATTGGTTTTGGACTTGACCAATTCCCTGAACAACTTGACTGACCGCACGAGCTCCTTCTTCAGCTTTAACCTTGGCTTGGTCAGCAGTACTCGCTGCATTGGAAGCATTTTTTGCAACTTCAAGCACAGTCGCATTCATTTCTTCCATAGCAGTCGCGGTCTCGGCAATGCTCTGAGCTTGTTCTTCAGACCCACGGCTTGATTGTTCGATTTGAGCTGAAAGTTGTTCAGAAGCTGAAGTGACTATTTCAACAACGGTTTCAAGTTGTTGTGCGGCTTGGAACATGCCTTCGGCTTTCGCTTTTTCAGCGTGTATTTTTGCATCTTCTGCTTCGTTTGTGGCAATTGTAGCTTTCTCCATCTCTTCTGAAGCAACTTTTGTAGCACTTTCAGCGGCAGATATTTTTTCTTTCAATGCTGTGACCATTTTGTTGAGAGCTTCACCAAGTTTAGCAACTTCATCTGAGCCAACAGTTTGCAGCCTTGTTCCAAAATCACCATTGGAAACAGCATTGGCGAAGTCCAGAGAATTGTTCAATGGTTTTGATATTGTTGAAGATATGTACAATCCTAATAGGATTGAAGCAATAGGGGACGCTATTGCGAGAAAAAGCATAAGTGAAGTTAAGAATGAAACTTCCTTGTCGGCTGAAGCAATATCGTTCTGAGCGTTTTTTAAGTTTATCTCGATGACCTTTGCCAGCGATTCGTTTATAGCCCTGTTTGCTTCTCCGCCTTGTTTTATGATCAAATCCGTCAATTTATTTTCAAGTTCTTTGTTTGTCGTATCTTTTTCCCATGAGACCATCAAAGCCATAATTTCGTTGTTAATTACAATCCCTTTTTCAATGTTTTTCTTGAAAACATTCCAGGCGACTGTCTCTTCCGGTGTTTGCGGTAAAGCTTCGTACCCATCTATAGCTTCACGATATGCTGTTCTAGCATTTTCAAAATTAGTATGTTGACGTTGACGTTCTTCTGTAGATAAGCGGTCTAAAAGCAAAGTCCGTTGAACTACTACTAGGTTTCTTAAGTTGAAACGCATCTTTGCCAAAAAATCTACACTTGGCAAGTATGTTTTGTTGCTATTGTCAAGGTAGGCTTTTGTCGAGTTCAGACCTTTATAGCCAGCTATGCCCAAGATTGTTGTCAGGGCAGCAACAAAAATAAAAGATAAAATTAAACGAACTCCGACTTTTAAGTTTTTCATATCACCCTCCGGGAGATTGTATTGGTCAGTTGTTTGTGTGCAAAGCTTTGCTCAATATAGGTGCCAACAGCTAGTTTTGGGGGCAGACTCGTCCTATAATAGTAGAATTACCCGTGGAATTGTCAAGTCTTATTGTTGTTAGTTTAATTACCAGCGTCAGCATCAAGCGTGAACTAGTCATATTTGACCTATGTAAATTTTAACATAAGTACCAGATGCACTTTTCCCAAACTTTCCCCTTGACCTCCCAGCCCGTGGGAGTGTAGTCCCCTCCGACCAACGACGAGCCAACAAGCGCCAACGTCTTTGGTACCCGAAAATTTCCGGGGAATGGAAAATTTCGGGTTGACGACGGGAAGCTTTTCAAATAGATATCCCCTTCCCTGATTCTGTTTATAGGAGCGTAGCTCAGGGGGAGAGCACTTGCTTGACACACCACAAGCGTGGTTTAAACCCCTAAAATCATTACAAAAGCCCCTGTGAAAAAGTGATCTCGTTGGCGAGTAGCCAACGGGATTTTTTGTTTTTTATAGGTCTGTTCTCGATCTCGTTGGCGCATCTGTGGTCAGACTGTGGCGCAGCTGCCAACTCGGTTTTAAATCTGCCTGTTTCTCCTGATCCGTCCCGATTTCCCTGGTCCATCCCATATCCGGTTAGCCAACAGTGCAGGTTCCTGCGTTATTTGGGGTGAATTAAGCCCAGGCCATCTTTGTTGACAGTCTGGGCTTTTTCCGTGGTTAGTAGTTAATGATTTTATCAGCGAGCTTGACCTGTTCGTAAAGAGTCTTCATATTTGACAACTTGACGTATTCACTTTCATCCACACCGTGGATGATCATGCACTTCCCTCAAGCGGCTAGTAGTCCGTCGCTTAAAGCAAATAGTTTTACTTCTCCAGAAATGGGAAATTGTTCGGAATCTCCATCATAGAGATTTACTCCTGGACCATTCAAGAAGATGGTGACTTCTTCGCCAGCGTTTAATAGAAAATTTCCAAAGCGAACGGCATTCCATTTGATTTCAGGTGAATTGCTTGACAAGATGATTAGGATTTGCATTTGTGATACCTCCTGACTATTGCGATAGAAATTATCTATAGCCAAGACACAGGGAGGAGGCAAGCACTGACACCAGCGGCAAGCCCACCAAGGAACTTAAGGTGACCGAAGGGCAGCCGTTTCCCCATGGTCCTCCTAGTCCATCCCCTATCCAGTTGGTCAAATACGAAATTTCTTTCGTTTTTGAAGTAGACTATGGGACTGGATGGCAGGATTCTGCCATCGGACAAGCCGTTTTTAGATCAAAATTAGTATTTTCTGTGTATTTTCAGCTTGTTTTGTTTTTATGACGGTCTGAACTCGCAGGATCCTGTGATTTTTAACGCCGAAAAATCGCTAAACTCTGGATTTTCAACAGTCCAGTGAACTGGAATCCTGTAGTCTTAGCTGTTTGAACAATAATGCAGCTTCCTGCGTTTTCTTGTTTGCGATATGTCTGAGTCGAAACGCTCAAATACATTTGAAGAATTTCTTGTCTTCTATGATCATATGATTGTGTATGACTTCGCTAGCGAGAAATACTAAAATTTCCCCTAGCGATAGCGAGTCATGCTTGTATTTCTCTGCAAGGTCGGCGCACTGGCCTAGTAGTTTGTCGTGTATCTTGCAGTGATTTTCTGAATCTTCGTAATTTGCCGATAAGAATACTTCAGATTCGTCTCTGAAGTGTTCTTTGACATGCTCAATAAGTGCATTAATCAGGTTTAAGCAGTGTTCTTTTGATTCTCCTGCAATTATAGCGGAAAGTAGTCTGTTGGATAGTTGAAAGAGGTGATGGTGTTGGGAGTCAATGGTTTGGTTGCCAGATTTGTAGCGTTTGCTCCACTGTAAATGGATAAGCCCTGTTTGATAGAGCTTGCTAGGTGAAAAGTAGATATCTTCAGGATCAATATAGTATTCGACTCTATTCCGTCCTAGGTTTTTTGCGCGATATAGCGCTTCGTCTGCGTGATGTAAACGAAAATCAATAGTTTTTGAATCTCCCCAGAATGTGACAGCCCCGATGCTGACTGTTGTCCGAAGTATATTGCTATGTGACTCTATTGCTGCGTTTGCAACATTTTTCCGAAGCCTTTCAGCAGCGATGTGACTTCCTTCGTAATCGGTATCTAGAAGTAATATCGCAAATTCTTCCCCGCCTATTCGTCCAACGATGTCAATGGATCTTACAGATTCTTTGCAAATGTTTGCAATTTTTTGTAAAACAACATCACCAACCTCATGGCCATAGGTGTCGTTTGTGTTCTTGAAGTGATCAATGTCAAGCATTAAAAGGGTAAGTGGTTCTTCAGAACGGGCAGCCCTCGTAATTTCTCTTGCGGATTGTTCATAAAAAAACCTCCGATTTCCAATTCTTGTCAAATAGTCTTCGGAGGCAAGCTTCAAAAGTTCTTCTTCGTAGGTCTTTACTTTCGTAAAGTCTTGAATCTGAGAAATGAAGAATTGAGGATTGCCGTCGGTGTCACAAATTAACGAAACGCTTAAAAGAATGTGCAGTGTATCGCCTGTTTTTTTGAAATATCTTTTCTCGAGCTGGTAAGAAGGGATTTCTTTACGAAGCAGGCGCTGAATGTTTTCAAGGTCAATTTCAAGGTCGTCAGGGTGGGTTATGTCCTGAAATGTAAGGTCCGGCATTTCACTTTCTGAATATCCTACCATTCCACACAGAGACTTGTTGACTCTTATCCATTTGCCTGACAAGTCAACAATGGCCATGCCGATGGCTGCGTGAGTGAATGCGCTGGTAAACAATTCCAGTTCACTGTGATTGCAAAAACGTTCTACCAAGATTTTTGCCCCCTAATTGTGATTTAAAAAATACAGCAACTTTTGTGAACGGGATTTAAAAGTACTAATTGCTTTTTCTTATTTTAACCCAGAACACGGTTCCGTCAGGTTCCTCTGAAGTGAATCCGACTTTTCCGCCAAGATAGTTTTCTGTGAGTAGCTTGATTGAATAAGTGCCAAGGCCTCTGTCGACGCCTTTAGTTGAGAATGATCTTTTGAAAATTTGGGATTGAATATGGTCAGGTATAACGGATTTGTTTGCCACCCAGAACTTTGCAAAATCTCCATCTTCTTGAAGTCCGAACGTTATGCTTCCTCCCTCTGGTGTGGCTTCAAGCGCGTTGATAAGCATATTCACGATGACGCGCATTAATAGGGTGTAGTCGGATGTTATTTGGACGTTTTGGCTAGTTTCATCAATCGATATGGTTTTATCGTATGCTTTGGGATGGTTTTTGTATTCTTTTACTGCTAAATTTACAAGCTCTAATCCTTGGAGAGTTATCATAGAGAGCTTGTATTCTTTGTTTTCAAGCGCTAATAACTGTTTTTGTTTCTTAATTTCTTCTACAAGGCCAAACAGTGACGCTTGGACAAGGCTCATTAATTCTTTACTTTCTTCTGGAACTTCGTCAAATAAAGTATCGAGTAGAGCTTTTGCTCCTCCGGCTGCATTAAGAATATCGTGAAAAAAGATTCGTTCCAGTATTTTTCTACGTTTTTCGTCTTCTATATCTACGATTGAGACAACATAATACTTTGCGTTTTCAACATCCCAAGGAGAAACAAATACTCTCAGGTCTTTTGCCGAGCTTTCATCGTTGTGGCTTACCAGGAGTTGACAGTCGTGCTGCGCTTTTGCATTGCCGATCATGCTTTCTAATACTGCTCGAAGAGCACCACATTCACGGCAAAATGTAGAAGTGCCACATCCTGCTTCTTCCACGTGGGCGTAGCTACAACCCATTGCTTCACCGGGGCGAAGCCCAAGGAAATTGCCTAGGTCGTGGATGCCAAGGATGTCTAAAAAAGCTTTATTGCTGAAAACTATTTGCCGGTGACTGTTTAAAACAATGAGCGGAAGGGGAAAGAAGTCAAAGTAGCTAGAGCATATGTGTCCAGAAAGCTGTTCTCTCTCTTCCTGTACTTCATTAATGCTTAAACGTTCAGGTGGGGCGCATTTTGTATGTAACTGATCGCTGCTCAAGTTCATATCCTTCCGGTCGATTTAGTTGCAAACTAGAAAAGTAGTGCGTGTAATATCGATATCTTACATCACTTTGGCCTAAATCTAGTCCGTTCGGTGGTCAAAAACGAAATTTCTTTCGTTTTTTGGGCTGCCTATCGGCTTTAATCGCAAAACTTTGCCATTCTGCACTTCTCTTTGTGTAAAACTTCGCATTTACAGTGTGTTTTCAGTTTGTTCCCGGGAGTAGCGGTACATGGTAGGTCTGCGTTCGCAGAATCCTACGATTTTCAGCGCCTAGAAAACGGCAAATTCCTGGATTTTCAAAAGTTTAGTAAACTAAAGTTGTAGATTATTGGTGTCTGAGCGAATCGCCAGTTTCTTGCTTCAAGATTTTCTTGTCAGCTTAAGGTGCTTTGGAAATAACATCTAGGACCTTGGCACTTTGGGGATACACACAGTGACTTTTGTTCCAATTTCATCTGATGTTGTCATAAAAATTGTTCCTCCGATTGCTCTGGTCATAATGGCTGCACTATAAGTTCCTAAGCCAGTTCCACCAGACTTTCCTGCAGTTGTATATTTTTCAAAAAATTTATCTCGAATCTCAGTAGAAACCGGGCGGCTGTTGGAAATTACAATAGTACAATTGGCGCTATCGTATGAGATGGATACTTCTATTGGTTCGTCAAGCACACTTGCTTCGACAGCATTTTTTATAAGATTGAGCAGAACTATTTCTAATAGTCCTGAATCGGAATAAATAGAGAGACCTGTTGTGTCATTTGGTGTGTAATTTTCATGAATGTACACTTTGTTCGGATTGAATCCAATCCCTCTGCCAAGTAGTTCACATACTCCTTTGATGATTTCAAGTAAGTCACATTCCTGAGGCAGGAAATCGTATGTGCCGCTTTCAATCTTATATAAGTCCAGGGAACTGTTTATCTGTAATAGCATTTTCCGCCCTGAGACAATAACCAAGTTAAGCATATTCTTCTGCTGGACTGTTAAATTGTCGTCATCCATAAGAAGTTCTGGAATATTTATAATGCCAGTCAGTGGGCTTTTTAAATTATGACGAGAAATACGTTCTAAGTCGTCTTTTACCTTTTCGAGTCGTTGTAGCTCAGAATTGTCTCGAATAATTCCGACAGCATGCCAACCGTCAGCTGTGAGAAGTGAAGAAAGTGACAGAGAAATAGGAATCTCGCGACCGTCTTTTATACGTGCGAAAAGTTCTAAAGTCTTGCCAATAGCATCGCCTTGACCGGTATGGTGAAACTTCTCGAATCCTGTAGTATAAGCATCAAAATATCTTTCCGGAGCAATAAGGGAGTGTAAATCCTGGCCACTGGCTTCATCTTTCGTGTAGCCTAGTAAGCGTTCAGCAGCTGGATTCCAAAAAGATACTTTTCCTTGAGGATCGATCATCAATATGGCATCTAGTGCAGAGTCTGTTATGCGCCGAAAGCGAATTTCACTTTCACGCATCTCTTCTTCGGCCATCTTCCGTTCGGTTATTTCTTCATGGGCGACAACAACTTTGCGAGGGCTTTCGCCGGGGAATGGGGTGACCCGTCCTGCAAACCACCTTCTTTTAGTTGGTGAGTCGCATGGGTACTCAAGTATGAAAAAATCTGTCTCCCCACCCGCGACACTTCTAATCCCTTTTGCAAAGTGAACTGCCTCTTTCGCATATGTTCCAGAAGCCTTGTCACAGATATCCAAATAGTTTGTTCCTATTGAAACGTCATTTGGGTAAAGGCCATTTTGTCGAGCGAAATCATTCCATGCTTTATTGACATGCAAAATATTTCCTTGGTTGTCCAGCAAAGCAATGTTAGCAGAAAGACAGTCCAACGTTGACCTTAGAAATTGTTCCGATTCTTTCAGAGCTTCTTCAGCTAACTGACGATCAGTTTCAATACTCCAAAGTTCTGAAATTAATTTCCTTGCGGCTTGTAACTCGACCGTAAGCTCTTCTTTTGTTTTTTCTATATCTTGCATAAGTATTCCATGTAAGCAAAGCAAGGTTTTGTTTCATTTTGGACCGAACGTTTGGGTATCCATCATTGCATTTAATAGGACGATACTAGTTCGTTGTAAACGTAGTGTCTCTCTTGCAATATGAAGAATATATTATGCCATTCCCCGTGCCGAAAAAAACGGCAAATTACTCATTTTCAAAAAATCCAGTAAACTAGAATCCTAGGGCATCGGTCTCAAGGTGATTTTCGCGGCAAACCCAAGGACTTCTTGTCGACTGTAATTCTTGTACTTTTCTTCGTCAACGGTAACACCAAGTAAACTTTCCAAGTTGCTGCCAATGGGATACACTCACCTCTGCTGGGTCAGCTGGCCGGCACTAACAATGGGACCACCAAGGAGCGATCCTGGTCCAGCATACTACGCCGTTAAAAAAAGGTGAACCACCGGGGCAGGGCGGTCCACCTTCGAAGACGAGCAAGTCCGGTAATAGGCCAGATTATTCTCAAACAAAGTCTATTTTTACAAGGATATGTAACCCCAGGGTTTTGACAATCCATTCTTCGCCTTGGGACTAAAAACGCGGTTACTCACTTTTTTGACTCCTTCCCCTACTGAAAAATGGCAGGATTATGCCATCTGACAGGTGCTTTTTTACTCAAAAATGACGATATTACCTTGTTTTGCTTGACTTTTGAGTTTTATGAGTTTCCGCTGACCCGCCGATCCACAGGATCCTGAGTTTTTCAAGAGCCGATAAACGGCAAATTCCCAGGTTTTCAAAAAGTCCAGTAAGCTGGAATCCTGGGAAATCGGTGGATGCACGGTAATTATCTCGGCAACCATAGGAACATCTCATTCCCAGTAATTCTTGATCTTTTCTCTCTCAACGGCAACACCATGTAAACTTCCCAAGCTGCTGCCGATGGGATATACTCGCCACTACTGGCCCAGCTGGGCGGCAATGGCACTGGGATCAGCCCGGGACTGATCCTGGCCCAGCATACTACGCCGTTAAAAAAAGGTGAACCACCGGAGTAGGGCGGTCCACCTTCTGGTAGCGAACTAAAACAGGCTGTTACACGAGATTATTTTCAAACAAATCAATCTTTACAAGGGTATCGAATCCAAGGGTTCTGACAATCAGTGCTTCTCCTGCCGTCCATTTACGGGTTCTAGAGTTTTTCATCTGTGCTTTGATAGTTTCAAGGTTTTCTTCGAATTGTTTCAGCGAAAACAGTGCTGCATATGGTTTGTAAATTTCTTCGTAGCATTCATCGCATAGAAAGTTGTATTTTCTGAATCTATCAGGACTGAACCAATGTGATTCGTCCCATAAACATTGAACTTTCATAACTTTCTCCGTGTTTGGTCTTTGACAAAAGAAAGACGAGGAGTCTGTGCTAGAGATTCCTCGTCTTTCCATAAGGCTATTGAATAGTATGCTATTTTCTAGTCTTCTTTTGCAATTTCAATAAGCTTTTCAATGATGGTGTTCGTATCGTCAGTCTTCGCCTTGAGGCTAAGAATAATGTTTCTAATTTCTTCTCCACTGCGATTTTGTTTCAACTGTAAATAACACTTCTTGTAACAAACGGGGCACAGGTATCTCCAGGTTTCTTTTGGTTTGACAGGGTATTTCGTGTCACAGATCAAGCATGACATCTCGATCGCTTCTTTTTCTGGATTTGATGTGGCCAGCTTCATAATGTTGTTTTTGTAGTAGGTGTCAATTGCTGCGACGTACTTGTGTGTCTTTTTAATGTTTTCAATCATTACTGTCCGGCTAAGAAAAGGCTTGACGCCTGAAAGCGACAACTGGTGCAAGCTCATGATGCCTTTCCACTTAGGCGATCAATTTTGAAAAAATGGCATAAATTGCCATGACATCAAGTTC
>NZ_WVUD01000046.1 GCF_009856865.1 Solidesulfovibrio aerotolerans | reverse complement strand
GAACTTGATGTCATGGCAATTTATGCCATTTTTTCAAAATTGATCGCCTAAGTGGAAAGGCATCATGAGCTTGCACCAGTTGTCGCTTTCAGGCGTCAAGCCTTTTCTTAGCCGGACAGTAATGACTTATTATAGAATTTCGTTCCACGCGTAATCGGCATAGAGGCAGGGAGCATACTCATATATTATTAATACCCCACCACGCAGCAACTACGGCATCAGCCATCTTAACATCCCAATATTTCGTCGTTTGACCAACGCGGCTTGCGGCATGAATTTTAACATCAGCACTTTTAGTTGAAAGCGAATTATATGTCTTTACATCAACACGAATCCCACGGAAACCACACAAAAGCACGAGAGCTGCATCTTGATAACTAGAAAAGCGTTTTGAAGAACTTTCAGTCCCGTACTCATTTGCCTTTATAACCACAGAAGAAATACCTTCGTGCGCAATGATTATTCTTTCAAACTCGCGGTAAAGCCATACTAATCTATCCGACACCTCGATACACTGCACTGGATATGCAAGTTTGTTGTCGGAGGATGAATTCAACAATGTGAACTGCTCGTCAACTTTTTCCACAATGGCAAAACGTGGAGAGTTAGGGTCAGCACGAAAGCCAAAAACTTTCATAGATATCTCCTTACTATGTTCAAGGCGAAATCTCCATTATTTGGATTATAAAGCCTATTTTGTAGGGTTAATACCCAACTCAAATCGAATACGGTCGGCAAGCGGTCAACAATCTTGAAATATATTAACGTATAATAGATTGCCCGTCTAGCACGAGCCCGAGCGAGGAAGGGTTTTCTTGAATGCCAATTCCGGTGCATTGCCCTACAAACCATATTGATTGATCGTCATCTGTTCGAGAGGAATCGGATGCACGTATAATGCCCTTGCCGCTCCAATCTCACAAACTTATCCCCGGCTTGACTTGGCTGGTGTTATACCGCCCGCCCCCCCGGGTTGCCCTTTGTCCCGCTCCTGCGTAACTACCATCCTTGGCGACCGTCCCCTAAACGGAATCGCTTACGCGACCGATAGGGATGGACGGAGGGGTCATGGCCGACGCCGAGCACAAAAAAAATATCATCATCAAGCGGGTCAAAAAGATCTCGGCTGGTGCCCATGGCGGTTCCTGGAAGGTCGCGTACGCCGACCTTGTCACCGCCATGATGGCCTTTTTTCTGCTCATGTGGCTTTTAAGCAACGCCCCGCAGGAAAAAAAAGAAGAACTCGCCTCCTATTTCAACGATTTCAGCCTCTTTCAAAACCCCGGCCCCTCAGCCCAGCTCCTGGACACGGGCGGCCTTGGCCCCCCTGGCGCGGTGGTCGGCAGCCAGTCCGAACGCCCTGACGTGGCCATCGACCGGGAAGGCGAACAGCCCTCCGGCGGCAAAGGCCAGAATGCCGGCGACATGGACGGCGGCAAGGAAGCCGCCCCCCAAACCAAGGCTGAAGCTGCCGCCCAGGCCAAGGCCCAGGCCGAGGCTGCGGCCCAGGCCGGAGCGCTGGAACGGCAAGTCGAGCAGGCGCTGGAAAAGACCGTGCCCGAACTGGCCGGACAGGTGTCGGTGACCCAGGACCGGGACAAGGTGCGTATCGAGATCATGGACAAAACCGAGCGGCCGCTGTTTGATCTCGGCGGCGTATCGCTGATGCCCGATGCCCAGCGCATCCTGGCCGCCGTCACCGACGTGATCAAAAAAGAAAACGTCAAGGTGGCCATCGAGGGCCACACCGACGCCTACCGCTATTCCGGCACCTATTCCAACTGGGATCTTTCGGCCGGCCGGGCGCTTTCGGCCCGCCGGTTCATGGTCAATGCCGGGCTTAACCCCGACAACGTGGCCCAGGTCACAGGCTATGCCGACACCAAGCCCTACATTGCCGGCAAACCCTACGATCCGAAAAACCGCCGCATCAGCATCCTGCTGTTTAGGGAGCCCAAGCCCGGCGAGAAATCCGCCGGGAGCGGCTCGGGATCGGCCAAGCCGGCGGCACCCAAGCCCCCTGACGTTGGCGAAGTGCTGGAAAAACAGATCAACACCATCTACGACAAATCGACCGAAGGCCAGTTCTAGCGGCCCGGGCAGGAAACGACGCCACCATGTTCGTAATACTTGGCACCATCATCGTCATTGGCTGCATCCTCTCCGGCTTCATCCTGGAAAAGGGCAACTTCGACCTGATCCTGTCGGCCGCGCCGCCGGAGTTGCTCATGATCGCCGGTGCCTCCCTGGGGGCGCTTGTCATCAGTTCGCCCAAGGAAGTCCTCATCGCCACCTTTAAGGGCGCGATGACCATTTTCGGCGGCATGACCACCAGCAAGGCCTACTACACCGAGCTGCTGACCACCCTGTCGGGCCTCTATATGAAAATCCGCCGCGAGGGTCTGGTGTCCATTGAAAAAGATGTGGAACGCCCGGCTGAAAGCCCGATCTTTGCCAACTTCGCCAAGAACAAGAAAAACCACGAGGTTTTAGTCTTTATTTGCGACACCATGCGGATTTTTTCTACGGTAAACATCGAGGCCCACGAATTCGAGACCATCATGGACGCGGACATTGAAGCCACGGTGCACGAGGCCCTGATTCCGGCTCACAGCATCACCAAGGTGGCCGACGGTCTGCCGGCCATGGGTATTGTGGCCTGCGTTCTGGGCGTCGTCATCACCATGGGCAAGCTCAACGAGCCGGCCGAAGTCCTGGGCCACAGCATCGGCGCGGCCCTGGTCGGCACGTTCATGGGCGTTTTGCTGGCGTATGGTTTCGTGGCTCCCGTCGCCACCAACATCGAATACCGGGCCAAGGAAACCGAGTCCATCCTGCTGGTGGCCAAGGCCTCGCTGACCGCCTTTGTCGGCGGCAACCCGCCCCCGGTGGCCCTGGAAGCCGGCCGCCGGGCCATCCCCATCCACCAGCGCCCCACCTTCGAGCAGCTCGAAGAAGCCATCAAGGCCAGCAAGGGCAAATAAGGGGCGGGGGCTACAGATACCCCGGCACGTTAAGCGCCGCGCAGGGCAGGGGCGGGGTCCGGGCCACCAGGGCGGCGATGACCCCGATGTCCAGGGGAAAGGCGGCATAGGCCCCGCCCTCGGTGTAGGCCTGCCCCGTCGCCGAGACGAAATCCACTGCCCCGCCGGGCGAAACGGACAGCGTCAGGAGCAGAAACGTCCGGGCGGCCGGCCGCCGCCCGGTCCCGGGGGCCGGACAGCCCCGGCCCGCAACGGCCGGATTGTATTCCGCCGCCAGCCGCACCACCGGCTCCCCGCCCGGGCCGTCGAAAGATTCCCAGGTCGCGCCCACAAGCCCCGGCGAAACAGCCAGCAATTGCCCCAGACTTTTTCCCCCGGCCCCGTCCGGCCGCCAGTTGCGGGCCACTGTCTCGGGCCGGGGAGCCAGACAGCCCGAAAGCGCCAAAGACACAACCATCACCGTAATCGCCAATCTGCGCTTCATGCCTGCTTCCTCCCGCCCGCCGATTCTTTGCCCGGCAACCGACCGGACAGGGTTTCTTTTCCGTCTTTTTTTGCTAGTCATAAAGCCTCGACGGCTGTTTGACCACCCTGGCCCAACCCATAACCCGGAGGATGCCCCATGATCCGCTTCATCCGCATCGTGAGTCTGGCCTTTGTGGCCCTGACCATGTGCTGTGGCACCGCCCTGGCCATAACGCCCTACGACGTTTACGAAGGCAGCACGCTGCGCCAGATCGCCAAACGCGGAAAACTCGTCGTTGGTATGGAACTCAAGTTCTGGCCCTTTGAGTACGTGGACGAGCAGGGCAAGCCCGTGGGGTTTGACGTGGACATCGCCCGCACCCTGGCCGAACGCCTGGGCGTGGAACTGGAAATAAAAGACATGGAGTGGACGGGGCTTATCCCGGCGCTCACCGCCGGCAAGATCGATCTGATCATTTCCGGCATCACCGGCACCCTGGAACGGGCCAAGTCCATCACCTTTTCCTCCCCCTATTTCACCACCGGCCTGTGCGCCCTGGTCAGCACCAAAAAAGCCCCGGACTTAACCGATGTGGCCGGCCTCGACGCCCCGGGCCGGGTCATCGCCGTCAAAACCGGCACCACCGCCGATCTGGTGGCCGCCAAACGCTTCCCCAAGGCCACCATCAACCGCTACCAGGAAGAAACGGCCTGCGCCAGCGACGTGGCCAACGGCCGGGCCGACGCCTTTCTCTACGATCAAATTTCCATCGCCAAGCACCACAAGCAAAACCCTGACACCACCCGGGCGCTTTTGACCCCGTTCACCTACGAGCCATTTTGCATCGCCCTGCAAAAAGGCGATTTTGACTTGTGGCAATACCTGGAAATGTATATCGCCACCATCCGGGCCGACGGTACGCTGGAAACGCTTCGGGCCAAGCATTTCAAGGAAATTCTCGGCCAATAGCCTCCCCCCGGCCCGCCTGATCCCGGGCGGGCCGGGGGAGGACAGCCGTCCCCCCCGGACCGAAACGGTCCGGCAAAACCGCCCATCCCCCAGCCCAAGGAGTCGGCATGCCGCAGTTTCTCCGTCAGTGCATCCTGGCCGTAAGCCTCGCCTGCCTTGGCCTTGCAACCCCGGCCCGGGCCGATATGGTCCAGGTTTTCGCCCACCTGTTCGTGGTCCCCGCCGCTCTGGCCGACGGGAGTGACGCGGCCCCGGTCCTGCCGGCTTTTGAAGCCTTTTTGGCCGAGTCCTTTGGCGGCTACACCCGGATGGGCTCGGGGGTCGGCGGCTGGAAAAACGAAACCGGCCAGATCGAAACCGAAGCCAACACTGTCTACCTGACCACGGCCAACCGGGATTCCTCCAAGGAAATTGCCGCCCGTCTGGTCCAGGATTTCGGCATGCGGGTTCCCTACGTATTGGTCTTGCCGGCCGGGGCCTTTGCCATGCGGAGCCATTAGGATGGCGCGTCTGGCCGTGCGGACGGCCATATTGGCTGTTTTCGGGGGCCTTTTGTGGCTGTCGCTGTCGCGGCTGCACTACCACTGGGACTGGTCTGTGGTGTGGGCCTACCGGGCCATCTTTTTGAGCGGCCTGGGCATGACCCTGGCCGTGTCTCTTGGGGCCATAAGCCTTGGTTTGGCTTGCGGTCTGGCTTCGGGGCTGGCCTCGGTGTCGGGCAACATTGTCTTGACCGAACTGGCCGCCCTCTATGTCGGGGCCTTTCGGGGCACGCCGCTTCTGGTCCAAATCCTCATCTTTTATTTCTGCGTCGGCGTGGTGGTGCAGGTGGACAGCCCGTATCTGATCGGCACGGCCACCCTCGCCTTTTTCTCCGGGGCCTATATTTCGGAGATGGTGCGGGCCGGGGTGGAGTCTGTGGAACGCGGCCAGTGGGAAACGGCCCGGTCCTCGGGCCTGACCCACCGGCAAACCTTGTTCTATGTGATCCTGCCCCAGGCTGCCCGGCGCATCGTGGCCCCGGTCACCGGCCAGTTCGTGTCCTGCATCAAGGATTCCTCCCTGCTCTCGGTCATCAGCCTGCGGGAATTGACCAAAGCGGCCGAAGTGGTCAACGCCACCACCTACCGGACGTTTGAATCCTATCTGCCCCTGGCCCTGCTCTATCTGCTGCTCACCTGGCCCCTTTCGCACTTGACCCGGCGTCTGGAAAAAGGAATACGAAACGGAACGCACTACACGCCCCGCTGACCCGCAGCTTTTTAAGGAGAATATCCATGGATGCCGAAATCAAGGTCTATGCCCTGACCACCTGCGTGCACTGCAAGCACGCCAAGGAATTTCTCGATGAAAAGCATATCCCGTACGAGTGTGTCCACGTGGACTATCTGACGGGCGAGGAGCGGGCCGCTGTCATGGATGTCGTGCGCAAACTCAATCCATCCCTGTCCTTTCCCACCATCGTTATCGGCAACAAGGTCATCGTGGGTTTCCGCCGGGATGAAATCGAAACCGCCCTTGGCGCGTGCAACAAATAATGGACGCCCAGGGACTCTACGACACGTTGGCCCCCCTCCAGGCGGCCAAAGGCTATTTCTTCAATCCCGACAAAGCGATGACCCTGGAGCTCATGGCTGGTCTGTTGGTCAACAAGGACCGCTACGGCTACATGGCCTGCCCCTGCCGGCTGGCTTCGGGGAAATTCGAACTGGACAGGGACGTGGTCTGCCCATGCGCCTACCGCGATGCCGATGTGGCCGAATACGGGGCCTGCTTTTGCGGCCTGTACGTGTCGGCCGCCGGGCGCGACGGCGCAGCCCTGCCCACGGTGCCCGAGCGTCGGCCGGTGGAAAAGACCCTGGCCGCCCTGGGCTGACCCCGGCCGCCCAGTCGGCAACGCCTCCCGGTGGCGTCTTTCCCGGACCGGGCCTGTCACCGTAACACCGGCCGGCACCCCGCCCTATCTGCCCTCTGGTACGCGGTGGGCTGCTCCGTGCCGCTGCCACCGCAACCCTGGCCGGATGTTGCCGCATCCTGCGCGGCCGAATACGGCGCGCTGCCGGTGTCAGCGCAAGCATCCCGGAGAAACACGGTTTGGACATGACCTCCCAGGCAGGCCTTGTCGGCATCCTCCTTGTCCTGTGCGCCGCAACGCTCGGCCCCCTCCTCTGGCGTCGCTGGCGTCGCCGCAAAAGCGCGTCTCCCTGCGGTGACGACCCCTTCCTTGGCCGGGTGGTTGATACCATGCCCGACCCTTTTTTCATCAAAGATCCCGACCACCGCTTCTTTGTCGTCAACGAAGCCTTCTGCGCCCTGGCCGGACGCTCCCGCGTTAACCTCGTCGGCCAGGATGCCGCCACCGTCTTCCCGGACGCCGCCGAGTCCGCTTCAATCAAAAACGATGCCATGGTCCTGGCCTGCGGCGTCGAGGACGTTGCCGAGGAAACCGTCATTGACGCCGATGGCAACCGCCGCACGTTTATGACCCGCAAAAGCCTGCATATCGACGCCGCCGGCAACCGTTACGTGGTCGGCGTCATCCGCGACATCTCCACCCGCAAACGGGCCGAACGCCAACTGCGCGAAAGCGAGGCCCGCTACCGCCGCATCGTGGAAACGGCCAACGAAGGCATCTGGGCCGTTGACGCCCACTGGAGCACCACCTACGTCAACGCCGTCATGGGCACCATGCTCGGCCTGGCCCCCCAGGACATGCTCGGCCGGCCCATGCTGGATTTTCTGTATGCAGAAGACCACGAGCGCCATCGGGCGCTTATGCGCCGTGAAGCGTCCCCGCCCGGCGGCGGCCTCTACGAACGGCGCCTGCGGCGCGCCGATGGCCAGGAGCTCTGGACGCTTATTGCCCTCTCCAGCGAATACGACCCGGCCGGCGGCTTTGCCGGAGCTTTTGGCATGTTTACCAACATCACCGAGCGCAAGCGGGCCGAAGAGTCCCTGCGCCTGTCCGAAGCCCGTCTGGCCGCCGCCAAGGAAGCCGCCGACGCCGCCAGCAAATCCAAAAGCGAATTCCTGGCCAATATGAGCCACGAAATCCGCACGCCCTTAAACGGCCTGCTCGGCATGCTCCAGATTCTGGAGGACACGGGCCTTGACGAGGAGCAGCGCGACTGCGTGGACACAGCCCTGGACTCCGGGCGCCGGCTGACCCGCCTGTTAACCGACATCCTCGACCTTTCCCGGGTCGAATCCGGCAAACTCGAACTGGCCAAGGCCCCTTTCGCCCTGGCCGATGTCATGGGAGCCATTAGGGCTGTGTTTACCACGGCGCTTAAAAACCAGGGGCTGACCCTGGAAACCGCCATCGCCCCCTCGGTGCCAGCCAAGCTCCTCGGCGACGAAGGCCGTATTCGCCAGATTTTACTCAATCTCGTGGGCAACGCCATCAAGTTCACGCCGGCCGGAACCATCACTATAGAAGCCGGGGCCTCTCCGGGCAGCACCCCCGGGACGGTCCGACTGGTCCTTGGCGTCAGCGACCCCGGCATCGGCATTCCCCGCCACATGCTCGCCGAAGTGTTCGCCCCCTTCACCCAGGTCGATGCCTCCAACACCCGCATCCACCAGGGAGCCGGGCTTGGGCTGTCCATCGTCGACCGGCTGGCCCGGCTCATGGGGGGCGAGGTGCGCATCGACAGCGAACCCGGTATCGGCACCCACGTCCTGTGCGCCCTGGAACTGGCCGCCGCACCGACCGAGCCTCCCCATAAGGAGTTGGTCAAAACAACCGCCCCCCAGCCCCATCTGCGCATTCTCCTGGTCGAGGACGAACGCATCAACCGGCTGGCCCTGGGCGGGCTGCTGCGCCGACACGGCCACACGGTCCTGGAAGCGGCTTCGGGCCAGGCTGCCTTGGATATTTTTGAGAATGCAACCGTGGACATCGTGCTCTTAGACATCCAGATGCCCGGCATGGACGGTCTGGCAACCCTGGCCATCCTGCGGGATCGGGCCATCTATGGCGACCGAACCGACATTCCTGTCATCGTGGTCACTGCCCACGCCATGACCGGCGACCGCGAACGGTTCCTGGCCGCCGGGGCCGACGACTACCTGGCCAAGCCCGTGGAGGCCGACGCCTTGCAGGCCGCCCTGGCCCGGGTGATGCGAAGAGGGGAGTAAGGGAGGGGGCCGGAGGCATCCGAAAGGGAGAGCCTCCGGCGGCCAAAGGGGTGGCCCCTTTGGATTCCCTCCTGGAAGGCAAGGGGTTTATGGGGGCCAGGATGTCGTGGGCCTCAACCCCTTTAAAACTTCTCCTATCAAGGGGGTCCGGGGGGGATTATCCCCCCCGGCCGCCGGAGGCATCTTCTGTCTTCTCTTCTCTTTACGCGAGACGGGCAGCCACGGCCTGCCAGACGGCCTGGGCTACGTAATCAGGGTCCGGGGCGGCGTCGATGATGACGAAACGGGCGGGCTGGGCAGCGGCCAGGGCCAGATACCCTTGGCGCACCCGGGTGTGGAAATCGAGGTGCTCGGCCTCGAAGCGGCCTTCGCTTTGGGCCAGACCGCTCGCGTCGTTGCGGGCCACGGCCCGGGTCAGGCCCGTGGCCGCGTCGAGGTCGAGAAGAAGCGTCAGGTCGGGTTGCAGACCGGCCACGGCCACCTCGTTAAGCTGCGTTAAAAGGGCCACGTCCAGGCCCCGGCCGTAGCCCTGATAAGCCACGGTGGAATCGACGTAGCGGTCGCAGACCACCACCTGTCCGGCGGCCAAGGCCGGCCGCACGACCTCGGCCACATGCTGGGCCCGGTCAGCCAGATAGAGGAACAGTTCGGCCCGGTCGTCAAGATTACTGCTTTTTTGCGACAGCAGGATGGCCCGCAAGGTCCGCCCCAGCTCGCAACCGCCGGGCTGGCGGGTCAGCGCGACCCGGCGTCCGGCCATTTCCAGGGCCGCACACAGCCGCCCGATCTGGGTGGATTTTCCCGACCCCTCTACGCCTTCAAAGGTAACAAACACTGGTGGGCGTCCTTTTCCTTGGGTTTCGGGGCTTTTTCGGCCACCGGGCGCGGGGTGCGCGGCGGGTTGTAGAGATAGCGCTCAAGCGTGCGCACATACGGCGACCACGTTCCGGCCGCATCGGTCTCGTCATCAAACGTCCCGAAAATCTGGTTCATCTTGGCGTCGATGTTGTCGGCGAAGTGCAGGACAAAGGCCTCGGCGGTCTTGGGCCGACGCGGCGAGCCGTATTCGTATTCACCGTGATGGGCCAGCAGGATGTGCTGGAAATGAAGCGCCAGATCCGGCTCGATGGCGCACTTTTTGAGCAGCGGCTCCACCAGTTGCAACCCGATGATGATGTGCCCGAGCAGACGCCCCTCGCTGGTGTAGTCCCGGCCCGGCCCGGAGGTCAGCTCCCAGGCCTTGCCCATATCGTGGCACACGGCGGCGGCCAGGAGCGTATCGCGGTCCAGCGCCGGATAGCGGTCGCAGATGGACAGCACCAGCCGGGAGACGGCCAAGGTATGTTCCAGCAGGCCGCCCCGGTAGGAATGGTGCACACTTTTGGCCCCGGGCGCCTCCAGCCAGCGGTCGCGAAAGTCGGCCTGGGTCAGCACCTTGGACGTAAACTTGCGCCACGGCGCATGGGAAATCTCAGCCCGGCACAGTTCGATCAGCTTCTCCAAAAGCCCCTCGGGCGGCTCGGCGCTCGACGGCACGAACTGGGCCAGATCCGGCGCGAATTCCTCAGGCGTGAGCACCCGCAGCCGGTCGATATTGACTTGCGGCCGGTCGCGGTAGGCCCCGACCTGGGCCTCGACCCAGACGAACTGCCCGGCCGCCAGAGCGGCATAGGCCTGGGCCGCCGGGCTCCAGATCTTGGCCTCGATCTGGCCGGTGACGTCTTCCAGAACCAGCGTCCAGAAAGGACCGTTTTTAGCTTGGCCAAGCCGGGCCGCGCCCAGGCAGAACACCTCGGCAACGGTCTGGCCGGCCGCGAGATCTTTAACGAATCGGCTTTTTTCTATCACGGCGACTTCGCTTGGGCATTCGTTCATTATTGCGGGTAGGCGAGGTTGCCCGCGCCAACGGCGGTTGTCAATGCCGGCCGCCTTGGGCATAGTGCGCCCGCCGGGCCAAACGCGGCCGGGCTGGAGGCTCTATGCGCATCCTTTTGACCAACGACGACGGCATTCAGGCCGTCGGCATCCGCCATCTCTACCAGGGGCTGGTTGCCGCCGGACACGACGTCCTGGTGGCGGCCCCCATTTCCGAGCAATCCGCCGTGGGCCACGCCATAACCATTGCCTCGCCGCTGCGGGTCAAGGAATTTAGAGAAAACGGCTTTCAGGGGTTGGGCGTCTCCGGCACCCCGGCCGATTGCGTCAAGCTGGCTTTAACGACGCTTATGGCCGAAAAACCCGATCTCGTCGTCTCCGGCATCAACGCCGGGGCCAACGTCGGTATCGACATCCTGTATTCCGGCACCGTCTCGGCTGCAACCGAAGGTGCGCTCATGGGCTACCCGGCCGTGGCCGTTTCCGACGACAACTTCGCCCCCAGCGATCTGCTCGCCCAGGGCGAATACGTCGCCGCCTTTATCGCCGGCCGCCCCTGGGAAGCCGCCCCGCCCCGGTGCGTGCTCAATCTCAATTTTCCCAACCGGCCCGTGGCCGAAACCCTGGGGCTGCGCATCTGTCCGCCGACTGCCGCTGTCTACAAAGACTGGTACGTCACCCGCCAGGACCCGCGCGGCCGCGATTACCACTGGCTTACCGGCGTCATCCCGCCTGAAGCCCTGGCCCCCGACACCGACCGGGCGCTGTTGACCGCCGGCTACATCACCCTGACGCCGCTGCGCTTTGATTTCACCGACCGCGACACCATGGCCCGGCTGGCCACGCGCCTTGGCACGGTGACAGGCGGTTGACGGTTGCTTTTTTTTTCCAATCCGGCAATATCTGCACCGTGAAATACAGCGTTTCCTATGCAGCCCACGGCTTTATACAGACTTGGCAGATTGTGCCTGCTGCCGCTAGCGGGAACGTTCCCCCTGCGCCTTGCCAAACCGTCTCACCGGGACCGGCATGAATATCCTCATCGTCGATGACTCCGACTCCTCCCGGCTGCTCCTCTCCACCATCCTCAAAGGAGCCGGCTACGTCGATCCCCTGTGCGCCGGGTCTGCCGGTGAAGCCCTGGCCCTGCTCGACGACCGCTGCCGCACCTACGAAGTGCCGGACATCGACCTCATCCTCATGGATGTGGTCATGCCCGATATCGACGGTATCGACGCCACCCGCCTTATAAAAGCCGACCATCGGCTGCGCGACATCCCCATCATCATCGTCACGGTCAAGGACGAAGCCGCCAGCCTGGAGCGCGCCTTTGAAGCCGGGGCCATGGACTTTCTGGCCAAGCCCGTCAACAGCATGGAGCTGCGCGCCCGGGTCCGCTCCGCCCTGCGGCTCAAAGAGGAAATGGATCAGCGCAAAGCCCGGGAAACCGAACTCGAAGCCCTGACCCGCAAATTCGAGCAGCTCTCCAACCAGGACGGCCTCACCGGCGTGCCCAACCGCCGCTGCTTCGAAGACGCCTTCCGCAAGGAATGGCTGCGCTCGCGCCGCGACGGCACGCCGCTGTCGGCGCTTATGATCGATATCGATTGCTTTAAAGCCTATAACGACACCTACGGCCACCTCCAGGGCGACCTGTGCCTGCGCCGCGTGGCCGAAGCCATCGACGAAGCCCTCAAACGTCCCGGCGACTTTGTCGCCCGCTACGGCGGCGAGGAATTCGTCGCCCTGCTCCCCTGCACCGATCTTGCCGGTGCCCTCTCCATCGCCGGCCTCATCCGCAGCAACGTGCGGGCCGCCGCCATCGAACACGCCTCGTCACCCGTGGCCGACATCGTCACCGTCAGCATCGGCATCTCCGGCATCGTCCCCAACATGGACCTGGAACCGGAAACCCTGCTCGCCGCCTCGGACGCCGCCCTCTACCAAGCCAAAAGCGCCGGCCGCAACCGCGTCGAAGTCCGCCCGCCCCTGTAACGGGGGAGAATCGGGGCGCTGCCCCGAGCCCCGGCAGGGCGCTGCCCTGCACCCGCCGGGGGGATGATCCCCCCGGGCCCCCCAACGGGGTTTGGGTGGCGGATGCGCATTGGCCCGAGGGAACTGCGGCGGCGCGCCGGTCCCCGGACCCCCCGATGGGGTTTGGGTGATGGATTGGAGGGCTGGATGACTGGCGGATGCGCCAAAGGGCGAAGAACCGGGACGTTGGCCGGTTCTTCGCCCTTTACGCTACTGCGACACCACCAGCCGCATGATGTCGGCCGGGGTGCGGTTATTTTCCAGGGCGAGCTCGCCAAAGCTCATGTCGCCAAAGGCGGTGATGCGGTGCTTGGCCAGCCGCTGCACGGCCACGGACAGCGGGATTTCGTATTCCCGGCAAAAGCTTTGGAGCATCATTTTTTCGAGTCCCGGCGGCGGCGCGGCCGGGCCGGCTGCCGTTGGCGGGGCGGCGGACACAGGGGGATACCCGGGCGCGGTCGGGGCATAGCCCGGGGCAGCCGGGAGATGGCCTGTGGGGATGGCCGCATAGCCTGCCGCCGAAGGAGCCTGGCCAGGAGCGTAGCCTGGGACGGCGGGCGCGTTGGGAGCGTAGCCTGGAGGAGTATTCGGGGCGTACCCTGGCGCGGGCGTGGAGCCCGTGGCCCCTGGGGCGGCGGCCTGCAATCCGGATTGTTGGACGGGCTGGCCTGTCGCCGGCGGCTGGAGGGTCGGCGCCGGCACCGGGGCCGGGGCCTGGGCGAGGGGCGCTGGCTGGGCGGCGGCGGGCGGCGTTTCAACCGGAACGATGCCGGGCTGTTTCGTCAGTTCAACAGGTGAAGCCACTTCCACGGGCACCGGGGCCGCGCCCTTGTCGGTGCGCAGGGCGTCGTAGACCGCGATGGGGAGCACGTTGTTGGCTTTGGCGGTTTCGGTCAGGGTCCAGGCGGGCTGGGCCTTGTAGCCCGCAGCGGACAGGCGGCTTAGGACCTGGACCATGTCCAGGCCGTATTCCTCGCAGATATCGGAAAGTTTGCGCCGTCCCAGGCCCGGGGGCGGATCTTTGGGCAGGCCCGTGATCGTGCCGCCTGAGGGTTCCATGACCATTTTCAGCGCTTCAAAAACACCGCCCGGGGCCACATGGTTTTGCCGGGCGATCTCAGCCAGGGTGAGATCGGCGTTTTCCGCCTTGATGTTTCGCAGGCGCAGCAAAGACAACGCTTTTTCCGCGTCCATGCCCATGCGCCGGGCGAAATCGGCCAAGGTGGAGCGCTCGGCCTGGGAGTACGGCGGTTCGCCGTAGGTTTCCGCAGCGCGCTCTTTAAGCAGCCCCGACAGGGCCACAAGCTGTCCGGCCGGCGGCAGGCCGGCCAGGGAGGCGGCGAAAACACCCGCAGTCAGAAGCAGGCCGATGAGGAACGGTTTGGTAAAAACAACCACCACGCCGTCCTCGTCGCGCAAATGATCGAGGAGTTCGTCGAAATGCAGCAGCACATGGCCGGCCCCGGCGGCCAAAAAGAGCAGCCCCATGGCCAAATGTGCGGCTTCCCAGGCCTGGCGCGACAACCCCAGGAAATTCCAGTTGGCCCAGGAGGCCACCCGGCCGGGGGGGACGATAAACATGACCAGCGCTGTCAGGAGCATAAAGAACAGCGAGAAGAAAAGAACCATGGTGACTATTTTTTTAAGCATCAAGAAACTCCGTGGCCCGGTGTCAGACCGGTCCCGTCGTGTTGCCGGCCATCTAGCACGCCTTGGCCGCTTTGCCCATCCCTGGCGGCGTCCCTGTCCCGCCGGTGTCTCGGCCGCCGTCTCGGTTGGTGTCTTGGTCGCGCAGCAGGCGCCGCAGCAGCCGCAGCAGCAGCCGGCATCTTAGCCGACGTCTGTCGGTACATCGACCGGCGCATTGGTGGCGCATCGGTTGACGGGGCGTGGCAAAGGCGCTACCTCCCGGCCACGTCGGCGGCCGGTGCCAGCGCCCTTCGCGCAACGGCCGGCGGCCTGCGACCCCCAGACCCGCATCCCGGGGACTTTTCCCCCCTTTCACAGCATTCGGAGCCCCTATGAGCACCATTGTCACCCGTTTCGCCCCCAGCCCCACCGGCTTTCTGCATATCGGCGGCGCGCGCACGGCCATTTTCAACTGGCTGCTGGCCCGGCACTTTGGCGGCACCTTCCTGCTGCGCATCGAAGACACGGACCTGCAGCGCTCGCAGTCGGACATGACCCAGTCGATCCTGGACGCCATGGCCTGGCTGGGCCTCGATCACGACGGCGAAATCACCTACCAGAGCCAGCGTTTCGACCTGTATAATGAATATATCGACAAGCTGCTGGCCACCGGCCACGCCTACTGGTGCTCCTGCACGCCGGAAGAGGTCGAGGCCATGCGCGAAGAAGCGCGGGCCAAGGGGCTTAAGCCCAAGTATTCCGGCCGTTGCCGCGAGGCCGGCCTCGGCCCTGGTCCGGGCCGGGTGGTGCGCTTAAAGGCCCCGGTCACCGGGGCAACGCTTGTAGACGACATGGTCAAGGGGGCAGTGTCCATCGACAATGCCGAGATGGACGACATGATCCTGCGCCGCAGCGACGGTTCGCCCACCTACAATCTGGCCGTGGTGGTGGACGACGCCACCATGGGTGTGACCCACATCATCCGGGGCGACGACCACTTAAACAACACCCCGCGCCAGATTCTCATTTATAAGGCCCTGGGCTTTGCCCTGCCGCGTTTCGGCCATGTGCCCATGATCCTCGGGCCGGACAAGAAGAAGCTGTCCAAGCGCCACGGGGCCACGGCCGTTATGGAGTACGAGACCGAAGGCTTTTTGCCCGAGGCCATGCTCAACGGTCTGGTGCGCCTGGGCTGGGCCCACGGCGATCAGGAGATTTTTTCGCGCGAGGAGCTGGTGGCGCTGTTTACGGCCGACAATCTCGGCTCGTCGGCAGCGGTCTTTGACAAGGCCAAGCTGTTGTGGCTCAACGCCCACTATATCAAGGAAAGCTCGCCGGCCCGTCTGGCCGTCATCCTCAACGCCTTCCTGGAACGCCGGGGCTATGCCGACCTGGATCTGGAGTATCTGGCCCGCATCGTGCCGCTGCTCCAGGCCCGGGCCCAGACCATGGAAGAGATGGCGCAAAAGGCCGAGTGTTTCGTTGTGGCCGACGAGGCCCTGGCTTATGACATGGCGGCTGTCAAAAAGTTTTTCACCGACGACGTGCGCGGCCATCTGGCGTTGTTGCGCGAGATCCTGGCCGGGTTGTGCTGCTTTAACCAAGCCTCCATGGAGGCGGCGGTGCAGGGCTATCTGGACGAGCGGGAACTCAAATTCAAGCTCATCGCCCAGCCCCTGCGGGTGTCGATCACCGGCTCCACGGCCAGCCCGGGCCTGTTTGAAACCATGGAAGCCATGGGCCGCGACCGGGTGCTGACCCGCCTGGATAAGGCCTTGTCGCTGTAGCGGCGGGCTTTGGAAAGAGATGTTAACGCCCCCTGGCGCGGGATCGCGCCAGGGGGCGTATTGCATGGCGGGGTCAACAGCCGAGAATGATGGCTAGGCTTTCGGACAGGACTTTGAGGTCCGGCAGGGACAGCTGCCCCAGTTTGGAGATAAGGCGGGTCTTGTCCACGGCCCGGACCTGATCGCAGACCGCCACCGAGCCGGTGCCGACGGACTCCGCCGGGACAACCAGGGGCGGTCTGGCTGGCGCGGCCGAGGACAGGGGCACGACCACCACCGTGCGCCGCGCCCGGTTGAGCGCATCCACGCTGACAATGACCGCCGGCCGGGTTTTTCGGATTTCGCTGCCCCGGGTGGGATCGAGGTCCACCCACCAGACCTCACCGCGACGCATCGTCGCCCGCGCCAGTGCCGGCACCAGCGCCCGCGCCCGCATCAAGGCCGTCGCCGGCCACGCCGTCCCAATCGTCCATTTCCCGGTTAAGGGCCGTATCCGCTTCCACGGCCAGGGCAATGTGATAGAGAGGATCATCCTCGCACGGCAGATGCTGGCGCAGCATCTCGGCCACAAAGGCGCTGCGCTGTCGAGCCGGGACAGCAGCCCGAAAGCGCGCTGCCAGATCGCTTGGCAAATGGATGCAGAACTGCATGGCTGGACTCCAAAGCTTACTATCAATATTAATATTGAAGACGATAGTGTCCCGCCCAGCCAACGTCAAGCCCGGTCCCCCGGCCCGTCCCCCGGTCCCCGTGCATGTCGATCCTCCTGTCGGTCTTCCTTGACCCCCACCCGCCATGTACATATATTACCCTAAACGTACATCCCGGAGCAGGCCATGATCGTCAGCACCACAGAACTGCGCAAGAACCTGTTCGCCATCTTTGACACGGTGGCGCACGGGGAAACCGTCACCGTCACCCGGGGCGGACGGCCTGTGGCCCGGGTCTGTCCGATCGGGCCGGCCGGGCCGGTGGACTGGCGCACCAGCCTGACCCGGCAACCGAGGCTGCTCGCCGCCCCGGACGAGGCCTTCGCCCCCCTGGACGATCTGTGGCAGGACCGGGTGTGAAACGCTATCTCCTGGACACCCACGCCCTGGTGTTCTGGAGCCTGGGACAACACCTCTCGCCCCGTTTCGCCTCCCGCCTCGACCGGCTGTGCCAGGCCGGCCGGCTGGCCGTGTCGGCGGTGTCATTTTGGGAGATTGCCCTGCTGGTGCAAAAGGGCCGGCTGGCCCTGGACGACGTGGCGGCCTGGAAGGACGAAATCGTTGCGGCCTCGGGGCTCAACGTTCTCACCCCCGACGCCGACGTCATGATCGCCTCGACCCGGCTCCCCCCCCTGCACAAAGACCCCATGGACCGGCTCATACTGGCCCACGCCCTGGCTGCGGGTGCCGTACTCATCACCCGGGACGCGACACTTTGCCGCTACGATGCGCCAACGCTCTGGCTCGACTGACCGTCCGCGCTGGCGCGTCTGGCCGCCGCTTTGCCGGCCGGATTGCGACCACGACCAATGAGGAGCCCCATGACCACGATGAGCCTTGAACTGCTGGCCGTTGTGGCCCTTATTCTGGCCAACGGCTTTTTTGCCATGGCCGAGATGGGCCTTATCGCCTCGCGAAAGGCCCGCCTCAAAGCCCTGGCCGAGGCCGGAAGCATCCGGGCCGCAGCCTGCCTGCGCCTGCTCGGCCAGCCCGAAGCCTTCCTGTCCACGGTGCAAATCGGCATCACCCTGGCCGGGGTGCTCGGCAGTGCCTACGGCGGGGCCACCCTGGCCCCGGCCCTGGCCGAGACCCTGCGCGCCTTTCCCACGCTCGCCCCGTATGCCGAGGGGCTGTCTCTGGCCTGCGTGGTGGCCCCCATCACCTTTTTCACCCTGCTTTTTGGCGAACTCGTGCCCAAGCGCCTGGCCCTGGCCCGGCCCGAGCAGGTCGCCCTGTTCGCCGCGCCGGTCATGGGCGGGCTGCTGCTGCTCAGCCGGCCGGCGGTCTGGTTTCTGGGCCTGGCCACCCGGGCGTCCCTGCGCCTTTTGGGCCTGGGCGGCGCAAACGCCCCCAGCGTGACCGAGGAGGACATCCGGGGCCTTTTGTTGGAAGGCCGCCGCCACGGGGTCATCGAGGATGTCGAACACGACATCATGGAGCGGCTCCTGCGGCTGGCTGACCGGCCGCTCGGCGTCATCATGACCCACCGTTCCCGGGTGGACTGGCTGGACGCCGACGCCGACGAAGCGGCCATCCTGGAAAAGATGCTGGAAAGTCCCCACACCCGCCTGCCGGTGTGCCGGGGGGATTTTGCCGAGGTGCTCGGGGTGGTGCGGGCCAGGGACGTGCTGGCCGGGCGCATCCGCACCGGCCGGTTCGATCTGGCCGCCCAAATGGCCGCGCCCCAATATCTCCCCGAAACCATGCGGGGCCTTGGCCTGCTGGCTGCTTTCCGGGAAACAGCCGGCCTGCGGCTGGCCCTGGTGGTGGACGAGTACGGCGACGTGGTGGGCGTGGTGACGGTGGCCGATGTTTTTGCCGACATGGTGGGCGAACTGGCCGGCCCGGCCGGGTCCGGGGAGCAGGACGTGGTGCGCCGCCCTGACGGCTCGCTGCTGGTGGATGCGGCCACGCCCATGGACGAAGTGGCGGCGGCTCTGGGGTTGCCGCGCCCCTGGCCCGAAGAATTCGCCGCCGGCACCCTGGCCGGCTTCGTCCTGGGCCAGCTCGACCACATCCCGCAGATCGGCGAAACGTTTACAGCCCACGAAACGACCTTCGAGGTGGTGGACATGGACGGCCGGCGCATCGACCGGGTGCTGGTCACGCCGCCCTCGGAAGAGGAAGAAGGGGCTTAGCCATGTTGCTTGAACGCCTAGCCACCAAGCCCGATCTGGAGCGGCTCGAACTGCGCCTCACCATCCGCATGGGGGCCATGATCGCCGCTGGCGTGGCCTTTCTGGCCGCCATCAAGCTGTTCTCCTAAGCCGCCCCGGCCAGGGACGCAAAAAAAGACGGTCCGCCGCAGCGGACCGTCAGAAAGCTGGGAATACCGACGCGCTAGGCGGCGGTAGTCTTGGCAACCGGCTTGATCACGGCACCGGAACGCAGGCAACGGGTGCACACGGTCACGGTCTTGACCTCGCCCGAAGGCAGCTGGGCGCGCACGTTGACGAGATTGGGCTCGAAACGACGCTTGGTCTTGTTGTTGGCGTGGCTGACGTTATTGCCGCTCTGGGGCTTTTTGCCGCAATGATCGCAAATCTTGGCCATTGTTCGGTTCCTCCGGAAACATGATTCGCGCCTTTGTCCGAAAAAAAGCCCTCTCGGGAAGCCGGACAAACGCACGTTTTTCACAGTGACGCAAAGAATTTTGTGAGGTACATGGGTTGGAAGACCTTGGCAAGCTTTTTCTTGACAAGACGGGAGCGAGGGTCTAGCACACTCTTCTTCGCGAGGGGTACCCATGTCCGAATTGTGGCTCGATATTACCGACATCCCGGCAACCGGCCGGGAATTTTCTTTTTCCGACCAGGCCTTGTGGGCGGAATCCATTGCGGAATTTTCGCTTCCCTATCGCCTGGACCTCCCGGAAACAGGGCTGACTGCCGAATTCTCCGTGACCCCCCAGGGCCGGGGCTTCCTGTTGGTCGGCGGGCTGCGCGGCACGCTCGTCACCCCGTGCGACCGCTGCGCCGAAGACGTGGTCCTGACCGTGGAGACCAGTTTCGATCTCTATGAGGAAACGCCTCTGGAGACTGAAGAAACCCTTGAACCCGGGCTCATCCGACGCCGGGGCAAGATATTGGAGCTTGACGCGGGGAGCCTTCTCTGGGAGCAGTTCCTGCTCGCGCTGCCGGTCAAGCCGCTGTGCGACGACGACTGCCCGGGGCTGTGCCCCCAGTGCGGCAAACGGCTCACCGACGGTCCCTGCGGTTGCGAAACCGTTGAAGGCGACCCGAGGTTGTCTGTTTTGCGAAATTTAAAGGTGCCGCGCGGATCGAACTAGGCATTGTCGCCTGTTTGCCGCGTTTTGTTGCTAGATTGTCCCAACCCCTGACGCGAGGTAATCGCCATGGCCGTTCCTAATAGAAAAATCTCCAAGTCCCGCAAAGGCATGCGCCGCGCCCACGACCACGTTCCGGTACCCGCCGTGGTCCTTTGCTCCTGCGGCGAGCCCACCCTGCCCCACCGTATCTGCCCGAGCTGCGGCACCTACCGCGGCCGCCAGATGCTGCGGAAGGACGATGCCGAATAACAAGCCGCGCATTGCCGTGGACGCCATGGGCGGGGACTTCGGTCCCCAGGTGGTCGTCCCTGGCGCGTTGCACGCCGCCAAGACCGGCAAGGCGGAAATCATCCTCGTCGGCGACGAGGAGAAGGTCATGGCCCAGTTGGCGCGTCACGACGTCAAGGGCCTGCCTGTTTCCGTGGTCCACGCCTCCCAGGTGGTGGAGATGGAGGAAAAACCTTCCGAGGCCATGCGCCGCAAGAAGGATTCCTCCATCCAGGTGGCCTGCAACCTCGTGCGCGACGGTGGGGCCGACGGCGTCATTTCCGCCGGCCATTCCGGGGCGACCCTGGCCTGCGCCATGTTCACCATCGGCCGCGTGGCCGGGGTGGACCGGCCGGCCATCGCCACGTTTATGCCCACCGAACGCTCCCACTGCGTCATCATCGACGTGGGGGCCAACGTGGACTGCAAGGGCTTTCACCTGCTCCAGTTCGGGGTCATGGCCTCGGTGCTGGCCAAGACCATGCTCGGTCGGGAAAACCCGACCGTCGCCCTTTTGTCCAACGGCGAAGAGTCGGGCAAGGGCAATCTGCTCGTCAAGGAAGCCTTTGACCTCCTGCGGGCCAGTTCGCTTAATTTCGTCGGCAACATCGAAGGACGCGACCTGTTCACCGGCAAGGTGGATGTGGTGGTGTGCGACGGCTTTGTCGGCAACGTGGTGGTCAAGCAGGCCGAGGGTCTGGCCTCGTCCCTTGGGCGGTTGCTCAAGGGCGAACTGCGCCGGGGCTTTTTCGGCCAGATCGGCACCATGCTGGCGCTTAACGCCCTCAAACGCTTCTCCCGACTGGTGGACTACGCCGAATATGGCGGCGCGCCGCTTTTGGGCCTCAAAGGCAGTTGCCTGATCTGCCACGGCGCGTCCAATGCCAAAGCCATGTCCAGCGCCGTGCGCATGGCCGCCCGCTTCGTGGCGATGGAGGCCAACTCCCATCTGTCCGAAGCCGTGGCCGCCAATATCGACCTGGCCGGCCCCCGCCGGCCGGCCGTCAACGACCAACGCTGAGACGGTTTTTCCCCCATGACACATGATGCCTACATTCGCGGCCTGGGCTTTTACGTGCCGGAAACGGTCGTGACCAACGCCGATCTGGAAAAGATCGTCGAAACCACTGACGAGTGGATCACCACCCGCACCGGCATCAAAGAACGCCGGGTCGCTGCTCCGGGCCAAGCCTCCTCCGATCTGGCCCTGGGTGCCGCCAAAGCCGCCCTGGCCGACGCCGGCATGCAGGCCGACGAGCTCACCCATATTTTGGTCTACACCCTGACCCCGGATTTCTACTGTCCGCCAACAGCCTGCCTGTTGGAAGAAAAGCTCGGTATCCGGGGCAAGTTCGCCCAGGACTTAAACGCCGCCTGCTCGGGCTTTGTCTATGGCCTGGAAACGGCCCGGGCCATCGTGGCCCTGCACCCCGAGGCCAAGGTGCTCTTATGCGCCGCCGAAGTGCTCACCTCGCGCACCAACTGGGCGGATCGCCGCACCTGCGTCCTTTTCGGCGACGGCGCCAGCGCCGCCGTCATCGCCGCCACGCCGGGCCGGGGTTCGGCCCATATCATTGACGCCCGGCTCTACAGCGACGGTTCGCTGGGCCATCTGTTGACCGTCAAAGGCGGCGGCTCGGCCGCCCCCTTAAAGCTCGGTGACGTGGTCGGCCCGAACTTTTTCGTCGAGATGGCCGGCCAGGAAGTCTTTAAGCACGCCGTTCGCAACATGGTTTCGGTGTGCGAGGAAGTGCTGGCCGCAGCCGGCGCAACCACCGACGAGGTCGCTTTCCTTATCCCGCACCAGGCCAACATGCGCATCATCGACGCCGTGGCCAAAAAGCTCTCCATTCCCACCGAGCGGTGCGTCATCACCATCGACCGCTACGGCAATTCCTCGGCCTCTTCCGTGGGCATTGCCCTGGCCGAAGCCCGCGGTGCCGGCCGCATCCAGCCCGGTGCGCTGGTCCTTTTGGCCGTCTTTGGCGGCGGCTTCACCTGGGGCGCGTCCCTGCTGCGGTTTTAGTCTTTCGCCGGAGGTTTTCGCCAAGCCATCCCTTGGCGCAAACTCCCGGAGTTGTTGCCGCTGTTGGCAAGGTCCCGGTCGTATGCCCTGCCAGGGCGGCCTGGGGACGACTGGAAATCAGATTTGCTGTTGACGGGCGTTTCGGCTAGGGTTCGCCCTGCCCGCCCCGGCGCGGGCGTTTATCCTGCGCCCCCCGTAAACGATTGCGCAGCCTGCCCCGGGGCGTCTCCCCGAGGCCGACGATCAAGGAGTTCAGCCATGTCTACGGCGCTTATCACCGGCGGCTCGCGCGGCATCGGCGCGGCCGTGGCCAAACGGCTGGCCACAGACGGCTTCGACGTCGTTTTGACCTACGTCAGCAAGCCCGAAGCGGCTGCGGCCGTGGTCGAGGAAATCGTTGCGGCCGGCGGCAAGGCCCGGGCCTTGGCCCTGGACACCGGCGACAGCGCCGCTGTGACCGCCTTTTTCGCCGAGCATATTAAAGACGCCGACCTGCATGTCCTGGTCAACAACGCCGGCATCACCCGCGACGGGCTGATCGTGCGCATGAAAGACGAGGACTTCGCCGCTGTTATCCGCGTCAACCTGATCGGTGCCTTTGCCTGTCTGCGCGAGGCCGCCAAGATCATGATGAAGCGTCGCGCCGGCCGGATCATCAATATCACCTCCGTGGTCGGTCAGTCCGGTAATGCCGGCCAGGCCAACTACGCTGCGGCCAAGGCAGGCCTTATTGGCCTCACCAAATCCGCCGCCCTGGAGCTTGGCCCGCGAAACGTCACGGTCAATGCCGTGGCACCGGGCTTTGTCGAAACCGACATGACCGCTGTTTTGCCCGACGCCGTCAAGGCGTCCTTTGCCGACCGCATCCCCTTAAAGCGCGCCTGCGCTGCCGGGGAAATCGCCGCTGCCGTCAGCTATCTGGCCAGCGACGACGCCGCCTACGTCACCGGCCAAGTGCTCGGCATCAACGGCGGCATGTACATGTAACCAAAACGTCTCTACGGCCATTACTTGGAGGAAATCATGTCTGTCGCGGAAAAAGTCAAAGAAATCATCGTGGATCAGCTTGGTGTGGATGCCGCTGAAGTCCTCCCCGAAGCCAAATTCGTGGACGACCTGGGTGCCGATTCCCTGGATCTGACCGAGCTGATTATGGCCATGGAAGAAGAGTTTGGTGTCGAGATCTCGGACGAGGATGCCCAGACGATCCAGAAAGTCCAGGACGCCATCTCCTTTATCGAAAAGAAAAAGGGCGAATAAGCCCCAAACGCCCAGTCGGGCCGGGGCGGCGTTGTGGCTTTCTGCCCGCCCCGGTTCGCGGACGGAAGCGCCATGACCTTACATCGGGTAGTCGTTACCGGCCTTGCGGCCATCACCCCCCTTGGCAATGATCTTGCCACCAGTTGGCACAACCTTGTGGCCGGCGTCTCTGGTGCCGCCCCCATCACCCGGTTCGATGCCTCGGCCTACGACACGCGCTTTGCCTGCGAAGTCAAAAACTTCGACTCCAAGCCGTTTGTCGCCGTCAAGCTGGCCAAGCGTCTGGATCGCTTCACCATCTACGCCCTGTCCACCGCCATGATGCTCATGGAGGATGCAGGCTACAAAATCGCCCCTGAGGAAGCCGAACTGGTTTCCGTTATCATCGGCTGCGGTCTGGGCGGGCTCGAAACCCTCGAAGCCACCCATACCAAGCTCATGGAGCAGGGGCCGTCCCGCGTTTCGCCTTTTTTTATCCCGACCATGATCGCCAACATGGCCGCCGGGCAGGTCTCCATTGCCACCGGCGCGCGCGGCTCCAATGTCTGCACCACCTCGGCCTGCGCCTCGGGACTGCATGCCATCGGCTACGCTGCCTCGGACATCATGCTCGGCCGGGCCAACGCCGCCATCTGCGGCGGCGTCGAATCCACCATCACGCCCCTGGCGGTTGGCGGCTTTAATGCCTTAAAGGCCCTGTCCACCCGCAACGACGAACCGACCAAGGCCTCGCGTCCCTTTGACGCCGACCGCGACGGCTTTGTTATGGGCGAGGGCTGCGGCCTGCTGCTGCTGGAATCCCTGGAGCATGCCACCGCCCGCGGCGCGCGCATCCTGGCCGAAGTGGCCGGGTTTGGCGCGTCGGGCGATGCCTACCACATGACCGCGCCGCCCGAAGACGGCTCCGGCATGGCCCTGGCCATGCGGGGTGCCCTGCGCGAAGCCGGCCTGGACGCTTCCCAGATCGCCCACATTAACGCCCATGGCACGTCCACTTCGCTTAATGACTCCTGCGAAACCATGGCCATTAAGACCGTGCTCGGCGCCCATGCCCGCGAGGTGCCCATCACCTCGAACAAGTCCATGATCGGCCACTGCCTGGGCGCTGCCGGCGGCATCGAGTCGGTCATCAGTGTGAAAACCATCATGGAGGGCGTGATTCCGCCCACCATCAACTTGGACACCCCGGACCCGGCCTGCGACCTGGACTATACGCCCAATGTCGCCCGCACGATGGCTGTGGCCAACGTCCTTTGCAACTCGTTCGGGTTTGGCGGCACCAACGCCAGCCTGATCTTTAAGGCTTTCGCCGAGTAGTGACGCGGCCGGGCCACGCGCCCGGCCACATTGCCGTACACGGGGGGATGCCTGATAACCGGGCCTCCCCCCGAACGCATTGAGAAGGAGACGCCCATGGAAGACCTGCTTATCGCCGATCCCGAAATCGGGCGGGCCGTGTGCCTGGAAATCGAACGCCAGACCGGCAAGCTCGAAATGATCGCCTCGGAAAATTTCGTCTCCGTGGCCGTCCGTCAGGCCCAGGGCAGCGTGCTCACCAACAAGTACGCCGAAGGCTATCCGGGCAAGCGCTACTACGGCGGTTGCGAATACGTGGACATTGCCGAGGATCTGGCCCGCGACCGGGTCAAGACCCTGTTCGGGGCCGAGTACGCCAACGTGCAGCCCCACTCCGGCTCCCAGGCCAATATGGCCGTCTATTTCGCGGCCATGAAGCCCGGCGACACCCTGCTTGGCATGGACCTCTCCCACGGCGGCCATCTGACCCACGGTTCGCCGGTCAACTTCTCGGGCAAGCTTTTCAACATCGTTTTCTACCACGTGCGCCGGGAAACCGGCACCATCGACTATGACGAAGTCGAGCGGCTGGCCAAAGAGCACCGCCCCACGGTCATCGTGGCCGGGGCCAGCGCCTATCCGCGCATCATCGATTTCCCGCGTTTTCGGGCCATTGCCGACGAGGTCGGGGCCAAGCTCGTGGTCGATATGGCGCACATCGCCGGCTTGGTGGCCACCGGCCACCATCCCTCGCCCATTCCCTTCGCCCACTACACCACCTCGACCACGCACAAGACCCTGCGCGGACCGCGCGGGGGCCTCATCCTGTCCACCGAGGACAACGGCAAGACGCTGAATTCCCAGATCTTTCCCGGCATCCAGGGTGGCCCGCTCATGCACGTCATCGCGGCCAAGGCCGTGGCCTTTGGCGAGGCCTTAAAGCCGGCCTTCACGCTCTACCAGGGGCAGGTGGTCAAAAACTGTCAGGCCCTGGCCACCGGGCTGACGGCCCTTGGCTATGATCTGGTCTCCGGCGGCACGGACAACCACCTTGTGCTGATGGATCTGACCAAAAAGGACGTGACCGGCAAAGACGCCGAGCACGCCCTGGATCTGGCCGGCATCACCTCGAACAAGAACACGGTGCCCTTTGAGACGCGTTCGCCGTTTGTGACCTCGGGCGTGCGCCTGGGCACGGCGGCCCTGACCACGCGCGGTCTGGTCGAGGCCGACATGGCCAAGATCGTGACCTGGATCGACGCGGCCATAAAAGCCGTTGGCAACGACACCAAGCTGGAAGAGATTCGCAAGGAAGTGCAGCCCTTTGCCAAGAGCTTTCCGTTGTTTGCCTGGTAGATTGAGTGATTGAAACGGGAGGGGCAGCAGGCCCCTCCCGATTGAGTGCTTCAAAAAATCAAAAGCTATGCACCTGAGATGTCACTAGAGTCAGCGCTTTTCTTTACCAAAAATATAGCCGATAATAATCGATATTGTTGGAACGACTATATTCCATGAGTCGCTAATAGAATCTTTCATTTTTGCATCCAAAAATTTGTTTCCAATCATCGAAAGAAGCGTCAATCCAAAGCCAGCCAGAATCAAATACCGCACAAACTTGTCAGCCAGCACATAGAGTTCTGTTTTTCCAGAAACGATGTCTTTGTTACTGGATTTAACAGAAGGGGAAAAAGAGTTTTTCTTTCTTTTCTGCTCTACAACAGGATCAAACTTTCCATTTTTTTCATCTCCAGAGCCAGTTTCTTCCATACTAGTCTCCACCTAGAAAAAATGTATAGGATAGCATTTTTATCGAATCTTTTGACAATGAGTGAACTGTAAAAGCCATTGAAAGGCGCTGTCCTTGCATAACACCCAATTTTATTGGCGAATCAGTCCCGACACCGGTTGGGCTTGAAAAATTTTTCAATTCAACCAGCAAGTTATCTTCGGATTTTACAACGATGGACAAGTCAGGCTCATTTCCATTTTCTGTAAACACAAACTCAATCCTAAGATTGCCAATTCGCAGGGCAACAGAACTGTTGTTATAAGTGTGAACGCAACCTGAATGCAAGACAGTTGCTGCCCCAGAAACAATACCAGTATCGGGCGAAAGTATGTTTGCCATATTGTCTCCACTAAACCCATTGTTTGCCTAAATCGTTCATTGGTTCTTCAAAATCATCAGTAGTTGCGCGGTGTTCAAATTTCTTATCAAGAAAAGTTTTTTTGCCGGCGTGATCTATTTTCTCGTCAAAACACCCACACCAATCTTCATCACAGACTTTATAAAAATATACTTTACCTATAACATCACCTCGATTTATAGTAATTTCTTGATTTGTCATGTTAAACAAACCTAAACGCAATCGCCCTTCAAAACGACGGTCGATATAATCTGATTTATTTAATATTACGCCAGCGAGCGCGTTATCAGATATCTGGCTACATTACTGTCCGGCTAAGAAAAGGCTTGACGCCTGAAAGCGACAACTGGTGCAAGCTCATGATGCCTTTCCACTTAGGCGATCAATTTTGAAAAAATGGCATAAATTGCCATGACATCAAGTTCA
>NZ_WVUD01000045.1 GCF_009856865.1 Solidesulfovibrio aerotolerans | reverse complement strand
GTCTTGCTCTTATATTAAGACGCAAAGGCGTGAGGGCCTGAGACATTGAGATGGCTGCGTATCCGTAAGGGATACACCGGAGTGACGCTTCGAAATGCTAAAATCCTGCAAATAAAACAAATTACGAGCTTGTTGAACAAAAAATATAGTAAAATTAGTTCAAAAACCACCGCAAACGCGGATAAAATATCATCTTTAGTGCTTTCAACAGAAAAGCACACCTCAAATGCGTCACTCCGGCGTCGCTGACAGCGAGAGAATCGCATAATCAGCGGCAAAACGGGGGTCGGTACTGGCAACAGTCCTTCCTATCGTAAGGCCTCATCGCCGTCGCTCCTACCGGGGCCTCGGCAATGTGGCTGGGACTGTTTTTCCACAGGGATTCTCAGGCTTCGGCTGGAGCAATCCCTTTTTCTTTTTTCATAGCCGGGCCGGCGTCCGAAACCGTGACCACTCCGGCCAAGCCAGGGTATTCTTCCCGTATTTACCCTTAAAATACTGGAGGATGCCAACATGGATGATTTCAACCTGATCTATTCCTACAGCCGTGCCCAGGCCATTGAAGACGGCGTTTTAATCGACGTGACCACCCAGGCGAAGGAAGCCGGTTTCAAATTTCACACCGTCGTTACCGATAACCTGTTCCATTCCTACATCACGCCGCAGGCTGGCCTGGAAGGCGAGGGGCAAAGCAGTTCCGGGCGGCTCCACGATCTCTTCATGGTCCTTCGAACGGCCATCCTCGGCAAATCCGCTACGGATTATCTCGAACTTGACGTTTTTTTCCTGATGGCACCCGGTCGCCACGAGCGTGTTCGGATCATCGCCGTCGTCGGTCCTGGTGATCACGGCGAACCGGTCATGACCATCATGCTGCCGGGCGACGATTAGCTCGGCTGGTCCTATGGGTGGGGTCTTCTCCTGTGCAGGGCAGCGGTCACCATTTTCAAAAATGATAGCGAGGGCCAGGCTCCCTTTGGGGCTGCCCTCTTCCCGGGTCCCTTTTGGGGACGCCCCTCCCAAGCCCCCGGAGCCCCCTATACTCCCCATTCCTGGGGTTTTGGGGGCTTCCCCGGGGTTTTCTATCCCCCAGACCCAAAAGCCCCGGAAATCGCAGTTCCGGCCCAAAGCCGCTTTTTCAGGGAGAATAAGTTCGCTGACACATGGTCCAAACAGCTGATTTTGCATGAAAAACGCTAGATTTATGCGAATTTTGACAGAATTATGGTGTAATTACAGATATTTAATACAAAATAACCACAAAAGGAGTTCACCATGGCAAAGAAGCCCGAAACCACCGAGACTGAATCCACAAGAATCGAATCTCGGTATCAACCCGGCCTACTGCGTCAATGCATCTCCGAGAACATCTCGGCAGACTCCATGATGGAACGTGTTGGCATCCTGCACAAGCAGACTTTGCGAAAGCACTTATTGCGACTCATGGCAGAGGACAAGACCTTCTACGACATTGAAGGCCTCTTCCTGCGTGGCAGCAATCTCCCAAAGGTCAATCCCAAGGGGAGGCTGACGTTGAACCTGCGCGGTATCATCATCGCTGGTCAGGAGGTACGCGAAGGCGACCTCTTTCAGGTCTGCGTCGAGGAAAACCAAATCATCCTCACCAGGGGATGAACATCAACCGAGGGGGTCCGGCCGTAAGGCTTGGCCCCTTATCTCTTTCGGAGCGTCTCGCTGCCGGCGAGCCCGGTACAAATGATGCCATTTCCAAAGCCGCTTTCTACCCAAGAAGCGGCATTGGCCCAGGATCTCTCCAAAAGGCTTTTAGCTTCAACGAGATACATGGAGTTGGGACACCGGCCAAGCTCCCAGTGCTATTTCCAAAGATCGATTTGATCCTTCCCCAAAGAAAAACATGCTTTCAAGGAGGTTGAAGCCATGAAGGTCCAGCCCTTTACCGAATTGCGCCACGTGCGCAGCATCAAGCGACTTTTGGTCGACAGCCCAAGGGACAAGCTCCTGTTTGTCATGGGCGTCAACTCCGGCTTGCGGGTGCAAGACCTGCTGGCTGTCCGGGTCGCCGCCGTGCGCGGCTTGAAGCTCGGTGACCGCATCTCCATCCAGGAGAAGAAAACCGGCAAGCCCAACGTGCTCATCGCCAACAAGGAAATTCTGGCGGCCCTGGAGGAGTACCTCGCCATCGCCCAGCCCGAGGACAGGCACTACCTGTTCAAAAGCCGCAAGACGGCGAACTCACCCCTGACAACCCTGTCCGTCACCAAGAAGGTGAAGGCCTGGGCCGCCGCCATCAACCTCAAAGGGAACTACGGCTGTCATTCTCTGCGCAAGACCTGGGCTTACCACCAGCGCCGTGAATTTGGCGTCTCCTGGGAGGTTCTGGCCAAGCGCCTAAACCACTCAAATCCTTCAGTAACTCTGCGGTACATGGGCGTACAGGATGAGGAGGTGGAGCAGGTGCTTATGAACACCTTGTAAACCAAGGGGGCCTCCGCCCCCTTTTTTCGTCACCAACCGTGATGAAGCAACTCTACATGCAAAGAAACGACTGGGAATGATCGAGCGATAAACGATGGAAATAAGCGTAGTAAAAAAACGGCAAAGAAGAAATTTTCGATGTACAATTGCTATTTTTTACGGTCGTGGCAATGTTCATCTCGGGCACACCACGAAAATATGCCCGAGAGGATTGCCATGTCACTCGCAGAAGAACTTGGGAACCCGCTTACACCACAGGAGCTCGCCCGAATCCTTGGCGTTTGCACCAATACCGTTCGACGATACTATAAACGATGGGGTGGAGTCGAGATCGCCCCAGGAAAAATCCGGTTTTTCGAGAACCGCGTAAAGGAGGCTCTCCATGCCAACACTCGTCAAGAAATTCAACCCGCCCCGGTGGCGAGCGGTCGTGACCGTCAACGGAAATCGCAAGGAAAAGCTCTTTCCGGACGGATCGGAAAAGAGCCGTCGTGCAGCCGAAAAGTGGGAGGAGGCCCAGCGGAAAACACTCAAGACGCCGGAGCCGATCGTCACGGACTCGCTGACCTTGCTTAACTTATCGAATTCATTCTTGGACTTCGTCAAAGAGCGGCAGAGTCGCCAGACCTACGTCGAAAAGCTGGCCGTGATGACCCGGACCATCAAACGGTTTGGCGGGGATACGCTTGTCGCTGACATCCAGGTGGCCGACGCCATGAAATTCCTGAGTGATCAAAACCGGACCCGCTCCGGCTACGCCGCCAACAAGGAACGCAAGGTCTTGGTTACGGCCTGGGGCTGGGGCAAAAAGTACATGCCCGGCTTCCCGGATGGTCCCTGTCCCTTCCAGGTCGTTGACCGTTTCCCGGAGCAGCGGCAGCCCAGATATGTGCCCCCGGAAGACGACTTCTGGGCGGTCGACGGCGTCGCTGAAGGGCAGGACCGTGTCATGCTGCTGACGCTCTTATTCCTGGCCGCCCGGCGAGGCGAAATCTTCCGGCTTCGGTGGGCGGACATCGACTTTGCCGGCAACACCGTGACTCTGTGGACGAGAAAGCGCGCTGGCGGTGACCTGGAGGCCGACCCTGTACCCATGGTTGGCCGGCTCAAGCAAATCCTCCTGGCGTGGTGGGAGCACCGCCCGATCAAGTCCGAGTTCGTTTTCGTGAACCTCGACGATACGCCGTTTTGTAAGCAGTACCTGGGCCTGCCCTTCACCAACCGACAGCACCTGATGGAGCGGCTGTGCAAGAAGGCCGGCGTCCGTGAGTTCGGATTTCATGCGATTCGCCACCTGACGGCCAGCATCATGTATCGCGAGGGCCAGCCGGTGTCCGTCATCCAGTCGGTACTTCGGCACAAATCGCCCCAGACCACGACCCGCTACCTGCAAAGCCTCGGCCTCAAGCAGACCCAGGAGGCCATGGAGGCGGTCATGGGCAACCGTGGCCCCGGCAAGGTCACTCCAATCAAACCCGTCGTCGAAGGGATGGGATGAGTTCCATATAGTGGGTCTAAAAGCATGCTGATGGAGGGCATTCTGGCTGTCAGGGTGCCCTCTGTGTCAGGCTCACCTTGGTACATATTTTATCTGGCCAAGAGGTGAAGTTCATGTGACAAGTTTGGCTTAGAGAGTGACGCCGGTCCATCTACTCGTCTGGCGTGATCATTGAATGACATGGTCCTAGTTCCCGCGATATTCAAGGAATGATTACGCAGTGGGCTGACGGCTTTTCCCCCTTGACATAAACTATTTTATTGCCATCTTGTACCTTGACAGATCGCATATTTGGAATCTACCACCGACCTGCCAAGAGGAACAAAATGGACGACTACCTTCAAAGCGCCCTTGATATCGTGAAAGCCCAGGCCAGTGCGCGGCCCATGACAGAAGACGAGATCGTCAGCATGGTCAGGTCCGTGGCAAATGGCATTGCCGCTGTGAGCACCGGCCAAATAGCCGCCAGTGAGGCCGAAAGCGCCGCCCCGGCTATGGACCCGAAGAAGGCCATCAAAGAAGCCTCGGTGACCTGCCTCGAATGCGGGAAGTCCTTCAAGATGATCACCAAGAAGCATCTTGCCGCCCACGGACTCACCGCCGAAGAGTACAAAGCAAAATATGGCTACAAGAAAACCCAGGCCCTCGCTTGCAAATCCCTGGCTCGCTATCGTCGTGCCAAAATGACAGACATGAAGCTGTGGGAACGCAAAGGTAAAGCCAAGACCGAATAAGTTTATATTTTCCATTCGACGCCGCCCGGCCTGATGCGGCTCCCCCTCAGCCCCGGTGCGCCTCCCCGTACTGGGGCTTTTTCCATAGCTGGACTTGATACAGTCGCCACAGACAGGACGCAGACGGGGCCATTTTAATTTGGCTGACGGCGTGTCCCTTTGGAAGATGTATGAGCCAGGAAACGAGTCAAAGATGAGAGGGAAGAAAACACAGGTCAAAACACCAGCGTTGTATCACAGGACGCCGGCCGATTTGACGCAGTAACAGTGGGTGGGATGTGGACTAGATGTGGACCAAAGAAAAAGCGGCTTACGTGGATTACGTAAACCGCTGAAATGCTTGGCGTCCCCAAGGGGATTTGAACCCCTGTTACCGGCGTGAAAGGCCGATGTCCTGGACCAGGCTAGACGATGGGGACGCAGTACAATTCTTGGCTGGGGGACTAGGATTCGAACCTAGGTTGGTGGAGTCAGAGTCCACAGTCCTGCCGCTAGACGATCCCCCAGCAGCCAAGAAAGCGCAGACTATACTTCTACCCCGTCCCTGTCAAGAAATTTTTTAAAATTTCCCAAACCGCTACGAGGCGCGGGACAGACGACGCGTGCGCTTCTTCAGCTTGTTGATCTGACGACGCAGAAGTTCCTTCTGCTTGCGAGAGCCGTCGCCAGCCACTTCCGTACGCGCAGCCCGAAGCGAACGCATCTTCGCCTTCATCGACAAAATCTTCGTCTTGTACGGAGAAGCCTTCGAACCCGCTTCACCACCCATGCCCAGAGCTTCCTTGATCTGCACCAGGAGCTCGTCCTTGCCAAGACCAGAAGCGCCCGTCACCTGCGGAACCTGCTTGAGCACCAGCTCGCGCAGTTCCTTGGCTGTCATCTTGTCCAGGGGCTTTTTCAGATCAAGTTGCATGCCTTCGCTCATATTCGCCTCCAAGAAATTTATCCCGCCGTGTGGGACTGTCTAGCCCGCCTTCTTGTGGCGCACCCGACGACGTGCGCCCAAACGATTCGGCCCGGCCTCAAAATACGCTACATACTTGGCGTAACAACGCCCAACCGGCGAGTTCGGATCAAGCTCACCCAAAAGCCCGCCCAGCCTCTCGGGCCGTTTCTCGGCGGGCGTGGAAAATCGCGGCGGACTCGCCCGCAACGCATCCAAAGGAACCCGGCCTCCTAGCAGATCAAACCGCACCTTGTCAAAGGCTTCGTGCCCCAAAGCCCCATTGACCAGCGATAAAATTTCCGGTGCCGCGAAAAGCATCTCCTGAAGCGCCACAGGATCGTCTGCTCCAAGATACAAATCGCGCCGTTTATGCCCAAGCGGCCGCAACAGTTCCGCCGTCTCAGGCCCCACGATATCGGCCCAGCGACGGCACACTTCCACAAAATTGCGCCGGGCCGACGCTTCCTGCGCCGCCATGAATCGCTCGACGCTCTCGGACAACCGGCGCAGCATGTTGGCACACTCCCGTCCCCAAGGCCCGCAGCCCGGCCGCAGGCCTCCGGGGACGAAAGCCGTTAGATCTTTAACGCCGTACGCAGATCGCCGGCCGCATCCGTGACTTCCCAGGTGAATCCCGGCAGGTCGCGGCCGAAATGGCCGTAGCACGACGTCGGCTTGTAGATGGGACGCTTGAGATCCAGGCGCTTGGAGATGTAGTAGGGACGCAGATCAAAGACCTCGCGCACGGCCTTGGTCAGCATCTCGTCGGGAATGTCGCTGGAACCCATGGAAGTCACCAGCACCGACAGCGGCTCGGCCACGCCGATGCAATAGGCGATCTGGACTTCGCAGCGCGAACAGGCACCGCTGGCCACCATGTTCTTGGCCACATACCGGGCCATATACGCACCGGAACGGTCCACTTTGGACGGGTCCTTGCCGGAGAACGCGCCGCCGCCATGGTTGCCCATGCCGCCGTAGGTGTCCTGGATGATCTTGCGGCCGGTCAGGCCGCAGTCGCCCATGGGGCCGCCGATGACGAACCGGCCGGTGGTGTTGATGTAAATCTTGGTGTTTTTGTCCACCATCGACTCGGGCAGGGTCTTAAAGATGACTTCCTTCTTGACCGCGTCGCACAGGTCGTCGTGGGAAATCGACTCGGCATGCTGGCAGGCCACCACCACGTTGTCGATGCGAACGGGCTTGCCGTCCACATACTCCACCGCCACCTGGGTCTTGCCGTCGGGACGCAGAAAATCGAGCACGTTGGTCTTGCGCACCTCGGACAGGCGGCGCGACAGCTTATGCGCCCAATAGATGGGCGCGGGCATGAGCGTCTCGGTCTCGTCACAGGCAAAGCCGAACATCATACCCTGGTCGCCGGCACCCTGGTCTTCGGGTTTTACCCGCGACACGCCCTGGGCAATGTCAACGGACTGTTTGCCCACCGAAGAGATGACACCGCAGGTCTCCCAGTCAAAACCCATGGTCGAACTGTTGTAGCCGATCTCTTTAAGTGTCTCGCGCACGATGGACGGAAAATCGGCATAAGCATTGGTGGTGATCTCGCCGGCGATAAAGGCCAGACCGGTGGTGACCAGGGTTTCGCAGGCCACATGCGCTTCCGAGTCCTGGGCCAAAATGGCATCGAGAATGCCGTCAGAGATCTGGTCGGCGACTTTGTCCGGATGTCCTTCGGTCACTGATTCGGAGCTGAAAAGGTACCGGCCTTTGGCATTAATCATACGGGATATCCTCCTTGAGCCGGCCGCCTCCCTGTGGCGGCGCGCAGCTCATATGCAAAATATGTGCATCATAGATTCAGAAATTTGTCCCACTACCTCGCCGATGCAAAAAAGGCAAGATGGCGTGGTGTGGCATTATCATGACGCCGCGTTCACGTCCACGAATCGATTGTCGATCAGGCGCACTGCGGAAAACCGCACCGCGGCCGCAAACAACGCCGCTCCGGCAAGCGTCGTCGCCGGGACAATGTTCCCGGGATCGACGCACTCCAGATAATCCACCGTCCCGGACGGCATTGCGGTCGCATAAAACGCCCGGACGGCGGCCAGAATGCGCCCGGCGTCGCGCGTACCGCCCCGGGCCAGCTCCTCGGCCAGGGCCAGCCCCTGGTTGATGGCCACAGCCTCGGCCCGCTCCGTCGGCGTCAGCCGGACATTGCGCGAAGATAATGCCAGCCCGTCGGCTTCGCGCACAATGGGCGCGCCCACAATTTCCACGTCAAAGCCCAGATCGGCGGTCATGCGCCGGATGATGGCCAACTGCTGCCAATCCTTTTGCCCGAAAACGGCCAAGGTCGGGCGGACCAGCAAAAACAGCTTGGACACCACCGTGCACACACCCCGAAAATGCGTTGGCCGCGACGCCCCGCACAGATGCCGGGCCAGGGTTGGTACCTCCACCCAGGTGGCCGCCTCAGGGGCGTACATGGCCCCGGGCGCAGGCGCAAACAGCACGTCCACACCGGCCTCCCTGGCCAGGGCGGCGTCCCGCTCCAGATCGCGCGGGTAGGCGTCCAGATCCTCACCCGGGCCAAACTGGGTCGGATTGACGAACACGCTGGCCACCACCAACGCCGCCCGCTCCCGGGCCAGCCGCAACAGACTGGCATGACCGGCATGCAGCGCGCCCATGGTGGGCACAAAACCGACCGTCTCCCCACTGCGCGACCACGCCCGGGCGCGCTCCCGCAGGGCCGACGGTTCTGTGATTATGTCCAAAGCCTGCCTCCTCTCGGTTCCGGCGTCCTCTAATACCGCGCCCGCAAACTGTAAAGCCGGCCATGACAAACGGGCGGCACAGGCGTATGCAGCGGGCAACAAAACGCCAAGGAGCCCGTCATGCCCTTTCTCCGCCTGCGCACCGCCGCCATCAGCGCCGTACTGTGCCTGTTGCCGTCCCTTGCCCTCGCCGCCGCCCCCAAAGCCGATGCCACGGAAAATCCGCCGACCCTCTCGGCCGCCAGCCTGCTGCCCGAGGCCGTCCTTGTCGGCCCCAACCACAGCGTGGACGACAAGGTCGTCAACGACGGCTACCTCAATATCTATACCCTGCATTCGCCCAAGGGCGATCTGCGCGTGGAATCCACCGCCCTGCTCTACACCCGCATTCAGGAACTGGCCGCCGCCGCTGCCATGAACCAGGTCAACGTCGGCGCGGAAATGGGCAAATCCGTGGCCAAATCCGCTGCCGGAGCCGTCACCGGCGCGTTTAACCTCATCATCCACCCGGCCGACAGCCTCTCCAGCGTCGGCAAATCCTTTTCCCGCGCCCAGGCCAGCGCCCAAAGCGACCGGCCCAAGGACGACGACGGTGCCGTGGGTGAACTGCTCGGCTACAACAAGGCCAAACGCGACTACGCCAAGGCCTTCTCCGTTGATCCCTATTCCGACAACCCCATCCTGCAGGCGGCCCTCAAACGCCTGGCCGGGGCCGGCTTTTTCGGCTCGTTTGCCGCCTCGGCCGCCATCCCCGGCGGTGCCGCCCTGGCCTTTCTCAACAACGCCCGGATCACCCCCCAAAGCGCCGTGGACGTTTCCATCCCGCCCGAAGACCTGTTCGCCTCCAATCGCGAACGCCTCAAAGCCATGGGCGCAACCAAGGATCAAGCCGAGCTGTTTATTGACAACCCCCACTTCGACCCCATCACCCAGACCCGGCTCGTCCTGGCCCTGGACCGCATGACCAACGTGGGCGGCCGTCCCGATTTCATCAAATTCTCGATCCTCACCGACACCGAAGACCTGGGCTTTTTCCGCACCCGCATGGCCGAACTCTATGCCAACTTAAACGTCACCACCGACCCCATCGTCCGCTTTACCAACGCCGGCCGGTTCATCGTCGCCGAAACCCAGGGCAACGGCTTCCTGGCTGCCTTTCCCCTGGATTATCTGGCCTGGACCCCGACCCTGGCCAGCATCGCCCAGACCCTCGACAACGCCGCCAAAGCCCAGGGCGCGAAAACGAAAAAACTCGTGGTCGCCGGCGAAGTCAGCCCCCTGTCTGCCAAAAATCTCAAGAAAGCCGGCTGGACCGTGGTGCAGCTGCGCGAAGGACTGCGCGGGAAGTAAGCGCGAGAGAACCGGGGCGCTGCCCCAGCCCCCCGGCAGGGCTCTGCCCTGGACCCGGGATCTGCTCCGGCCCCCCCCGCACGGGGGGCCGGAGGAGTCCGCGCGTCGTCCGGTCGATCCCAAGGCCGGCTCCACCCCGCGCAGGGGGGCCGGAGTAAGGAAAGTGGGCTGGAAATCCGGGCTTTTCTTTCGCGCGGCCCTGGTGCATAGAGCGTTGCAGGAAATTAAGACATGAGCAGCTTCTACGAACTCGCCACCGATCTGTTCGATCCGCTCCATTCGTTCTGGGAGCATCCCAAAACCCGCCGCATCGTGGCCGTCAGCCAGGTCGTGGCCTTTTTAATCGGTCTGGCCGGCATCGAACTCAATCGCCACGGTCTGCTGCCCCCGGTCCTGGCCCGGGTGACCCCCACCTCCCATTTCTACGCCATCAACTTAGCCTTTACCCTGGTGCTCATCCAGGAGGTCGTGGACCTCATTTTTGTGCTGCCATGCTCGGTGACCAAGTCGCTGGGCAAGCAGTTTGAGGTGCTATGCCTGATTTTGCTGCGCGACGCCTTTAAGGAACTGGTGCACCTGCAGGAACCCATCATCCTTATCGATGCCATACCGGTGCTGCTGCCCATGGTGACCTACGGGGCCGGGGCGCTGGTGGTCTTTTTGGGACTTGGGCTCTATTACCGCCGCTACCGCTCCCGCGCCCAGGGGCGCAAAGGCCCGTGGCTGTACCCGTTTGTGGCCACCAAAAAATTCCTGGCCTTTTGCCTGCTCTGTTTCTTCCTGGTGTACAGCGGTTGGATCGGCTGGGAAAGCATTGTGGCCGGCCGGGTGCACGAATTTTTTTCGGTCTTTTACACCGTGCTCATTTTCAGCGACATCTTTATCGTATTGCTGTCGCACACCTACCAGCCGGCGTTCCGATCGGTCTTTCGCAATTCCGGGTTTGCCCTGGCCACGCTGCTGATCCGCTTCGCCCTGGCCGCCCCGGCCTATTACGCTCCGGCCATCGGCATCGCAGCCATCGCCTTTGCCTATGGCGTGTCCCGGGCCACCGAGCTTTTTGAGACCGAGACGTGACGCGCCCTGGCGACGACCAACTCGCCGCCCCAGAGGAGATTGCCTGTGCCTGATCCGTCACTACCCGGCGAACCCGTTGTCCTGCGGCCCATCGGTGTGATCCGCACCCCCTTTGCCTCCCTGGAAGGCATGCCCATCCAGCCCGGCGGAGCCAGGGAGGTCTTGGGGCAGGTGGTGCTCGACCCCGAACTGGCCCCGGCCCTGGCCGATGTGACCGGCTTTTCCCACGTCTATCTCCTCTACTGCTTCCACCAGTCCGCCGGCTACAAAACAACGGTGACGCCCTATCTCGACACCACGCCTCGCGGCCTGTTCGCCACCCGCGCCCCCAAACGCCCCAACCCCATCGGCCTGTCCGTGGTGGAAGTCGTATCCGTGGCCGGCAATGTCCTTACCGTTCGCGGCATCGATGTCCTGGACGGCACACCGCTTTTTGACATCAAGCCCTACGCCCCGGCCTTCGACGCCCCGGCCGGGGAAGTACGCAGCGGTTGGCTGGATGGGCGCAAGGACGCCGTGGCCAGCACCCGCTCCGACGACCGTTTCGTACCCGAGACGTAGCCTCGCCACACGCAACCGCCCGCAATAAAAAAAACGGCCGCGCCCCAAAAGGCGCGGCCGTCTCGTTTCGTATGTCCCGGTGCGTCAGATTTCGACGTCGGCCAGGCGGCCGGTGCGAATCTCGGCCAAGGCCGGTTCGACGCCGGGTGTCTTGAGTTCCGCTGCGGTTAAGGCCGAGGGGCCGGTGATGGAGAAGGGACGGCGGCTGGCCGGCTCCAGGCCGTCGGCAAAGGCGATGGAATGGTAGCCGTCGGAAAAACCCAGCTCAATACTGCTCATGGTCCCCTCCGTTGGTGCCGCGTTATTTAACGACGTCGGCCTTGAGCTGCTTGGCCATCTCCGAAATCTTGGCCATGGCGGCCTTGTGGGCCTCGGCGTCCAGGCCGGCGGTCAGGGCCTCGGCCGTGGCAGCCATCTCGGCCAGACGGTCAGCCACCATCTGTTTGCGCATCTTGGCCGGCAGGCCTTCAATCGCCGTCACCTTGGCGTCCAAGGCCGCGACCTTGGCCGGCATGTCGGCCACGGACTGGACCACGGTGCTCATCTTGGCGTCCAGGGCCACATAGACGCCCAAAGCCAAGATAATGGCCAAAAGGCCGATGACCAGACCGGCGCGAGCCGAATTGGCGGTTTCCCGCTGTTCCACAACAGGCGTGATCTTGCTCTCGACGTCGTCTCCGTACAAAGCCCGGACTTTCTTTTCCATGCCAAGCATAGTGGGTGTCTCCTTCGAGGCGAAATTAGAGTTCAAGTATAACTACCTCAAAGCGATTCCCGCCTCAATGGAAAACACGCTCCCTGGAGCCTTGCGGCAAAGATTTCCGCTCGCCGGGAGGGAAATACGAAAATAAAGACAAACACTGACTGGTTTTGGTCCGGTATCCGTGGACTTGTGAGTCTTAGGGGCGGCGGGAACGACCGCCGCGAAAGGAGAAACCGGACATGATCCTGCGCTGCCGACTCTGCCATGCCGCCATTGCCGCCTTTGACCCCGCCCGCCTGACCCCGCCGCTCACCAGCGCCGTGTTCGGGCCGCTCGCGCCGGGGTTTCCGCCGCCCTTTTTGCCGGGCACCCCCTGGGACGAGGCGCGCTGTCCGCACTGCCGCCATCATCCCCAGGGCTACGATCCGGCCGGCCGGGAAAGCCTGGCCACCGACGCTGGCGAAACGCCCCTGCCCCGTCTCCAGACCGCCGACGCCAAACGCAAGACTGCCAAACGGGGGAATTGATGTCCGACGCCGCCAACCAACTGCTGCCCGGTGCCGATGCGCCCGAACGCGTGGGCCGCCGCGTTTTCGAGCTTCTCGAAGCCGTGGTGCGCGACAAAACCCGGCTTGGCCTCACCGACGCCTGGACCCGCAACTACCGCCTGGGCCTGGGCCGCTCCTGGCAAGGGCCGGCCCAGCCCGGCGTGCCCCAGCTCGGGGCCAATCTGCTCCATCTGCACCGCCAGCGCACCGTCAACATGCTCACCGACAACCACCCGACCTTTAACGTCAGCCGGGTGGGGCCGGCCGGCGACGAACAGGTCTTTGCCATGCTCGAACGCGCCGCTGCCTGGTGGTGGAGCGAGCAGGAGCAGCAGGCCGTGTTCGAGCGCTCGGTCATAAACGGCGAAACCTACGGCACCGCCGTGGAAAAAGTCGTCTTCGACCCGGACCTGGAATACGGCCTGGGCGAGGTGCGCACCATTGCCGTCGATCCCTTTGCCTTCGGTGTCTACCCCACTGCCTGCGCAGACATCCAGGAAGCCGAGGCCGTGCTCCATTTCGCGCCCATGAGCCTGCGCCAGGCCGCCCGGCGTTGGCCCGAAGCAGCCGGCAAACTCAAAAGCGACGCCGATCTGCTGGCCGATCTCGGCGACGGCCGCCGGGAAATCATGTTGGGCGACGGGCGGCGCCAGGGCCTTTTTTCCCGCTTCGGCGAACTGGTGCGCACGCTCTACGGGGCTGGCGGCGGGGACGGCTTTGGCCAGGACACGACCCTGGTGTGCGAATGCTGGGTGCGCGACTACACCATGACCGAGAACGGCCCGCTCTACCCGGGCTTTATCCGCTGCGTCACTGTGGCCGGCCCGGGCGCGCTGGTGCTGTCCGACCGGCCCAATCCGTCCGTCAATCCGGCCCTGACCGCCGAACAGGCCATGGCCAGCTACCTCTACGACCGCTTTCCCTTTGCCCTGGCCCACTCGCTCACCGACCCCGCCAGCCTGTGGGGCGCGTCCGACTTCGAGCAGTTGGCCGATTTGCAGCTCGAGATCAACAAGTGCCTGTCCCAGTTGACCTATCACAAGGACCGCTGTGCCCGGCCCAAAATCATCAATCCCCGGGATTCCGGGGTGGCCAACGCCGCCTTCACCAACCGGCAAGGCATCGTCAACCCGACCTCCATGGCGGCAGCCCAGGGTATCCGCTATCTGGAATTTGCCAATAATACCAAAGATATCGAAAGTGTTTTGGCCATCTACCGGGAACTGTTCAGCCAGATTTCCGGCATCGGCGAACTGGAGCGCGCCACGGCCTCGCAGCGCCCCGTAGTGGCCTATAAGGCCATCGCCGCACTCATTGAACAGGCCGCAACACTGCTGCGCGGCAAGATCAGGAACTATTCCCGCCTCGTACGCGAACGCGGCCGGATGTTTTTAAGCCACATGCAGAATTGGTACACCGAAGAACGCTGGATCAGTTTCGCCGCAGACGGCGCTGTCTCGGTCGAGCCCATTTACGGCCAAAACTGCCGCGTGCCCGCCCGCCTCACCGTGGTTTCCGGCTCCACCATGCCTGTCTCGCGGGTGCAACAGCGCGAGGAAGCCCTGGCCCTGTACGAAATGGGGGCCATCGACCGCCAGGATCTGCTGGAAAAACTCGACTGGAACAGCCGCACCGCCGTGCTCACACGCATGGAGCAGAAAAGCGAAGAGCCAGGAGGGGCTTTGCCCCTCCTGGACCTCCCCACCGGGGGGGATAATCCCCCCCGGACCCCCCTAACGGGGAAAAATGGGGCTTAGGAGCCACGGGCAAGGAGTGTAGACCAGCCAGTTTTCTCTGGCGCAAGGGCTGATTGACGGAATCAGGCCGACGCGGCGAAAGCCGCCCTGGCCAAGCATTGGGAGCATGCCATGCCGCTGTATGATTTCACCTGCCGCGTCTGCGGCCGCACCTTCGAGGCCATGGCCGCCATGGACGGCGGTGAAGAAATCTGCGTCTGCGGCGGTTCGGCCCGCCGGCTGGTGTCCGTGGGCCGGGGCTACCGGGCCGATGGCGACTGGCTCGCATCCGTTGCCGCCGTGGCCGAAAAGGATTCGGACAAACCCCACGTCCGGGCCTTTCTGGCCGAGCCCAGCCGGGCCAACTACCGCCGCTGGATACGCGGCGAGGGCATCCGCCCCCTGGAAGACGGCGAAAGCCGACGCAGGGCAACGACACCCCCAGCGGTTAGCCACGAAGTCCTGGAACGCTTCAAAGCCCGGCGCAGCCGCGTATGACGCCAAAGCCTGTTTTTGAAAAGAGTGCCTCCGGCGGCCGGGGGGGATAATCCCCCCCGGACCCCCTTGATAGGAGAAGTATTTCAAGGGGGTCTGGCGTTTGCTGGCAAACTGGTTGGTTACGGACAAATGGGAGCGCGTCTGCTGCAACCCTTAAACAACTTCTCCCAGTGAGGGGTCCGGGGGGATCATCCCCCCGGCCGCCGGAGGCTCTCCTATGCGCTTTCACGGAGCTGCCGACGCGTACGGCTGGTATCGCAGCCGGCGCAGCGAACTGGCCCGGGGCCACGCCTTGCCCAAACCGTTCTACCATGCCCGGTCGGCGGCCAGTGCCGCCATTGCCCTGGCCGATCTGGAGCGGATGCTGACGCGCCTTGGCCGCAAAGGCCAAAAGGCGCTCACCGAACGCAACGCCGACTATCCCGCCACGGCGGCGTGCTTTGAAACCCTGCTGCGGGAGGGGAGCTATCTCATGCCCTAGCCGGACTGCGTCCCTTTGTCCCCCAAAGGCCCGGTGCGAGCGTTCGTGCCGGGCCTTTTGCGTCAACCCTCAGCCCCAAAAGGGGAGGCCATGAAATCCCAAGCCACTGTTACGCCCGCACCTGTCGCGCCCGGGACCGGCCCGGCCGACGATCACGGCATCGCCGGCCTGGAATCGGTCTTTGCCGATCTGGAAAAACGCCTGGACCAGCTCGTGGAGTCGCGCCTGGACGCCGTGGAGGCCAAGCGCCTCGAAGCCGAACGCGCGGCCCTGGCCGAAGCCTTTGCCAGCCAGCATCCCGATTTCAAGGAACTGGCAGCCAGCGGTGCCTTGGCCGCTCAAAAGCGTGACAATCCGCTGCTGGACGACGTGGGGGCCTATTATGCCCACCACCTGTACGCCCAGCGCCAAGCCGCCACCGAGGAACTGGCCAAGGCCCGGGCCGAGGCCGCAACCGATGCCGAAGCCCGCACCCTGGAACGCGTGCGCTCCAAGCGCCTGGCCACGTCCCTGGGCGCGGCCCCGGCCGCTCCGGCCCGCAGCCAGGGCACGGCCCCGGATCTGGCCGCTCCTGAAAAATTCGGCGGCATAAACGCCGTCCTGGCCGCCCGTCTGGCCTCGCGTCGTCGCGATACCGGCCTGTAACCCCAAGGAGGAAACCGCATGTCCTTAACGCTTACCGAGATCGAATCCATCACCAGCGACTACTTCGCCGCTTCCGGCGGCCGGGCCGTGGACATTTATTTTCGCAACTCCTTTCTCCTGGATCTGCTCATGAACCGGCAGGCGGGCCTGTTTGAGCGGCCGGCCGGGGGTGAAAAAATCCGCGTGCCCCTGTCCTATTCCGATTCGGAAGGCGGCTTTTTCACCCGGGCCGATACCCTCTCCAGCGACGACCGGGTGACGATCAACGCCGCCGCCTTTCACTGGAAGCACGCCTACGGCAACGCCACCGTCTATCTCACTGACGAAGTGGCTGCGGCCGGCGATTATGCCGTGGTCCAGTTCGTCACCCAGAAAATCGAGACAGCCCAGCGCACCTGCTCCGGCTGGCTGGCGTCCACGCTCTATTCTGCGGCCGGCGACGAGGCCCCGACACTCACCGGCCTGCGCGCCCTGACCAGCAGCGATGCCGACAAGCCCTACGGCGGCATTGCCGAAAACGATCTCGTGGCCGGTGATGGGACCAAACCCTGGCAGGGCGTGACCATCGACGCGGCCGAGGTCATGAGCCTGGACGTGCTGCAAGCCCTTCGCAGCGCCGCCAAGGTGTCCGACGGCCGCGACGGCAAGCCCAACGTGGCTGTGACCACCGAGTCGCTCTATAACAAGGTTTCCCGCATCCTCCAGGTGCAGCAGCGTTTCGTCACCGACGACGGCGTGGCCCAGGCCGGCTTTGCCCATCTGGTCTACGAAGGCATGGTCCTGGCCGCCGACGACTACTGCCCGGCCGGACACCTCTTTGCCGTCAACACCAACCACCTGGGTTTCGCCATCCACCAGAACGGCTTTTTCGCCCGCCAGCCCTGGGTCGATCTGGCCGGTCCGGCCGGACGGGCCATGAAGATCCTGTGGCACGGCAACCTGATCTGCTCCAACCGCAAGGCCCACGCCTGCCACGCCAACCTGTCCTAGCCTGCATTAACGACAACACTCGGAGGAAAAAATGGCCCAACCCTTGAAGCTCTCCTTTACCCAGGACGTGGGCGAAACCTCGCCGGCCAAGCGCGAAGCCGTAGGCGCGCTGCGCATCACCGCCGACGGCCGCAAGTTTCGCTACGCCAAGGCCGGTGCCGCGAGCCTGGCCGCCGGCTCCCTGGCCATGGCCCCGGCTGCCGAGGCTCAGCACGTCAACCGCGCGGCCACCCCGGCCGGTATCGGCGACCGCGTCGTCTCCGTGGTGGTCGGGACGACGGCCGTGGCCGAAAACGCCTATGAGGACGGCTACCTGCAAGTGGCTTCCAGCGACGGCCAGGGGCGGCAGTACCGCATCCTTTCCAACACCGCCTGCCCGGCCGGCGGCACGGTCATCTGCACCCTGGCCGAGCCGGTGCGCGCCGTCCTCACCGCCAATTCCCGGGTGTCGCTTATTCCCTCACCCTGGTGCGGTGTCGGGGCCTCGGCCACCGAAGAGAATCTGCCGGCCGGCGTGGCCACGTGCAATGTGCCGGCCGGGCACTACTTCTTCGCCCAGACCGGCGGCGTGGGCTGCTGTCTGGCCGCCGGCACGGCCGGGGTCGGCAGCATGCTCGTGCCCGGGGCCGTGCCCGGGAGCCTGGCCGCCATGAACGCCGCCCTGGACGTGGACCAGCCCGTGGCCGGCGTGGCCTTTGCCGCCGCCTTCACCGACGGCAAACATCAGCCCTGCCTGCTCACCATCGACTAGCCGCCACCGGCGCAACCCACGGAGACACCCATGGCTTTGGCCGCACTCTCCCTGCCCCAGGCGGACGCCGAGGGGCTTCGCCGCGCTTTGCCCGACACCCTGGCCAGCCTTGTGGCGGAAGTGGCCGGCATCGTGGGCGATCCGGGCGTGTCCGACCAGGACATCGCCCGGGCGCTCGGACGCGGCCTGTTTGCCGCCGCCGGGGCCACGCGTCTGCCCGATCTGGCGACCCGGGCCAGGGTCGTCCTTGGTCCGGGACAGGCCGACGCGCCGCTCCCGGCGGATCTGCTGCACGGACCCGTTAACGCCTTCCTCCTCCCCGCCGGCGGCCGGGTCCGGTTGGCCCCGGACCTGGCCGCCTTACGGCGGCTCTGGCCGGGCCAAAGCCCGGGGCGGCCCCGTATTGCTGCGGTTGCCGGCGGCCGGCTCCATGTCCGGCCCGTGCACCGGGAGGAGGCTGTTCTCGAAATCGACTACTACCGGCTGCCCCAGCCCCTAATCGGGGCGGCCGACAAACCCGAGGGGCTGCCCCCGTATCTGGCCGGGCCAATGCTCGTCGCCTACGCCTGCCGGGAGCTGTTTGAGCGTCTGGAAGAAGGCATCGAAGGCCAGAAAACCCAGTCCCAGGCCTTCGGCCGTCGCTACGACGCCTTGCTGGCCGAACTGGTGGGGCTGTGCGGCCCGCAACAGACCGAGCCTGTGGAGATCGCCCGAAGCCGCGATCCCTACGGCTTCGGGGAGGACTGGCCGTGAGCCGCGATGTGATCCTGACCGCCTGCCTGGGGCTTGGGACCGCAAGCGGTCCACAAGGGCTCCTCTGCGACCCGGAAACCGGCCGCTACGAACTGGCCGAGGCCATAAATGTGGATGTGGTGGCTGGTCGCCTCGTGCGCCGGCCGGGCTACGAGCGCCTAAGTGATTACGGCTTCTCGCAGCTCTATTCCGATGGAGCCACGCTCTACGGCGTATGCTGCGACGGGCTTTACCAGATCCCGGGCCAGGGCCGGCCGGCCCTTTTGCGCAGCGGCCTGACCCCGGGTGCTCCCATGGCCTTTGTGACCGTGGCCGGCACCGTCTACTTCGCCAACGGTTTCGAAACCGGCCGCATCCGTGAGGGCGCGGCCGAAGATTGGTCCGGGCAGCGCTATCCCGGCCCGGATCGCATCGAGCGCTACGCCGCGCCTCCGGCCGGACACGCCCTGGCCTCCCACGCCGGGCGCATCTGGATCGCGGTCGGCAACTGCGTCCACTTTACCGAAGGGGCCGGCCTTTTCGACTGGGTGGACGGGCTGGGCGGCTTTTTGCCGCCCTTTATCGGACGCATCCGGATGCTGGCTCCGGTGACCGGCGGGCTTTTCGTCGGCGACGACGCCGGCGTGGTCCATGTGGCCGGAACCGATCCGAAAAAAATGACCTTTGCCCGGGTAAGCCCGGTTGCACCCCTTCCCGGCAGCGTTGCCAGCCTGCCCGCCGGCCGCCACCCCCGGGTGGCCGGGCAGGACCTGGACGGCGACGCCGCCATCTGGGCCGCAACCGACGGCATCCACCTGGGACTGCCGGGAGGACGCGTGCGGCGCATCGCGGCCGCCGCCATCCCGGCGACAACCCGGGCGGCCGCCGTGGCCACCCGCGGTCGCTATCTGCTGTTTGTCAGCCTTTAACGCCCACCAGCGACAACCTTTTGCCCAAGGAGACCCCATGGCCCTGCGTCTTTCCACCGGCCTTCGCAACATGCTGCTCGGCACCTCCAGCTTTAAAACCATCATGCAAAACGGTGTGATCCGCATCTTCCCCGGCGTGCAGCCGGCCAGCGCCGACGACGGCGAAGGAGCCAGCCCGCTGCTGGAAATCACCGTCTCCTCCGGCGCGTTCACCCCGGGCGCGGCGACCAATGGCATAAACTTCGCCGCGCCTGCGGCCGGGGCCTGCGCCAAGGCCTCGGGCGAAGTCTGGTCCGGCGCGGCCACGACCTCGGGCACGGCCGGCTGGTTTCGCTTCTACGCCAACGACCGCACCGCCGGGGCCGACACCAGCCACGCCCGCTTCGACGGCTCGGTGTCCACCTCCGGGGCCCAGCTCAACATGTCCTCGACGGCCATCACCGCCGGGGCCACTACCACCATCGACAGCTTCGTGGTCACTATGCCGGCCAGTTAAAGGGGAGGAGAAAGGCAGAAGAGTGCCTCCGGCGGCCGGGGGGGATAATCCCCCCCGGACCCCCTTGATTGAAGAAGTATTTCAGTGGGTTTTGGGTTTTTGGTGACCATCCGGTTGGTCAATGTGTTCCGGCCCCGAGAACAACGGCGAGACACGGGTCGCGCCCCTGCAAGGACAGGCTATGTCTGACATTTATCCGCAATCGCTGCCTTGCCGCTTCGAGGGCTTCCCGGCCCGCATCCGGGTGGTGTGCGGCCAGGCCTTCTCCCAAGCCCGGGCTACGCCCTATTCCTTTGGCAGCCGGGTCACCCTGGCCCAGACGCCCAAAAGCGGCCAGACCTTTGGCGCGCTTACCGTGGGGCAGGCGCTGCCGGTGACGGAGATCATCTATTCCGACACTGGCGACGACGCCGTCTTTGACTTGAAGGTTTCCCATTACGGCTGTGGCCGGCTGTATCTGGCCGATGCTCAAGCCCGCTTTTTCACCCTGGCCGTGATTAAGGGCATCCGGGTCGAGGCCGCCGGCATCCGCCGCTCGTTTGAGACCGTGGACCTCTGGGACACCCTGATTGCGGCCGCAACGGACGTGTCCGTGCCGCCAACCCCGGTTGATACCATCTGGCTGGAGGACGCCGATGCCCATGACCGGGTGCGTGTGACCTGGTTTGTCGGGTCCATGCCGGCCGGCGGGCGCATCGTGTCCGGCCGTCTCCAGCTTGCCGGCGTCGCTTCCATCCAGGCCTGAGGCGGCAGCGGACGGACCCGGGAGTGGCTCTGGAGCAGCAGACCGCTGGAAACACCCCTTCTTCACAAAACACAGGCTGCTTTTTGTGAATGCGACACGAGGACGGCCCCATGACAAGCGCAATCGTATTGCATCAGACCGGCCAAACCATTGCCGCCGTGACCCCTGATCCGGCCACCACGACGTTTTACCGCGACGTGCTCCTGATCCACCGGTTCAAGGACACCTTCGGCCATGTGCCGGCCGACGAGGACGCCCTGCTGCGTATCGAGGGCGAGGTGTTTTATTCCAGCAGCGGCGTGCCCGGTCCCGAAGACGTCCATAATTTGAGCGTGGGCAACAGCGATGGCCGCAACGGCTGCTGGGCTCCCGATCCGCGCAATGCCTGCCCGGAATATGTCGGGGTGCGCTTTGCCGCCCCGGTGCGGGTGACCGGCTTTCAATTCGCTTCCGGGGTGTTTAGCGCCGCCCATTGCCCCTTTGGCTACGGGCCGTGCGCCTATCCCACGGATTTTTCCCTGGAGACCTCAAACGACGAGAGCCACTGGACCACGCTCTATACCGCCACCGCCTTTACCGGCATAGGTGTTACCGCCAAAAGCCCCTTTTTCGACGAGGAATCGGACTGGTGGGACGGCGGCGTGTCCCTCTCCGACCGGCTCGATCTGGCCAACGACCATTCCTACCGCAGTTACCGGCTGGTGGTGACAGGGTTTAAACCCGACGCAAACGGCAATTACAACGTCTCCGAACTTATTTTCTACGGCGTGTCGGCCTGATGCCGCAGCCGGAAACACTTTGCGAGGACGGTGTCATGGACAGTAGCGAACGCCCGGTCCCGGCCCTGGTCCCGCCGGCCATGGCTCCAACCGGCGACGGTTTTGTCATGCCAGCGCCACGGCAAGACCCGGCCGGGGACGTTCCCGCGCCCTTTGCCGGCCTGCGCTGGCGGCTTGTGCCGGACCTTACGGGCCTAAGGAGGCGTTATGCCAAGCCTTGACGCCTACCTGTTTGCCCTGGACCCGGCCCCGGACGAAATCCTTGTCGCCTCGGGCCTGACCGCCCTGGACCTGACAACCGCCGGCACAGGAACCTGCGGCGTGACGACCCAGGGGGTTGGCGTGTTGTTGCCGGTGCCGGGCCTGACCGGGGCCGGTTCCTGGTCGCCCCTTGGCGTCTGCCCTCTGCCCACACCGCTGGCCCTGGCCAACGGCAACGGCTGGCATCCGGCCTGGGGCGCAGTCGTTATGCCATTGGCCGGCAGTGTGGGCACAGGCTCCATCCCGGCCCTGGCCCAGGCCGTGCTGCCGCCGCTGTTTGCCCTGACCCGGTCCGGGGCCACGGGCGGCGTGTCGGTGGGGCTGGCCATGACAGCCGTATCGGACCTGGGCCGTAGCGCCCAGGGAGCGCTGCGGCTGCCGCCTGCCTCGCCCCGGGGCCATGTCTGTTCCATAAACAGCCCGGCCGGCGGCGTGGCCGTGGCCTCGGACGCGGTGGTGGCCCTGCTGGGCCAGGGCGACGCCGAACTGGCCGAAGCCGTGGCCGGTCTTCCCGCTGGCAACCCTGACGCTGCCGCCGCTGCCCTGCTGGCCCTGGTGGCCGGGCGCATCAGCTATGTCGCCGACGACGCCGACGACGCCTGGACCTGCGCCGCCGCCACCCTGGCCCGGGGCAGCGGCGACTGCGAAGATGGCGCCTTATTGCTGCACGCCCTGCTGCTGGCAGCCGGGCTGCCGGCCGACCGCATCGTCACGGCCTTTGGCCGGGTGGGGGTGGACCGGGCCGGCCATGCCTGGGTGGCCTGGAGACGCGTGGCCGACGGCCAATGGGTGGCGCTCGACTGGACCCTGGGAGCGCAGCAAGGCGCTGTGGCCGGCCTGCCTGTCCTGGGCGATCCCGGGCCGTATGCCTGGGTCGATTACGCCGTGACCGCCGGGGCCTTTTTCACCGTGCGCCAGCCAACAGACGTCTTTTTCGCCAGAGCCCACGGCGACGGCGTGGCGTTGCCGCGGCTTGCCGCTGCCGCTGCCGCCAGCCTCGCAGCCCTGGGTGCTGCGGCCATGCCGGCGGACTGGGCAGCTTGGGGTTTGGGCGCTGCCTCGGGGCTTGCAAATCTGGCCAGGCCGGGCCTGACGGCCACCGGTCGTTTCAGTTGGGGCCAGGCGAGGATCGCCCCGCTTGGTTGCCTGGGCGGGGTTGCTGCCACGGCCGCAGACACCCTCGCCGGCCTGACGGCCACCGCCCTGGCTGGCGGGGGCGGGTGGGCGGCCATGCGGTTGCCGTTCCTGCTGGGAGCCGGCCTGGGCTTTTCGGCCGCTCTGCTCGACGGAGCCTGTCCCCTGACACGACTGGCGGGCGCTGGTCGCGGTCTGGCCGGAGGCCTGGGACTGGCCCACTGTCTGGCCCCGGGTCTGCGTCCCACTGGGTGCGCCCTTCCCGGCCAGACAGGCCAGGGCGGCACCGTGCTGCCGCTTATCCAGCCCCTGGGCCTGGGCCGGGACCACAGCCTGGGGAATGCGGCGGCGGACCTCGACCGCTGGAGTGCTGCCGGCTGGAGCCGCACCACGGACAATCAGACGCGCGGCCGACGCGGCAACGGGGAGGAATGGGCATGATGGTGGACGGATTTTCTCTGGAATTGGAAAGCGCGGCCCTGACGCAGTTGGCGGATCTGCCGGTGGCCGCCGTCTGCCTGCACGGCGGCCGGGTGGTCCTAAGCGACGGGGTGTCCTTGTACCGCATCGGCGGCGACACGGATGATGGTGCGGCCATTGCCACACGCCTGACCTTGCCTCCGGTCAACGCCAACGGCCCGTCGCGGTTGCTCGGCCTGGACGCGCAAGGCGTGGTTGGCGGGCGGCTGGAGCTGACGGCCCGCAGCGAGGGAGGCAGCGAGCTTGCCGGCACCCTCGGGCCGGGCAGCGATTCCGGTCTGCCGGGGCGCGTGACGGCCCGCTTGCCCCGTGGCTTTGGCCGCACCTGGGAGGTCGCCCTGGCTGGTGATGACGGCGCGACCCTGGATCTCGCCGCCCTGACCCTGCGCCTGCTGCCCCTGGATCGCAGGACATCATGATGGATGCGGATTTTCGTCCCGAACCCCGGCTGCGGCTGATGGGCGATACGGCGCTGCTCGCCCCGCTTCGTCGCGCCGCCTTGCGGGAGCTTGCCGTCATGCACCAGGAAAATGTCTTTGATCTGCCGGTCTACCAACGCAGCCTGGAGCTGGAAACCGGGGAGCGCATCCTGTGCCGCCGGGCCGGCGATCAGGACTTTATTGAGATCATCGGCGCGCGGGGTGGTGCAACGGACGAGGCCGAAGTGGCACCGCCGGCCCAGCCCCCCCGGCGGGACGACGAATTCTACGTCATTCCAGAGTGTCTGGCCCGCTACGACGGCCTGGACAGCCTGCAAAACACCGTGCCGGACGGTGCCCTGGCCGGCTGGACCCTTGGCCTTGGAGCCGGCGTGACCATTGTTGCGGCCGATGCAGCCGGGCTGCCGGCCTATGCCGGGCTGCCCCAAGCCGGCATCGAGCGCGCGGTGGGCGTGTTCCGTCTGCCCGGCGGGGCAGCCTCGGGCATTCTCTATGGCCGGGAGCACATCCCCGACGAGGTACCCTTTTCCGTGAGCTGTCTGGTGCGCCTTACCGCGCCGCTGGCGTACGACTACACCTTCGACGCCAGAGGGGTGCTCAACCCCATTCGGCCGTATCTGCTGCGCACCGACGACGGGGCGGCCTTTGTCCATGACTGTCCGGGCGCACTCTCGCCGCTGATCGGCTTTTGTTCGCCCTATCGCAACCCGAACTGGGAAGAGGACGTGACCTACCCCTGGTCGCCCTGGAACGACAACTACGCGGCCGATCCCGACCGCCTCCAAGGGGCCAGACGGGCCGGGGCAAGTTGCGACGGCGCGCCGCTGCTTCGTGGAGACAGCTACCGGGACGCCCAGGGCAACCCCTATCCGCATCCCGACGGCTTTGTCATGGGGCTGCAGGCGGCCGGGGTGTTTGTGGCCGACGGCAACCGGCTCCTCGGGGCGCGGCTGTCCCATTTCGAGAGCCAGTTCGGCACGGCGGTACCCGTGTCCGATCCCCTGGAAATCGGCCTGTGGCATCATGTGGTCATGACCCATGCCCTGGATGGAACCGTGCGGCTCTATGTCACCCGGCAAGACCAAGCCCAAGGCGCGGCCTACGCCGGAACCATGCCCCTGTGCGCCCTGGATGCCGCCTGCACCTACCAGGCCAGCGGGGTCAATGCCTGGACCCTGCGCAACGGTCCGGGCGGCGAGGCTATCGCCGCCTACCGCATGAACCCGGCCATGGACGTGGCCTTGCCGCGTTTTTTCCACTACGCCCTGTCGCCCGCCCAGGCCTGGCTGCTGTCGCTGGAGGCGCTTTCCGGGCTCTTTGTGGCCGACGACCATGAAGCAGCCCAGGCCTTGGCCCTGGGGCTGACCCCCATCGTCATCGAAAAGGAGGTATCATGAGCGATTCCAGCGGCGCGGCCAGCATTGTCCGCAACAAATTCGACACCGCGCAAAACTATGCCAACGACGCCTGGCACTCGGCCACCAGCTTTCTGGCCCGCATGGGCGGCGTGGCCCGGATGGTCTATCCCAACGTGGCGCTGCCCGATCTGCCGGCCAGACCCGAATATCCCGGCGTCACGGCCCCGCCGGACCTTGGCTCCGTCACCCTGGAATCGGTTGCCGCCCCGGCCGTGCCCCAGCTTGCCGGGCTGGTGCTGGACGGCATCGACATTCCCCGATTCACCCTGACGCCGCCGGACATCGTCCTGCCCGAGGCCCCGGAGATGGTTTTGCCCGAAGCGCCCGGCAAGGCCCCGAATCTGCCCGAGGTCGAACTGCCACCGGACCCGGCCATCGTGCTGCCGGCTCCGCCAGTCTTTGCCGAACTGGTTATCCCTGAGCTGCCCGGGATCATCACACCGCGTTTCGAGGGCGAACGGCCGCCCATGCCGGAACTGCTGGCACCGGGCAACCTCTTTGTTGCGCCGCCTGCGGCCACCTACGACTCGCCCCTGCGCGCCGCTTTGGCCGAGCGCCTGGAAGCCGAAGTCCGAAACGGCGGGGCAGGCTTTGGCCCGGAGCTGGAAGAGGGGCTGTGGCAGCGCTCCAGACAGCGCCTGGAAGATGAGTTGGCGACCAAACTTGCCAACATTGCCGACGACTTCGCCGCCCGGGGCGCGTCGGGCCTGTCCGGCCCCATGGCCGTCATGCTGCGGGCCGCGGCCAAGGACGCTGCCGAAGCCATGGCCGGGCACAATCTGGAACTCCTGGCCCGGCAGACGGAACTGGCCAGCGTCAGCGGCCGAGCCGCCGTGGACCAGGCCCTGGCCTTGGAAGCCCAAGGCATCGAGCTGTTTAACCAGTCTGCGGCCCGGGCCTTCGAGGGAGCCAGGGAACTGGCCCGGTTCGGCTATGAGGCGCTTCACGCCGAGGTGGCCGTCCACAATGCCCAGATTGCCCGCTACCAGGCCGACGCAGCCGTCTTTGAAGCCCGCATCCGGGCCACTTTGGCCGAATTGGAAGCCTTTAAGGCGCGCATCGAAGGGGCGAAACTGGCGGGCGAGGCCCAGAAACGGGCCGCTGACCTGTATCTGGCCGAACTGTCCGGGGTCACGGCCCTGGTGGGCCTTTACAAGGCCCGCATGGAAGGGGCGGCGGCCAAATCGGCCCTGGGCCGGGATCGGCTGGCCGCCTACGAAGCGCAAGTGGCCGGCTATGTGGCGGCAGTCAACGCCAACACCGCCCGCTTTAACGCCCACGCTGCCGCCCTGGCCGGCCAGGAGGTCAAGGCACGCCTGTATGCCGAGCAGGTCCGGGCCTTTGGAGCCGAAGTGGACGCAGCCAAGGTTGCGGCCGAGACGCGTCTGGCCGTTTCGGCCCGGGACAACGAAGTGCGCCTTGACGCCTACAAGGCCGACGTGACCCGGTTCGAGGCCGAGCTGCGCCAGGGGCAGGCCCGGGCGGAAATACTGCTCAAGGACAAGGAACTGGCCCTGGGCGTCTATGATTCCGGGCTCAAGGCCGGCCAGGCCGAGGCGGAACTGCGCTCCCGGGACCACGCCGCCCAGGTGGACGCCTTTCTCAAGTCAGCCGAAGTGTCGATCAAACAGGCCGATATGCTGTTGCAAAACTCCCTGGGAGAACTGCGCCTGGAAGCTGAAAAGATCCGCTCCGGTGCCCAGGTTTCGGCCCAGATGGCGGCCAGCGCGCTTAATGCCGTCAATGCCACGGCCCAGATCGGCTACAGCGAGTCTGTGGGCGAACGTACCTCGACCTCGACCACCGAGTCCACCCAGCGCTCGGTGAGCGAGTCCACCTCCAAATCCAACGGTTCCCGCGAGAGCTTTAACCACAATTACAACTACCGGGTTTAGCGCCCGGCACACCGCTGCCCGGCTTTTTTGGGCGCGCTGCGAACCCGCAGCGCGCCCTTTTTGCTGTGGTTCGGGCGGCAAAAACCAGGAGGACACATGGCTGATCTGATTTTCACGAGTTTTAAGGACGGGCTGGGCCGCAGCTCCTTTAATCTGTCGGCCGACACGCTCAAATGCGCCCTGTTGACCAGCGCCTACGCGCCTTCGGCCAACCACGCCGTGTTGGCCGACGTGGTCGCGGCCGAGGCGGCTGGAACCGGCTACACCCCCGGCGGCCAAGCCTTAACCGGCGTGACCTGGAGCGTTGCCGCCGGCAAGGCCGCACTCCACGCCGCCGATCCGGCCTGGACCACGGTCACGGTCACGGCCCGCTATGCTCTCATCTATGCCGTCAAGACCGTGGCCGGCCTGACCAATCCCCTGCTGTGCCTGCTCGATTTCGGCACCGACCGGGGTGTGATCGGCGGCACGTTCACCGTGCGCTTCGACGCCCTCGGCGTCCTGACCCTGGAGTAAGCCGTGAACGGACCATGGACCGGGAGCCCGGCCGTCTGGACGGATGTCCCGGCGGTCTGGGGCCAGCTCGGCGACGGCGTTCCCGGGGTGGAGGTGCCGGCGACGCCGGCCGCCGCCGCACTGGCAGTCCGGCCGGCCACAGCGTCGGCGGCCACGGCAAGCGTCTGCGGCCGGGCCGCAGTGACGGCAACGGCACGGCCCGGCCAGCCAACGCCCCAGGTCGGGCCGCAGGCCACGGCCGCGCCCCTGCGCCTGGGTGCGAGCCCGACCGTCGTGGTCATTTTAGACCCCCAATCCACGGAGGTCACGGCGGCTTGCGGCGCGGCCAGGGCTGTCCTGGTCGGCCCGGCCGGTGTTGCGGCACCGACGGTCGGGCCGACCGGCCGCACGGCCCTGGCTGCCGTCGTCGCCTGGCCTGGGTTGTCGGTTTCGCAAACGGCTGCAACGGGCCATGCCCCGGGACTGGGGGTCATCCCCGGCCGGGTCAATGGGCAGGCCGTGGAGATCGGACAGGTCGGCGGCGTCGGACTGGGCCTTGGCCTGCGGCCGGTCCTGGCAACGGTGGCGGTGGCGGTGACGGCCGCCGGGCTGGTTTTGGTGGCGGCCGTGGGTGCGGCTCTGGCCGGGACAGGGCTTCGCGAGGTGCTGCGCCTGTCTTCGCCGCTGCTGCGCTCCATCCGGCGACGGTCGCCGTTTGTCCGGTCCGTCAGGCGGGAATCACTGCTGGGCCGCACACTGCGTCTGGGCTCGGCCGTCGCAATCGAACGGAGGGAATAGGCTATGCAGGAAAGCATCTACCAGGGCGACGTGGGCCTGGAAATCCTGGTTGATTGCCAGGAAGACATTGCCGGGGCGCTCGCCCCCGCCCTGGCGGTGCGCACCCCCTCGGGAGTGGTGCGTTTGTGGCCGGCAACCGTGGTCGTTATCGGCCAGAGCGCCTCGCATCTGCGCTATATCACCGGCCCCGGCGATCTGGGCGAGGCCGGAACCTACCGGGTGCAGGCGTCATTGGAATTGGGGGACTGGTCCGGCAGCGGCCGCACGGCGCAATTCGTCGTGCGGCCTCGATTTTCCTGAGGAGTGTTATGAGCGATCCCAAATATACGCTGGTCGAATATGTCGCGGCTAACCGTTTCGCGGTGTCCAATGCCGCCCAGGATTCCTTTGTTTCGGAATTTGCAGTCGGCCTGCGCCTGCGGGCCGACTGCCAGGCCGACGGCATCCGCCTGGGCTCGGTGACCGAGGCGAGCCATGACGCCGGCACCGGCCGCACGCTGGTTGGCGTGGACCTGGATTCCGGCTCTGTACTGACGGCCAATCTGGCTTGGGTGCTGCATGGCAATGACGTGCCGGATTCCCTGTGCCACCACGGCCACACAGGGCCGGCTGACGGCGGGGATTTGCCGGGGGTCATACTGACCAACAACTCGCGCGCGTTTTCCGATGGTTATATCCACGCCGAGGGGAGCTATACCGGCTTCATGTTTACCCAACTCGGTGCCCCCCTTGATGCAAAAAAATCCATTTATCATGTGGCAGATTCCCGCGTTGCACTTTTGCTCACCGACGACGCCGAGACTGTTTTTCATGAGGCTTGGTCGGTTGGCCGCACCGGTGCGACGCCAACCGACATGACGATCACTCCACTGCTGCTTGCGGCGGGCGGGCTTGAGACGCCCACGCTCAACGGGGAGAGCCTGGCCGGGGGTATCGTCTCCACCTATCTGGGCCTGAGCGTCCGATCAGAGGTGTCCGTCACCGGGGGCACAAATCTCACGTCCACAGCCTTCGGCAAAATGCACGTCTGCACGGGCACGACGACGGATTACACCGTTGGCCTGCCTGCCGCCGCCGGCAACACCGGAAAACTCCTGGGCATCCGCATCGGCAATGCCTGCACCAAGCTGGTGACGCTGGATGGCAACGCCAGCGAGTTGATTGACGGCGCATTGACCCGCGTCATGTGGGCCGGGGAGTCGGCTATTCTGCTGTGCGATGGGGTTGGGTGGACGAAAATAGCGGGAAAGTCTATCCCAATGGTTTGCAAAATGACAGCAACGTCTGCGCAATCCATTCCATCTGGATCATACGTGACGCCAAGATATGACGTCAAAGAGATAGATAACGGATCAATCGGAACATTACTAAGCGGGAACATCATGATACGCCGCACAGGAGCGTATATGGTAGTCGCACACGCCTCTATGGCTGCTGATATAACGTGGCAGTTTAGCATATCCTATTCTACAGTTCGAACATTTGATTCCAAATTGATCCCACATTTGGCAGTAACCTCTATCCTACAGGCTGGCGCTACAATCTCAAGCTCAATATTACATCATTTCTGTCCGGCTAATTTAGAAGAGATAGCCTGCTAGAATTGTTTGGTTTTAAGCGTTGCCGTCGCGGGTCAATGAGGTCGAGAATTTCACATTGCTGAAACAGATTTCGTTGCACCAGCCGG
>NZ_WVUD01000044.1 GCF_009856865.1 Solidesulfovibrio aerotolerans | reverse complement strand
GGCTGGTGCAACGAAATCTGTTTCAGCAATGTGAAATTCTCGACCTCATTGACCCGCGACGGCAACGCTTAAAACCAAACAATTCTAGCAGGCTATCTCTTCTAAATTAGCCGGACAGAAATGATAAAAAATCCTGACTGACATAGTTTTCTCCCGCCAACGCTGTTTTATGCTCTTTATCGCGTCATTACGGGCAATGCAATCAGTTCCAGAACGAAACACTAGCTGCAATCGATACCGGCATCGCAAAACCGCCCCACACCGTATTCCCGGCGGCGGAAAAATTTTTCCGGGTCCGGGCCGATAATCTGCATTTCGCGATGGCGCTGCTGCATGGACAGGGCAATGCGCATTTCCTTGGTGCAGCCCGTGGAAAACGTCGCATCCTTGCCGGCCCAGACCGGCGGCACCTGGCGGCCAAGGATCTCAAAGCTCTTTTCAATGTCAAAGTGCGTCTGGAACCGCCACACGTCAATAAGGCCGCTGCGCTGCACCTTTTCCCACATAAACATGAGATCGTCGGCATCCATGCCTTCTTCAAAATGCTCGGCCGGATTGATGACGAACACGCCGGCCAGCTTCTGGCGCAGATGATTGGCAAAGGCCGTGACCAGTTCGATGGCCACCTTGGTCTGGCCGGGGATGGAGCCGATGACCGCGCTGTAAAACATCACGGTGCGCCCGGCGGCATGGGCCTGGCGCATGCCCATGATGATCTCCTCGGCCTTGGCCGTGATGTCGGCCTCGGTAAACGACCGGGCACCCGGGGCGCGGGCCTTGAAATCAAAGCGCAGCCCGTCGCCGGAGAGGCGGTAGAAGGAGGCCACGTCCCGGGTGAACAGATGGCTGGTCATAATGAGCCGGCGATGGTTGTGCTCGCCCTTGGCCACCACCACGTCGGCCTCTTTCCAGGCCCGGGCAAAGGTCACCGAGACGCGGTAGAGGTTGAGGCGTTCGCGGGTGCCGTCGGAAATGACCGTCAGGGGATTTTCCCGGATCACTTGCAGCAGTTCGTTTTTGCCAATGCGGGGATCGGTGCAAAAATGCGCCCCGGCCAGGGACGTTTCCAGGATCGGGTCGCCGTCCACGTCCCAGATGGTGGGCGAGTCGAAATAAAAACCTTCCTTAAAGACCAGGAGCACCCGGTGCCCCATGCGCAGCAGGGTGCGGATGGCCAGCAGATCAAACAGCACCCCGCCGGCGCTGTCGGCCAGATAGAGAATCTTGAGCTTGCTTCCCCGCCGGGGGTCGAGCATGGCCTCAAGCCGGTCGAAATCCTGGGGGAAACTGGCCAGGGCGGCATCCAGGGCGGCCACGTCCGGGCAGGCCGCGTCGCCTTCCCAGACTTCGGGCATGACCGACATGGCAAACAGGCGCTTGAGCTCAAGCACGTCCAGGACATGGCGCAACTCCGGGATGGAGCTGCAACCGGGCAGGTCCGAGGGACAGGCGTGCAGCATGGTGCGAAAGGCCTCGCTCTGGATAAAGGCAAAGGCCCGGCGGTTGGCAGTGCGGCGACGCTCCCGGTAGGGGTCGTCCAGGCCTGACTGGGTCAAAAAGATGGTGTTAAGCCGCTTGCCCAGACGCGAGGGGATAAGCGTCGGCTTGACCAGGGCCTGACGGTATTTGAGTTCACACAGGGTGCTGATCTTGCGCCGGGTGTAGGCGTCGGGCACAAAGGCCTCGATGAGGCTTTCGATGCGGGCCAGGCGCGCGTCGTACTCGGCCACCACCAGCGGATCGGCCTGCTCTGTGAGCAGATGGCCGAACATGGCGTCGGTGCAGGGAATATAGATCTGCTCCGGGGCCAGCGACACCATAAAGCGCAACTGCTCGGGGGAGGCGTTTTTTTCCGGGTCAATGGAATGTTCGAGATTGTTCTCGGTCATAAAATGCAGCAGCCAGGCGTCAAGGATCGCATCGACGCCGTAGCGCGGGGCCTGGCCCGGGGTCGGGAAAACGGCGGGGAGTTCTCGGATCATGGGCGGTTGATAAATCCCTTGAGGCGCAGACGTTCAAAATAGCTTTCCCCGGGACGCTTGGCCAGGCGCACGCAGCGTTTGGACTTGGTCACCAGCACCACGTCGAGGTCGTCCAGGGAAAAGAGTTCCTGCCCGTCGCAGGTCAGATACATATTGGTTTCCGGGGCGGACAGGGCCAGTCGCACAGGAGCGTCAGCCGGCACCACCACGGGCTTGAAATCGCTTAAAAACGGGCAGATGGGCACAACGCACAACACGTCGAGACCCGGATAGATGAGCGGTCCGCCGGCCGAGACACAGTACGCCGTGGAGCCGGTGGGGGTGGAGACCACCACGCCGTCGGCCCGCAGGGTGCAGACGTCGCCGTCGCCAAGTGTCAGGTCAAAGGCGGCCAGACGGGCCATGGCCCCGCGGCTGACGACCACGTCGTTGACCGAAATGGTGGAAAAAACCGTCTCCCCGCCCCGGATGACGGACACCTCGATCATAAGCCGCCGGGCCTCGATAAAGCCGTTGGCCAGGATGTCGGCCAAAAGCTCGGGCCAGTCGTTAACGCCCGCCGCGGTCATAAACCCCACCCGGCCCAGATTGATGCCCAACAGCGGCACCCCGTCCAGCAGCCGCTTGCGGGCGGCCGAGAGCATGGTGCCGTCGCCGCCAAGGACGAGCCCCAGATCCGGCGGCCCGGACACAACGGCCCCGGGCGGGATGACGGCATGGGGGGCGTCGGGCAGATTCTCCCGGACCAGGCAGACGACGCCGCGCCGGGCCAACCAGTCGGCAACGGTCCAGGCCATGCTCTGGGCCAGGGCATGGTCTGCCTTGTAGATAACGAGAACGGTCTTTATTGTGCGTTGCATGCCGTGGGTCCGGTTGACGTTATCCCGGTTGGGCCGGGAAGCGTCTTATAAGGCAAAGGCCGGGGCGATACAAGGAAGGGGCCGGCGGGGGGAGCGGCGGATTGGGCCTGGATTTTTTTTAGCCAGCCCTCTAAAGGTCTGGACGAAGCGTCCGATAAGCACCATGAGAAGGAGTCAAACGCCTTGACCGCGATCCCCTACCAGGTCAGCGCCATGTTGCGCACCTACGGACGGCAGGTGACCACGGCCCGGCGGCTGGCCCGCTACCGTCGGTCCTTGCGCGCCGCCGGAGCCGAAGACGAGGTCCGCATTTCCCGGGACGCCAAGCGCCGGGAACTGGTCGGACGGGTGGCGGCCGAGATCGTGGAAAACTGCATCGTGGCCGGCTCGGACAGCCCTGTGGTGGCCGAGATCAAGGCGGAACTGGAAGAGGAACTCGGGTTCCCGCTGGTATTCGCCTACCCGCCACAAGATCAGGAAATGCAGATTTTTAAAAACGAGCCGGGCCACGATCCCGAGCTCATCGAGGGTGAGGAGAAGATTGCCGCCATGCGGCGCTTGTGGGAATTGGCCCTGGAAAAAGTTGATGCGACAATGCTCTAATCATCGGCCCCCCCGCTGCCGATAAGTATGTACGGACTACGCGGGAGGTGGGCGCCATGGACATCAAGACAATTTTTGGAATCAATCAAGGCTATGGCCAGAATCGTGTCGGGCGTGGCAACTCCGGCGAATCCTCAAGTGTTTCGCGCGGCAAGAGCTCGGACGCGGGAGGCACAAGCAGTTCCTCGGACCGCGTGACCCTTTCCGACGATGCCAAGCTTGTTTCCGTGGCCACGCGCACAGCCCAGGAGTCCCCGGAAACCCGCGCCGACAAGGTGGCCGCCTTAAAGGCCCAGGTCGAGGCCGGCACCTATCAGCCGGACTCAAAAAAGATAGCCGAAAAGCTCCTGACCATGGAGTCGGAACTCTTCGGCTGACCGCAAAACGACAACGGATAAAACGCCGGACGCCTTTCCGAACACATGTTCGCAAAGGCGTCCGTTTTTTTGCGGCGTGGCGGTTCCCCGCCGCCAGGGGCCAGGGGCAAACCGCTTCGCCGCAAGGGCGTCAGTTTTTTGTAAGCCGTCCACATCGGCCCAAGCCAGCGGCAAACCGCCCGGCCGCAAGGGCGCCAGTGTCATTTTCGGCGTGCCCGTTCCCCGTCGCCAGGGGCCAATGGCAAGCCGCCCGGCCGCAAGGGCGTCAGCTTTTTTGCGGCGTGGCCATGCCCGGCGTGTAGTGGGCCGGGTAGCGCATGTCGGTCTGGGGGATCTGCACCCCGATGCGGGCTTGATTGTTGAGCACGATGGGGCCGCTCAGATTAAGGGTTGTCCGCTCGGGCATGCCCTGCGGGATGGTCACGGTGACCAAAAGGGTGGTCTGTTCCCGGGTCTCGATGCCAAGCAGCTTGCGGTCGGCCTCGCCGATAACCACTTCGTACTCGGTCATAAAGGTGTAGGGATCGGCGACGAGCAACCCCAGCGACGGGTCGCTCAAGCTTTGCAGCACCATAAAGGGCGAGTCCTCGCGCAACTGGATGAGCGTGAATTCGCGGTGCCCCATAAAGCCGATCAGCCCCCGGGGAAACGTCAACACCCGGTCCTCGGGCAGGACCATGCGCCCAAGGCGCGTGTCCACTATTCGTTCGTCTTTTTTGGCCATAACTTCGCTGCCGCCAGGACATCGGAATCCGTGGCGCAAAGCGCCTGCCGATTCTGCTCCAGCACCCGCAGGTAGACCTCTTCGCGATACACCTGCATATCATCGGGCACTTCCAGCCCGATCTTGATCTGCTTGCCCTGGACGCCCAGGACGGTGATCTTGATATGGTCGCCGAGATGCAGGCTTTCGCCCGGCCTTCGGGTCAAGATGAGCATGAACGCCCACGCCCCCAATTGTGGTTCTGGATGCGAAAAATTCCGTCTTCGCGCCCGGTTATGAAGCCTTTTAGCTGTTGGCTGCGCCTCTTGTCAACGAATGGTTCGCACCGCAACCTAAATATAGCTCACCAGGGACAGATTCATCACCGTGCTCGAGGACTTGAGCACGGCCTGATAGGCCAGTTCCTGCTGGGCGAGCCGGGTGATGAGCGCCGTTAGGTCGGCGTCTTCCACTTTGCTCAGCGACGAGTCGCTGTTCTCGGCCAGGGTATCCACCATGGTTCCGGCCGCCGTCACCCGGTTTTCCCGGGCACCCACCGAAGCAGCCACGGTCAGCAAATGATTCTGGGATGCCGTCAACTGGTCCAGGGCATCCTGGCAACCCTGCTGGTTGTTGGTTTCCAGATAGCCCACCAGCTTGCCAACGGTCTCAAACAGGTTGGCATCGACGGAACCTTCAAAGGTTACGGCCTGATTGTTGTAGATGCCGCCAAAGATGTCCTTGCCCACGCCATTGACCACGACCTTGTCGGTGGGAGAAATGGCCACTGTGATGTCGGCGGTGCTCGGCTGGATGAAAAACTGGTTGCCGACAGCCAGGCTGTCGCCGCCTGTGGTCAGCGTCAGGTTGCCTCCGGGCACGGGCAGACTGACGGAACCGGGGGGATTGGCCACGGTCCCGGAGGTATTGCCCGTCACCCAGGAACGGCCGCCGTCGGTGCTGTAGGAAAAACCAAACGTCGTGCCGTTGGTGAAGGCATTATTATCATCGATGCGCACGGCGACGTTGGCAGAGAAATTCCCGGCCGCGCTGCCGACCACGTTCGTTGCCGGGAGCGCGGTATTGACCACGGAGACGGTGTCGTTGGTGTTGCCGTTGTAGACCGCCGTGGGGCGAATCCACATCCAGGTGCCGTCGGTGTCGGCATGGTCGGCGCTGACCGTCGTGGCGGCCAGGGCGGCGTCGGAGATCTGCATGGTCACGCCGCCCAGGTTGAGCTCCTGGCTCGTGCCCGAGGGCGGGGCGTTATAGGTGCCGGCTTTCCAGGTGGCCCCGCCGTCGCTGGAATAGGTAAAGCCCGGCGGGGTGTTGGTGTCCGTAAACTGCACGAGCAGCGTGGATTCCGCGTCGCCGGAAATTGTGAAACCGCCGTTTGCCGCCACTGCCGCGTCAAAGGTCGTATCGTTGGAATTCATGGACAGCGACTGGCTAAAGGCCTCGCTGCCGACCTTTTGGCCGGCATAGAGGGCATTGCCGTCGTAGGTGGTGTTGGCCTGGGAAATGAGCTGCTGAAAATACTGGCGCACGGCCGAGGCAATCTCACCGCGGTTTTCGTCGGTGACGGAACCGGTGGCCCCCTGCTCGGCGTAGCCCTTGATGGTGGTGATGAGCGTGCTGACCGAGGTCAGCGCGCTGTCGGACTGCTGGAGCCAGCCGGTGGCACTGGCGATGTTGCTTTTATACTGGGCAAGCTGGCTTATGTCGCAGCGTGTTTGCAACACCATGGCCGCGCCGTTGGGATCGTCGGAAGGCGCGTTGATGCGCTTTTGGGTGGACGACTGGAGATTGGTCTCCATGAGCCGGGCCAGGGAGGCGTTATTGCGCTGGATAATTGATCCATAGATAGTTTGCTGGGCGACGCGCAGGACCATAAAGACCTCCCCGGGGGCTAATTCTTGAGCCCCAAAACCGTTTCAAACAGGCTGTCGGCCGTGCTGATGAGCTTAGCGGCAGCCTGATAGGAGTGTTGGAACTTTATAAGGTTGGAGAGTTCTTCGTCGAGGTTGACGCCCGAGACAGACAACTGCTGATCCTCCAACTGGGCGGCCAACGTGGTCTGGTACTTGGCCTGGTAGGAGGCGGAAGCCGTGTCCGAGCCGATCTTGCTGACCAGACCGGCGTAGTAGTCGCCAAGCGTCTGGGCAGTGGTGGTCTTGCCGGGGACGTAAAAATTCACTTTCGTGGTTTCCAGGGCGGCCATGGCCTTGGCCGTGGTGTTGTCGCCAACGGCCACCAGACCGGCCGTGCCCACATGGCCGGCGCAGAGCCGGTTGACGTCGTTGGCCACCACGCCATTGACCGCCACGTCCGAGGCCGTGGAACCGGTCAAGAAGGTGTTCACACCCAGGGCAGCCCAAAGTCCGGCGGAATCATCGCCGAACTGGAAGGTGTTGCCGCTATCGCCCACGATGGAAAGCTGGTTGTTGACCACCGCAGCGGTTGCCGCCCCGCCAAAGGCCGTTGTGAGCTTGGTCGCGATGGTGTCCAAAGAATCCAGGGCCGGATCGTAGGTGATGGAAGCGCTCGTGAGCAATTTGCCGGAGCTGTCGTAGGCGTGGACCATGGACGCGCCGGATTGCAGCCGGTTGCCAAAGGTCAGGCCCGAGGCCGGACTGTCCAACAAGGTGCTGCTGTCGGCCACGGAGTAGCTGCCCTGGACCGAGGCGAAATTGGTCAGGCCGGCACCCTGGGAGTGGACGCGGTTGGTCTCCCAGACCATGGTGTTGACCATGGCATCGAGGGAGGCCTGGTAGCTGCCGAGATCCTCGTCGCGAAATTCAAAGACACCGGCCAGCGACCCGCCGGTGAGGCGTCGGGGGTTGTCCGAGCCGTCGGCAAACTTCTGGGGCGTGATATTTTCCGGCGTGCCGGCCGTGGTGTACCAGTACAGGGCCTTTTTGGGCACCAGGGTGAAGGTGTCGCCCGTATTGAGGGTGTCGCCGGCAAAGGGCGGGGTCAGGCCGGAGTTTGTTGTCGAGCCGAACCAGATGTCGAGATTGCCCACCTTGACCTTGCCGGTTGTCGCGTCGGCATCATAGACGGCCGTTGTACCGTCGTCGTTGGTCAGCCAGCTCTTGCCACCGTCCAGGGACACTTGAAAGGTCGCCCCGCCGCCGACGCTCCCGTCCGTAACCACCTTGAGCGTGTATTCGTTGGAGTCCGAACCTTCGTAATAGGCCTGGACGTCCGAGGGCGGAGCCGAGTTGAGCGAAGCCGTCGAAAGCTGGCGCACGGTGTGGCCCTGCTCGAACTTGAAGTCAAAGGCCACCACGCCGTCCACGATGGTCTGGCCGGCCGTGGTGTTGACGGTGATGTTGCCCTTGCCGTTGTCAATGACGTTGACATCGACCAGCGAAGCCAGTTCGCGCACCTTGCTGTCGCGCTGGTCATAGAGTCCGTTGGGAATGTTTTGGCCGTCGATTTGGGTGATGTTGATCTGCTTGTTCAGCTCGGCAATGTCCTTGGCCAGGGCGTTTAATTGATTCGTGCCGTCTTCGATGCTCTGGTTGGCCTGGCTTTCGAGCTGGGACATGGAGTCGGAGGTGGAACGCAGCAGGCTCAACATGGTTTCGGTATCGTCGATCAGGGTCTGGCGCGTGGCCGCGCTGTCCGGGCTGGTGGTCAGGTCGCCCCAATCGCCAAACGTCGTGGACAACGAAGTATTGAGGCCGTCCGTATTGGACTCGTTGACCAGATTCTGGGTGCTGGTCAAGCCGTTGTACAGGGTCTGGTAGCGGTCGCGGGCCGAGAGCTGCTGCAGATACTGGGCTTCGATGAACTTGTCGTGGGCGCGCACCACCTCCTGGGCCACCACGCCGGAACCGATCTGTCCCGTGAACGTGTTGACGTACTGACCGTCCTTGAGCACGACCGACTGGCGGCTGTAGCCCGTGGTATCGACATTGGCGATGTTGTTGCCAGTGACCTGAATGGAGGCCTGACTGGCGCGCAACGCCGAATTGCCGGTGGTCAGCAGGGTGGTGATGCCAGACATTAGAATCTCCCGCTAACAAGCCCCGGAGCCGAGGCTGCCGTAGCCATGCGCCCACGGGAGCCGTAGGTGCCCTTTTTCGGGATGAGAAGCTTTTGCAGATTGTCCAGGCTCGACTTGGTCAGGTCATACAGGCCAAGGGCCATGGTGTAATTGCGCGTGGCCTGCTTGGCGCTGCGCTGTTCCACCGTGTCGATGGCGGCATACAGGGACTGGGCCGTTTCCCGGGAGGCCGGGTCGAAGCGGTCGATGACGTCGGCCAGGCGCTTGGCGGCCGGGTCCAGGGCGGCGTAGTGGGCCTGGAGGCTGCGGCGCTCCACGGCCAGCTGGCGCAGCAGTTCCTGGATGGAAAATTCCACCGAGGCCACGGCCCCGGGGTTGCGCTCGGACAGATGGGAAAATTCTTCCGACAAAAGGACTTCCAGAAGACGCACGGCCCCGTGTTGCCGTCCCAGGTTGGAAAGAATGCGCTCGATCATGACCAGCCTCAAATTCCTTTTAAATTACAGCGGACTAACTCGTTCCCTGAAGCAGCCCTGACCCGGCCAGCAGGCTGTGCGGGTCCACGGTCTCGCTCCCCCGTCGCAGCTCAAAGTGCAAATGCGGCCCGGTGGAACGCCCGGTACTGCCTACCTCTGCAATTTTTCCGCCAGCCGCCACGGTATCGCCGACCTGAACGGCGTAACTGCGCAAATGGCCGTAAACACTCTTCCAGCCGCCCGGATGTTCGACCTCGACCACGTTGCCGTAACCGCCCTTTTGACCGGCATACACCACCTTGCCATCCCAGCAGGCGGCCACGGCGTCGCCTTCGGCGGCCGCGATGTCCATGCCGGCGTGCCAGGCCTGCCTGCCCTTGAAGGGATCGCTGCGCCAACCGTATTCCGAGGAGATGGCACCCGTCGCGGGCGCAGCCATGGGTTGGGCCGCCTGAACCGTCGCCGCAGCGTCGGAAATCTGACCACTCCCCTGCGCCGGTTCGTGGGACGGGGCCAACATGCCGGTCCCGGGCCGGGCCAGGGCGGCGGTCACGGCTGCGGAAAGATTCTGGGCCGGCACGGACCGGCCTCCCTGCGGCAGTCCGTGCGCCGGCAGGGGCAGACGGTCGGCGGCCACGCCGGAACCGTTTTTCCCCACCGGCCGGTTGGCCGGGAGCACGTCGCCGGTTTCGGTCTTCTCGCCGCCGCCAAGCACCCGGCTTTTGAGCTGGCGGTACATCATGTCCGCCAGACCGATGCCGCCGTTTTCGGCCATCTTGTCGCACATGGCCTTGTCGAACATGGAATAATACTGGTCCTCGTACTGGCCGTGGAGCATGCCGTCCTTGGGCACGGTGGCCCGCATCTCGGCAAACAGCTTGGAGATAAAGACCGATTCAAAGCCCTGGCAGGCCTCACGCAGCTTGGCTTCCTTGGTCGCCCCGCCGCCGGTCAGGCTCTTTTGCAAAGCGTCGATGGACAGCTTTTGGGCCACGTCGCTGTGCAAGGCGGTGTTGGCGGCCAGATCGGCCATTCCCTCGGGAGCGCTCATGGCTTTCGTCCTCTTCTCGCCCACAGGTGTCGGTTTTTTGGCTAAACGGCCTCGATAGCCCTTCTATGGCAAATACCGGGCCAACGTTGCCAAGGGGAAGAAAAACAGCCGGGGACTGTGCCTGCAGCAGCCCCTTTCCAGCCGTCTTCCCCCCGGAGCGCGGCGCAGCCAAACGACAAACAGCCCCGACAGTCCGGGGTGCGGACAGTCGGGGCTGGTCTTGCGATGGCTTCGTTGCCTCCGGCGCGGTTCCTCGTGGGCATGTGCCCTAGTTGACCTCCAGGTCGGCGGACAAGGCCCCGGACGCTTCCAGGGTACGCAGGATGCTGATGAGATCGCGCGGGGTGGCGCCCAGGGCGTTTAAGCCCTCGACGAGTTCCTGCAGGGTCGCGCCCTCGATCATCTTCAGTTTGCGGTTCTCCTCGTTGACGGCAATGTTGGTCTGGGGGGTGACCACGGTCTGGCCATTGGAAAATGGCAGCGGCTGGGACACATCGGCCGACTCCTGGACCTGGATCTGGAGATTGCCGTGGGTGACGGCCACCGGGGAGATCTGGACGTTCTGGCCCAGGACCACGGTGCCGGTCTTTTCATCCACCACCACCCTGGCCCGATGGTCCGGGGTGACTTCGATGTTTTCGATGGAGGCCATAAGCGTGGTCAGGCTGCCCTGATTTTCGGGTGCCACAGCCAGACGCACGGTGCCGGCGTCGATGGCCGTGGCCATGGCCGAGCCCATGGACTCGTTGACGCGCTTGGCCATGCGCACGGCGGTGGAGAAATCGGGCGTGCGCAGGGACAGGGTCAGGTCGCTCTGGTCGTTAAAGGAAAACGGCACCGCCCGCTCGATGTTGCCGCCGCCGGGCACGATGCCCACGGTGGTGATATTTTTGGAAACCGACGCCCCGGCCCCCTGGGCAGACACGCCGCCCACCAGCACCGACCCTTGGGCAATGGCGTAAATATTGCCGTCAATACCCTTTAAGGGTGTGACCAGCAGCACGCCGCCGAGTAGGCTCGTGGAATCGCCCAGGGACGACACCGTGACGTCGATGCGGCTGCCCGGCTTGGACGAAACCGCCATTTGCGACGTGACCATGACGGCAGCCACGTTCTTGGGCTTCAGCGTCGCCCGGTCCACCCGCACGCCCATCTTGTCGAGCATGTTGTAAATGGACTGGACCGTAAAATCCGAGCCGCGCTGATCGCCGGTGCCCGAAAGCCCGACCACCAGGCCATAGCCCACGAGCTGGTTTTTGCGCATGCCGGAAACCGAGGCGATATCCTTGATCCGCGCGCTGTGGGCCGTGTGGACCAGGCCAAGAACCAGGGCCATGAGAACCAGGACGGCCAGCAGGGGTGCGGCCCGATTCGGGCGGACCAGAACCTGGGCCAGGGCGCGTGTCGCCATCCGTGCGGTGCGGGGGTGCATATCCTTACGCTCCCTTGGTGAAATCACTAAAACGGCCACACGTTATCGAGGATGCGGGTAAGCCAGCCGCTCTTCTGACGGTCGGCCAGATCGCCCTCGCCGTAGTACTCGATCTGACAATCGGCCAACTGGGTGGACGGCACGGTGTTAAGCGGTCCGATGTCGATGGGCCGGACCAGCCCCCTGATGACGATGATCTGGTTTTCATTGTTCACGCGCGTCTGGCGCGCCCCTTCCACCTGCATCACCCCGCCGGGCAGGATGTTGACGATGCGGCACCCGATGGAGGCGGTGACGGCGGATTCGCGCTTGGTCTCGCCCTTGCTCTGAAACTTCTCGGCAATGGACGCCTGGACCTGCGGATCGGAACCGATCAGCCCCTTCATGCCAAAGGCCGGGCCGCCGAGCTGGCCGGACAGGTTGCCGGTGGTTTCCTTGTTGCCGAAATAACTCTGCACCCCGAGGTTGGTGCTGGAGGTCTTGTCGTTTTTCGTCTCGGCCTTCAGGTCGGACTTGGAGGTATCCACAATATTGACGGTCAGGATGTCGCCGATGCGCCGGGCCCGGGTGTCGTCAAAAAGAAAGGTCGGCTGATTCTGGCTGTAGATCGAGCCGGGATTGTCCGCCGGCGGCGGGGCCTTGGCCGCAGCCGGGGTCAGCTGGGGCATGGGTGCGGCCTGCTTGGTGGCCGGGACACAGGCTGTCTGGGCGGCCAGGGCGGCCGCTGCCAGGAACAGGGGAATCAGGTTGTTGCGTATCATGGTGCATCATCCTTTGCGGCACATCCGTGTGCGCTTGCCGTCGCTGCTGCGTTACTGGACCATTACCGTGGAACGATCCCGGACAACGCCGGTTATTTCCTTGGAATTCTTTGAATTTTTTACAGTTATCTTGCCGCCGGCAGCCCCGTCGGTGACGGCCTCGGCCAGCATGGTCAACCGGACGGTCTTGCGTTCGTAGACCAGGCGGACCTGATCGCCCCGCAGGATCAGCGGCATGGCCTCCATCTCGTCGGCCATAATGATCTGGCCCGGCCCAACGCCGCGACGGGCGCGCCACTGGCCGTCCGCCGGTTCCCACAGCCGCCCCTTGATGCCGGCCATGTTGCGGCGCTCGTAGACGTAGGCGATCTGTTCCACGGCGGCTCCGTCCTTGGGAAGAATGCTTTTAATCGCCACCGGCACCCGGGCCAGGTGCTCGACCACGGCCTCTGCCGGGGTCTGTTGCAAAATCCTTGCCCCGGTTCCCGTGACCACATACCGAAAAGCGGTCTTGCCAGCCGTTACTTCGGAAACGGCAACGCTGACGCTGGCTTGGTCGTCCACAAAGAGATGGTCGGGAGTCGTGACCGAGACCAGCCGGGCCTCGCCGCCAAGGGCCACCACCAGGGGTGTCAAGGTTTCGACGGCCAGGGCGCGCAACTGGGCCGCGTCCACCACTTTGCCGCCCCGGGCCAGGACGACCTGGTTTGGCAGGGAAAATTCCACCGGGGCGTCGCGCAGATAATAGCGCAATCCTTCCAGCACCTTGGCCGAAGGAATAACGGTCTGGCGGCCCACGGTTTCCGGGGCGTACCACAAGGGCGTGGCCCCGAGCACAGCCCAGGCGTCGGCCGGAAAATCCCCGCTCGGTTCTGCGATCTCCGACAGCAGCACCCGTTCACCGGCGGCCGTGGCCGCTTCCTTGACGGCCAGCCGCCACAGGCCGGCCCCGGCCGGACAGGCGGCCAAAAGGATGGCTGCGGCCAGCCCGGCACTGATCAGTTGGCGGAAAACGGCGCGTCCCATGGCGACCTCCCTGGCGGCGTTCATAACGGACCGCCTAGCGCTTGACGTTCACAGCCGTCTGCAGCATGCCGTCGGCCGTGGTTATGGACTTGGAGTTGGCCTCGTAGGCCCGCTGGCCGACGATGAGACCGACCATTTCGTCCACGAGTTCCACGTTGGACATTTCCAGAAACCCCTGGGCCAGGGTGCCGGCGTTCTGGTTGCCGGGGGTGACCTCGTTGGCCGCGCCGGAAGCCTGGCTGGGCGAATAGAGGTTTCTGCCCTCGGCGGTCATGCCGGCGTTGTTGATAAAGGTGTAAAGGGGGATATCGGTGGCAGCCAGTTCGGCACTGTTGGCGTCGAGGCAGGACAGGTGGCCGTTTTCCGTAATGGTGATGGTCTTGGTCTCGGTGGGCACGGAAAAGGCCGGCTGGAGCGGATAGCCGTTGGCGGTCACGATGGTGCCGTCCTGGTTGAGCTTGAACGACCCTGCCCGGGTGTAGAGTTCCCGGCCGTTGACATCGACCTTGAAAAAGCCCTCGCCCTGGATGGCGACGTCGAGCTGGTTGCCGGTGTTTTGCATGTCGCCCTGGGTAAAGAACTTGTGCACCGTCGTTGGTTTGACGCCCAGGCCCACCTGCAGGCCGGTGGGCAGGCGGTTGCCGCCCACGGTCTCGGTCCCGGCCACCTGCAAGGTCTGATACATCAGGTCTTCAAACTCGGCCCGGCTCTTTTTAAAGCCGACAGTGTTCACGTTGGCCAGGTTGTTCGACATGGTGTCGATCTGCATTTGCATGGCCACCATGCCGGTGGAAGCTGTCCAAAGGGAGCGCATCATAACGTATATCCTCCAAAAGTTGGGCTTATCCCCGGTCGGTGCCGACGCGGATGGCCTTGGTGTCGAGTTCGTTGGAGCTGGAAATGACCTTCTGATAAGCCTCAAACGTCCGCTGGGTTTCAATCATGCTGACCATCTCCTCCACCACCTCGACATTGGGTTTTTCCAGAAAGCCCTGGGCCACCGAAGTCCGTCCGGCCTGGGCCTGCCCTTCCTGGACGGTGGCCCCGGACTGGGGCATATAGAGGTTTGCGCCGTATTTCTGGAGCGTTTCGGGGTTTTGCACGGTGACCACGTCAACCTGGCCGACCTGGGCCCCATCCACATAAATGGTGCCTGTCCCGTCCAGGGCGATGCGGCCTTCTGGGAGCTGGATGGGGCCGCCGCCGCCAAGCACCGGCATGTCCTGGTCATTGACGAGCATGCCTTCGGAGGAGCGGTGAAAGGCCCCGCTGCGGGTGTAGTAGGCACCGCCGGGAGCAGCGACTTTGAAAAAGCCCGGTCCCTGGATGGCCATGTCCAGCGGGTTGTTGGTGGCGGTTAACGCCCCCTGGCTGAAATCGATCTGCTGCATGGCCAGGCGCGGCTTGGCAATGAGATCGGCCCGGGGCAGCAATTGTTTTTGCCGCAGATCGCCCCGGGGATCGATATGGTAGTCGTGGGCATAGCGGGCAAAGGTGTCCTCAAAGGTCACCCGGTCCCGTTTGTAACCGGTGGTGTTGACGTTCGCCAAATTATTGGCGGAGATATTGAGACGCGTTTCAGTGGAAAGTGCCCCGAAAAGCGCGCTGTACATGCTCATTTCCATGGAAGCGGTCCTCCTCGGCGGGCTTATTGCAACATGCGGGCCACAGCCGGGACGCGCCCGGCCCGACGGGCCCGGAGGGCGGGTCGCCAGGGACGCAGGCAGGGCCTGAGGCTTCGTGTTTTTTTTCCTGGAGCGGCCAGGCAGCTTGACAAATGCGGGTGAAGTGGTATTTCCTGCCATTCGAGCGGGCGTAGCTCAGTTGGTAGAGTACAAGCTTCCCAAGCTTGGTGTCGCGAGTTCGAATCTCGTCGCCCGCTCCAACCTGAGTCTCCCAACCGAACGGTTGTCGTGACAAGGTGGGCCTGACGATCGGTCCACTTTTTTTTTGCTGACCAAGGAAACCATGCATCGTACAAGCGCCGTGACGGAAAAAATCCGGGAGCTTATCGCTCCCTATCTCACGACCCTGGGCCTGACCGTCTGGGGGGTTGAGCTGGCCGCCGCCGGCCATCGCCAGTTGGTACGCCTGTATCTTGACCTCGCCGCCGACACGCCGCGCACGGCCGAACGCAAGGGTGTGACCATTGACGAGTGCGCCCGGGTCAGCCGGCATCTGGGATCACTGCTTGAGGTCGAGGAATATTTCCACGGTGCCTACGTGCTGGAAGTGTCGTCGCCGGGCCTGTCGCGCCGGTTTTTCGAGGCCGGGCAGTTGGCCGGCTTTCTTGGCCGCGAAATCGAAGCCAAGCTGGCCGTGCCCATAAACGGCCGCAAGCGTTTCCGGGGCATTCTCACCGCCCTTGACGGTCAGATTGTGTCCATGACCGCTGATCCCGGTCCCAAATCTTTCCCGATTTCTTTTGATTTTGCCGAGTCGGACAAGGTCCGCCTCATCCACGCATTTGACGCCACACCCGACGGAGAAGCCGGCGGTGACGACTCTCCCTACGGCAGCCCGGAGGCAACCTCATGACTGAACTGAAAAAAGCCATCGATCAAATCAGCAAGGACCGCGGCATTGACCGCGATCTGCTGGTGGACACCCTGGAAGAAGCCGTCCGTTCGTCGGTGATCCGCAAACACGGCGAAAACCTCGACGTCGAGGTCAGCTACAACGATGAGCAGGGCGAGATCGAGGTCTACCAGTTCAAAGTCGTGGTGGAAGATGACGACGTGGCCGATCCGGCCGCCGAAATCTGCCTGTCCGACGCCAAGGCCATTGATCCCAATGTGGCCCTTGAAGACGAAATGGGCTTCAAGCTGGCCGTGGAAGACCTTGGCCGCATCGCCGCCCAGTCCGCCAAACAGGTGATCATCCAGCGCATGCGCGACGCCGAGCAGGAAATCATCTACGAGGAATACAAGGACAGAAAGGGCGAAATCATTTCCGGCATCATCCAGCGCCGCGACCGGGCCGGCTGGATCATCAACCTCGGCCGCACTGAGGCCCTTTTGCCCAAGGAAGAGCAGATCCCCCGCGAGCGCTACAAGCGTGGCGACCGGGTCCAGGCCTTTATCATCGAAGTCCTGCCGTCCGGGCGCGGACCCCAGATCATTGTCTCGCGCACCCATGGCGAGTACATGAAAGCCCTTTTCGCCCGCGAAGTACCGGAAGTCTCCGACGGCACGGTCAAAATCGTCGGCGTTTCGCGCGATCCCGGCTCCCGGGCCAAGGTGGCGGTCATCTCCAAAGACCGCGACGTCGATCCGGTGGGTGCCTGCGTCGGCATTCGCGGTTCGCGTATCCAAAATATCGTCCAGGAACTGCGCGGCGAACGCATCGACATCGTGGTGTGGAATCCGGAAATCGCCACCTACGCCGCCAATGCCCTGTCCCCGGCCCGGGTCACCCGGATCTCCGTGGATGAGGACGAAAAATCTCTGGAAGTGGTGGTCACCGACGACCAGCTCAATCTGGCCATTGGCCGCAAAGGGCAAAACGTCAAACTGGCTGCCAAACTGCTGGGCTGGAAAATCGATATTTTCACCGAATCCCGGTTCCGTGAAGCCAACGTCTCCAAGAAATTCCTGGAGCAGTTGGCAAGCGTGGCCGAGATCCATGTGGACAACATCATTGCCGCCGGCTTTGATACCATGGAACAGCTGGCCGAAGCCGAAGACGCAGCCATCGACGCCATTTACGGCATGACGCCGTCCAAGCGTGACGATCTGCGGGCGGCACTTAAGCTTATGGGCGCATTCGACAAGCCCGAGGAAGCGCCGGGCGAGGCGGCCAGCGACGAAGACGTCGCCCCCACCCCCGCTGACGCTGATGCAGACGTAAACGCAGACGCAGATGTTGACGGAGACGCGGCCGAAAGCCAGGAAGAAGCCGCCCCGCTTGCGTCGCCTGAAACGACGCAGACCGATGCGGACGACGCGCCGGCCGAAACGCCGAAAACCTCGGACGAGGCCTGATGACGCGCGGCAAGTCGCATGATCGGCCGGCAACACCAGTACGCATGTGCGTGATCTGTCGGGGGCGCTTTGCCAAAAGCGACCTGACGCGACACGTGCCGGCTGCTGGCGTGGGGGCGGGCCTTTTGCCCGATCCCCGGGCCGCCATGCCCGGACGCGGGCATTATCTCTGCGCCAACCCCGAATGCGCTGAGAAATTTTTGAAATACTCCGGTCGGCCCAGGCGACGGAGGGGGGGTCAAGGTGAATAAAATCAGAATCAAGGACATTGCCAAGGATCTGAGTCTGTCCAGCAAGGACATGCTGCAAATCCTGCGCGAGCTCGGCATCACGGTCAAAAGCCAGATGGGCACCCTGACCGATGAAGAAGCCACCCAGGTGCGCAACCGCGTGCGCCAGGGCGCTTCCGGTCGCACCCAGGTCATCGACACCGAGGTTTCGCCCGGTGTCATCGTCCGCCGCCGCAAGGCCGCCCCCACCCCCCCGGCCGCCGCCGCATCGGACGCTTCTCGGGATTCCGAACCCGTGATTCCGACCCCGGACGCGGTGGAGGATACGGCCCCGCCCGTGGTCGTTGCCGTGGAGACGGAGACCGAGCCGCCCCTGGAAGCCGAATTCGCGCCCCAGGCCGAGGATTTCGAGGCTTTTGCCCCGGTTGCGGAAGAAGCAGCGCCGGCTGCCCCGGTTGCGCCCAAAAAGCCGGCCGCCCAGACCGGCAATGCCCGCATCGTGCGCCCGGCCACACCGGCCCGCATCATCGAGCGGCCCGAGCCTGAAAAGGCTGCGGCCCCGGCCGAACCCGAAGTCGCTCCCGAAGTTGTGGCCCCGGTGACCACGGCAACCGCGCCCGAAGCTGGCCAAGCGCCGGCCCAGCCCGCAGACGCCGTTCCCGTCGCCGCTTCTGGCGATGCGCCTGTCACGGCCCCTGTCGGTGCCCCTGTGGCCGAAGGCGGCGTGACCGAGGCGACCCCGGCCCCTGCCGGCGAATCCGAAGAAGAAAAGCGCCGCAAAAAAGCCCGTCGGCCCGAACCGGCCCCGGCGCCCAAAGTGCGCATCATTTCCATGCCCGATCCCAAGCGGCCGCCAGCGCCTGACACCCGCCGCCCGCCGGCCGGTGAAGGCCAGCGTCCCGGCGGTCCCGGCCGTCCCGGCGGCCCTGGCCGCCCCGGCGCTCCCGGCTTTACCCCCGGCGCACCCCGTCCGGCCGGTCGTCCGGTGCCGGGCATGCCGCCGGCTCCGGGCAGCGACGACGCCAAAAAGCGGAAGAAAGACCGCCGCGTGGTGGAGTTCGGCGGTCAGATGACCGAAGAGCAGCGCCGCAAGAATGCCGCTGCCGGCAAGGGCGGCAAGCGAAATGCCGGCGACGTCCAGGATCGTACTGGCGGTCGTGGCGGCAAGTTTAAGCGCAAGAAAAACCGCGATGACTTTCTGGGTTCCAAGTCCGATGCCGGTGCCCAGCCGATGAAGGCCGCCAAGCGCAAGATTCGGATGGAAGAAACCATCCGCGTCTCGGATCTGGCCAAGCAGATGGGCTCCAAGGCCCAGGATCTGATCAAGGTCCTGCTTGGACTGGGTGCGCTGGTGACCATCAACCAGTCCCTTGACATCGAGACCGCCACCCTGGCAGCGGCTGAATTCGGCTTTGAGATCGAAAAGTCGGGCTTCTCCGAAGACGACTACATCATCAACGCTGAAATCGATAAGCCCGAAGACCAAAAGCCGCGTCCGCCGGTGGTCACCATCATGGGCCACGTCGATCACGGCAAGACGTCGCTGCTCGATGCCATCCGCCTCTCCAATGTTGTCTCCGGCGAGGCTGGCGGCATCACCCAGCACATCGGTGCCTACCATGTCACCACCAGCCGCGGCGACATCGTCTTCCTGGATACGCCGGGCCACGAGGCGTTCACCGCCATGCGTGCCCGCGGTGCCCAGGTCACCGACATCGTGGTTCTGGTCGTGGCTGCCGACGACGGCGTCATGGATCAGACCCGCGAAGCAGTCAACCACTCCCGGGCGGCCGGCGTTCCCATCGTCGTTGCCGTCAACAAGATCGACAAGCCCGACGCCAACCCCGACCGGGTCAAGCGCGAACTGGGCGAACTCGGCCTTGTCCCCGAAGAATGGGGCGGCGAGACCATCTTCGCCAATGTCTCGGCCAAGCAGAAAATCGGCCTGGACGAACTGCTCGAAATGATTCTCCTGCAGGCCGAAGTGCTGCAGTTGACCGCCAACCCGTCCAAGCGGGCCAGGGGCCATGTCGTTGAAGCCCGACTGGACAAGGGACGCGGTCCCGTGGCCACGGTGCTCATCCAGGAAGGCACCGTGCACCAGGGCGACGCCTTTGTCTGCGGCGTGTTCTCCGGCCGGGTGCGGGCCTGTTTCGACGACCAGGGTCGCAAGATCAAGGAAGCCGGACCGGCCATGCCCATCGAGGTCCAGGGCTTTGAGGGCGTGCCTGAGGCCGGCGACGAGTTCGTCGGCGTCGAGGACGAAAAGGTCGCCCGCCGCATCGCCGAGACCCGGGCCACCAAGCAGCGCGAACGCGAACTGGGCAAAGCCTCCAAGGTGACGCTGGAAACCTTCCTGGCCAGCCGGCCCGAAGCCGAGGCCCAGACGCTCAATCTGGTGCTCAAGGCCGACGTGCAGGGTTCGCTGGAAGCCATTGCCGATGCGCTTAAAAAGCTGTCCACCGACAAGGTCAAAGTCAACATCATCCACGCCGGGGCCGGGGCCATCACCGAGTCCGACGTGCTCCTCGCCTCTGCCTCCTCGGCCATCATCATCGGGTTCAACGTGCGCCCGACCATCAAGGTCAAGGAAATGGCCGAACGCGAGAGCGTGGATGTGCGCTTCTACGATATCATCTACAAGGTCGTCAGCGAAATCAAAGACGCCATGTCCGGCATGCTCGCACCGCTGATTCGCGAGCAGTACCTGGGCCAGGCCGAAGTGCGCGACACCTTCAGCGTCCCCAAGATCGGGACTGTTGCCGGCTGCGCCGTCATGGACGGCAAGCTGACCCGCAACGCCGGTGTGCGCCTGTTGCGCGACGGTGTGGTGGTCTACACCGGCAAGCTGGCTTCGCTGCGTCGCTTTAAAGACGACGTCAAAGAAGTCACCAAGGGCTACGAGTGCGGCGTGGGACTCGAAAACTTCAACGACATCAAGGTCGCTGACGTCATCGAGGCCTTTGAGTCCGTCGAAGAACGGGCCACATTGTAAATGATTGCGCCGGGTGGCCTGGGCCACCCGGTTTCGGACCCTGGCCGCGGGCTTATAAGCGCGCGGCCGGGGACTCCGTATAAACCTGCCTTCCAACCGCCCCCCGCCCGCCGGGGAAGACAGTCATGGTCGTAGGCGTCCTGACGCTCGAATTCACCCTCCACGGCAACGACTCCCTCAAGAGCAAACGTCGTGTGGCCCAGAGCCTCAAACAAAAACTGCGCAACAAATTCAACGTGGCCGCTGCCGAAGTCGCCATGCAGGAATCCTGGGACACCCTGGTGCTGGCCGCTGTCACCGTCTCCAATGACGCCACCCATGTCCGGGGCCTGCTGCAAAAGGCGGTCAACATGGTCGAGGCCGCTGCCCTGGCCGAACTTGTCAGCGACGATATCGAAATTGTAACGCTCTGATGGATCGGAACCGCTCATGAAACGTACCGCCTCGCGGCGCTCCCACCGCCTCGCCGACCAGATTGCCCGGGAAATGGCCATGGCCCTACTCGAAGATATCCGGGACCCCCGGCTCGAACTTGTCACCATCAGCGGCGTGACCTTAAACGCCGACCTCTCCATCGCCCAGGTGTTTTACACCTTAAGCGGTGACGAGGCCCGTTTGGCTGCTGCGCAAAAAGCGCTGGACCAGGCCAAGGGATTTCTGCGCACCCAGCTTGGCAAGCGTCTGGTGATGAAATTCGTGCCTGACTTGCGCTTTTCCCGCGACACGTATTTGGAGGACATGGTCTATGCCCGACCCGAGGCTTGAAATTGTCCGACGTATCCGGGCCGGCCAGCATTTTCTGGTGGCCGCCCATGCCGGGCCTGACGGCGACGCCTTGGGTTCCACCGCTGCCATGGGCTTTATCCTGGAGGCGCTGGGCAAGGACTTTTCCCTGGTAAACGACTCCCCGGTCCCGCCCCAATACGGCTGGATGGAACTGCCTGCGCCGCTGATCGACCATCCCCTGGACGAGACCTACGATCTGGCCCTGGTGCTGGACTGCGGTGACGGAGCGCGCCTGGGCGAGCTGGAAAAGCAGCTTGATCCCGCCCGGGTGGCCGTCATTGATCACCATCTGGGCAATCCCGGTTTTGGCGTCGTCAACTGGGTCGATCCCAGCCGCAGCGCCACCGGCGAAATGGTGGCGCTTATTGCCAAAGACCTGGGCATCCCCCTGGCCGGCCCTCTGGCCGAAGCGCTCTACACCGCCCTGGCCACGGATACCGGATTTTTCAGCTTCAGCGGCACCACCGCCGTCAGTCTCGAGCTGGTGGCCGAAATGATCCGGGGCGGCCTGGACATCGGGGCGGTCGGTGCGCGCATCAAAAACCAGTGGAGCATGAACCGGGTGCGCCTGTGGTCCGAAGTGCTCGGCAGCTTATCCGTGTGCTGCCATGGACAGGTGGGCACGATCAGGGTATCGCAGGCGATGCTCACGCGTACCCAGACCTCCTCTGAAGACTGCGAGGGCCTGATCAACAATGCCCTGCGCATCAAAGGCGTTGCGGCCGCCCTGCTGGTGCGCGAACTGCCCGAAGGCGGCGTGAAATTTTCCCTGCGCTCGGTGGGTCCGGTCAACATCCAGACCGTGGCCGCCTCTTTTGGCGGCGGCGGCCATAAAAACGCCTCGGGCGGCAAGCTGGCCATGCCCCTGGCCGAGGCCGAAACCGCCTTGGCCTGCGCCCTGTGCAAGGCCGTGGAGCCACTTCGTGGCTGAACGAAAGTACCCCCTGCCCCAGCTCCACGGCGTTCTGGTCCTTGATAAGCCCACCGGTCCCACCTCCACCTGGTGCCTGACGGCTATCAAACGCCTGGGCCAGAAAAAGATCGGCCATGCCGGCACCCTGGACCCGCTGGCGGCCGGCGTGCTGGTGGTGCTTTTGGGCGAGGCGACCAAAATCGCCCCCTATGTCATGGCTGGCGAAAAGACCTACCTGGGCGCGTTGACCCTTGGGCAGACCACGGACACCTACGACAGCCAGGGAACCGTCACCGCCACCGCCCCCTGGGAGCATGTCACGGCGGAAGTCCTTGCCCAGGCCATCAATTCCTGGCAGGAACTGACCAGCCAGGAAGTGCCGCCCTACTCGGCGGCCAAACACCAGGGACGGCCCCTGTACGAACTGGCCCGCAAGGGTCTGGCCGCCCCGGTGAAAGTAAAAGATATTTCCGTTTTCGACGCGCGGGCCGTATCGGTCGACCCGCCGTCGGCAACCTTCCGAGTCCGGGTATCCGCCGGCGTCTACATACGCTCCCTGGTCCACAGCCTGGGGACGCGAATGCAGTGCGGCGCGATCATGACAGCCCTGACCCGGGAGGCCAGCCGTCCCTTTGAACTGACGCAGGCGCACAGCCTGGACGACATCCTGGCCGACCCGCAGTCGCTGCCCGGGCGGATTATTCCGCTGGAAGCAGCCCTGCCCCATTGGCCTACCGTCGTCCTTAGCGACGCGGCAGCCGAACCCGTGCGCCGGGGTATTCGTATCCCGGTCGGCGACGGCTACCCCGAAGGCACCTTTGCCATGCTTGTCAGTCAAACGCGCCTGCCCCTGGCTCTGGCCAGGGCCGAGGTGATGGACGGCCAACTCAGGTGGGCCATCGTGCGCGGTCTGTTTGGCGACCCGCAACCGGCCCGGCGTGACGGCACTGACGCCCCCGCGCGCCCAAGCACCCCTTAAACAGGAGGATATCGCTGTGGTTATGACTGCCGACAGCAAGGCCCAAGTCATCAACGGACACCAGAAGCACGAAGGCGACACCGGCTCCCCCGAGGTCCAGGTCGCTCTGCTGACGGCGCGTATCGTGTACCTGACCGACCACTTCAAGAGCCACCCCAAGGACTTCCACTCCCGCACGGGTCTGTTGAAAATGGTCGGCCAGCGCCGCAAACTTCTTAACTACCTGAAGAAGAAGGACGTCCAACGCTACCGCGATCTGATCGCCAAGCTTGGCATCCGCAAGTAGTTCGCAAGTAGTCCGCAAAAACGGGGTCCGGTTCGCCGGACCCCGCCTTCCCGCGCATGCATTATGCGCGCCTGCTTTCGGGACATGCGTCCCGGCAGCCGCCGCGCCTGCTGCATGGCGGGAGGGCAGACCGCTTTTTTACTGCCGCTCCCTTCATCTCAAGAGGTGCCTATGACAATGACTTTTGATCCCATCCGTCTCGAAACATCCATCGGCGGCAAGCCCGTCATCATCGAAACCGGTCGGCTGGCCAATCAGGCCGACGGTGCCATTTGGATTCAGTGCGGCGGCACGGTGGTGCTGGTCACGGCCTGCACCCAGGCCCTGGCCGAAGAAAAAGGCTTTTTCCCCCTGGTGGTCGATTACCAGGAAATGGCCTACGCTGCCGGGCGCATCCCGGGTTCCTATTTTCGCCGCGAGATCGGCCGCCCGTCCGAGCGCGAAGTGCTCGTGTGCCGCCTCATCGACCGCCCCTGCCGGCCGCTTTTCCCCAAGGGCTTTCGCGACGAAGTGCAGATCATCGCCACGGTGCTTTCGGCCGACGGCATCGTTGAGCCGGACGTTTTGGCCCTGACCGGTGCCTCCACAGCCCTGCACATCTCCAAAATCCCCTTCCACGGCCCCATTGCCGGTGGCCGGGTGGGCTACATCGACGGCCAGTTTGTCCTGAATCCCACCGTCTCCCAGATCAATGCCGACTCCATGTTAAACCTCATGTTCGCCGCCTCGCGCGACGCTGTGGTCATGGTTGAAGGCGGCGGACGCTTCGTGTCCGAAGATCTGCTGGCCGACGCTCTGGAATTTGGCCACAACGCTGTGCTGCCGCTGCTTGATCTCCAGGAAGAGCTGCGCGAGAAGGCCGGCAAGGCCAAGATCGCCTTTACCCCGCCGGCTCCCCTGGCCGAGCTGGAAGCCGTGGTGCGCGAAGCCGGCGAAGCCAAGCTTAAGGAAGCCTTTACCAACAAGGAAAAGATGGCCCGTCGCGACGCCCGTCGCCTCGTCAAGGCCGCTGTCATGGAAGCCGTGGTCGCCGCTTTCCCGGAGACCCCGAGCTACAAGATGAAGGCCGGCGAAATCCTTGAGACCATGGAGAAAAAACTGCTGCGTGCCCTTATCAAGGACACCGGCATTCGCTTAGACGGCCGCAACGTCACCACGGTGCGTCCCATCGGCATCGAAGTGGGCGTGCTGCCGCGCACTCACGGTTCCGCGCTGTTTGCCCGGGGCGAGACCAAGGCCCTGTGCGTGGCCACCCTTGGCTCCACCGGCGACGAGCAAAAGATTGAGACGCTTAACGGCGAGACCCACAAGCGTTTCATGCTCCACTACAACTTCCCGCCCTACTGCGTGGGCGAGGTCAAGATGCTGCGCGGCCCGTCGCGTCGGGATATCGGCCACGGCGCTCTGGCCGAACGGTCCATCCTGCCCGTGCTGCCCGGTGCCGAGGACTTCCCCTTCACCATGCGTGTGGTCTCCCAGATCCTTGAGTCCAACGGCTCCTCGTCCATGGCCTCGGTGGCCGGCGCTTCGCTGGCCCTTATGGACGCTGGCGTGCCGATCAAGGCTTCGGTGGCCGGCATCGCCATGGGCCTGATCAAGGAAGGCGACGACTTCCTGGTTCTGACCGACATTCTCGGCGACGAGGATGCCATGGGCGACATGGACTTCAAGGTGGCCGGCACTGCCGAGGGCATCACCGGCATCCAGATGGACATCAAGATCACCGGCATCCCCCAGGCCGTCATGCGCCAAGCCCTTAATCAGGCCAAAGAAGCCCGGCTGCACATCCTTGGCCGCATGGCCGCCATCCTGCCCGCGCCGCGCCCCGAGCTTTCGGCCCTGGCCCCGCAGCTGGCCGTGGTGCACATCAACCCGGAAAAGATCCGTGAAGTGATCGGACCCGGTGGCAAGAACATCAAATCCATCACGGCCGATACCGGTGCTTCCATCGACATCGAGGACACGGGCAAGATCTCCATCTTCGCGCCGACCCTTGAGTCCCTGGAAAAGGCCAAGGCCCGGGTGGAATATTACGACCAGCATGCCGATGTGGGTGCCAACTACAAGGGCAAGGTCATAAAGGTCATCGAGTGCGGCGTCATCGTCGAGATCCTGCCGGGTCTTGAGGGTCTGGTGCACGTCTCCCAGCTCGATGTGGAACGCGTCTCCAGCCCGGCCGATGTGGTCAAGATGGGCCAGGAGCTTGAGGTCAAGGTGCTCGACGTCGAACCCACCGGCCGCCTGCGTTTGTCGCGCAAGGCCGTGATCAACGAAGAGCGCGGTGTCCCCTACGATCCGGCCGACTACGCCAAGACCGGCGGCGGCGGCTTCAGCCGTGACCGTGACCGTGGCGGACGCGGCGGCGACCGGGGCGGACGCCGCTAGCCAGCGCCCGTTTTCACGCCATTCAGGCTCTGGAACTACAACTTCCAGGACACTCCGGCCGGGAATTCGCAGATGCGGGTTCCCGGCCTTTTTCTTTCCAGCCACCCCGGCGTGCGGCCACGCCGCTTCGGGCGCACCCTCGCGCGCCTCAGCCTGCTCCTTCCCATGGTCGCGGGCGACACTTTCCCGTTGCACAATTACGCATCTTCACATATAGGCTAAAGCCACCCCTCTGCTCCGACGTAAGGCCTGAAAGATGTGCCGTTTGTCTGAAAAGTCTCTGGTTGCAACAACTTGAACCAACAGGAGGCCGTGACATGAGCATCATCGACACCCCAAACAACACCAAAAACAAGCTTTCCTGTCTCCTTTCCCAAGGTGTGAAGACAATCATCCGCTATTACAACTTCAGCAACTCGCAAAGTCTCCCGGAAAAATGTCTCAAGCTTGATGAGGCCCAGGCCATCGTCGCCCAAGGCCTGGAGATTGCGGTTGTCTTTCAGCAACGCCAGGACAGCGCAGAGGATTTCAGCAAAAGCACGGGGATTGCCGCCGGCCGTCGGGCCTTTCGCCATGCCCATGACAGTATTGGACAACCGACCGGCTCAGGCCTCTATTTCGCCGTCGATTTCGACCCTGACGCCAGTGTAATAAGCAGCCGCATCATCCCGTTCTTCGAAGGGGTCCGGGAAGCTTTCGATATGGAATGCTATGGCGGCCCCGGGTACAGGGTCGGTGTGTATGGCTCTGGGCTGCTCTGCGACACCCTCGTCGACAAAGGCCTTGCGACGTTGCGTTGGCTGTCCATGTCGCGGGGCTTTCGTGGCACGCAGGACGCCTTGAAGGACGGCCGCTACCATCTGGCCCAGCGCTATCCCGAAGCGAGAATTTGCGGCATAAGCGTGGATTACAATGATGGGAACCCGGCCATGCCCGACTTTGGAGCCTTCACCATTGCTGCGGACAGACCAACGCTGGCAATGCAGGCCGGCACTGGCGAACGCTATCGTGTGACCGCCCGCAACGGCTTGCGCCTGCGCGAGGGACCGGGCTCCCAGTTCGACATCATCGGCGGCTTGCAGTCTGACCAGATCGTCGTCGTGGTCTCCATAGCAGAAGGCTGGGCACTGCTCGACCTGGAAGGAGACGGCCGGGTGGACGGATACGCTTCCGCCGGTTTCCTGGAACGTCTCTGAGATGCTGGAGTTTCTGCCAGCGCTCCAAGTTGCGTCTGGCCGCAAACTGTAAAAGAAAGGCCGGCCCGGAACAATTTCCGGGCCGGCCTTCGTGTTGTATGGAGGTCGTGCGCCTTACCAGATCGGATTGTTGATGGGCACCACCAGCGTCTGGGCGTGGTTGTCGTAGCGCAGCACCACCCGCAGGGAATGGATGCCGAGGTTGGCCGGGAAATAGAGATAGCCCGGCATGAGCGCCATGGGCGCGATGGGCGTGGCCCGCCAGGAATAGGTGGCAATGTCCTGGTACAGCGTGGCCCGGTACTGCTCCATGCTCGGCTGCTGGGCCAGGGCCGCGCCGCCGAGAATGCCGACGCCGGCACCAATGAGCGCCCCAGGCCCGGCTCCCCAGCCGCCGTTAAAGCCCGAGCCGATCAGCGCCCCAAGACCAGCCCCCACGGCACCGCCGGTCAGGCCGCCGACCACCGCTGCCTCGCCGCTCTTTTTGTACGCCGTGGAAGCAAACACCACCTCCGCCGCCGTGGCCACGGGATACGGCACGTATTCCACGCCGCCGGGTCCGATGCCCCGGCACTCTTCGGGGTAGACGATCGGGGCGCGGCCGGACTTGTTGCGCACCAGTAACAACGCCGGAAACAACCCGGCCTCGTAATAATTGATGCCGTGCCCGTTCCAGACGTAACGCACCGCCCCGATGTCCCATTCCGCCGTGCGCACAGCGCTGGGCAGCATGGCCGGATCGACCACGCCGTTGATCTGCGGATTGGGCCGGGTGTAAGTGGCGCAGGAGATAAGGGTCAGGGACAAGACCAGCACCGCGACGATCCTGACCAGACCGGCAACGCAGGGAAATCGCTTCATAATACCTCTCATGATGCCCTGTTCGAAACTTTGCGTAAGGGTTGCCGGCGAAGCCTTGCGACCCCGCCGTTGGTCCATCTTAGCGGCAGAACTTGATGGAGTCCATGATCTGGCGCAACACCGGCCGCGCCGTGGCAAAGTCCTTGTTCTCGCTGTGGGCCATGAAATTCATGTAGTAATTCTCGCCGTCGTAGGCCTGCCAGATGATGCGCTGGTAATCGTTTTTCTGGGGCGCTTCCACAATTTCCCAACCGATGACACCGCACTTCTTCTTGGCGTCGCCGTCGTCGCGGCGCTTGGCTTCCAGATACTTGTTGATGCCGACCATTTCCTTGGCCTGCTTAAGCGAAGCTTCCACCGAGGCCTTTCGCGGAAAGCTCGGAACCATCTGTTCCAGATGGAATTGAAAGCCAAACGTGGTCCCAGGCTTCATAAACAGCACGGATTCGCTGGCCGGGTCGCCGCTTTCCAGCTTCCAGCCGGCCGGGATGGTGAATTCAAAGCCCCGGGCCGGATTTTTAAAGGTGGTGTCGCTGGCCAGCACCGCGCCGCCGCCCGATCCGCCCTTGGCGGCAGAGCCGCCAGACCCGGCCGGTTCAGCGGCTTTCTTGCCGCTGGTCACAGCGTCAAGCCCCTGCTGGATAAGGCCAAATTGGGCCACGGCCGGGCTGGGCAGGCAAAGAACCAAGGCAAAAAGCAACGCGGCAAGCAGACGTTCCATGCGTCTTCTCCTTACAATTCGGGTGTTGAGCGGACGTCCTTACTCCACCAATACGCCGGCGTATCCCACCACCTGCTCGTAGTCGCCGCTCACCTCGCCTGAGGTGGCATAGGCGGCCAGCCGGGCTGATTTCGCTCCCAAGGCCAGGACGGTAAAAAGCCCCAGCACCATGGGCAGCACCCCGCACATGGTGATGCCGGCCTCGCGCACCACCCGGTACAGCCCCTCGGGGTCCAGGGCCAGCGCCCGCTCCAGGGCCAGGGAATCAAGCCTGGTCGCAGTCTTGTGGGAAACGTAATGACTCATGTCGGAACTGACCACCACCGAAACAGGCTCGGGCCAGCGGGCCAGCACGCCGGCCATGGCCGCAGCCGCGTCTGCCAGGACGGTCAGATCCGGCTCGGCCACCGCCACCGGCACGATACGGCAGTCCGGCCGGACCTGACGCAAAAACGGCAGCAGCACTTCCAGGGAATGTTCGCCCAGATGGGCCTCGCGGTCAGGGGTCAGCCGTGGCGAGGCCGTTAACAAGGCCGCAGCCAGGGCCTCGTCAACGGGCACGTCCTGGCCCGGAATGTGCCAGTCCCCGGACGGCCACACAGCCAGCCGGGCCCCCCGGCCGGTGTGGTTGGGGCCAAGCAGCAGCAGCGTGTCGGCCAGTCGGGCCGCACCCAGGGTGCGCCCGGCCACGGGACCGCTGTAGACCGCCCCGGCATGGGGGGCCATGGCGAGCAGTGTGGGCCGCTCGGACGGTAGCGCAGCCAGGGCGAGATAGGCAGCCGTTTCCCGGGCCAGCGTCTCGGCGTCGCCGGGATAAAACCGGCCGGCAACGACGGGCTGGCGCCCGGTGACGGCGCGGGGGGATGCTTGGGCCATGACCGACTCCTTGCCCACCGGATGCAAAACCGGGGGAGTATCGATCCTGTAGCCCGGATACGGCGTCGTTGACAAGCGCGTCGCGCGTTATTTGCCGCGGGTCAGGGCGTCGAGGCGATTTTGCAGCCCGCTGGCCGACAGATCCGAGGCGGCCATGCGCCCGTAGAGGGAATTGGGTGCGGCGTCGCGCATGGCGGTCAGGGTGGCCCGCCAGCCGTCCACGTCGCCCATGGCCCGCTGGATGGCGGCCATGCGCATGCGGTTGCCGGACCAGTCGTCATCGCCTTCCTTGCACAGGGTCGCGTACTCGGCGGCATGTTTGAGCGCCTTGGCATACTCGCCCATGGCCCGGTTGGCTTCCACCAGGATGTTGACGGCCGCTTTGCGCTTGTCCGCGTCGCGGTTGGTCTCGGCAAACATAAAGGCTGCTTCGCCGGCATAGAGCTGGGCCTTTTCCCATTCCTTTTTGGCCATGGCTTCCTTGGCCACGAAATAGAGCGCATAGCAGCGCTTCTCGGCCTCAAGCTCCCGGTCGCCGGCCATCTTGGTCCACAGCGGCAGCGCCCGCTCGGATTCGCCGAGATTCTCCAGGGACTCGGCCACCATATATTCCAGCCCCCGGCGCTGGTTCGGGGAAAACCGCCAGCCCTGGACCTTGCGGGCCAGATCGACGATGTCGCGCCAGGCCCGTTCGTTTTGGTAGACCGACATGGCCATGGTCAACGCCCAGTTGCCATTGTCGGTTTCCTTGGGGCCGACGTAGGGCAGGGCCTCGGCCAGGGCTTCGCGGGGCTTGTCGGTGCGCAGATAGGCCAGGGCCAGCCCCAGGCGGGTGGTGTCGGACAAAAGGCCCCGGTTGGCGCTAATAAGCCGATGTTCCTTGTAGGCCTCGATGAGCCGGGCGTAATCCTTGTGGGCGAGCAGATCGGCGGCCATCCGCTCAAAGGCGGTGATGGCCACTTCCTCGGCCTTGGGGGCCAGTTCGCTTTGGGGATAGCGCTCCAGATAGGCGGCGGCTTCTTTGAGGCTGCCGGGATAGTTCTGCTGGTGCAGCAGCCACATGGCCAGCTTGAGCTGGGCCAGGGGGGCAAGCGGACTCTGGGGATGATCACGGATGATGCCGGCGTAGATGTCTTCGGGGCTGCCGTATTGGGGCTTATCAAACAGCGAAAACATCTCGGTGATGGTGGGCTGGTCGTGGACGCCCTGCTCGGCCAGGCGCATCTTGGCCACCAGTCCCCCTTCACTGTCGGGATAGTCCTTGACGGCCAGATTGTAAAAATCCACCGCGCCGGCCTTGTTGCCTAGTTTGCCGTAGATGTCGCCGAGCCTGGCCAGGACCAGATCGGCGTCCTTGACCTTGGGCTCCATGTTGTAAAACAACATATAGGTATCGCGCGCTTTCTTGAAATCGCCGTTTTTATAAGCTATATCGCCTGTAATGCGCAGAATTTGCGGAAAATCGATGTAGTAGCGCGGCCAACGCTTGTCCACATAGTCGGCGATCTGGCCCGCTTCCTTGTAGCGCCCCAGGCGAACCAGGGTCTTGGCCAAACCCATGGCTCCTTCGCGCACAAACTTGCTCTCGGGAAATTTTTCCACGAGATTTTGATATTCTTCAGCCGCTTTTTTGTAATCTCCCCGGTCAAAATAGTATTCGCCCCAGGCAAAGTTGACCATGGGCACATTGGCGTCTGTGGGATACTTGCGGGTCAAAACGTTAAAATAGCCCTTGGCTTCTGGAATGTTACCCACGCGCAGATTGAGCATGCCAAGCTGGAGCAGGGCTTCGGGCACGCGATAGGAATTGGGATTGACGTTTATCGCTTCGTTAAGCACCTTTTGCATTTCGTCGTAGTGGCCGGCCGGGTCGTCCTTGTAGACGTCCATCAGCACACCGGCCAGGGAATGCACCGCTTCTTCGCGGACCTCGGGCTTGAGATCGTTGCGGCGCAGCAAATCGCTCATCATGGTCTTGGCCGCGCCGAAATTGCCGGCCAACCGCTCGGCCTGGGCCGCCACCAGCGTGTTGGCTTCGTGGTCCTCTTCCTTGGCCGGCGGCACTTCGGCGGCCGCAACGGCTGCTGCCGGTGCGCCCGCCTCACCCGGGGTGCCCGCTACGCCTGGTGACGCGGCTGGCGGGGCCGTTCCCGGGGGCGTGGCTGCTGCCGGCGGGGCAGCGG
>NZ_WVUD01000043.1 GCF_009856865.1 Solidesulfovibrio aerotolerans | reverse complement strand
GCTGGAGGCTCAAGCACAGAAGCCAATGAGGCGCCCCCCCCCCCCGATTAGATGGAGGGCGGACATCAACATCGAGGGGGTCAATTTTGGACGCTGATTGGGGGTCACTTTTCGGTGCTGTTTGACATTCCCTGAGCAGCAGTGCCCATTCCGGATCATCGACCGCTTCCCGGAGAAGCGCCAGCCCCGGTATGTGCCACCAGAAGAGGACTTCTGGGCTGTATACGAGGCTGCCAGCGGTCAGGACCGAGTGATGCTGCTCACACTGCTGTTTCTTGCTGCACGGCGCGGCGAAGTTTTCCGGCTCAAATGGGCGGATATCGATTTCGCAGGGAATACCGTCACCCTTTGGACGAGGAAGCGCGCAGGAGGTGACCTGGAACCTGACCCGGTCCCCATGGTGCAACGACTCAAGAAGGTTCTTATGGCGTGGTGGGAACACCGACCCATTGCCTCCGAGTACGTGTTCGTAAACCTGGAGGAGCATGCGTTCTGCAAAGAATACCGGGGTAAGCCGTTTACAAATCGGCAACATCTCATGGAGCGACTGTGCAAGAAAGCAGGGGTCAGGGAGTTCGGGTTTCACGCGATCCGTCACCTCACGGCGAGTCTTCTTTACCGTGAGGGACAGCCCGTGGCGGTGGCCCAAGCTGTCCTTCGTCATAAAAGCCCCCAGACCACGACTCGCTACCTCCAGACCCTTGGTCTCAAGCAGACCCAGGAAGCTATGGAAACTGTCATGGGGCAGCGAGGCCCCACGAAGGTGGTCAGCATCCAGAAAGCTTCCCAAGAGTGAGAGGGAATACCAGACTATTGAAGTCGTAAATGTGGACTTCGTGTGGACCAAAGAAAAAGCGGGTTACCCTGGACAGGTAACCCGCTGAATTTCTTGGCGTCCCCAAGGGGATTTGAACCCCTGTTACCGGCGTGAAAGAATGGACACAGCCCCGCACCGCCCAATGATTTCGGTGAGTTGGACATGCACAGCGGTACACGGAGATACATCCAGATACATGGCCTGGGGTACCAGCCGGGGTACCAGGGCATGCTCCAAACACTCAGACCGCAGCCGTTGAATTACTTCTCGGTTTACGCCTCCGATCAAGCTCGAAGCGACCGATCAGGTAGGCAAGGAGAATAGCCTGAATAGTTTCAAATCGTGCGATCCCTGCCCCCTACCCTCGTCTCCTGAACCACCCTCCCCAGTCACCCACCCAGGCGACGTTGGCCGGGAGATTCAGGGCAGTTTGCCTGCCGTGATATCTACATCCACCTCAGTTCCACGAACTCTCCTACCAACTCGATCATCTGGTCCCAGGAAGCCACACCCAAGACGCGATGGTGCAGTTCTTCAGCACGAGCATGGAGTCCATCCTGGCGGAGAACGCCTATTGCCATGAGGTGCAAGGAATACATGTCCAAACAACTGTCGGGACTGACTACGAGGATGGGCGTAATCATCTAATCCACCTTCCCGAAAATAGCTTCAACCAACCGGTCAGCCTCGGCGTCACGGTAAAGGGCGTCAATGGTTTCATCGGGCAATTCCACGATGATCTCCTCGAACTTTTTGCGGTTCATGCCTGCAACCATCCAGGGCTGCCGGCCTTCATCTATTTGCGGGTGATGCGGAGCTTAGCCCTGGGTTTTCCCTGCGTCAGTCGTTTGAGCATGGCGACGGGTAGCATCAACGCCAGTTGCTGTTCAAGCGCTCAGACGAACAAGGCCTGGCAGAAGAGAGGTGTAGCTTTCCTCCGCCGGGCCGGCCTGACCGCGCCTGATTGGGGAGGAGGCGGCGGCTGTCTATCGCATATGTCTCATGTTATTGGTCCGGCCGTGATTAAAAGATATTGTCAGAAGGGTTCCCTCGCACGATGATGTCCAATTCCATGTACTCAGCCACCAAGATCGCCATGCGGTGCCAGGATGGTATATTCAGGCCACGTTGATGCAGTTCATGCGCCTGATCATCGAAGCCAGCATGACGAAGGGTTGTGATAGCTTCCAGAAGCAGGGCGTGCATGTCGGGGCACTGGCTAAGATTAAGGATTAGAGCTGCCCTACTCACCGAAACTTAGTCCTGTCGAACAGGCCGCGTTTGGAAGTCTCCAACCCCTTGTGTTGGTCGAAGCGGAAGTCCCCGTGGACACTACCGGGCTGGTGTTTGGCCTTCCAGATGAGCATACCGGCCAGGGCCAGGACGAAGAGCACGACGACGCCGATGATGAGCCATTCCATGATCTAATCCACCTTCCCAAAGATCGCTTCGACCAGTCGGTCGGCTTCGGCGTCACGATGACAATGATCCACAAACCCATCTGGTAGGCTGGTTAGGAGCTCCTCAAACTTCTGGCGTGGCATGTTGGCCGCTACCCAGGGCCTTTTTGTTTCGTACTGCCGTCGGGAGACTTTCAGGATCGCCTAGGGCTTTTCGTTTTCAGCGTCTTGAGCATGGCGACGGGGTAGCAGAGACGCCGGTTGCGCTCAAGCGCAGAGATTTATACTCACCGACCATGCCCACGATGTTCGATCCCCTCCACTGGCTGGCCACGAAGGGCGCGGTTGCCTCCCTGGACAAGGACGGGGAGGTACAGCTGCTTTTCAGTGAGCACACCAACCGGGAAACCAGGGAGCGCATCAAACGCGTGATTGCCCGGTACTATACCGGTCTCCTCAAGATGCAGCTGGACGTGCCGCCGGGGACGCGGCCGAGGACCGTGCAGCAACTGCGGGCAGCGGGGCGACTGAAGATCGTCGAAGGGAAATACAAGCTGGTGAGGTAGAGCAGCCCCAGCGTCGGCAGCCTTCCGTTCATGACCGCACTTTTTGGCTGCTCGGTTGAATGATCCTCTGCCCATGGACATCCGCCATCGGCTCACAGGGGATCGTCACGGCCGAATCTTCGATGCAGAAAATGGCCACTTTCTCCGGCATGAAAATGGTCGGGTACAGGGACTCGATTTCCCGGACCACCAGTTCCCTTGTCGAGCCGAATGGGATTTTGGCGCTGCGCTGGCCCTTGAGCAAAAGTAACCCGACATCGATTTTCCCCAGGTCAGGCTTACCGCGTGGCGATCAGAGAGAGCAGCTTTTGAGGTTCTCCAGTCGGCCGAAGAGTATTGGTAGGGGCAAGCGTTAAGCTTTCCCGACATGTCTATCCGCCTACATGATCTCAAAAATATTTTTCTCGACCTCCATTCCTATGTCAATACCGTCAACTCGATCCTTGACGTCCTTCAACAGTTTGCGAGGACTGCCCGCCCACTTGTACCTGCCCGCCGTGGATTTTCGCCAACAGCAATGAAACTTGATTGATTTCGGAAAATTCCCCCCTGTGCCAGTCGGAATTTTCTTAAACATATTCATCACGACAATTATTTCGGCAACACCTGGAACGATATGCTCGAAAAGTAAAAAATATTCTTTTCCTTTGAGGGGCTTTCGTTTGAAAATCTTTTGACCATAGTGATGGAAGACGCCATCACTGCTGCTGGCTGCGTAATTTGCCATCTTTCTGACCACAAGCAGTTGAAGCATCTCAGTGAGATATTCGGTCTCGTCCACGGATTATCCCCCGAAGAAAAAGCCCCCGAAGGGGCTTGTGTTTTAAGCAGCTTTCTTGTGCTGCTCTAAAATAGTTACTAATTGCTTCAGCTTCTCTTCTCGCATCTTGCATTGCCGCAGCAGGTTAAGCTGCTCGGTCAATTGGTTGGCCTCAAGGTCCTCAAGGCCGGAGACGCCGTAGCGCTCGCATACGTAGGCCTGATACGCCTCGACATGGGTGCCAAGGCCTAACTGGTTGAACATGCGGTCCAGGGTGTCGAGCAAGAATGCGTTTTTGCGTTCCGGTTCGACAGGTTGGTCATCCGCCACGGTCTGAGCAGCGTCATTTCCCGACGCAGCCCCTCCAGCATTCAACCACTCCAGTATTTTGATACCGGTCTCAGCATCGGGTGTAAAGTAGTTACCATCGAAAAGGCTGGTTCGGTCCTTGGTGGCGGTGGCCACATGCCCGTCGATGGACAGGTCAAATACGACGGTGAACTCGTATTCGAGCCCATCGCGTTGTTGCGGGGCAAGGCCGATCTTGGCGACCTTGGTCTTCCCCCCTTCGCTCACCACCTCGTAGGCGGTCTTGGTCCGCAGGGTGACGATGACATGGCAGGCCGAGCCCAGCATGGCGTCGACCAGCCGGTTGTGGTCTGGCGTGACCTCACGCCAGGCGGTAAACGAATTCCGCACGGCCTTGGTCACCTTGTCATGGATGTCCAGAACGCCACCCGGGCCAGCCCAGGCGTGGCTGAGGCTGTCGATGATGAGCACACCGTAGCCAGCCTGCTCGGCGGCACTGATGGCTTCCACATATCTGTCTGGGGAAAACGGCGGGGTAATTTCGGTCACGTCGAATTCGACGAGATGCGAATACAGCGATCCGCTGCCCCGTTCGGTGTCGATCATGGCGATCCTGCCGCCGAGTCCCTTGGCAATTTGCAAGGCCGAAAAGGTCTTGCCGGAGCCGGCCGGCCCCATGAGGGCCAGCCGGAGTTTCGAAGTGCCGCGATGGGCTTTATGAAACATCGAAATCCTCCTTGGTTTTGCCCCACAGAATCTGCCGTTCAAATCTGAACAAGCAGGCGGGATGGAACATAGTTTCCGCCTCTTCCGAGTCTAACGCCCTGGAACAGCTCCCGGGGAGCATGACGCAATCCTCCTCAGGGAGGATGATATCTTTGCACCAGAAACAGCGCATGGGAACCTCCTTTCAGAGATTGACCGCGTCGGGGAGATTGATCTCCTGGCGACGCTCCTGGTCTTCGCGATAGCGATCCCAGGTTTCCCGGCCAAAGGTGGCGATGGCGGTTTGCTCCTCGCCGTAGCAGGCGCTGGCCGCATCGCACCACGAGCAGTGGATTCCCGGATTCTTCCAGAAATGCCCCTGCTCAATGTCTTGGGCGACTTTGCGGCAGATGTTGTAGAGTTCGACGAAATGGGCCATGGACCGGCGCGACTCGTCGAAATGCACCTGGGGCGTTCGGGTCCGAATGAGGTAAACCAGGGCCACAGGGATGGTGGGCAAGGCCTGAGCCTCAAACGGCAAGGAATACAGGTAGGCGTAGAGTGTCAGTTCCAGGGCAACCCGGGACATGCCCTCGCGGGGCATGCGCTGGACCGATTTGAGGTCCACCACGCAGTGATCCCCTTCAGGCCCGACGAGCACCATGTCGATAAACCCGGTGAGGGTAATCTCCGGATGCTCGACCAGAGTGATGGGGTGAATGAGCGGGGTATCGACCCGAAGCTCGATATGCCGGGCGGTCACCGGACCAAGCTGGTCCAGGAAAGCCTGGGCCTGCATGAAGCACTTGGCCTGGGCGGCCAGGTATTCGCCTTGGGTCTCGTAGCCGCAGCGCTCGAAGGTGTTCTCCAGCCAAAAGGACAGAGAGGCTTGTTCGAGCACGTCGTCGATCCGGTCCCGGTACATAACGCCGGCTTCCACCAGATGATGGATGCAGGAGCCTTCGACCAGGGTCGGTGAGGATTTCGGGGAACGCAGCCCCAGTTCGTAAAAGAGGTAATATTTTTCAGGGCATGACAGAAACGTGTTGAGCTTTGATTTTGAGAACCTGATCATGCTGCCTCCTTTGGAGCAATAGAAAAGCGCGGGGTCTGACATTGGGTGATGTCTCCCCCGCGCTTGGTGTGGGTTTCAGCTATGCGGCCTGTTGCAAGGCATCCCCGTCGAGGCGAATCCTGCGGCGGGGCAGTTCCTCAATGGCGGCGTCGATGGCGGACTTAAGCCGTCCCATCTCGCCCGTGACCTGCTGACGCAGGACATCGTTGTATGAGATGGAATAGCCGGTCATGCCGCCGACGATCTCCTTGGCCTGAACGGTCAGTTCGGTGAGCTTGTCGTCGTCAAAGACGTTGCGGTCCCCAAAGGTATCCAGGAACTCGTGCATCTTTCCCAGCATGGTCGACTTGAAAGCCTTGGGCTTACCGTCGCCGTTGCCGGAGAGACGATCCACCAGGTGGCTGACGATGTGGCCGAACTCCTCACGAAGGGCGGCCATGGAAAGCTCCTTGGCCTCGTCCATGAGGTTCTGGAACTTCTCCTTCTCCCGTTCGTAGATTTCGGGAGTCAGGATGCCGGACTTCTTGGGGGTGGCCAGGGTAACGAAGCGCCACTCGAAGCTGAACTTCTCCCGCATGTTGAGCGGATAGTCGGCTTCGGCGAAGAGGTCGACCAGGGCTTGCCGGGCTTCCTCGCGGGCCTCCTGGTAGAAGTCGATGAAGGTATCGACCTTGTCCCAGTACTCGTCCTTGATGGCGTCCATGCGGCCGTCAATGTCGGCGATGGAGTCCTTGGGGATCAGATACAGGCCAGACAGGGGAAACGGCAGGGCGCTGCGCTGGAGCAGCTGCCGGGCCTTCTGAATACTGGTCTTGATCGGCGAGAGCAGTTCCGGGTTAATGAGGAACTTCTTGCCCTTGAGCCATTCGGTATTGCCCACGCTTTCCAGGACAGCCGAGTTGAGGGACCGGCTTCCCGTCCAGCAGGACGTGGACAGTTGCAGCAGACAGGCCTTGGCAAACAGGGTGTCGTAACTCATGGTGCATCTCCTTTGGGGTTATCCGCAAAGCGGAATGTGACGTTTCACGGTGACGCCGCCGCGCTGGTAAAACGACGCGGCCAGACTTCGAGCGGTCTCAGTGCCGAGCAGGTCCTTTAAAAACTGGGACTCAGCCAGGCAGACCGGACCGGAAAAACCTTTGGTCTCGATGCGGACTTCGCCGTCATCGCGAATGTCCACGACGATCTGTTTCATGGGAAAAGCCCCCTTTGACGCGAAGAGCGCCGGGTAATTGTCGCCGGTATGTGGATGGGGCCGCGAGGATGCGGCGGGTGACTTAAGCGGACAGGGTCAGGCGGATGCCGTGTTCGGTGCGGGTTTCGGTGATTCTGAAGTTGCGACGACGCGCTTCCCGAAGGGTGCGCTCAATGGCGTAGGCTTGTTTGAGCCGGCCGCCGTTTTCGCCGACGCGGTTTTTCAGTTTCGAATCCCAGTAGTCTAACAGCAGCAGGTAGTTGCCGTTTCTCCTGACGATGCCGATTTCGTAATCAGCGTCAGGGACACGGATGGCGTGGTGGCATTTGCCGAGATCATCCACCGTCATGCCTTCCGGCAGGGGATATTTCTCGGGTTCAACCACGCGGCCGTACCACCTGTAGGTGGTCGCACCCTCCACGAACTCAAACCCCAGCCTGTGACAGGCGTTTTTAAGGGCTTCAAGGTCGGTGATAGCGACTTCTATTTTTGAGATGTGACTCATGGCGGCCTCCTATTGGATGCCGGCCGGTGCCGGGGCGGCCGTGGTCCGAATTTTTCGGGACTCCTCGGGTTCGTCTTCCGGCGTATTGGCCAGACGAGCACGAGTGCGCGCCCAATTGCGCAGGGACTCAATGTCCTCGCGCATGGTCCGGGACAGGGGCACTATCGAGTGGTAAGCCTCCTCCAGGCCCGTAAAGGCCGTCTCCTTGGCCAGTTGTTCGATTTCCGAACCAGACCAGCCAGTGAGGCGTTCGGCGTATTCCAGAGGGATCTGGACGCCGTAGCGTTTGGAGACGATGCGGATGATTTCCCGGCGTTCGGGCAGGGTCGGCAGGTCCACCAGAAAGATGGCGTCGAACCGACCGGCCCGCATGGTTTCCGGCGGGAGTTTGGTCACGTCATTGGCTGTAGCCATGACAAAGACCGGGGAGCGGTGCTCCTGCAGGAAGGTCAGAAAGTGACTGAACATTCCGGAGGTGGAACCGCCGTCGGTCTCGCCGGACAATTTGACCCCGGCGAAGGCCTTTTCAAGTTCGTCGAGGAAGCAGACGCATTCGCCGAAGCTCTCGATAATCCGAAGGGCTTGGCGCATTTTTTGTTCTGATTCCCCAACCAGGGAGCCTTTGAGGGCTCCGATATCCAGACGGATCAGCGGCCACCCCAAAATGGAGGCGGCGGCTTTGCAGCATAAGCTCTTGCCGGTGCCAGGCGGTCCCACAAGGAGGACGCCTCTGGGGCAAGGCAGATGCTCGTTGCCGGGCATAAAGGCTTGAGCCCGCGTTTTGATATAGTGCTTTAGCCGCGACAGCCCACCAACGCTGGAGAGATGTTCGGGCTCCCATACTTCCAATAAACCGGACTTCCTGATGATCTGGGATTTGAGTTGGGAAACGACGCGAGAAGAGAAGTAGCGTTTGGTGACCAGCGACAGGGCATAGGCGCACTCGGCTTCGAACTCAGTGAGTCCGCGAGCCAAACGTGCGCATTTTTTGTTGGGTTTGATGTTGAGGGGAGTCCCGAGATCGTGTTGCAGCGAATAGAGGCTGTCGGTGTCGGGTAAAGGCAGGTCGATGACCGTAAAGATGGATTTGAGCTCTGGGCGGATCTGGATGACCGGGGAGACCATGACAAGGCATGATCCCCGAGACTTCCAGAGTTGGATGCCGTTTTGGACGCCCTGAATGACTTCAGGTGAATCCAGGAATAGGTGGAGGTTGTGGGCCAAAAGGACAGTGTCACGCTGACCGGAGAGCCAATTGATGGCTTCGACCGGGTCGCGGATTTCCTCTGTGACTTGCTGGAACCCGGCTTGGCGGATGCCCTTGGCGCAGCACCAGGCGAAAAAACTCCAAATGCCGACAAACGGCAGGGTGTTTTCAGCCCGGGCTGGCTCTTGGGTTAAGACGCACAGCGCGGGGTAGCCAGCTTTCAAAAAATCTTGCAGCATTGCAAAAAGACCTCCAGTCAGTTGGGTTGACGAGCAAAATCGCCTTACAGGCCTATTTCTCTATACAGAACTTGAATATTCAAGCCGTTGTTAGAGAAATTACCCTGGTATATCGTCAACTTTCTACAAGCTGGAGGCACCCAATGCCTTTACTCAAAGGGGTGATGATTCTCGGCGGCGCCATGCTTGGCGCTGCTGCCGCTGCCGCAACCGGACCGTTGCTGGTCGTTTCAGCCCCCTTCCTCGGGGTGTTCGGCGCGACCACCTATTCCGTAAGCGCCCTCGGTGCTGCTGGCGTCTCCGCCGGTATTGCTTCAGGCCTTGCCTTTGGCAGGGTCGCCGGCGAAACTGGATCGGCCTTGGTCATTCAAGGCCTGTCCAGCGCATCCGAGTCGCTCATGGAAAAACTCCATCGCAAGATTCGGGAGTGACGGCGGCAAGAGAACCCCTGGCTCACGCCGGGGGATTCTCTTTTTTGGGGTGAGTTATCCCAATATGCAAGGAGCTAAAATTTACTTGACCGAGCGGTGGAATGATGCCAACGGTTTGAGATTAAGTCCGTATGTGTTTTTGGAATAGTTTTGTAAAATTCAAATGACTCTGATTGATCGAAAGGATGGGTAGCAATATGAATAAGAAACGCGGGCGAAGTGTCATTGAGGACGCCATTGCTGAAGAGTTTGGAATTGAGCCCGAGTCGGAAGATTTCCAAGAAACGACCGTTGATCTGGTTGGTTTGTTTGGAAGTGCGAGAGATTGTCTCGTGTGCAAAGCCAACGGCGCTTCCAAGAACAACACAATATTGCCTGGGAACGTATATGAATTTAACAAAGGTGAGCTTTGTAAAAAGCATTTTAAGGAAATTATGATCACTCCGCATACCAAATGCCATTTTCACGCAAAAACAGACTCAGGGGAAGACGTGGTGATCACGCCTCGAAGAAAGGACTAGAGTTTTTCTTTGGGTGCCTAAGGAATTGCAGATGTTTTGTCTTTATTGTTTTAAGGTTTACTTTTTGTGCAATAATAAATCAAAGACATCGTTGGTTTCATTCGGTAGACGGCTCGTCATGCAACGTTTTAACTACTCCTTGTCGTAGCAATCTCTACCCTGGACTAGCGTGATGTCCCTGCAAAAAGTCCAAAACCTAGAGTTTCAAAAACGTAACCCACTGAATTCTATAGTCTCTAAAGCTTGGCTTTCGTTCGATTCCGACTTTTTGCAGTGAGATCTAGTGTGGCGACCCTCCCGTTTTTCGGGTTTTGATATCCGCTTGATGAGCGTACCGAATTACCTTGTCCAGCCTCTCGATTACCTCCAGCCGCCCAAAACTCCTCGAACCACTGGACGATCCCCGGCTGTGTCCCTGACGGAGAATGAAAGCCGAGGCCGAGGACGCCATAGGCATAGATTAATGCTTGGAGCACGAAATATTTAACACTATGGCCACGTTGATCAATGAGGATCAAGCCAGTCCTCCATTTTCCTGCGGTTGGGTGTTAAATATTTTATGCTCTCAGTAATAGTGGTCGATGCCGGCAGGCAATCTCAAGTCATTGCCAATTTCCCGGAGATAGGTCTGGGATCACTTCTCCGGCCAAAGGTCGGAGCCCACATAATATAGGGTGCCTTCTTAATTTTGAGGTTGCGCGTTCTTCCCTACCGCCGCTGTCGTTTTCGCCGGGGTTATCCTGTCAGTTCCACCCATGAGGGCGTCAAGAATGGTCGGAGAGCCCACCAGAGCCTCAAGTTTGTGTCCAAAAGCCTCGGGAGAGGCTCTAATCGCGTGGGCCGGAGGATTGATGAAGTTTCCGCCGAGATTTTCCTCTCCTCGAACCTCGTTATGGCCCAGAACGATACCTTTGGCGTCAAGCACCTCTGCTCGCAAATCATAAAGCAGTTTCACGTTCACGTATGTATCTGTCTTCCACTGAGTAATGGTCACTAACAGGGCCCGGTTATCGCCAATGGCCACGATCCGGTCCCGGACTGAGGCAGGGCTCTCTGAAAATGAAGCCGCAACCGCTTTGACATTCAGACCGGTATCGGCCAAACCATTAGAAATTGCTGAAACCATGTCCTCGGCGAGAGGGCGGCCGCTCTTGGTGTGCACATCCCATGGGTTTCCGTACCCGCCTCGTTGTAAACCAACAAAATCGGGCTTCTTGTTGCCGTTCAGAATGAAAGAGCGCTGGTCATGCACAGCCAGAGCGATTTCTCCAGAGCCTTGGCCAGTCAAATGTGGTTTTACGGTCGCTAGGTCGTGCTTTACACCAAGAGCGCATCCAGCGCACAAAGATATCACGCAACACAATATTATTGGAACAAATAATTTCTTGGACATATCCCCCCCCCGCATGTAGGCCGTTGTTTGTTTTTAAGAGGCCCATTTAAAATATGGGCAAGCAAATCTACATAGAACAAAAAAGACCAGCTCCAATATCGTCGAGCTAAGCTAATGTTTCGTGCCACGAGTGAGAAGACAGTCTGTTGCGGTCACGTCTAGTGATGTCGCCAAAAATCTAACCACTAGCGTTATTTGATATTCTCAGGCGCTAACAAAATCTGAGTTGTGGTGATAATAGTCATTCAATACGATGCGTTGTAGTGAAAAACCAATCCGTGTTTTTGCCGAAATCGTTTTGCGGGATTTTTTCTCCGAATGTAAAAATCCTTGGAATTTCAGGGGGAGTCAGCCTGTTTTTCAAATATTCCCGCAAGATTTGGATGACAACATCAGATGAAGGTGCAGCATTCACTGGGACAATAAACGCCTTGAGTCGATCACCTTCTTCTGGGCGCATGGGCCGAACTACGGCATCCGTCACCAGGGGATGCTCGAGGAGCACGCGACGCACGTGTTGGGGAAAAACATTGACTCCGGCCACCTGGATCGCTTTGTCCTTACGGCCAACTGGTCGGTAGAATCGCACCCCTTCCCAAGCCAGCATATCTGGGAAGTCGAAGGGGACCGGCGCTTCTCCTGATGGAAGCAAGCGCCGCAAGCCAAACTCATTACAACGAATCCAATGATTCATGAGACAGTAAGGTTGGGTATGATCCAACCGGTAACCTAATCCGCCGGTCTCGGTGGAGCCATGAATCTCTGTCATATGGTTAAGGCCGCTCTCCAGTGCTTTAATGATTACATTCTCCGGACATGGGCCGGTGGAGGTTACGCCGGTGACTCCTGATGGATAGATTATGCTAAGTTCCCCCATCTTCTTCCATAGCAGAGGAAAACTAATCACGACATCCCGAGGTTGGAGCAGGTTTGAAAGAGAGCCTAGAGACAGTGCATCCAAATCAGTGACTGGCACGTCGAGCAATTCTGGCAACAGCACGGAAAAAAGAAATCCGTAGATATGGTGCGCTGGCACCAGCCCAACGATGCGGCGACTATCACGGAACAATCCAACAAGAAAACGAGCCTCTTGGACAAGCAAAGTGAGGCTCTGAACACAATCCTTGGGGACGCCTGTGGAGCCGGAAGTCCTGAACACGAGGCTCTCACCGGGCCAGCGGTCTTGTATGTCGGACGCCAGGATGTCCAATTGATTTGCAAGCGGTTTAGATTCACACGAAGCATTTATGGTTGGCAACTCCTCTAGTCCGAACAGAGCCACTGCCCGCGCTGCAAGCCTTTCTGGTTCAGTGTTGAAAGCATGCTGCTCCAGAGTTCTCGCCAAGCTCATGAGCATGCGCAGGATACCCCGGCGCGTGGGTATCATGACCTGTCTCCTGAAGCGGTGGCCCGGACACATATTGCGGCTGTTAAACCATTCCAGGTTTCCTTGATTGATATTTTACGTCCTCCTTGGCTCGGGTCCAAGGCCGAGAGCAATTGCGTCACTATCCAAGCGGGAGTTGAGCAAGCGTGCGTAGGAGGCGGTTTCGTGTTCGACGTGGGAGAAGGAAACCCAACTTCCACCAACTCCAGCAGTCCCTGTGTGGCATGCCTTTTGGTCAAGACTACGAACGTGGCAATGGGATCGTAAGTGATCTTGCTTTGTTTGCATTGTGGGAAGAGGAGACGTAAAAATGGTTGAGCGTCGTCCACCGCGCCGAACAACACGGTCTTGACCAAACCTTGGCCGATCCATGATTGCGCCGTGAGCAGCGCGCTGGAACATGCGAGCCCGGGCTGGCTCACAGACAGAACCGGGCCTTGGAAATCTAGAAACATAGAAATGGTCGATGCTGCTACATTGTGTACAGTTTGAGAAAACGCAGTTGGCGATGCCCCCTGAGGGCCAAAGTCCAAGAAGGAATCCATGAAGACATTGGTAGCAGGCATGGGCCCATATCCTGTGCAGACTATGAGGCCTAGATCGATGGGCGGTTCTCCGTAGGCCTCCAAGGCCAGCTTCGCGGCCAGCAGTGCTGTCTGGAGATATGCATCGAGTCTCCGTAGTTTCAGCGGCGAATAGTAGGTCTTGAGCGCTTCATTCACTGCCTTCGCGCCTCCGACAGCAGTTCGGATGCTCGGCTGTCCAGACCACTGAATATACCCGGGCAGTCCCTCCGCTATGCCGGCAATGCCGTATGATCGAATAGCCAAGGGTATCATTTTCGTTTTCCCTCAAGCACTAGGACGGCATTGCTACCGCCGAAGGCCAGTGAATCGGACAGGGCTATGCGGCTTTCCAGCTTCACTGGATGAGTCGTCGGATTGACCCCGACCTCAGGATCCGATTTACAGAAGCCGTGTGATGCTGGAATGGTACCTCTGTTCAGGCAGCCCAGAGTGATGCTCGCCTCAATGGCTCCAGCTGCGCCCAGCGTGTGTCCTGTGGCCCCTTTGGTAGCCAGTACCGGGATGTCTGGAAGCAAGTTTCTAATGACGAGGCCTTCCACCTTGTCATTGTCGCGAGTGCCAGTGCCATGAGCGTTGATGAAGGCGACCTCCCGGGGCGTGACCGCCGCCTGCCGCATAGCCTCTGCCATGGCGCGCCGTAGACCCCGCCCTGCGGGATGCGGAGCGGTGAGATGAAAAGCGTCGCTGGCCGAACCATAACCTCGGATATATCCCAATCCAGGTCGTGGTGTAGCGGCTGGTTCCAGCAGAAATAATGCCGCGCCTTCGCCCAGATTAAGGCCGTTTCGCGTGCGATCGAAAGGACGGCATGGGGCGGTATCGGCGATCATCAGGCGGCTAAATCCGAGATAGCTGACAATTGAGAGGCTCTCTGCACCGCCGGCTAAGACCATGTCGCACATGCCGGAGGCGATCCAAGACGCACCGATACCAATGGAGTCCGTACCTGAGGCACATGCATTGGCCACCAACTGGCACGGCCCGGTGAGCCCCAGTCGCTCCTTAAGGCTTAGGGCGTAGTTGGAGTGTCTAAATACGTCGAGCAAAGCTTTGGGAAGCGCATTGCCCTGGTGCCAAGCTTTGTACAGGGGGAGATAATTGACGGCGAATCCCACCGATGATCCAATGCAGATTCCTACACATTTACAAAGTAGATCTTTTGGAGCGAGACCTGCGGTGGCAACTGCTTGCAAGGCGCTTTCCAAGAGGAGGGCTAGGCCATGGTCTGCAGGCGGTTCAAGGTCATCCCTTACCTCGAATACCGGGTAAGGCGTCTCCACGACTTCTAAAAAACGTTTTGGTGGTTCGGGTACAGGCGGATTGGCCTCCAGGTTGTCCAGGACCGCTTCCAGGGAGCGCCCCGCCGCGCAGACGCACCCGATGCCGGTGACGGTGGCAAGGGCCGGAGTTCGAGGCATCGTTACCGGCGCTCCTCGATAAATTTGACGAGCGTGTTGACGGAAGCAAAGGCAACGCGCCCCTCATCCATGTCTTTGATTTCAACATGAAAACGCTTTTGCACGAGTACCACCAGTTCCACGGCGTCCAGGGAATCCAAACCCAGGCCGTCGCCAAAGAGTGGTGCGTCGTCCTCAATTCCCTCCGGCGTGATGGATTGGAGGTTCAGATCCTTGATCAAGGCTTCTTTCACTTGTTGACGAAGCTGCATTCTTTCCTCGGCGTTGGTTGTTACCTAATCGTGACTCGGGCGCTGCTCAGGCCTGTGGCAAGTCCCACAGGTCATAATAATTAAAAAATTGATAAGGATTCTCCTGCGCGAACTTCTCAAGCTCCCTGGCGAGGCCGAAGACCATCAGTTTCGGATCAATGCCTTGTGTCTCCTCGAAAACACGTGGCACGAGGACTTGTGCCCGGCACGGACCAGTCCGTGGCACGAAGACCAGGGCCACTGGCGTCCCGAGTTTCGCTGCGATGACGAATGGTCCGAGGGGCAAGTGTATCGTTCCATCGAAAAGGGGCGCTTCCACAGTGTTGCCTGAGTCTCCCATGACGCGGTCTCCCATGGCGCAAACAACCTCTCCGGCTTTTAAGGCGGCCATGATTTCGATGACCCCCCCGAAGTCGGAACATGGGTCTATAAAATGCGGTGGTTCAGCTTCTTCGGAATGCTCAAAATACTGCCGGTCCACATCTCCGACGTCACGCCTATACAGCACGTGCATCCGTCGGCCGGTGAAGGATAGTTCGGACATGGCCCATTGCCATGCGCCGACATGGGCGGTGATGACAATAAGGCCCCGGCCCTCGTCCAGAAGTTGTAGGAAATGTTGTGTGTCTTCCAGGGAAGCTTCCACCTTTCCGAGTCCGACAATTCCTCGCACAGCCCGGTCCACTAGGACTTTGCCGAAAGTGAAGTTTAACCGGTAGGTATGCCTGAACATTGCTGTCCGACTTGCTCCAGGGAATCGCCGAGAGAGATAAGGATGGGACCTCTTTCGCACCGACGGGAGCAATGTGTAAAAGAGCACCACTGCCGCCAAGACCACATAGGCCAAACGCCATCCTCCCAGACGGATGCAGGCGTAAAAAAAATCATGTTGCAACCGCGAGCCAAGGCTGCGACTCGACCATCGGGAAGCGGGGATCACGGATTTCCCTTAAGTGAATATCGTATCGGTAGGGCCAGGAGATACACCAGCAGACCGATGGCCAGGGCCAGGACTGGAGCCACGACAAGCGACCCAAGAATCCAATCGAAGAGACGCTGACCCGCCTGATAGCCAAGGGTCTGGACGGAAAATTCTGTGAGCCACCGTCCATGTTGGAAATAAAAGCCCGTCATAACGCAAGCGGCCTGGACAAAGGGGGGGATGCACAACTGGTTGGCCGCCAAGGCGGCGTACTTGTTCAGGGCTAGATAACCGGAGGCCAACAGGATGATGATGCAGGAAAGCCCCGGCAAAGGAAGTGCCCCCACGAGGACGCCGAACGCGACGGATCGGGCCAGGTTTATAGGTGTTTCCCTTTCGGCCAGAAGTAGATGTAGGGACCTGAGCGGATGAATGGCACTGACGCTCCCAGTGCGATTCAGGCATAGCTTTTGTTGGGGCAGTGGCATCATAGCCCTAATGGTCAACTTCGTATTCAGCCGACTGATGCGCACATTGTCCCAGAAGGCGTCAAAGTGCGAGATCCTAGCGTGACGCGGTGGATAATAGACAGAGATGGGGACTTCGCAAAGCGGAAAGCCGGCCCAGGCAGCCCTGACCAACACCTCCACTTCAAACGAATAGCGGGTCTCACCAAGGTCGAGAGCCAGGAGGACGTTCAGGGGATAGGCACGAAATCCTGATTGCACATCGTCGAGTATCTGTCCGGTTTGAACCCGCAACCAAAAGTTGGAGAACCGACGGCCGAACCGGGAGGAACGAGGAACATTGGGGATATTGAAATCGCGCGCTCCCACGATGATCGCCATGGGGGCCGCATCAATGATGGGGAGGAACATCGCGACGTCCCGGGGGTCGTGCTGCCCATCAGCGTCCAGAGTAATCATGTGCGTGTAGCCGAGTCGTACAGCCTCGGCTGCCCCAGTCATTATGGCCACACCTTTGCCCCGGTTTTCCGGGTGCCTTTTCAGGATAATCGGAAGATCGGCCAGAGTTGCCCCGCCTCCGTCACTTGATCCATCGTCCACCACGAGTACATATGGATGGATGGCAAGAGCTTGCGTCACCACGGTGCGCAGAGTGGCTCCATGGTTGTAAACGGGTATAAGAATGCATACTCGAAGGTTGTTGATCATGTCCGGGGGCCACGTTGATTGTGGGAAGTAAAGATGGGGAGAGTATCCCACAAAAGTCCAGAATAACCCATACGGCGTAGAATTCGCATGCGCAGGTTCCCCTCCTCGGGGGGGAAAAAGCGATCACGCCGTCCAGAAAAGGACCGACGGATGCGGTCTTCCAGAAGTATGGGGTCCAAAAGGGAAGAGAGATAAAAGACTGGACGGAGCAGTGGATCACCAACGGCGAGTCGGCCCTCTTTCACGGCCAGACGGTGCAGGCCGGTGCCTTGATGTATCCGGAGCCCCATAAATGCAAAAATGCAACTTCCCTCGAGTTTTTCCAGGTTCGCAAGCCCCTCTTCCACGGTGTCCATGGTTTCGCCAGGACCGCCAAAAATTATGAAGTGCGCGCAAGGAATACAATGGGCATGACATATCGCCTGAAATGCAAACACGTCTTCCATACGATGTGGCTTTCGCAAGCGCGTGAGGATCTGGTCGCAACCACTGTCGGTCCCCAGTTCCATGGCCATGAGACCGGCTTGTTTCAAGAGGTTGAGTTCGTTTGCCCCAATGCGGCAGGGCTGGAAGTATGCACCGAAACGGATGCCCAGGCCGGCTCCTGCCAGGATTTCCGCGAAGCGAAGATAGCCGCCCTCAGAGTCATTAAATACTGCATCGGTGAAGAAAAAATCCCTAGCTCCAAAATGGTCTCTGGCGTGACGCAAATCTTCCACCACTTCCAACGGATCACGGTGGCATATTGTTGTCCCTTCGACCACAGGATAACCACAGTAGAGGCAGGCATTCGGGCACCCTCTTTTCGTATGCAGACCTGGTAACCCGCCGCGTTTGAGATATTCCGGAAACAGGAATTCGTCCCACGCGGCAGGCCCGATATGGGAGCATGACGTTCCCTCGGCCGACACGATCCGGGGTGAAGATTTCCTGGCCGCGAGATGATTGAGAAGGGCGGGCAGAGCGGCTTCTCCCGGGCCGGTCACTCCATAGTCCGCACCGGTATGAGCCAACAGTTCTTCAGGTATGAGGGAAAAACCAGGGCCACCCAGGACTACTGGTCCCGCGACAAGGCCCTTCAGGCGCGCCACTAGTTCACGTAGGGAATCTCCGGTCCAGGAGGCTCCGGCGGTCAAGGAGTCCACGTTGTCGATGTTGCGCACGGAGATGCCAACAACATCAGGGGTAAACTCCTTCACTACACGTTCCAAGTCATCCGAGGAAGCACTGAGAGAGATGTCATAGATTTGTGTCAGATAACCTGCTTGGCGAAGCGCGCCTGCCACAACAGACACCCCGAGAGGATAGACCGGATAGGGATCCTCGCACGTGTTGGAGGATATGAGGAGGACACGTCTCATGAACGAAAAAGCGTTCCAGCACGCCAACAGTCGAGGAAATCACGGTAAAAAATCGGCATCGTCATTTGCAAGGACAGCTTTGAATCAACCAGCAGGTGGATCGTGCAGCCTGTGGCGCGTATATCCTGATCGGGGCCACGCAGGACAAACTCGTAATTAAGGCGCATGGCCTCTGTCCAGTGCAGAATAGCTTCGACGGTGAATTCTTCTGGATAGATGAGAGGAGACAAGAAGTCCACGCTCAGATGGCGCAACGGTATACTGTAACCCTTAGCAAAGAAGTCGACGTAGCCAATGCCTAGGGAGTTGCCTAGACTTTCGCGAGCATCTTCGAAATAACTTGCGTAACGCCCGTGCCACACAATGCCGAGTGGGTCGGCTTCCTCGAAACGGACGCGGCGGGCTACGGTGGCCCGAAGCGGCGGCGGTGCGCTTGGATCAAGTGGAAAATATTTTTTTCTCATACAGCTAAGGAAAAACCTAGCGTAAAGGTTGCTGCAAGTCGGTCCCCGAGCAATACACGAATCTCAGCGGTTTCCAGACCTTGCGCCCTAGCGTGGATGTGCACGACCGCGTTCGGGTGGATCGGGGCCATAAATTTGGCATTCTTTACTTGGCAGACTTCGGGAATACGACCCAACCACGAGGCTGTCAGGCTGGCTCCGGCCATCATTTGGATGATGGCTGGGAGAACCGGATAATTAGGAAAGTGCCCGTCGAAGCCTGGGAAGTCTTCCCGAAAGACGAATTCACGACAAACCCAGCCGTCCCGTTCCATTCTGGCATCACCACGGCTTGCCGCCAGAATTGCCTTATTTAATTCACTCATGTCCAGCTAGTTCCTTTAGCTGTAGCACAATTTCCAATCCGCCGGCTCGGTAAATAATCTCCACGGGCAGGGCCTCAGGAGAGGTCCGGTCACCGTAGAGCATGGAGACGCACCAAGTGTCTTGTCTATCGCGGCCTTTTTTCTCAGTCATCTGGGTCGTTTCAGCGTCGAAGGCATAACGAACCACAGCTGGTGTAATCGGTTGTTCCCTTGAAGCGTTTTTCCCCAGCAACTCTGCATAATCGCCATGTCCAGGCCAGACTAAGAAAATACGGGTAAGGGCCAGCGACAACCTGGAAGCAAGTTTGGGAATGCGGGTCAAGCTGGCCTGTAACTGAGCCGGGGCGGGGTCTTCCAGTGTGACTGATGCCTCGGCCAAACGCATGCCCCAGTCGCTCAATCCAACGAATGCTACATGACCCGGGGCATCTATCGTGATGAAGGCTATGAGAGGGACTTTGGCGAAGGGCGTACGCACCAGCATGCCCCCCTGGAACCGCACTTCCTCTGCACGGTCAAACCAGCCGCTGTGCCCGGAGAGGCGAACGGCTGTGCGCTCAGCCGGAAGGGTGGCACCAACACAACCGCTTTGACAGCCAGAAAGCATGACCGAGGCGGCCAGCAGAATGGCAAGGACCAGCACATCACGGGCGGCGGCGTTCATTCAATTTTCCCAGGGGAGCGACGAGCAGGCAGGCAGCCAACACAGCTCCAGAAATGCCAATTAATACCACTAGGCCAATGGAATGAAGGGCTGGATGTCGCGCTAGAGCCAAAGCCCCGAACCCGACGACTGTCGTGAGGCCGGCCACCATGACTGAACGCAGTGTGGCTCGTTGGTCTTCGCCGGCACCATTCATGGCTATGAAAATGCCATAATCGACTCCGATTCCAATGATCAGAGGGAGGGATATTACACCAAAAAGATTCAAACCGATACCCAGGGCTCCCATTAGGGTAAAAACAAGGGACAGTCCTACTGCGGTTGGCAGTAACGAAATCAAGGTCAATCGTAGGGAGCGCAAGAGGATGTAAAGCAGTAGTATATTGCCAACCACGGACAGCAGGAAGAAACGGATGAAGTCGTTCTGAACGCACTTAGTCAGTTCCCGGCCAAAACGTGATTGGGATATGGTCCGAATTTTGCCAGCTAACCTCTCAGGAACACTGAATTCAGAAGAACTTTCAGCAGTGAGACTGATTGCGAGGTATTGATCAGCGTCCCTGGTCAGCAGAAGATCAATCACCTCGCCCAAACCCATGGCTCGCAGTTGCTCGGGCGTGGCAAGCGACGGGGCTGGAGCCCCCAGAAATTCCCAAAGAGGTTCGAATGCATCCGGTGTGAATCCCAGGAGCGACGCCTCTGATTTCACCAAGCCAAAGAGGTCAGACATACGTTCGGGAGTAAAGAAGGTCCGCCATCTTTGAATGTTGGCAGTCTGAACTCGACTTGGGGGCAGTATCGGGGCGAGGCTTATCAGACCCGAAGAGTCCTTGTGAGTCGAGGCATCGGTAAAAAGCTCTATGTTGGCGTCCAGAGCCTCGTCCAGGCTGGCTCCTCTGGAGAAGATCATCGTCTTGTCATGCATTCCTCCCCAGATGGAATACAGCATCGCCTCATCATGTTTAATGGCGGCCCCGGATGCAGAGAGGGCGTGCAGATCAGAATCGAAGGAGACGTTTCGGCCCAGACATACTCCAGAAACAAGGGTCAGAACAGTCAGTATGAGCGACCAGAGGGGGGTGAGTAATGGCCGTTGAGAACACATTGCTGGTTTTCGTGCCGGTTCACTCTCCGGCCCGATCAAACAGGGCAGGACCACCAGGGCCAGGCAAAGCGCCAGGACGAGCCCGACCAGTGCGAAAAAGGCCAGTTCCCGAACGCCAGGCATCGCCGAAAACAGGAGCGCTGCAAAAGAAACCAGGGATGTGGCCGCTCCATACCAAACAGGTGCGGCCACCCGTCCAAGAGCCGTCGCAGCGGAGAGGTGACGAGCACGCATGGAAAAATAGACATAGATGGAATAATCTGCCGCGACCCCCATGAGAACCGAACCGAAGCCGATGGTGATGCCTGAAATGGAGCCAAAAACAAAACGTGTAGCTAGAGCTGCAGGAGGGAGTACGACAAGTGGCAACAGAAACGCGAAAAAGCCTGCTCCAGACCGAAGGAAAACGAGAAAAATGACGGCCAGCCCGAGGGTAGACGCCGCCAGTACTGTGGTCATGTCGGACTGTATGGCGGCGGCGTTAGCCTGGGTATGCCGGTGACCTCCGATGAGGGTAGCATCATAGCCTGGCGGCAAGGCAGTTCGTGCTTGTTGGAAGGCAGCCACGACTTGGTCCGCGCCTTTCGAATCCGTCATTGCCGGGGCAGGACGTGCTATGATCAACATATGCAGACCGTCCTTGCTCAAGAATCGGCCATGTTCGATCCTGAGTGAATCCAACAGGCGCAAGTTCGCCAGCTTAGACAAGGCCAATTCACGCAGGCGCAAAGGGTCTCGACGTATGATATCCTTCATGCCGAGTCCTTCGGGAGAGGTAAGTATCTGTACGCACTCTAGTAGAGACTGCCGAACTGCCGCTGGCGCAAGGCGCTTTTCCACCTCGGCGCGGTCTTTCTCAGTGAAAAGCGCGGGCAGGAGGTCAAGCATGCCCAGGACGAAATCCGCAGGTGTGTTTATCGCGGGACCTTTGTGTATTTCCGGGAACAACACAGCAGGAAGAGCAGCCGCCAGGGCGTCTCCAGCGGCGGCGAGATCAGCCGTTGTCGTTCCCTGAGGGGCGGCCACGCTTATAAGGGCGCGGTTGATGAAGGGTGCCTTTTGGATAAGTCTGAAATCTTCCGCGAGCCTAGAGCCGTCGTTGGGGATCATGGAAGCAATATCCTCGACGGGCTTCAACAAGATGGTGCCCGTCAATCCTGAAGCCAAGAGGATACCTACGCACCACAATCCAAGTTGTTTATGTGCTGCAAAAGATCGATTCAACCGGACGATCAGACTGGTAACGTTCATTGTCGCGTGAAAACCAATGCGGGAATTTCGTCATTGAGTTGGGTGTTATGGAAACGAATTGTGGTGGTATCACCTTGTGTCTCCATCATTTCAATCGTGGCGATGGCCATGTCGTCAGGCGTAAAAGTGATTCGCATGCCAACAATGGGCCCGGGACCGGCTGTGAGCGGCGTGAAATGAAGAATTGCGGGGGAGATTGATTCGATGTCAATGTGATATGTCCTGGAGAGGGCTTGAAGGTTAAGGGTGGTCCAAAGCAGGATCTGACCGGAAACCAGTCGCATAATGGGGTCGTTTTGAAGCGAAAAATCTCGTGTCTCGCCTGTCAACGCATTCCACCGAATGCCAGACTCTTCATGCACAATAAACCCAGAATGAACCGGATCCTGATATTCCCACCGTAAAGAGGCGGGTCTCTGAAAGACAAATCTACCTTTCGAGATCAGCGTCTGTTTGAAAATGCTGAGCCGCTTCTCCTGTGTGAACTCGGCTTGAATACTCTTCACCTGTCCGGCCTTGGTGGTCAGTCGGGACAAGGTGTCTTCCGTGAGCACAGTGGCCAAAGACAATAACGGCACATCCACGAGGGCCAGGGCCAGAATTAGGGTCAAGAAAAGCCTCATGTCTCAAGCCTCGTGGTTGTCGCGGCAGGTTGGTAGGCCTTGAGACTGGCGCGAGCCACGTCATATCCGCCTTGCCGCAACTCACCGTTGAAGAGATGGAAGCCGGCGAATTCCCTAAGGAGCGTCACCGTGATCTCCATGGGTTCGTCAGCTACGGCCTTCCCGACTATCTCGAATGAACTAACGCCGGCCAGAAACGCAGCCTGTTTTCCCTGGCTGTCGTCCTTGGTCCTCCAACCTCCGTAAACGGCACAGGCCTGAGCAATAATTTCGAGAAGGACCAAAGGCTCCACGGTCGCATCTTCACGGATAAACATGGTGCCGGCTGGAATGACAGTGCAAATAATGCATCCTTCCCCGTACGCCCGCTCAAGGCTCTTCACCAGAGCCATGGGCGGGCGGTGGGGGATGAATTCCAAGGCTGGGACAGGACAAGCTCCGAACGGGAAAATGGTCATGAAAGTAGGCGCCTATTTCTTTTTTGAAGGAACTGCGGCTTCGTCCTCGTCAATTTGCGTCCGGATGGCATCAGCAAGTTTGCTGACCCATTTATTGTAGTTCGAATGAATTTTCTCACCGTTATACTTCAGGTTCTTGCTATCGCGATAGGTGATGTCCCATGTGTTGGCTGTATAGCGGATATTGACTTGCGCTTCGTGCACACGAACCTGTATTGTGCCAACTATAAGTCCCGGCTCAATCTTGCGCATGTTCCACCCGACTTTACTGCCACCCCTAATAATTGATGACTCGATTTCATCAGTCGAAAGTGCTTTATCCTGTGTGGCCGGGATGCTGTTTAAGGGGATGTTGCGTACTGCCGCTGTGCGGCAGGAGACGAATGTGGCGGTCAGAATCAGTAGCATCATAACAAGAATCCGAGTGAGATTCATTCCTGGCTCCATTTTCGCAAGAGGTTTTTGGGGAAGACAAGCCTGCAATGGCCATACGCTTGCGTGTGTAGCGACACATTGCCAGATGTCCCAGCATATCGACCACATAAGGCACTGGAGAGATATCTTCCAGCACACTTATGTGTATTTCTCCTCTCTGAAGCTTCCACTGGCCCGGGGGCAAGATTGAACAGGTCCCAATGATGGAGACCGGCCGGATGGACACACCTGTTTCAAGGGATAGCTTGAAAGCTCCCGACCGGAAACGCCCTAGAGTGTTCGTACGAGTCCGTGTCCCTTCGGGAAAAACACCGAGGCTGATTCCTTTATGGAGGAGCGTTCTTGCTCGCTCCAACAATTCCTGACCTGACTGGCGTTCCACGTTGATATATTCTCCCAGTCGCATGACCGGGCCGAATAGGGGCACTGAAAAGGGCCATTGTCGGGCCAAACAGACAGAGTCCGGCGGGGCCACCAATGTAATGAGAAAGAGGTCAAGCAATGATCCATGATTGAAGACGAAAATACGCGGCAAACTTTGAGGAAAGTCAGGCCTTTCATGGACGCGAATGGTGAAAAAAAGTCCAAGCAACCAAGCCACAGCCCTGCCGTAGCCCCAAATGCAGTACCGCGCCAGCCTGGGCCATGGCATTCGGGTGGCACTTCCAATGAGAAGGCAAATGGGGGGGGCAAGGAGGACGGCCCCTAGCGCGATTAGAAGCAAAGTGGTCCAGATCGCCAGACTTGCGAGGACACAGCTTCTCATTGTTCCGGCCTGGTCGCAACCTTTTGAAGAATGAATGCATAAAGATCCGCCAGAGTCCGGATTTTCTGAATACCGTCATCTTCACGGATCTTGATTTTAAACTGCTGCTCAAGAACCACCACCATGTCTACGGCGTCTAGGCTATCTAGACCTAACTCTTCATAAATCTTAGCATCCGGGACGAGTTTCTCGCGTGGGATTTCAAATTCTTCCTCAAGTCCCGCATTGACACGCTCAATTATTTCCTGGTCAGTCATTAAACAGAACTCCTGAATACTAGTACGGCATTTACGCCGCCGAGAGCAAAATTGTTCTTGATAGCTGTGGCGATCGGCTTGCGTAATAATTGCTGGACATGTTGGATATTTCCACAGGAAGGGTCCGGGGCATCCAAATTTCGAGTCGGAATGATGAGTCCATCATGCAACATTTTGAGACAGGCAATGGCCTCGAGACTTCCACTCGCAGCCATGGCATGGCCGAAATATCCTTTTAGTGAACTCACCGGGGTCCCCGAACCAAAAACATCTTCTAAGGCGAGTCCCTCCGCAGCATCTCCCTGCATCGTCCCAGTGGCGTGGGCATTGATGTAATCCACGGCATCCGGTTCGATGTCTGCGCACTGGAGAGCCAGACGTATACACTTTCCTATACATTCTCGGCTGGGATGCGCTATATGGCCGGAGTCAAGATTAGTTCCGTATCCTACAAGTTCTGCAATGATTGATGCGCCACGGTTGGTCGCATGTTCAAGACTCTCTAAGACCAGGATGCCGCTACCTTCGGAACAGACGACGCCATCCCTGGCGCTATCGAAAGGCCGCGGACTCTTGGTTGGATTGTCATTATAAATAGTTGAGGATGCATTCATGATATCAAAAGTAGCTGTTGTCAACGGATGGTATTCGTCCGTCCCTCCACATATCGCCACATCCATTTGCCCCGAGGCCACCAGCATGGCCGCCATACCTAAGGCCTGACAGCCTGTGGCGCACGCTGCCGACGGTGCGAGAAGTGGACCTGTCGTCCCAAGGGCCTGGGCAAGATTGCAGGCTGCTGAATGATTCATGACTTTGAAAAACAATGTCGATTTAACTGTATCTAAGGATTCCGTGGTTATATAATTTCTGAAGAACTCCTCCAGGCCATCCACGCTCCCGGTTGTGGACCCAATGACGACTCCTGTTCGTCCATTGTGCAAGAGATCCTCAGGTAGTTGAGCCACCTCCAATGCTTCTCGTGCGGCCCAATATGCATACTGAGACATACGGCTCATAGTCCGCCTATGCTGCCTGGGAATATCCTTTGACGGGAAGTCCTGGACTCGAGCGCAAAGATGGCTTCTGACTTTAAGTGTACTCAATTGTTTCGAATCCGTCAGTACCACGCTATGACCGGCTATCAAGCCATCCCAATACGTCTGGACGCCCAATCCATAGGGCGAGACGGCCCCATACCCCGTCACGACAACCCTGCCTTTCAACATTGGCGCAGTTCCTTGAGTACGGTATCGCCTCCGAGCATAACGTCCACAGCCACACACGCAGAAATCACAGCCCCAGCTATGCCGGGAGCCACCACCGCCTGTCCGGCCAGATAGAAACCCGGGAGTCTGGTGCGTGGCTGGGGAGGGTGCACGCCCACCGCGTGCTGTGGGCCATAATAGCTGCCGAAAGGCGAGTTGGTAAAGCGGGCGAAAGTAGATGGTGACGCCACTTCCAGAAATTGTGTCCTCTGGTAAAGTGATGGCAATCTTTGCATGTAGGATTGGATGAGATGTTCTTTCAACTCATACTTCGATACGTCGGGAGCGCTACATGCTGCGAGTTCCAAACTCGCCATCCCATTATCTCCGCCAGGGTCGGATATCATGACAGACATAGCCCCAGGCCCTCGGCGATCTTCTACGCCAAACCAACATGCGGGATTGTGGCCCTCAAGAAACAGCCACGAATTTCCTGGCGCGACATCTGAGTTAGTAGGGATCATTCCAAACACCATAGCGGCTCGGGGAGTCTCGGGGAGTCTCGCCAGCCGGTTTGTGTATGCAGGTCTAAAAATTCCTTCAGGAATAAGATCGGCAAGCAACGCGGGGTGAACGGTGCTGACGCAAATTTTCGTTTCCAGCGCCTGCCCGTCCTCGAGGCATACGCCAGCCAGGGCTCCCGCTGGCGAGACGATGACTCTGTTGACGCCTCTTCCCGTCTCAACGCGGACCCCGGCATATTCGAGTGCGCGTTCAAAAGCTTGAACCAGACTCTTCCCCCCCCCCTTAATCGTTCGCAGAGAACGCAGGGCAGCTGCCCCAACCCAGGCATGAAATACGAAAGAGACTTCGGCAGGCGGAACACCATGATACAAAACCTGGGAAGCAAGAATACTCTTTAGCCTATTGTCGGTAAACAAACTATCAAGCACTTCGGCCAATGTTGAGTCTCGATAAGGTGTTTCCCTCGGGCCAGAGGCATCAAGCGCTAGGTAGGGAGAGCTGTTCTGGGTTTTTTCAACTGAGTTGAGATAATTCTGCAAGGGCGACCGCTCTTGGGGAAAATAATCTCCGAGCACATCCAGCAGACGAACGAATCCAGAAGACATTGGATATCCCTCGGTCGGCCCCCCATCCACTACCACCCTTTGGTCACTTCCTAGGCCCAGCGGGAATGATTCTATGCCTGTCAATCCCATAACTTTAAAAGCCCGGTCTAGTATCTCACCCTGTTCCAGGTAGCCGGTATGATGGAAACCGGTCTCAAAGTGCATTCCCTGGCGAGAAAAACCTCTGACAAGGGGGGCGAGCCGACTGGCCCTTTCGACCAGAGTGACGTCAAATCCTTGTTTGGCCAACAGAATGGCGGTGCTCATGCCGGAAATCCCGCCGCCGATCACCACACACGTTCGTTTCATCTTTGAAATCCCAGTATAAGGGCTGCATTGGTGCCGCCGAAACCGGCGGCGTTGCAAAGCGCCATCTGCGGCCCCTGCGGGATTAACTCGCGGATTATGTTGAGCCTTGAAGACAGTTCATCCGGCTCCTCAAAATTGATATTCGGAGCAATAAAACCGCCCTGGGCCATGATGGAGCAGCTAACAGCCTGAGAAGCACCGGCCATCCAAAGCTCATGGCCAGTCATGGATTTAAGAGACGAAGTTGGCGGTTGAATATCTCCAAAGATGTCTAGAAGTACTTGTGCCTCGACCGCATCCCCGCGCGGAGTGGATGTGGCATGGGCGCATATATAATCAATGGCCTCCGGGCCGGCCCCGGCCTGATGCAGGGCCTGCCGGATAGCCATCCCAAGGCCAACTCCTGTAGGTACTGCCATGCTCTCACCATCCGAAGCAAAGCCAAAGCCAAGTACTTCACCTGCTATCGGTACACCACGCCTGGATGCCGAGTCATGGCTTTCCAGCACCAAGGCCGCCGCCCCACCACTGGGCACCAAACCATCGCGCCTGCTATCGAAAGGTTTGCTGGCCCGTGTCGGATTGACGGAGTCCATACTGAAGGCTCTGAGGGCGTCAAAGCTGGACGTAGATTGCCAATTAATTTCCTGGGCACCACCGCAGATGACGCGCTGCTGCTGTCCTGAGGCAACAAGCTGTGCGGCCTGTCCGATGGCCAAGGTTCCACTCGCGCACGCGGCACTGACTGTCCAACACGCGCCCTGGATGCCGAAGAGACATCCCAGATTCATACTGACCGTCGAGTTCATGACCCCAAAGACAGTAGCGCCGCCAATAGCCTTGGTCTCGCCAGTTGCTCTCACAATGTCAACCGCCCGGATGGCGGACTCGCAACTTGAGTCCGCTCCGAAAATAATGCCGGTTGCTGGGCCATGGACATCTTCCCGGGTGAGTCGCGCCATGCCCATGGCCTCTTCAACTGCCACATAAGCGTGAAGAACGAAATCAGGCATGGTCTTGCGTTGCTTGCGGCTCAGATAAGCCTGTCGGTCGAAACCACTTATCTGACCTGTGAGGGGGCTTCGAAAACCTAATGCTGAACGTTCTGGATCATTGACGATACCGCTTTTCCCTTGCCGAAGCGCATTCCCCACGTTCTCTGCGCCGATGCCCAGGCACGAGACGATGCCAAATCCTGTGATGACGACCCGGTGGATCACGACACCCCCCCGTTCACACCAATCACTTGCCCTGTGATATAGCTTGCACCGGGCGAGCAAAGAAATCTCACGACAGCGGCTATCTCCTCCGGCGTTCCAAATCGGCCTAAAGGGATCAGAGGAAGCACTTTATCCTTGGGTATGGCACTGGTCATTTCAGTTTCAATAAAACCAGGCGAGACTGCGTTGACCAGAATGTTCCGCTTGGCAACCTCCACCGCGAGCGATCTGGTTGCGCCGATAAGTCCTGCCTTCGCAGCGGAGTAATTAACTTGGCCTGCTACACCTCGTTCGCCGGAAGTGGAAACGATATTGATTATGCGTCCACCACGAGCCCGAATCATTCCTGGAAGTATAGCTTTTGTTACGTTAAAGAATCCATGCAAATGTACGCCTAGGACATCACTCCATTCTTCTTGTTTCATCCAAACCAAAAGCGCATCTCGTGAGAAGCCAGCATTGTTAACCAAGACGTCTGGGGTTTTTTGTGCTAGTAAAGGAGTGAGCCATTTCGAAACTTCCTCTGGGTGTGACACGTCAAAAGGAAGTTCTAAGCATTTTTGTCCTGACCCCCTAATCAAATCAGCTACACGATTGGCGTCTTGGTGGTTATTCCTGTAGTTTAGCCATATATCGAAGCCATGTTGCGCTAGGTCTAGGGCGATCGCGGCTCCTATTCCTCTGCTAGCACCTGTTACTAAAGCAATGGGCATTTAAGGCCTCGCATGACTTATTCCGATTTTTTCGAGCAATAATTGAAAAAGCATATCCTAAAAAATTTGGTTGTCCATCCCGACGACTGGCATATGTAGCTTTCGGATCATGTTGTAAAATGCAATAATTTACATGAGTATCTTGTCTCGTATCTTACATCGTTGCAGTATATTCAGCTGCCCGGTCAGTTGGTTGGCCGCAATGTCCTGAATACTACTGACGCCGTAATATTTGTAATGTAGGCATAGTCGGTCATTAACTCGGACGCTAGACCTCAGTTGGTTGAACATTCGGTCCACGGTCTCCGGCAGAAACGCATTCTACCGTTCAGCCTCACTTGCGTGGTTGTCCCAAGCTTGAGGCCCGTAAATTCCCGACGTGGCCCCTCCAGAATCCAATTATTGCAGATTATTAATATCGGTCTCGACAATGAGTGTAAAGCAGTTGGGCCGGAAATAAATCTATCATCCTGAAAACAACTAACAAATATCGCTAGCAATGTATTGGTTACACCCGGGAACTGCAATAATTCTGTAAAAAAACTGGTTGAGTCTGACCACCTCTAGTGGCGGTCATGAAGGTAAAACCATGAGAAAAATCGACAGCAAAGTTTCCTTTACCAGGATCTATTCCCTGCTGGCCAATAACCAAACACCCGAGATCTTAACGGGCAGCATGGGTTGCTCAAACAACTGGCCAAGGCTCTTGGCGAAAGAACGCTCCACGTATAGATGCATAACACCTACAGGTCACCGCCAATTACTTGTTTAAAAGGTCTTTTAATTGCCTACTCGCCTTGAAGAACGGCAGCCGCTTTGGTCCGACAGTGGCGACGGCCCCTGTCTTGGGGTTCCTGCCCGTGTAGCCCTCGTAGTCCTTCATTGCGAAGGAGCCAAAGCCACGAATCTCCACGCGGTCGCCATCAATGAGCGCCTGCCTGATCCTCTCGAAAAAGAGGTTTACGAAGGCTGAGGCCTCGTAATCTGGCGTATTGAACCGCTCCGCAAAAGATTTGATTAGTTCGCTTCTGTTCATCTTCACCCCCTTGCTGTGCTTGGTATAATAGTGGTAATCACCCATTCAAGCAAGTAGCGCGAGCCCCCTTGCCAAACGGTGCCTCACAGCCTATGGCTCTTGTGTTCACCGCAAACAAACACGAGGACACAATGAACGAATACACACAGGCCGCGCTTGAAATCGTCAAGGCTCAAGCCACCACCCGCTCAATGACCCAGGAAGAGATCGTCAGCATGGTCAGCACGCTGGCAAAAGGCTTCCAGGCTATCGAGGTTGGACAACTCGTTGCAGGCTCCACTGAGGACCAAGCCCCGACCATTGACTCGAAGAAAGCGATCAAGGAATCCTCTATCACCTGCCTGGAGTGTGGCAAGTCCTTTAAGGTCATCACCAAGAAGCACCTTGCCAGCCATGGACTCACCCCGGAAGCATACCGGGCCAAGTATGGTTATAAAAAGGGAACTGGATTGGCTTGTAAGTCTTTGGCTCGTGACCGCCGCAAGAAAATGAATGATATGAAGTTGTGGGAACGGAAAGGGGCCAAGAAAGCCGACTAACCTGGAAATTTCCCTTCCGACGCCGCCCGACGTATGCGGCTTCCCCCTGGCCCCCAATGCCCCTCCCGGCGTTGGGGGTTTTTACGACAACTTCCGAAGCTGTAAAGATAGCGTTCGGCGAGACCGCCTGTATCCGAGGAAGAGCGACAGACCATTTCGTCGCTGACTGGACCAAGATTTCTGACCCTTGGGCTGTATTTATCTGTGTGGCAGATCTGAACTTATTGATAAGGGTAAAGATACCCTAATAATGGTAGAATACTGATGAGTGCTGACCGATTAATCGGCAGTATGGACTACAGTACCAATTTTCAGAAAGAATTTTTCCTCTTGCTTATGATCGCTGAACAATTCCGATTGCATCAGATTGTCTTGATTGCAGTAGAGATACTGAATAGTTAGTAGATAATTTTACGAGGCATAAGTCTGCGCTCGATGCATTGAATATAAAATTGTTATCGAATTTCAGTCAAATAAATAGAAATTGTATATTCTATTGAAATTGTTATACTATTTTAAAACATAAGGCTAGGTGGAAGGTGGGAGGTTCCCTTTTTCCACCCTGCACCGCTTAACATATTGTATTTTAAAGATAAATGTCATGTGGTGGAAGGTGGAAGGTTGGATTATACTTTTTTAAAAAGGAAAAATAATAATAAATATATATATTTTAACTTTTTAAACCTTGCACCTTGCACCTTTAAAATTTAGTTAAATATTTTAACTATTTACCGTAAATTTTAAGGTGAAGGGTGGAACGTTGGGGACCTTCCACCCCGGGGAGGGAATCCCTGCTCCCTTGCACGATTCATATTCCAGTACAATTTCAGATGGTTGTCCAGTTTCTCCGCCATTCAGCCCTCAGTGCCAAGTTAATTTCTGCCCAACGATCGCGGCAGTGCGCGCTACCAGGAGGCAATCCCTCGCATCACCCCAGACTATCCCCCTGGCCAACAATATCAGTCCCGGATTGCCCTCCACGTTCGGCTACAACGCTGACATCTATATCTTCAACTTCCGCCTGCGATTCCCTTGCATTTTGAGACACCTTGCTTATTTCAATGAGGATAACCCGACAACAATTCAGGGAGGCTGCCTGTGACCTCGGTCTCCAATGCGGCGTGGGAGCTGTTGTTCCCCAATCTGGAACGTCACCCAGACAAGCCGGCCTACCTGTGCGGCGACGACGTCTTGACCTATGCCGACTTGGCCAGCGCCGTAGCCCGAACCGGGGCTATGCTGGCTGCCTCAGGCGTACAGCCAGGCGATAGGGTGGGATGCGTCCTGCCGGATGGACCAGCGACGCCCATCATGCTTTTGGGGGCTATGTGGATCGGCGCTTGCCCCATGCCGCTATCGTCGTCTCTGCGCCCTGAAGAGTATGCCTGGATTCTGGCCGACGCGGGAGCCCGTGTACTGATTGCGGACACGGGTCATCCCGCCGCTGTCGCTTCAAACATTCCCGTTCTGCCCTGCTCCCCAGGTGGTCCCGAAGGATTACGAACCTATTGCGACTTCCTGGAACCTCATACCCCTGAAGCCAACGATCTTGCCCTTTTGCTCTACACCTCAGGCTCCACGGGTCGTCCCAAGGGCGTTCCCCATCGTCACCGCGACATTCTGCGCCCGGCCGAGACCTTCGGCGGCCTGATTGGCCTGACCGAGAACGACGTGATTTTCTCCGCCAGCAAGCTGTCCTTTGCCTATGGCTTGATCGCCTCCTTCAGCTTGGCCCTGGCCTATGGCGCAACGGCCATCTTGTCCCCCGAAAAGCCTGGCCCCGCCGAACTGCTCCAGTTGATCAGACGCTACCGGCCGAGCGTTTTTTTCGCCGTGCCTACCTTGTATAACCTCCTGCTGCGAGTCCTTGAGCCGGACAGTTACCTCGGCGGCGTGCGCCTCTTTTATTCTGCCGGCGAGGCGTTGCCGGCGGCAACCTTCAAGGCCTGGAAGCAGATGACCGGTTGCGAAATCTGCGAGGGCATCGGTTCTACCGAAGCCTACAACCTGTTCATTTCCAACCGTCCCGGCGAAGCGATGCCTGGTGCCACCGGCAAAGTCGCTCCAGGGTTTGAAGTCCGCTTGGTGGATGAAGCCGACACTGATGTCGCCGCCGGCCAGCCGGGTCTTTTGCTGATCCGAGGAGAAGGCACGGCAACCGCCTACTGGAACCTTCCAGAAAAAAGTCAGGAGACCATGCTGCCTGACGGCTGGCTGCGCACTGGCGACATGTTTACAGCCTCAGACGGGGTGTTCATCCACCAAGGCCGGGCTGACGACATGCTCAAGGTGGGGGGACGGTTCGTCTCGCCCCAGGAAGTCGAGAATGTGCTGCTGACCCATCCTGACGTGGTGGAATGCGCCGTCATCGGTTGCCGTGTGGAGGGCTTGGAACGGCCTCAGGCCTTTGTCGTAGCCCGAAACGGCGTCGAAGCGGGTTCAAATTTTGGCGGGGAACTGCGACGGTTTGTCCGGGAGCATCTGCCCGAGGACATGTGCCCCGTGCGCTTCCAGTTGGTTGCAGCCCTGCCCAAGACCTCGACGGGTAAAATCATGCGCCGCGCGCTGGTCCAAGCCTAAGCCGTCGCTGCGAGCACTGAATCGAAGGAGCTTTTCATGTCGATCACGGGGTCAGAGTTAACGGATCTATTGCGCTTGGCCGGGATTGATGAGGCAATCATTGCCGGCGTGAAGCCTGATGCCCCCCTTTTGCTTCAGGGGCTTGATTCTGTGGATTTTCCGACTTTTATTGTCGCAGTTGAGGATCGCTTTGCCATCGACATCCCTGAAGACACTGCTTGGCAACTTCGTTCGCTGGATGATTTCGCTGAGTTCATAAACCGCGCCCCCAGGGGGAAATAGCCGGACACGTTCAGGCTGTGCCACTTTTCGCGTGGGCAGTCCCCAGCGCTGTTTGAACGCATTAAGGCTGACCGCGATCAACCAGAAGCGGCCGAACCTCTCATTGCTCTCGGGGTGGCCCAAGCACTTGGTCACGCCCGGCCGAGGCGATGAAAAGGGCAGTCGAAGCCGCCCCGCGATGATGTCAGGGGTGCGGGAATGAACGGCGAGCTGCCCGCTGATCTCTTCGCGCAGAGCAGTCTTCCTGGCGGGCAAGGTGGCCTTGAGC
>NZ_WVUD01000042.1 GCF_009856865.1 Solidesulfovibrio aerotolerans | reverse complement strand
TGAAGGGGGGTAGGGGTTAGGACGGCAGGTTGGAATGCGTTCCAGCAGCCTGACAACACCGGCAGCCTGCCAGTTGAAGCACTCCTCTTTTATAAAACTTGCCTCCATTCAGGGGGTCCGGGGGGATTATCCCCCCGGCCGCCGGAGGCATCTTACCTTCTTATCTCCGTATCTTCTTAGCACCATTATAGGAAATACCATGCGTTACAATATATGCGTCATGCCGGGGGACGGGATCGGGCCGGAGATTGTGGCTGAGGCCATGAAGGTTCTGGAGACGGTCGGGAAGAAGTTTGGGTTGGAGTTTGCTTATAGTCAGGCGCTTATTGGCGGCGCGGCCATTGACGCCACCGGCTCTCCGTTGCCTGAGGCGACGATTGCGGCCTGCAAGGCGGCTGATGCGGTCTTGTTGGGCGCGGTCGGCGGTCCCCAGTGGGACACCATTGATCCGGCCATCCGCCCGGAGAAGGGCCTTCTTGGCATTCGCAAGGCTTTGGGGCTTTTCGCCAATCTGCGGCCGGCCAAGCTGTTCCCGGAGTTGGCGGCGGCGTGTTGTCTGCGTCCCGATATCGTCGGCAAGGGACTCGACGTCATGGTCATTCGCGAGTTGACCGGCGGGGCCTATTTTGGCGAACCGCGCGGCATCGAGGAGCGCGGGGGCGAGCAGGTTGGGTTTAATACCATGATCTATGCCGAGCACGAGGTGCGCCGCATCGCCAAGGTCGGTTTCGAGACGGCGAGAAAGCGCGGCGGCAGGCTGTGTTCTGTGGACAAGGCCAACGTGCTGGACGTCTCGCGGCTGTGGCGGGCGGTGGTTATTGAAGTGGCCAAGGACTACCCGGACGTCGAGTTGTCGCACATGTATGTGGATAACGCGGCCATGCAGCTCGTGCGCGATCCGTCGCAGTTTGACGTCATCGTCACCGAGAATCTTTTTGGCGACATCCTGTCGGACGAGGCGGCGGTCATCACCGGCTCCATCGGCATGCTGCCGTCGGCTTCGCTCGGCGAAGCCAACCCGGGCCTGTACGAGCCGATCCACGGTTCGGCCCCGGACATTGCCGGCCAGGACAAGGCCAATCCCCTGGCCACCATCCTGTCCCTGGCCATGATGCTCAAGCATTCCTTTAACGAAACGGCTGCGGCCGAGGCCATCGAAGCGGCCTGCGCCAAGGTGCTGGCCGAGGGCTACCGCACCGGCGACATTATGGAGCCGGGCAAGACCCTGGTTGGCTGCAAAGCCATGGGCGACCTCGTCGCCGCGCGCCTGGCGTAGCGAGAAGAGGGACGGGAGAAGGCAAAAGAGCCTCCGGCGGCCGGGGGGGATCATCCCCCCCGGACCCCCTGAAAGGGAGAATTTTTTCAAGGGGTTGATTGCTCGTACGTAAGGGCCAGTCGCTGTGAACCGTGGGCGAGGTAATCCCAACTTGACTGGGAACACCGTTGCTTCGGCGGCCGGGAGGGGGTAGCCCCTCCCGGACCCTCCCTTTCTGGGAGATTCGTTTTTCGCAGTGGTTTCAGTGCGTTGTATAGAATGGGGCAGGGGGCTGGCCGGGGCTGGTTCTCCTGCCTTTTTTTGCGTACAAACGCCACGCGATAGCGACCGATTTTCACCGAGCCGTCCGTTGTGACGGCCAAGCCGCAAGCGAAGCGACATACTCACCATGGCCAAAGTCAGTCTGCAAAATATTTCCAAGGCCTATGCCGGTCGGGATCTTTTCAAGGACTTTTCCTTGGAGATTCCCGGTGGCACCCGGCTGGCTATTGTCGGCCAGAACGGCGCGGGCAAATCAACGCTTTTAAAGCTCATAGCCGGCGTGTCCGAACCGGACAGCGGCAAGGTGTCGCTGTCAACCGGCGCGCGCCTGGGCTATGTGGCCCAGGAGATGGAGGAAGCCGATCTCGGCATGACGCTTTTAGCCTGGGTCATGGCTGCCTTGCCGTCGTGGAAGGAATTTTGGGTGCGCTACGACGCGGCCGTGGCCGCCGGCGACGCCGCCGCCTTGGACGCCCTGTCCCACGAACAGGCCAGCATGGAACACGCGCTGGGGTATAATCCCGAGCATCGGGCCAAGACCATCCTGTCGGGCCTGGGTTTTGAGGAGAAGCACTTTCACAGCCCCATTTCCGGGCTGTCCGGCGGCTGGCGCGAGCGGGCCAAGCTGGCCCGGGTGTTGACGGCCGGGGCCGATGTGCTGCTGTTGGACGAACCCACCAACCACCTGGATCTTGAAGCCGTGTCCTGGCTGGAGTCGTTTCTGTGCGCCTTTGCCGGCGTGCTCATTTTTGTGGCCCACGACCGGGTGTTTTTGGACCGCGTGGCCACCCACACGCTCTTTCTCGGCGAGGCCAAGCCCATCTGGCGGCCGGGATCGTTTTCCCAGTTTCTCGTCTGGCGCGAGGAGATGGAAAAGCAGTGGGAGCGCCAAGCCGCGGCCATTGACAATAAGATCAAGCAGCACAGCGTCTTTATCGACCGTTTTCGCTACAAGGCCAGCAAGGCGAGGCAGGCCCAGAGCAAATTAAAGACCGTGGACAAGCTGCATAAAGAGATTTCGGCCCTGCGCGGCGACCGGCCCGATGTGCGCGCCCGCACCCTGGATTTCTCCCTGCCCGAACCCGAGCGTTCGGACAAGACCGTCTGCGCCGCCGCCGATCTGGCCTATGCTTGGCCCGGGCGCGATCCGCTGTGGCCGCCGCTGACCTTTCAGCTCTTCCGGGGCCAGAAGGTGGCCCTGGTCGGGCACAACGGCGCAGGCAAGACCACGCTGTTAAAGCTCATCGTCGGGGCGAACAAGCCGACGGACGGCCGCATTGTCCTGGGCACCGGGGTCAAGATCGGCTATTTCAGCCAGCACCAGACCGAGATTTTAAACACCGAAGCCATGGTCATGGCCGAGATGCGGCGCATGGCCGGCCCCAAGGCCACCCACCTGGAATGCTGCTCCACCTTGGGGCTGTTTCTCTTGGGCGAAGACTATTGGGAACGCCGGGTGTCCGAGTTGTCCGGCGGCGAGAAATCGCGCCTCGTTTTGGCCGGGCTTTTTTCGGCCCGGGCCAATTTCCTGATTCTCGACGAACCCACCAACCACCTGGATCTGGAAAGCCGCGAAGCCTTGGTGCGCGCCTTGGCCGAATTTACCGGCACCATCTTGATGGTCGCCCACGACCGCTATCTGCTGCGCGAAGCCGCTGCCGAGGTCTGGTCCGTGGGTGCCGACGGTATCACCGTCTATGACGAGGGCTACGCCGCCTACGAAGCCGCCCAGATGGCCGAGGCTGCGGCCGGCCGGGGCGATGCGGGCGAAGCGTGCGCCCCGGTCCAGAAGGTTTCGCGCCAGGAGGACAAGGAGCGCAAGCGCCGGGTGGCCGAGCTGCGAAACGCGCTGTACCGCGACATCAAGCCCAAGCGTGAGGCCTTTGAAAAGCTCGAAGCCGAGTTGGAGGCGCTTTTAACCAAACAGTCCGAGGTCGAGGCCGTCATGGCCGATCCCGAGACCTATGCCCAGCGCGAGCTTTTTGCCCGGCTCAACAAAGAGTACGGCGAGCTGTCCCGGGACGCCGAGGAGCTTCTCGCCCGCATGGCCGTCATGGAAGAGGAGATTGCCGATCTGGAAGCCCGTCGGGCGGCCCTTGTGGAGGAGGCGTGAGCGACGGGCGCAAGGTCGTTGACGTGGTGGCGGCCGTTATCTGGCAGGACGGCCGCTATCTGGGTGTGCGCCGGCCTGAGGGCAAGCCCATGGCCGGCGCTTACGAATTCCCCGGCGGCAAGATCGAGTCGGGCGAGACGCCGCAGATGGCGCTCACCCGGGAACTGCGTGAAGAATTGGGCATTACGCCCACTGCAATTGCCTTTTTCCGCGAAAAAGCGCATTCCTACGAACACCTTTCGGTCCAGCTGCACTTTTTTCACGTCCGGGCCTTTGCCGGGGAGCCGCTCCCCCTGGAAGGCCAGGACATGGAATGGCTGACCCCGCAGGAAGGCCGGTTGCGGCCGTTTCTGGAAGCGGACCGCGATATTGTGGACGCGCTAGCACTGGAAGAAAGCTGAGGTTCCCTGCGCCCAACAGGAGTGGCACAGGGTGGTAATCCCCCTTTGAAGAGTTTTTAGGGAAAGGGGGTCCGGGGGAAAACCCCTTTTTGCAAAAAGGGGTTTTCCCCCGGTTCCTCTCTTCATATCTTCTCCAAGGAGATCGCGTGCGAATCAGGGAGTTGATGGAGGCCAAGCGGCCGTTCGTGTCGTTGGAGTTTTTCCCGCCCAAAGAGCGGGAGGCCTGGGAAGGCTTTTTCGGCGTGGTGGAGCAGTTGTTGCCCGTGCGCCCGTTGTTCGTCTCCGTCACCTACGGGGCCGGCGGCAGCACCCACGCCCACACGCTGGAAATCGTTTCGCGCTTAAAAACCGCTTACGGCCTTGAACCCATGGCCCACCTGACCTGCGTCGGGGCCAGCCGGGACAAGATTCGCGGTTTTTTAGACGCCCTGCGCGCGGCAGGCGTGGACAACGTGCTGGCCCTTCGCGGCGATCCGCCCAAAGGCCAGGAACATTTCGTCCCGGATTCCGAGGATTTCCAGCACGCCAGCGATCTGGTGACCTTTATCCGCCAGGAGTACCCGCAGCTGTGCGTGGGCGTGGCCGGCTATCCCGAATGCCACCCCGAGGCCGCCTCACCGGAGACGGACCTCACGCATCTGTGCGGCAAACTCGAGCGTGGCGGCAATTTTGTCGTCACCCAGCTTTTTTTCGATAATGACAAGTATTTCGCCTTTGTGGACAAGGCCAAAGCCGCCGGCATTACCGTGCCCATCGTGCCCGGCGTGCTGCCGGTTTTAAGCCTGGCCAGCATCAAGCGCTTCGCAACGCTGTGCGGTGCCAGTCTGCCGCCGGCCTATATGGCCGAGCTGGAGGCTGCCGACGCGGCCGGTGGCTCGGCTGCCGTGGCAGAAGTGGGCATTGCCTATGCCCGCAAACAGGCTCAAGATCTCATCGCCCGGGGCGCGCCCGGCGTGCATCTCTATACGCTCAATAAGGCCGAGGCCGTGCTCTCCATTGTCTCTGGCCTGGATTACTAAGACTTTTTCTCGCTACAGGGGTCCGGGGGGATGCGCTCCCCGGCCGGGTTGCGGGCGCTAGCCCCCAGCCGCCGGTGGCGTACACATACTGCTGCACGGAGGATCGTATGGGCAGGGGCGAGTTGGTTGTGGCTGTGGCCGGTGCCACGGGAGCCGTGGGTCGCGAGATGCTTAAGACTTTGGAACAGCGGGCGTTTCCGGCCAAAACCGTTAAGGCGCTGGCGTCGTCGCGCTCGGCCGGCACCACCGTGCCCTATGCCGGGGGCGAACTGACCGTCGAGGAGATGACCGAAAAATCCTTCGAAGGCGTCGATATCGCGCTTTTTTCCGCCGGCGGCTCCACCTCGAAACGTTTTGCGCCCTTTGCGGTCAAATCCGGTTGCGTGGTCATCGACAACTCCAGCGCCTGGCGCATGGACCCCGAAGTGCCGCTGGTGGTGCCCGAGGTCAATCCCGAGGATGTCGATTGGCACAAGGGCATCATCGCCAACCCCAACTGCTCGACCATCCAGATGGTGGTGGCGCTTAAGCCCCTGCACGACGTGGGCACCATCAAGCGCGTCATCGTCTCCACCTATCAGGCCGTGTCCGGCACCGGCCAAAAAGCCATTGCCGAACTGGAAACCCAAGTGCGCCAGCTGTTTAACAGCCAGGAAGCCGACGTTAACGTGTATCCGCACCAGATCGCGTTTAACTGTCTGCCCCAGATCGACGTATTCACCGATGGCGACTACACCTTCGAAGAAGTCAAAATGATCAAGGAAACCAACAAGATCATGGGCGACGATTCGATCAAGGTGACGGCCACCACCGTGCGCGTGCCGGTTTTCTACGGCCACAGCGAGTCCGTCAACATCGAGACGGAGAAGAAGATCACCGCCAAGGAAGCCCGGGTCATCCTGTCCCAGGCCCCGGGCATCGTGGTCTACGACAACCCGTCGGAAAAGATCTATCCCATGCCCCTGGTGGCCGCTGGCGAAGACCCGGTCTTCGTCGGGCGCATCCGCGAGGACAATAGCATCGACAACGGCCTGCACCTGTGGATCGTGGCCGATAACATCCGCAAAGGCGCGGCCCTGAACGCCGTGCAGATCGCCGAACTGCTCATCGAACGCGACATGGTCCGTGTTTAGTTGGTGAAGAGGCCTCCGGCGGCCGGGGGCCTGAGGCCCCCGGACCCCCCACATGGGTTAAGGGGGGCGGCGTTGCCGCGACGGTGGGCGGAAGTAGAGCAAGCGGGGGAAACGGGTAACGCCGTTTCCCCCTTTTTTACAAGGAGTCCGTCATATGGCTGACATCGTTGACGCCAAGACCTATCTCGACCGCCTGCTGGCCGCGCCGCGCCCAGGCGCAGACGGCGTCCTGGCTTTTTACGACCATCGCATCGGCGTCATCGGCAAAGACCCGCGCCTCATGCTCATCCCCCTCGACGACCATCTGGTGCACCGGGGCGACGGCGTCTTCGAGACGCTCAAATATCTCGGCCGCCGGCTCTATCAGATCGAACCGCACTTCACCCGTATGGAACGCTCGGCCGCAGCCATCCATCTGGCCCCGCCGTGTTCCTGGGAGGAAGTGGCCGCGCTGACCCTGGAGGTCTGCCGGGCCGGCGGCGTTGACGACGGCATGGTGCGCGTGCTCATCGGACGCGGCCCCGGCGGCTTCGGCATCGATCCGGCCGAATGCCCCACCCCAAGCCTGACCATCGTGGCCTACGGCTTCCATGCCCGGCCGGCCGCCGCCTTTGCCAAAGGCGTCACCGCCTTTCGCACCTCCATCCCGGCCAAACAAAACTACCTCGCCCGCATCAAATCCATCGACTATCTGCCAAATGTGCTCATGAAGCGCGAAGCCACCCAGCGCGGCGAAGATTACCCCGTCTGCTACGACGACAAAGGCTTTTTGGCCGAAGGGGCCACCGAAAACATCTGCATCGTGGACGCCGCCGGCCGCTTCGTCGTGCCGGAACTGACCAATGCCCTCACCGGCACCACGCTGCTGCGCGCCATCGAACTACTCGATGGCGAAATCGAAGTGGTCTTTACCGGCATCCGCGAAGAAGACATCGCCACGGCCAAAGAAATGTTTATCCTCGGCACCACCAACGACTGCTTAAGCATCGTGCGCTACAACGGCGCTCCCGTCGGCAACGGCCAGCCCGGGCCAGTGTCGCTGCTGCTCAAGGAACGTATAGAGGCCGACATCGCGGCGAGCGGGACGGCGTTTTAACTGGGGCGCTGCCCCAGACCCCGCCGGGCTCTGCCCGGATTTTACCGGGCTCTGCCCGGACCCGGCAGGGCTCTGCCCTGCACCCGCCGGGGGGATGATCCCCCCGGACCCCCCGATTGGGGGGCGGGAGATGGGTAAGCGGGTTGGAGGTTCGGCGTTGGCGGCAGTGTTGGCGTCGGCGTGAGAAGAATGGGGATCGGAATTTGGCCGCTGTTCCCGACGCGGAAGCCGCGCCAGGAACAGCGGCCAAATTCCGATCCCCAACTCGCCAGCGGCCCTTTGGGCCGCATTTGCTTGGAGAAAGAGCGACCAGAAGTGAACAAGGCCATGGCAGGCCGGGCTGTTCCTGTCTTTACGGGCGAACCGGGTGGCTGCAATTTGGGCCGCCGTGCTCCCCGCGCTTCGCGAGGAGTGTCGGCGGCCCAAATTGCAGCCACCCACGCGGCGCAGCCGCCAAGCGCTCCCGCGCCCAAAAATCTTCCCATTTTTCCGCCCACGCAGCAGCCCCTTCTGCCGCCCACCCTATGCGCCCCCATCCAGGGGGTCCGGGGGGGATGATCCCCCCCGGCAGGGTCCGGGACAGCGTCCCGGTGGGGTCTGGGGCAAAGCCCCAGCGGGGTTTGGGGCAGCGCCCCAATATTCTCCCCGCCCCGCCCTTTCGTTACTCCATTTTTTCCAGCAGCCAGTTGGCACCGGGCGTGGCGTTGTCGCGGGCAAAGGTCCAGCGTTCGGTGCGTTCGGCGTTTTGGCTGGCACCGGGTTCGCGGCGCAGGGCTTTGTAGTCCACGACCATGGTGGTGCGGTTGGCGTCGTCGGTGTGGCTGGCCAGCGTTGCTTCGACGAGGAGGATATCCGGTTTGCCGGCCGGGGTGGCGGGCAGGGTGTTTTTGAGTTGCGTGAGCAGGCTTGGGCTGACGAAGTGGCCCAGGTCGTTAAAATCGCGCGTGCCGAGGGAGGCGGCGATGCGGCTGTAGGCGATTTTAGCACCGGCCAGAAATTCGTCGTCTGGCGCGCTGGGGGCTGGGGGTTGCGGCTGGGACTGGCTTTGGGGCTGGCCCTGGGGCGCGGCGGTTGGCGGCGCGGTTTGGGACGTCTCCGGCGATTTGAGTCGGTCCCACGAGGCCTGGGCATTGGTGTACATGTTGGGTTTGCCGGGCGGCGTGGGGTCGAGCGGCGGCGAATCGTTGTCGGGGTCTATGTAGCGGGGCGGCTGGCCGGGTTGGGAGGAATTTTTGTTTTTGGAGCGGTTGGAGAGGAACCGAAAGAGGACGAACATGGCCAGGCCGAGCAGGATGAGGTTGATGAGCAGATCGCCGGATTCGACGCTGGCGGCGCTGCCATCGGCCTGGGCGTCGGTGGCGGCGAGGAAGGCGGCGAGGGCGGTTGTCGCGGCGGCGCGTCGGAGGGCGGATAGCTGTGTTTTCATGGGGTGGCGCTCCATATTTCTGGTTGTGGCAAAGGGGGGCGGGCAAGTCAATGTGTGGTATTGTTTGACAGGCTATAAAAATAGTTGACGCCGCAGCGTTGGCAGGGTGCCGGGAGCGTTGCAAAAAGACAATGAATTTGGCTTGTTGAGAGAATCTTGTTTGGCCCCGCACTTGCAATAATAATCCATTTCCCTGGGTCGTCCTGCGGCGGGTGGCAGGGTGCCGCAGCATGGGTTCTGTGGCGTGAGCGCTTCTGTGCGGCAACGAGTCGGAGAGGTCGGATGTGTGTCGTTTGAGAAACGGTGGAGGAAGCAATGGGCGTGCGGGGTAAGTTGTATCTGCTGCTGGGCGTATGCGTCCTCGGGTTTGTCTGTTCGCTTGTCGCTGAGCGCGTGGGCAAACATTATACCGAAAAATATCGCACGCTTGAAGGGCTTGCTGCCTCAGCCTATCTGGAGGTGTTGCAGGCCCGGCGCGAAGAAAAAAACTTTCTGATCCGGCTCGATCCGGCCTATGTCGAGCCGGTCTTTAAACATGCCGACAAGGTCCGGGCCGATGTCGAACAATTGGTCGCGCGGGATACGGCCATGGACGGCGAGGCCCGGCAGGCGCTGGCCGAACTGGCCGCCTATCGCAAAGGCTTTGAGGAACTGGCCGCCATCCAGCGGAGCAAGGGATTTACCGAAAACGACGGGCTCATGCGCGATTTCGTCTATGCCGCCCGGGATCTGGACGAGAAGTTCAAGCCGGTGACGGACAAGGATTTTCAGATACTGCTGTTAACCATCCGCCGGCATGAGAAGAACTGGCAGTTGCGCGATGAGGATTCCTACGTGTCGCGGGTCAATGACGGGGTGAAAAAGTTGCATGCCATGGTTGGGGCTGCGGCGGATCTGACGGCCGAACAGAAAAAGGGCTTTGACGCGGTCATCGACACCTACCAGCGCAGTTTCGCCGCCTATGTCGAGGCTTCGGCCAAGGCGAAAAAGGTCACGGCGGCCATGGTGGAGAGCGGCCGGGGGCTTATGCCCCATTTCGAGAAGATCGAGGCCTTTTACGCGGCCCGGCGGGCCAGCATCCAGGCCACGGTGGAAGCGGCCCAGATCGGGGTCCAGGCGGCGCTTGGACTGGCGGTGCTGCTGGTGGTTTTGTGGATCATTCGCGGCATCACCGGCTCGCTTACGGCCCTTGGGTCGTATTCCAAAAAAGTGGCTTCGGGTGATTTGAACGCCCGGCCGGTGGGCCGGTTCGAGGCCGAGTTTGCGGCCCTTCGCGACGACATCACCACCATGGTGGATGATCTCAAGGAAAAGATGCGCCAAGTGGAGGAGAAGCAGGCCGAGGCAGCCCGGCAGGCCCAGGCGGCCGAGGATGCCATGCACGCCACCATGCGCAAGGAAGAGGAGCTGGCCGAGAGCCTGACCCGCATGCAGGCCGTGGCCGAGCGGGCGGACGACATTTCCCATCGGCTTTCCGGGGCGGCCCAGGAACTGTCCAGCCAGACCGCACAGTCTGCCGCCGGAGTGGAGCTGCAACGGCGTCGGGTGGACGAGACCGCCACGGCCGTGGGCCAGATGAACGCCACCATTTTGGAAATTGCCGCCAGCGCCGGCTCGGCCGCCCAGGCCGCCATGACCACCCGCGACAATGCCGTCACCGGGGCCGAAGTGGTGCGTCAGGCCGGGGCGTCCATGGTCACGGTCAACGGCATCGCCACGGAACTCAAGGGCGACATGGGCCATCTCGGCCAGGAAGCCCAGTCCATCGGCCAGGTGGTGGGCGTTATCAATGACATTGCCGACCAGACCAACCTGCTGGCCTTAAACGCCGCCATCGAGGCCGCCCGGGCCGGCGAGGCCGGACGCGGCTTTGCCGTCGTTGCCGACGAGGTCAGGAAGCTGGCCGAAAAGACCATGGTGGCCACCAAGGAAGTGGAAAGCCGCATCCGGGCCATCCAGGACGCGGCCGGGCGCAATATCCGCAGCATGGACCAGGCTGTTGCCGCCGTGTCCGACGCCAACGCCCTGGCCGGGCGCTCCGGCGAGGCCATCCTGGCCATTGTCGGCAACGCCGACGCCACAAGTTCCGAGGTCCAGTCCATCGCCGCTTCGGCCGAGGAACAATCAGCCGCCTCGGAGCAGATCAGCCGGGCCATTACCGAAATCAGCGGCGTGGCCGAGGACAACGTGGCCGGCGTCGAAGCCACCAGCCGGGCCGCCCACGCCCTGGCCGCCATGGCCGAGGAACTGGGGCAACTCATAGTGCAACTGCGCGGCAGCGACAGCGCCCCCCGCAGCCGCAAGGCCCTGGCGGCGTAGAAAGATAAGACAGGAAGAGGCCTCCGGCGGCCAAAGGGGTGACCCCTTTGGAATCCCTCCTGGAAGGCAAAGGGTTAAAGGGGAACCGCGTTACCGCGACGGTGGGGGGAGCGGGCAAGGCCACACGGCAGGCTTGACGAGAACCTCCGTTGGGGGGGCTTGGCGAGGGTTGGCAATCTGGCCGGCTGGGGGTCGGGAACGCAGACGACGGTTTTGCCTGTTTAACAGCCTCCCAGGTTACCCAACAATACCAGCAACCCCTTGTAACATTTTTCCCACCAAGGGGGTCCGGGGGGGATTATCCCCCCCGGCCGCCGGAGGCGTCTTCATCTCAGGCCGCCTTGCGGCCAGGAGACGTTTTTTCGGGAAGGCGTTGCCAGGGCGGGCCGGCCGCGCTAGGACTGGCGGCGTCGTCAACGCCGCCGCCAGCGGCCAACGCCTTTGCCAAGCCACGGAACATCCATGACCACTGCTACCCAGGTTTCCGGGAAGAAATCCCGTTCCAGGCTCGGGCTTCGCGCCCGGGTCTATCTGCTCCTTGGCGGACTGTTGTTCGTCAACATGATCGGACCCATCATCATGATCTGGTACGCGGCCATGGCCCGCGACCTCTATACCACCACCGCCGACAAGGATCTGGCCGCGCTGACCGCTGCCCACGAACTGGAAAACGCCCTGCTCAATCAGAAGGGCTACGCCACCTATTATTATCTGAGCCGGGAGCCTTCGTGGCTGCTCAAGCTGGCCGAGAGCCGCCGCACCTTTGAGCTGTGGCTGGAGCGCACCCGGACCGAGCTGAACGCGCCCGAAGCCGCTGTCCTGGTCGAGGAGATCGCTGCGGCCTATAAACGCTATGCCGTGGCCAAGGACAACGTCATCGACCTCTACCAGCAGGGGCGGATGGAGTCGGCCAAGGACCAGCATTGGGCGGTGCGGGATGATTTCGACGGCCTGCGCGAACTGTGCGACCGGTTTAAAACCTTTTATCGCGAGCGCATGCGCCGCACCAGCCAGCTTTATCTGGAACGCACGGATCTGGTCATGGGCGTGGCTGTGGTGGGCGTGGTCATAAACGCCACCCTGGGCTTTTTCCTGGCCTACGTCCTGGTCGGCCAGATCCTTGATCCCATCCGGCGCCTCGCCTGGGGCGATCACGGCAAGACCGTGGCCGTGGGGCTTTCCGACGAGGTCAAGGCCATTGGCCAGAAGTTTCGCGACCTGGAAAAGGACGTGGATCAGGCCCATTTGGACCTGGAGCAGAGCCGGGATCACCTCATGCAGTCGGAAAAGCTGGCCATGGCCGGCAAGCTGGCTGCCGGGGTGGCCCACACCATCCGCAACCCTTTGACCTCGGTCAAGATGCGGCTTTTTTCCCTGCAACGGGGGCTGAAACTCGACCCGTCCCAGCAGGAGGATTTCGAGGTCATTGCCGAGGAAATCGGGCATATCGACACCATCGTGCGCAACTTCCTGGAATTTGCCCGGCCGCCCAAACTGACGGCCCAGCCGGTGAGCCTGTCTGCCGTGGTGGACACCACGCTGACCTTGCTCAAGCACCGCCTGGAATCCTACAATGTGGCCGTGACCGTGGACCGGAGCCGGCCGTTGCCCGTGCTAAACGCCGACCCGGACCAGCTCAAGGAAGGGCTGGTCAATCTGGTGCTCAACGCCTGCGAGGCCATGGTGGAGGGCGGTTCCATCGTCATTCGCGAGGAGACGGGCGTGCTCGAACCCCATGGGCCGATCCTGGCCGTGCGGGTGATCGACACCGGTCCGGGCATTCCGCCGCCGCTTTTGGAGCGCATCTTTCAGCCGTTTTTCACCACCAAGGGCGAGGGGTCGGGCCTGGGGCTGGCCATCGTCAAACGCATCGTCGAGGAGCATGGCGGCTGGATCACGGCCCAGTCCCCGGAAGGCCGGGGAGCCTCGTTCACCATGGTGTTTCCATACGAAGGGGAGCGGGGATGGCACAGATCCTGATTGTGGACGACGACCACCAGTTGCGCCAGAGCTTTGAGCGGCTGCTGGCTGCCGAGGGCCATGCCGTGCGCACGGCCTCCTCGGGCGAGGCCGGCATTGCCGCCGTGCGCGAGGCCGTGCCCGACGCCGTGGTCATGGACGTGCGCATGTCCGGCATCTCGGGCCTGGAAGCCTATGCCGCCATGCGCGAGATCGAGCCGAGGCTGCCGGTCATCATCATGACCGCTTTTGGCACTACGGAAATCGCCATCGAAGCCACCAAGATGGGGGCCTACGACTATATCTTAAAGCCCTTTGACATCCCGGAGATTTTAAAGCTCCTGGACAAGGCCGTGGCCGCCGGCCGGTCCATGCGCAGCCGGGTGGCTGTGGGGGTCGAGGGCGAGGACGCCGCCGCTGCCGACGCCATTATCGGCCGCAGCCCGTCCATGCAGGAACTCTACAAGGCCATCGGCCGGGCCGCCCCAACAGACGCCACCGTGCTCGTGCGCGGCGAATCCGGCACCGGCAAGGAGCTGGTGGCCCGGGCCGTCTACCAGCATTCGCTGCGGGCGGACAAACCGTTTCTGGTCATCAACTGCGTGGCCATCCCGGAAACGCTGCTGGAATCCGAGCTGTTTGGCTACGAGAAAGGGGCCTTTACCGGGGCCACGGGCCGCAAGGTGGGCAAGATCGAGCAGGCCAACCGGGGCACGGTCTTTCTCGACGAAATCGGCGACATGCCCATGAGCATCCAGGCCAAGCTGCTCAGGCTTTTGCAGGAGCAAAATGTCGAACGTCTGGGCGGGCGGCAGGTCATTCCCGTGGACGTGCGCATCATCGCCGCCACCAACCGCGATCTGGAAGAAGCCGTGCGCCAGGGGCAGTTTCGCGAAGACCTGTATTATCGCCTCAAAGTCGTCACCATGACCCTGCCGCCCCTGCGCGAGCGGCCCGGCGACATCCCGCTTTTGGTGCGCTATTTTCTGTCCCGCTACGCCCGGGAAATGGGGCAGGCCGATCCCGGAGCCACGGACGGGGCCATGGCCATGCTGACCGCCGCTTCCTGGCCGGGCAATGTCCGGGAACTGGGCAATACGCTTAAAAAGGCTCTGATATTTAGTCGGGGCGGGCCGCTGTCACCGGACGAGGTGACAAAGGCCCTGGGCGTGCCGCTGCGCAGCACCGCTTCGCCCGACGGCGACGGCGGCGAATCCATGGCCGACTGCATCCGCCGCGAGCTGGCCTCGGGGCGCGAGGGCCTTTTCGAGGAACTCATGGACCGCTTTGGCCATTTGGTCATCCGCCAAGCCCTGGAGGCCACCGGCGGCAACCGCTCCCAGGCGGCCCGCCTGCTGGGCCTGTCGCGGCCAACCCTTATCGCCAAGATCGAAAAATACGGGCTTCGCATTGAAGCCCAGGCGCGCATCGAAGGCTGAGCCGGCGGCCGGCCGGGCTGCCGCTTGCAGAAGCCCTGCCGCGCCATCAAGGCAACGCCCCTCGCCGGCCGCGTCGCGCCCACCCAGGCCCACCATTACTGGCGCAATCTCCGCCCGCTTTACGTCCTGTAAAAAAAGCTGACAGGCTGGTGTGGCAAATCCGCTGACACCAATCTCTGGCGCGTTTAAAAAATCCTTCGATTCCATTGTGTTACAATTGCGCTTTCGGCCGCGATTTTGGCACGGGAGTTGCCTTTCCCCTGGCGTAACCTCGTCAGGAGTGTATGGTGAATCGTCCAAGGCCAATACTGTGCATCGCGGAGCGAAATGCCAATATCCGGGAACTGCTGCGTCGGGAATTTGGTCGCGAGGGCTACGGCGTGCTGACTGCCGGCTCCGGCGCCGAAGTCCTGATGCGGTTGGCGGGTCCGGTCTCGGTGGACGCACTTGTCCTGGATGCCGAGATCGCCGATCCCGATGGCGGATCGCTGACGCCGCTTCTAACGCGCCTGTATCCTGGGCTGCCTGTGGTGCTGCATGTCTACCCCGGTTTCGAGGCCGGCGACGACAGGCTGGTGCGGGTGGAGAAGGGCGGCGATTTCGAGCGGCTTAAAGGGACGGTGCACAGGCTGCTGGAGACGGGGAACGGCGCCGCCTGAGCGGGGTGCCACGGCAAAGGGTTGGATGCGAAATCACGCGTCGCGGGGTGGGGATATCGCGCGGGCGGGAAGCGCAGGCATGGTTTTTTCAACACGGAGGAAGCAACAATGGGGTTCGGTAGGCAAGTCTTCGAGTTCCTGAAATCGGCGTCGATTGCGCACGCCAAGTGGGACATGGAAGTGTCCACGTCCATCATTCAGAATCGGAAAAAACTTCTTTTCCTCATGATCCTGGCCCTGCCCATCCTGGCCGTGACCTTCGTCGAAGCCGGCGATTTTATCGGCAGCAAGACGGCCTACGGTCCGGCTTTTTATTCCACCAAAATCTTTCTGGTCTCCATCGCCGTCGGTCTGGCCGCCGGGCTGATCACCGGCTGCATCGGCGCGGGCGGCGGCTTTATCATCACCCCGGCGCTGATGGCCGCGGGCGTCAAAGGCATCCTGGCCGTCGGCACCGACCTCTTCCACATCTTTGCCAAGGCCATCATGGGCACGGCCGTGCACAAAAAGCTCGGCAACGTCTCGGGCAAGCTGGCCATCGCCTTTCTGGTCGGCTCAGGCGGCGGCACGTTTATCGGCGGTGCCATCAACAAAGGACTCTACGATAAAGATCCGCTGCTCTCCGAGTTCTTCATCAGCTCCCTCTACGCCGTCCTGCTCGGGTTCCTGGGTTTTTACGCCCTGTTCGACTTCATAAAGGCCAGCCGCCAGGACACCGGCGGCGGCGACTCCCATGGCGGCAGCCACGGCGGCCCCTCCGGCATGACCGGCATGGCCGTCAAACTCCAGAACTTAAACCTCGCCCCCATGATCACCTTTGACGAGGACTTCGTTCCCGGCGGCAAGCGCATCTCCGGCTGGATCGTGGCCTGCGGCGGCGTCATCGTCGGCATCCTGGCCGCACTGATGGGCGTTGGCGGCGGTTTCATCACCTTCCCCATGTTCGTCTATGTCTTTGGCGTGTCGTCCATGACCACCGTCGGCACCGACATCCTGCAGATCATCTTCACCGCCGGTCTTGGTGCCATCGCCCAGTACGCCATCTACGGCTATGTGTTCTACACGCTGGCCATGGGCATGCTGCTCGGATCGCTTCTGGGCATCCAGGTCGGCGCGCTGACCACCAAGGTCGTCAAGGGCATCCACATCCGCGGCTTTTACGCCATGTCCATCATCGCCGGTTTCATCAACCGGGTCTCCACCCTGCCCAAAAAATTCGTCGAACTCGAATATCTCAATATGTCTGCCGGGTTGGTCAACGGTATCGAATACGTCGGCAACATCGTATTCTGGATCGTGGTGGCGCTGTTCGGCGTCTGGGTCATCGGCAAATTCATTGTGAATATCGGCGCCCTGCGCCAGGAGGGATAAGGGCATGCTTATCAGAGACAAAAAACTGTTCCTCAAGGGCTTTCTGCTCATGGTGAGCTTTCTCGCCGTGCTCGTGCTGATCTTCTCTCCGGTGTTCCCGGGTGGGCTCAATGGGCTGGATTTCTCCGACGACCTGTTTAACAAGCTGTCCAAGGGATCGTCCTACTTCATTCCCCAGGTCGCCAAGACCGTGAAGCCCTTTGACGGCAAGCAGGTCACCGTCGAAGTGAAGATGAAAAGCCCCGAGGACGTCAAGACCTCCATGCTGCTGCTGGAAAAGGTCGGAGCCAAGGGCGAGGCCAAGGGTGACTCCATCACCATGACCGCCGACCTTGGTGCCATGCTCGGCAAGGTCGTGGCCGATGCCGATCTGCTCTACAAGGACCAGACCGACACGCTGACCGCCGCCTACGGCATGGACGGCAAGGTCGCCATGAAGAGCTGGTGGACGCTCTTGGCCGCATCCATCAAGCCTTTGCAAAAGATCAAGATGATCGAAGAGGCCAAAGCGGTGAACATGGTCAACCAGAAGGCCATCGAGCCGGCCTACAACTTCGCCGGCATCCCGGCCGAAAGCATCATGACCAAGATCCCCACCGTGGCCGGTCTGCTTATCTTCTACGTCATCTACACCATGTGGTACGGCTATGCCATTTTCGACATGTTCGGTGGCATGGGCCTGTCCATGAGCAAGTCCAAGATCAAGAAAGAAGCGTAATCCCCGCCCCCAAAAGGCGAAACCCCGGTCTGCTGCGGCGGGCCGGGGTTTTGTTTTGTGCGGTCGGCAGGCTGCCCTGGCCCTGCGCCCACCGTCGCAGCCTCCTGCGGCCCTGGAAAACCGGAAGGCGGGTGGGCACGGGTGCTGCCGCGCGTCCGGGAAGAACTCGGGTTGTTGTTTATATAAATCAACCAATGTTTATAATTCTGGACAAAGCGCCGGCCTTGGCCGTATGCACAGGCCATGCGTCCCTACTTTGCCATAACGCCCGTAGCGGCCCGTTCCCGGTTGCCCTTGCCCCTGTATCTGGCCCCGGTTTCCGCCGGCTTTCCCAGTCCGGCCGAGGATTATCTGGACAAGGCGCTGGATTTAAACGAACTGCTCATCGCCCATCCCGCCGCCACCTTTTACGTGCGCGCCAGCGGCGATTCCATGCGGGACGCCGGCATCCATTCCGGGGACATCCTGGTGGTGGACCGGGCTGTGGAACCCACCCACGGGCGCGTGGTCATCGCCGCCCTTGACGGCGAACTGACGGTCAAACGGCTGCGCTACACGGGCGGCCGGTTGTTTCTTGTGCCGGAGAATCCCGACTATGCCCCGCTGGAGGTGTCGCCTGAGGCGTCCTTTGAAATCTGGGGCGTGGTCACCTTCGTCATCCACCGGACATGACTATGCCCCCGCGCCGCGTCCTGGCCCTGGTGGACTGCAATTCCTTTTACGCCTCGTGCGAGCGGGTCTTCGTGCCAGCCCTGGCCGACCAGCCCGTGGTCGTTTTGTCCAACAACGACGGCTGTATCATCGCCCGGTCGGCCGAGGCCAAAGCCGTGGGCATTCCCATGGGCAAACCGGCGTTTGCCTGCCGCGAACTTTTCCGCCGCCATAGGGTGGCGGTTTTTTCCTCGAACTACGCCCTCTACGGCGACCTGTCGGCCCGGGTCATGCAAACCCTGGCCCGGTTCGCCCCGTCCCTGGAGGTCTATTCCATTGACGAGGCGTTTCTGGATCTGACCGGTCTGCCCCAGGATGTCGTGGCCTACAGCCGGCGCATCCGCGATACGGTGCGGCAGTGGACCGGCATCCCGGTGTCCATCGGCCTTGGCCCGACCAAGACCCTGGCCAAGGTGGCCAACAAGCTCGCCAAAATGGACCCGGCCCACGGGGGGGTGCTTGATTTCGCGGCCAGCCCCCAACCGGATGCGCTCCTGGAAAGCGTGGGTGTTGCGGATGTCTGGGGCATCGGCCGGCGCTACGCCGCCATGCTGGCCCGTCACGGGGTTGAAAACGCCCGGCAGTTTCGGGATTTGCCGCGCGCGTTCGTGCAAAAGCGCATGACCGTCGGGGGGCTGCACACACTGCTCGAACTGCGGGGCGTCCCCTGCATCGAGCTGGAGACCGCGGTTGCGGCTCCAAAGTCCGTGGTGGCCTCCCGGTCTTTCGGGCAGCCGGTGCTGGCCGTTGCAGATCTGCGCGAGGCCCTGGCCGTCTATGTGACCCGGGCCACGGAGCGGCTGCGGCGCAGGGGCATGGTGGCCAGCGGGGTGACCGTGTGGGTGCAGACCAACACCTTTATTGCGGGCGAGCCGCAATACGCCAATTCCGCCTTTGCCGCCTTACCGGCGGCCACCAGCCATACGGGCCAGATCCTCGCTTCCGCCCTGGCGGTGCTGGAGCGTCTTTTCCGCCCGGGGTACCGCTACAAAAAGACCGGCGTCATGCTCTCGGGCCTGGAACCGGCCGGCTGCCGCCAGGGCTCGCTCCTTGCCCCCGCCCCGGACGCGGACCCCAAGGCGGCGCGCCTTATGGCCGTGCTGGACAAAACCAACGCCCGCTGGGGCCGTGACGCCCTGCGTCTGGCCGCCGGCGGCATCGGGCAGCCCTGGAAAATGAAGCAGGCAGCGCGCTCGCCCCGCTACAGCACCTGCTGGCAGGAACTGCCCGTGGTCCGGGCCTGAATGCTTTTCCCGGCCGGCGGCCGGTACGAAAGAAATGGTGAGGGGGCCGGTTGTTGCTCTTAAAATGCGATTTTGTTATAGAAAAATGGATTTAAGGGGCCACCGAGGCTTTGCCCCGCGCACCTGTACCGGGACCGGATGTTCGGAGTCATGCGATGATCGGAATAGTAATCGTCTCCCACAGCAAAAAGCTGGCCGAAGGCGTGCTCGAACTGGCTGGCCAGATGACACGGGGCCTTGTGCCCATGGCGGCCGTCGGCGGCATTGATGACCCGGACAATCCCATCGGCACCGATCCCATGCAGGTACTGGCGGCCATCGAGTCCGTGGCCGCCCAGGCGGCTGACGGCGTGCTGGTGGTCATGGATTTGGGCAGTGCGCTCATGAGCGCCGAAACGGCCCTGGAGTTCCTGCCGGAGGCGGTTGCGGCCCGCGTCAGGCTTTGTGGCGCGCCGCTGGTGGAAGGAACGGTGGCGGCGGCGGTGCAGGCGAGCGTGGGCGCGTCCCTGCAGGCGGCCGGCGACGAGGCCGTGGCCGCCCTGGCGGTGAAGCTGCGCCAGCTCGCGCCCGTCACCGGCCAAAGTCCGGCCGGCGATTCCCCGGTGCCGCCTGCGGCACCGCAGGTCGCGTCCGAGGACGAAACCCTGCGTCTTGATCTGCGCATCGCCAACAAACTGGGGCTGCATGCCCGTCCGGCCGCCCGGTTGGTCTTTACGGCCGGAAAATTCAAGGCCTCGGTGGCGCTTCACAAAGGCGACAAATCCGCTTCCGCCAAAAGCATCAACCAGATCGCGCTGCTTGGCGTCAAATACGGCGACACTGTCACGCTGACGGTTTCCGGGCCGGACGCCCGGGAGGCCGCCGACGCCTTGGTGGCCTTGCACAAGGACAATTTCGGGGACCGCGACGAGGATGTGGCCATCCTGGGCACCGAACCGACGCCCTGCCCGGTGGTTGGGGACGGGGTGGTTGCCGGTGCGCCGGCCTCGGCCGGCTATGCGGTCGGTCCGGCCCTGGTGCATCTGGCGGCGCTGCCGGTCGTTACGCGCCGGGAAACAGCCGATCCGGCCGCCGAAGTGGCAAAGCTGGATCAGGCCATTGCCGGGGCGCTGGCCGCGACCAATGCCCTGCGCCGCGAGACGGAACGAACATCCGGCCCGGCCAATGCCGCGATTTTTGAGGTGCAGGGGCTTATTCTTGGCGACAAGGACATGCGGGAGCAGACCGTGGCGCGCATTGTCGCGGAAAAAAGCGACGCCGCCTTTGCCTGGTTGCAGGTCATGGAGCAGATGGCGGCCAACTACCGCGCCCTGGAAGACGGTGCCATGCGGGCCAGGGCGGCCGATGTCCTGGATTGCGGCGGCCGGGTGCTGCACCTGCTGACCGGAAATGGCGGGCAGGCCCTGCGGCTGACGCGTCAGGCCCTCCTCGTGGCCCACGATCTTTCGCCTTCCGATGTGGCCGGGCTTGATCCCGCGCTGGTGCTGGGCCTGATTGTCGAGACGGGCGGGGCCACCTCCCATGCGGCGATTCTGGCCCGCTCCCTGGGCATTCCGGCCGTCATCGGCGTCGGGGACTGTCTGCGCCAGGTGTCGGACGGACAGACGCTGGCCCTGGACGGCTTTACCGGCACGGTCTGGACGACGCCGGGGCCGGAGGTTGTCACGGCCATTGCCGCCAAGCGCGCGGCCTGGCTGACCGGTCGCGAGGCCGCCAAAGCCAAGGGTAGCGCTCCGGCCACGACGCGCGACGGCCTAACCGTTGCGGTCATGGGCAACATAGGCACCCCTGCCGAAGCGCTGCGCGTGCTGGAATACGGGGCCGAGGGCGTGGGGCTTTTTCGCACCGAGTTTCTGTTTCTGGACCGGGATCAGGCCCCGGACGAGGAAGAGCAGATGGCCGCCTATGTCGCTGCGGCAACAGCCATGCAGGGGAGGCCCGTCATCATCCGCACCCTGGATGTCGGTGGTGATAAGCCGATACGCTACCTGGACGCGCCGCCTGAAGCCAATCCCTTTCTCGGCGAGCGGGGCGTGCGGTTTTGCATGGCCCGGCCGGCCTTGTTTCGCACCCAGTTGCGCGCCGTGTGGCGGGCCGCCAGTGTGGCCGATATCCGCATCATGTATCCCATGGTGTCCGATGCCGGGGAACTGGCCGAGGTTTTGGCCTTTGCGGCCCGGGTCCGCGAGGATCTTGTGGGCGAGGGGTTTGCCATTGCGGACAGGATGATGACCGGCATCATGATCGAAGTGCCGTCTGCGGCGGTCGTTGCCGACCGGCTGGCCGGGCTGTGCGATTTTTTCAGCATCGGGACCAATGACCTGACCCAGTACGTCATGGCCTGCGACCGGGGCAATGCAGCGGTGGCCGGGCGCTGCGACAGCCTCAATCCGGCGGTGTTGCGCCTTATTGCCATGACCTGCGACGCGGCCAGGGCTGCCGGGATACCGGTCTGCCTGTGCGGAGAACTGGCCGGCGACAGCCGGGCCGCGCCGCTGCTGCTCGGCCTGGGGCTGACCGAACTGAGCATGGGTGGTCCGGCCATCGCGGCCGTCAAGGAGGCCATCCGGTCCGTCGATATGGCGCAGTGTCGCGCTCTGGCGCGTGCGGCCTTAAACGCCGGCTCGCCCGAGGCTGTGCGGGAGTTGCTGCGCGGTCCCCGGCCGGCTTAAGCGGCGCCCAGAAGAGCCAGCCAACGGCCAGAACCCCTTGAAAAACTTTTTCCGGTGGGGGGTCCGGGGGCCTCAGGCCCCCGGCCGCCGGAGGCATCTTCTCTGCTCTTTTCTTTTCTACTCTTTTGTTACGCCAGTGCTTCGTTGAGGGTTTCGAGCATATAATAGGAAGAAGTCGCGCCGGGGTCTTGATGGCCGATGGACCGTTCGCCGAGGTAGCTGGCGCGGCCTTTTCTGGCCTGCAAGGGGATGGTGTCGGCCAGGGCTTTTGCCGCGACGGGCAGGATGGCTGCCACCAGGGCGGCCACGTCGTCGCCGTTGCCCGCGCGCGTTTTGAGCGCGGCCACAACCGGTGCCCACAGGTCGTACATGGTTTTATCGCCCGGTTCGGGCCGCCCGCGCTGGCGGATGCCGTCCACGCCCGCCTCGATCATACGCAGGAAATCCTCGGCCGAAAGTGCCTCTTTGCCGTCAACGGCCAGACCGCCCTTGAGCCAGAAGGTGCCGTACAGGGGGCCGCTGGCCCCGCCGACGCTGGACATCAGCGTCATGCCCACGGTTTTTAGGATGGTTGCGATGTCCTTGTCGGCCACCTCTGGCAGCTTCTCCATGACCTTGGCAAAACCGCGCGTCATATTGATGCCGTGGTCGGCGTCGCCGATGGCGGCGTCAAGGTCGGTGAGATAGTCCTTTTTTTCCGTGTACACCTGATCCAGCCGGCGCAGCCAGTCGAGTATCTGGGATTTGTGCATGGGCATCTCTTTTCTTGCAAGCCGCCCGGCGCTAGCGCACAAGGCCCGGGGTTTTGACCGGGGCATCCCAGAATTTGAGGATTTCGGGATCAACTTTTAACAGCGTGATGGAAAAGCCCTGCATGTCCAGCGAGGTGATGTAGGGGCCGATCAGGTTGCGCACGATGGTCAGCCCCTTCTCCTCACAGACCGCAGCCAGGGTCCGGTAGACGGCGTAGAGTTCGGCCACAGGCGTGCCGCCCATGCTGTTGACAAAGGCGATGACCTGATCGCCGCGGGCAAAGGGTTCGTCCGTGAGGACTTTGTCTGCCCAGCCGGCACCGTCCCATTCGCGCACCGTGCGGGTATAGGCGGGATCATCGATAATCTGCTCGGCGGCGTACCGGGCCAGGACATCGACGGGGGCAATGGGCGAGCGGTGGGTGCCGGGTTCGCCGTGGATGCCGATGCCCATTTCAACCTCGGTTTCGCCCAGGTCAAACGTCGGCTTGCCGGCGGCGGGCACGGTGCAGGAGGTCAGGGCCACGCCGAACGAGCGGCCGTACTGGTTGACTTTGCGGCACAGATCGGCGCAGCGGTCCAGATCGTAGCCGGCCTCGGCAGCGGCGCCGACGATCTTTTCGGCCAGGACGGTGGTGCCGACGCCGCGCCGGCCGGCGGTCCACAGGCTGTCCTTGACGGCCACGTCGTCGTCGATGAGGATATTTTGGACTTTGATGCCGTCAGCCGCCACCAGTTCGGCGGCCATCTCGAAATTCATGACGTCGCCGGTGTAGTTTTTGACCAAAAACAACACGCCGGCTCCGCCGTCAACGGCTTTGGCGCAGGCAACCATCTGGTCCGGGGTGGGCGAGGTGAACACTTCGCCGGGACAGGCACCGTCGAGCATCCCCTGGCCGACAAAACCGCCGTGCATGGGTTCATGGCCTGAGCCGCCGCCGGAAACAAGGGCCACCTTGCCCTTGATTGGCGCGTCGGCCCGGCACAGGAAAGTCGGCTTATACCTGACCGTCAACTCGGGATGGGCCAGAGCCATGCCCTCAAGCTGCTCCTTGACCACGTTTGCCACGTCATTGATCAGTTTTTTCATAGTCCAGGCTCCTGTGTTCCTGTTTTTCCCGACCATTCGGTTTCACCCGTACCAAACAAAAATCCTTACAAGGCGGCCGTGGCCGGTGTTGCCGGCAGCGGCGTGCCGTATTGCCGCAGCTTGGCCTGCATGGCAGGACTGAGCGCCACGACCAGTTCTCCATTATACGAACCCGTGGGCAGATAGAGCATGGGATTGGACGAGATGGCCGGATTGCTGATGAGTTGCTGGGCAGCCACGGCATGGGAGCGCGAAAGGGCGGCCAGTGAGCCGTCCTCGGGCTGCGGCCCGGCATTGATGGTGACGATGGAAATGGTGTCGTCGCTGTTGCGCAGGATATCAAATGTGCGAAACTGCTGGGGGAAATCGCGCAACGAGGACGTTTCGACCTGCCAGAAGCCCAGTTCCGGCCGCGTCGGATCGGGGGAGGGAAAGGCGGTGACGGTGTTGTAATGGCGGTGCCCGGCGATCCACAAAAGGAGGTTGGGATAGGTGTGCAGCTTGTCAAAGAGGGCTGCCTCGGTGACATGCGCCTTGTCCCACCAGCTCATAAACGCCCCCGGCTTTTCCACGCCAATAGGCACATGGGCGGCGATGATCATGAGTTTGCCTTCGGCCTGCCCCTTGTCCAGTTCGCCAACCAGCCAGTCCCAGCGCTTTTGGTCCACGCTGCCGTGCCAGAGAAAGGCGTTGCCGGAAAAGTCCGCATCGCTTTGGGTGTCATCAAGCACGAGAACCCGAAGCGGCAATTCCGATTTGGGTTCGAAGCTGTAGCAGGCGAAATCGGCGCGGATATTGTCCTGGCTAAAGCCATGCCCGGCTGGTTGGGAGGCGGTGTTGAAAAATTTGCCCATCCACTCCTGGCGGGAAAGCGGTCGGCGGCCGGGGTCCGGGGCAACCGTTGGCGGGGTGGCGAAGTCGGCCACCGACCCGGAAGCGATCACGGCTCCATTAGCCGTGTTGCCGTCGATGGTCCCCATATAAAATCCGCGGCTGTCCATGCCGTGGATCAGGACGTTGCCCAGATTTAACACCGTATCACCCACGCAGGTCTGGCGCAGATGGTCGGTAAGTGGAGCAGAACCCAGCCAGAAATGGTCGTGGTTGCCAAGGGCCTGATACCAGGGGATGGCCGGGTTCAGTCCGGCGGCCTGGAAGGGTTTTTGGTAGTCGATGGTTTCGGCCCCGGCATGGGCACCGGAACTGGGGGTGATGGCTTTGCCGTCCAGGATATCGAGGTACCAGCGCAGTTCGTTGTATTGGGTGCTGTTGCAGACATCGCCGAGCGAGATGCCAAAATCAATGGGGTCTTTGGCATGGAGGGCGTTTATCGTCTGTACGGCGGCGTTGAGCACCTGGGTGGTGTAGAACATGACCGGGGAGTAGGCCGAGGAAATGTGCTCCAGCAGGCCAAGGTAGATCAACTGGGCCGGCGATTCCTTGTCCGTTATATGGATGTCGCTGATGGTAAAAAAACGCAGGAGCCGCGCCGCCTGGGTCGCGTTCTTGCCGGTGTAGTCCGCCGGCATGAGATCCAAGCGTTTGGGGCAGGCCAGCCCCGGGGCATACTGCCAGCGGCCGTAGCCGTATTGGGCGAATTGGTCGATGGCGGTAGGGGACAGCATCGGTGAGGTGGCGGGCACGGGAATGGCAACCACGGTTTTTTCCAGCGTGGTCCAGGGGATCACCGCCGCTGCCGCCGGTTGGGGGCTGGGCAACGTGTAAGTGCCGCAGGCCAGCAGAGTCACGCCGGCCAACCCGGTCTTGAGAAAAGCACGTCGGGACAGGGCCATGGTATTTCTCCACTGCGGCAGGACCGTTGGGGACGCAAGAGGTGCTGGGCGGCACCGCGTCATTCCCTGCAATCTACGCGGCCTGGGCCAGCCAAGGCAAGCCCTTCAAGACGGACAGGCGTGGGGAATTGTTCCGGGAACGGTCGCCGGGATATGTTTCGTCAAAGGCCCCGCGTTATTTAGAACAAGGCGGGAATGATCGGGATGATGGAAAACTTGATCGTCCAGGCATCGCCTGGAATATTGCGGGGGCGTATGACGGCGTAATCCGCCTCGACGCTGAATTTGACCGGTATCTTGCCGATAAGGACTGTCTTGGACAGGCCCAGACCAATGGGCAGGGTCAGGGCATCCTCGGCCTTTGGCTGGAGCCAATCAATGGTCGCGGTGGGGGCCAGACCCACCTGCCAGGTAGGCACCACCGAATACCAGAAGAAGTATTGGATCTTGGTGAGGCTCACGGCTGCTCGTTTCGGATCACCAGCCACGGACCACCAGTGTTCGGGAAACATGCCCACCACCAGCTTGTCGTTGGTGTACAAAGCGGTCATTGCGCCGCCGAGTTGCCATTTGCCATTGCCCAGGCGGGTATCCGTGGCGGTTGGCAGCACAGCAGAGGGGCCGACGCCCCATTTGAATCCCGGCCCCCTGGCATTGGGACTGAGCACGCCCTTAAGCTCAATATCGCCCAGCCCGAAGACGTGGTCCACGGCGGTGCGACCGCGCGGCACGGGCGAGTTATAGAGTGGAATCACCGGGCGGGTTAAAAAACGCCAGTCGCTGTTCAGGTCGAATTTGAGCACCGGCTGCAAATTATAGTTGAATTGTGGCCGCTCTTCCTGAAAATTTTGTCGCAGGGCCTGGCTTTGGGGGTGCAGCGCGGACAGTTGGGCGTTTTTGTCCGAGGTGGTGCGGGTCTTGCGCTTTGTGCCTGACGACGTGGCGCTTTGGCCATGGGGCGACTGTTCCAGATTGAGCTCGAACTGGTTGGTGATCAACCACAGTTCGCCGACCGGATTGCTCGACTCCACAGCCATTTTTTGCAGATAGGCCTTTTTTTGATCCGGGGTTTCCTGTTCGCCGGCAGCCGGCAGAATCTGGAGGAACACGACGAGCAAGGCCGCAGTGGTGATGGCAACGCAACGGGTCGGCATGATGGGAATTCCTTTCGGGAGTCGCCCGCAGCGGCAGAGATGCAGAGGCCTCTAACCCAGGAAGGGAATTGGGACAAGCAGACCGGGGAGGAGGGCTGTTGGTGCGACCGGGCATGCCGCAAACGCCTTGGCCGGGTGGTGGCGGCTGTAGCCGACGAACCCATGCTCTTTGCCACGCCAGGGAGGCGCATGACGCGCTATGCTCTCCTTGCGTCTGCCGCTGCGGCGTGGGAGAACAGTGGCAGGTTCCACGTCGCCCAGTTGGGCTGTTCGTCAGCGCGGCGACAATGTCTTTAAGTCTCTTGGACCTGTTGTGCAACCTTTTACCCCGGAGGACTTATGAAACGAATTGCAGTGTTCTTTCTCGTTGTGGCCCTCTGTCTGACCGCCCAGGCCGGCTTGGCCGGGCAAAAGGCAACGCCAACCCCGACTGCCGCCGCCCCGGCGATAGTCGAAGCCCCTGTGGCAAAGGCTGCGCTGCTTGATTTGAATAGTGCGTCGGAAGAGCAACTCAAGATGTTGCCCGGTATCGGCGACGCCTATTCCAAAAAAATCATCGAGGGCCGGCCCTACGCCAGAAAAGACCAGCTTGTGTCCAAAAAGATCATCCCTGCCGCGACCTATGACCAGATCAAAGACAAGGTTGTCGCCAAGCAGAAATAGCGGGATCAGGCCAGGGGAGGGTGTGCCTTCCTCTGGTCTGGGACAAGGACGCGTGGCCAGGCGTTTTTCGGGGGGCGCTGCCTGGGGAGGGCGGCCTTTCCGTGGCCTGGGGCCGGGGGCTCAGGCTGCGCCGGGGCCTTTAAACGAACAGGCCCGCGTTGTAGCTGCTGCGCACGAGCGGGGCGCAATGCATGCGGGGGATGCCAAGTGTTGCGCCGTAGGCGGCCCAGGCGTCAAATTCCTCGGGCGTGACGTAGCGGTCGATGGGCGCATGGCGGGCCGACGGGGCGAGGTATTGGCCGATGGTGACGATATCGCAGCCAACGGCCGCGAGGTCGGCCAGTACGCGACGGATTTGCTGCGGCGTTTCGCCAAGGCCGAGCATGAGGCCGCTTTTGGTCAGGCCTGGGGCGGCGTTTTTTTTGGCCCGCTCAAGCAGGGCCAGACTCCTGGCGTAAACTGCCCGGGGGCGGATGGCGGCGTACAACTCCGGCACGGTTTCCAGGTTGTGGTTGAGCACGTCCGGCCGGGCGTCGAGCACGGTCTGCAGGCTGGCCGCATCGCCGCCGAAATCCGGGATGAGCACTTCCAGGGTTGAGGCGGCAAGGGTGCGGCGCAGGGCACCGAGCACTGCGGCGAAATGGCCTGCCCCACCATCGGGAAGGTCGTCGCGGCTCACCGAAGTGACCACCACATGCCCCAGGCCAAGCCGGGCGGCAGCCTGGGCCACGCGGTCGGGTTCCTGCGGATCGACGGGTTCCGGCGCGCCGGGGCTGATCTTGCAAAAGGCGCAGTTGCGGGTGCAGACCCGGCCGAGGATCAGAAAAGCGGCCACGCCGCGCTGGTAACACTCCATGCGGTTGGGGCAGTTGGCCCCATCGCAGACGGTGTTGCAGCGCAGATCACGCAAAAGGCTCTGGGTGCGGGTGAAGGCCGGCCCCTGGGGCAGGGGTCGCCTCAGCCAGGACGGCTTTCTGGCAAAAGACGCGTTCGAACGAGGCGACGAGGGTTCGTTTGACATGCTGGATCAGGTGCTCTTCGCTCGGGTAGAGGGCGGCCGTTACGGCCGGCATTTCCAGGGCCAGGGACGTCGGGGCCACGCCGGCCAGACCGCACGGGGTAATGAGTGAAAAGACCCCGAGATCCCGGCCGACATTAAGGGCCAGACCGTGGGCCGTGACATATTTTTTGACGGCCAGCCCGATGCTGGCGATCTTTCGCCCGGCGACGAACACGCCGGGCCGGCCCGGTTCGCGTTCGCCGCGCACGCCATAGCCCGCCAGGGTGGCGATGACAACCGCTTCCAGGTCGTGAAACAGGCCGCGCAGGCCACCCCTGGCCGCAGCGATTTTAAAGATGGGATAGGCCACGACCTGCCCCGGGAAATGGCAGGTGATGTTGCCGCCCCGACTGGCGTTCGCCAGGGCGACCCCGTGCGCCGCCAAGGATTCGGGCGGGACCAGCAGATTTTCCCGGCCGCCATGGCGTCCCAGAGTGACGACCGGGTCATGTTCGACCAAAAAAAGCTGGTCAGGCCCGCCGGCGAGGCGCTCGGCCACAGCCTGCTCCTGGATCGTCCAGGCTGCGTCAAAGGCCATGCGCCCCAAATCAGTCACGAGCATCCCGTCTCCTGCAAAGGTCTTAGCGCGCCTCGGGCCGGGGATCGGCCCAGGCCACAATCACCGAGCGGCCGCCTGGGCCGGTAAAGCGGTAGGCATAGACATCCGGTCCCAGCGACAGGCGGGTTGGCCTGGGGTCCAAGCCGGCCAGTTTGGCGCACAGCAGTTTGTAGGCGGCGTAGGCTGCTTTGGGCTGTCCCGGCGGGGCTTGCGGCGTCACCCGGGGGTCTGTGGTCAGGCCGATATGGTCAAAGAGATGGTTTTGGTGTTGAAACCCCTCGCGCACCATGGCCCAAAAAACTTTGGGGATACCCAGCCCCAGGGCGTAGACGGCGCGCCGCACCAGTTCCGCGGCCTGCTCCTCCTCGGATTGCGGGGGGAGTCCCGGCGGCGCGGCCGGGGCGCCGCTGTAGGTGCCGGTTTCGGTCATCCAGATAGGGGTCCGGGCAAACCCGGCGGCGTCCAGGGCCTGGCGGGTCTGCCCGTAGAGGGCGGCAAGCTCCCGGTAGTCCCCGGCCCGGCCGAAGAAGTGGATGTCAAAGGCGTCAAAGCCCTTGCCGGCCAAAAGGCGCAGCACCGGCTGGTAGTAGGCCTCGAAATTCCGGGAGAAATCCTCGCCGGAAACCCCGCCGATCAGCACCATCGCCTTGGGATCGACGGCCTTTATAAGTGTCGCCGTCCGGGTCAGCAGCGCGGCGTAGCCGGCAGCGTCCGAGCGGGCCCGGGACAGGTCCAGTTCGTTTTCAAATTGCCAGCACGAGACCCGGGGAATTCCGGCCGGGGGATGTTTGCCGTAGCGGTTGACCAGGGCTTTGACAAAGGCGTCGTAGGCGGCCGGGGGTGGCCCAAGGGTCCAGTTGCCGTCGGCTTTGACCGCCAGGGGAGCGGGCCTCCCGGGGGCTCCGCCGCCTTGATCCTGGCGCAACCGGGTCGGCAGCATGATGGTGAGCATGACCTGCATGCCCGGGGGAAGGCCGGCCAGTTGGGCGTCCAGGCGGGAGAAGTCGAACCGGCCGGCGGCCAGGTCCGCATCGGACTGGATGTCCACCCACCAGGCGACGGCCCGGTGCCAGCCGATGCCGAGATCGGCGGCCAGGGCAAAGGGCGGGGTTTCGCCGCGAAATGTGGCCGGATGCGCCCCGAATGGCGAGGCTTGGCGCTGGGCCGGGGTTGGCGACGTTGTTTGGGGCGCACTTTCTTCGATGAAAACGGGAATATCCGTCAGGGTGATCCGGGCGGTGCGGCCCAAGGCCGCAACTGTGGCTGCCCGCGCGTCCGGCTGTTGCCTGGATATGCCGACCGCCACGGCCGGGGTGACAAAGATGGCGTCGGCCGTGGTCGGCAGCTCCACACTGACGGCGACCGGCTTTCGGGCCGGGGGGCGCGGTGTCGGGCCGCTCGCTTGTGCGCCGGGCGGTCCGGGCTGCCGGGGCATGCCGGGCTGACCCTGTTGCCCGGGCTGTCCGGGGTGTTGTCCGGGGTGTTGTCCGGGCTGACCGGGCTGGAAACCTGGGGGGGGGAAGGAACCAGGTCCTGGCCGGCCGGCCATGGGCGGCCCTGGCGGGATGGGTGGATAGGACGGACCCTGGCCCTGGCCCGGGCCGGGGCCGGGACCGGGAGTCCCTGTCTCCGCCGGGGCCGGGATGGTGCCCAAGGCCAGCAGGCAGGGGGAGAGCAACTTGGCCGTGGTTTCGGAGTGTCCGGCACTTTCCGCCTGCATCATGGCGGCCAGGGACTGGGGTGAACAGATCCGCTCCAGACCGGTAAACGCTTTGGAAAACCGCATGGCCCCGAAAAGGCCCTGCAACTCGCGCAGGCGGTGCGCGGCGTTACCTGCCGTGGTCGGATCGGTGCGTTCCCGCGCCGCCATGTCCCGGGCCTGCTTGACCAGCATCTGGGGTGCAGGCTGGGCCGGGCAGGAGCGGGGAAACGCCGCCGGCACCGCCAGCAGCAGGCCAAGGGTCAGGATGAGGTATCGGCAACGGTCCATGGGTGATCTCCAAAGGCGCACAAGGTGCGGTTTGCGATCCGTTTCGTACCACGCCCAGGGCGGCGGCGACAATGGCCAGATACAGCCAGGCAAAGCGCGAGACTGGCGAGGTCAGGTCGTGGTCGATCAGGCTGTGGATGCCGAGTTCCGCCAGACCGCCGACAACGGCCGCGATAAAAAGCGTCCGGGCCGGGCCGGGCGGTGTGTTTTTGAAGGCCTGGGCCAGGGCGACCGACAGGGTGGCCAGCCCCAGAATGCCGATCAGGCCGCCAAGCAGCCCCAGATCGAAGAAAAAAGCGAACCAGAGGCTGTGCACCTCCGGTTCGCGGGTATGCCAGATAAAGCCGCCCGGTCCAAGGCCAAGCAGGAGAAGTTCCGGTCGGTCGGCCATGACCGAGAGGGCATCCTTCCACATGCGAAACCGCGCCCCGGAGCCGCTGGTGTTGGCCACGCTGCCGCTGGTCTTTTTTTCGGAAAAAAGGAGCGGCCCGGAATAGCCGAAGCCCACCAGCATCCGGTCGATAAACGACGGTTTGCCGGCCAGAATCGCGCCGGCCAGCACCAGTACGAGCAGGGTGGTGCGGCTTAGGATTCGTCGCCGGGAGGCCGGGTGCAGGAGCAAAAAGGTCCCGGCCGCTCCGCAAAAGCCCAGGATCGCTCCTCGCGAGCTTGAAACCACCACGAAGGTGAGGAACAGCATGGCCAAAAAGACGAGGCCGGCCCGCTGCCAGCGGCGGTAGAGCCGGGACAGGCCCATGGTCAAAAACACCGTCATCACCAGAAAGCCGCCGGCCTGATTGGCCGAACACAGCCCGCCGATGCGCCCCCAGCGTTCCTCGGAGAACAGTTCGAAGTTCAGTTCCACGCCCCGGCCCAGATGGATCGTCCCGGCCCAGTCGTACCACGCACCGCAAAACATGGCCGCGCAGACCAGCAGCGCCGACAGGACCATGGACCAGACCAGGGTACGCAGGCGCTTTTCGTTGGAAACGGCGGCCACCACGGCGAAAAAAAGAAGAACGTCAAAGGCCAAGGTGGCCACCTGCCCCACGGCAAGGCGCGTATGCGGTGCCCAGGCCAGGCCAAGGATGTTGAGCGCGGCAATGGCGGCCACAAAAGGGGTCAGCGGGGGGAGGGAAGTCGGGGCCCGCACCGTCCGCACGGCCGTAGCGCGGTGGATCAGAAAGCCGAAAAATACCGGCGGCAGCAGGAACATGGCCGGAAACAGCTGGGTGAGCACGCCGGGAACATGGCTGATTTTGAGCGAAGGCGTGCCGACGAATACGGTGGCCACGGCGAACATGAGGCCGAAAAAGGGAAACCAGGCCAGGATGGCGGCGGCCAACAGGCCTCCGGCCAGGGCCGCCGCCCGCCAGTCCTGCCCGAGGACCACGCCGGCCAGGGCCAGCCCGCCCAGGGCCAGGGCCGCTGCCGCTTCACGGGAAAGATGGTAAGGACGCGTCATTGCAGATAAAATTTCCCAGTTTGGCGGGTTTTCCGGGAACGGTCCCCGCCTTCGCGCTGCGGGTGGGGGGTGGTCATTGGCCCAAACATGGCACACTCTACCAATTTGTCCAGGCAATGGTAACTCCGCAGCCGTGCCGCCGGCCGGCGGCCACCGGCGACAGGCCGCAGGCACAAGGCTCAGCGATGGCCCGCCGGTTCCCGGCCATGGCAACCGTCGGCCGGCAGGGACGGGGCGCGGGCAAAAGTGGTTCCCGAAAAACGTGCCGGCAAGCGCAAGCGCGGTGTTTGTGGCTGGGTAACAGCGACATTGCAGTGAGATCGCGTTGGCCTGTTGCGGGGCACGGTGTGTGCATCCAAGCATGCCCCGTGTGGCGCATGCTTGGATGCTGGCTGCATATGACAACGAAAATGTGGAGGCTTTCCGACCGGCCTTCCCGGAATTTTTTCTGGAGATGCGCCGTGCCGGCAGTGTCCTTTTTGTCAGATGTGATTATGTGCGTCCGAAACGGCCTTTTCCTTAATTGTTTCCGGAGAGAAGCAACAACATATTAGGGTGAACGGTGCTTGAACTGTCAGGGTTTATGGTAACCATGAGATAGCTGTTTGCATCGGTCGTTGTGTTAAAGGCAATCGTATTGTTGTTTAAGCGATCCTGTAAGGCAAAGCCATAGGCCGATGTCAGGGCGTTAAAGCTGGCGGCATAGGTGTGGTAGTTGTTGGGCTGCCCGGGTTGGGCCGTGCCAAAAGCAACATTGTTGCCCGCCGGGCTGTTGGCCAGAGTGATAACCGTGCCATCCGGCAGGGTGCCGCCCCACCACTGCGAGCTCGCGAGGGAGCCGATGGCTGTTCCGTTATAGGTTACCGTGCTGGCGGGATACCCAAAGCTCAGACCGGCCATGAGATCGCCGACCACGCGCCCGAAAAGATCATTGGTGATGCCTGTGGTGGTGCCGCTGTAGGGTGTTCCGTTTAGAGTGTAACTGTAGGAAAAGATGGGGTTGTTGCCATAGATTCCCGTCGCCGTATTCAAATTGGCAAAGCTGATGGTGATAGAGCCGACATTCCCGATGCCCGGCCCTTGGACGCTCACGGGTACGCACGTGGCGGTCCCGTTGCCGGAATCGCTTTGCGGGGTCATGGTGACGTTTCCGCTGGAGTCGAATGTGGCGATGTAATCGTAGCTTTGGGCTTGATACCGGCTGCAAACGTTGGGATCGGTTATCGGAGGGACAGCCGTCTGGCAATAGCCTTGCGCATTTGTCCAGGCTGGTTGCGGGCCGGTTCCCACATAAGAGCCCTTGAGCGTGACCTGCTTATTGGAAAGGGTCGTTTGTAAGTAGTTGGTCCAGTCATGATACATGGCCGCACTGGTCGCGTTGAGCGAGGGGGAGACGACGCGGGTGAAATTTGCATTGGGCAGTATTTGGCTTGACGAAGGCAGCACGTTATTAAGCGCCGTCGTCCCGGAGGCGGCTGCGGCGTTGACAAGTATCAGGCCGTTTGCCGTAGTCGTCTGGGGACTGTTCGTGGCATGGGGGGCATTGATGGCCGCCAGGGACATGGGTATGGAGACGAAGTCAATATAGGAAAGATCGACATTGATTTGATCTGCAACGATGGTTGGCTCAAAATATTGATAGCGAACCAGGTAATTACTGTCCTGGGTCATTACTGTCCGGCTAAGAAAAGGCTTGACGCCTGAAAGCGACAACTGGTGCAAGCTCATGATGCCTTTCCACTTAGGCGATCAATTTTGAAAAAATGGCATAAATTGCCATGACATCAAGTTCAAA
>NZ_WVUD01000041.1 GCF_009856865.1 Solidesulfovibrio aerotolerans | reverse complement strand
TTGGTTCCCTTTGACTGGCGGCGCGGTTGTTGCGAGGGTTTCCCTCGCAACAACCGCGCCGCCCGCCAAGGGGGTCCGGGGGGGATTATCCCCCCCGGCGGGTCCGGGCAGAGCCCGGTTAAGAGGGAGCAACCATGCGGATAGCGAATGATATGACCGAGCTGGTGGGTGGCACGCCTATGGTGTGGCTGACCAAGCTGGCCGAGGGCTGTGTGGCCCGGGTGGCGGCCAAATTGGAGTCGTTTAACCCGTGTTCGTCGGTCAAGGACCGCATCGGCGTGGCCATGATCCGGGCGGCCGAGAAAGAAGGGCGTTTGAAGCCGGGGGCGGTTGTCGTGGAGCCGACCTCGGGCAATACCGGCATCGGGCTGGCCTTTATGTGCGCTGTGCGCGGCTATCGGCTCATGCTCACCATGCCGGAATCCATGAGTGTGGAGCGGCGCACGCTGTTGCGGGGTTTTGGGGCCGAGTTGGTCCTCACGCCAGCCGCCAAGGGCATGACGGGCGCGGTGGAGCGGGCGCGCGAACTGGCCGACACGATTCCCGGGGCGTTTATGCCCATGCAGTTTGCCAATCCGGCCAACCCAGAGATCCATGCCCTGACCACCGGGCCGGAAATCTGGCAGGACACCGACGGCACGGTGGATATTTTTGTGGCCGGGGTCGGCACGGGCGGCACGGTGACGGGCGTGGCCCGGGCGCTGAAGGCGATAAAGCCAGGGGTTCAGGCCGTGGCCGTGGAACCGGCTGCCTCGCCGGTGCTGTCCGGCGGCAAGCCCGGTCCCCATGCCATTCAGGGGATCGGCGCAGGGTTTGTACCGCAGGTGTTGGATCGAAGTCTGGTCGATGAAGTGTTTGCGGTGGAAAACGACGCGGCCATGGTCATGGCCCGGCGGCTGTTGCGCGAGGAAGGCATCCTGTGCGGCATTTCTTCCGGGGCCAATGCCTATGCAGCCCTTGAGATTGCCAAGCGGCCGGAAAATGCCGGCAAGGTGGTGGTTTTTATCGTGTGCGACACGGGCGAGCGCTACCTTTCAACCCAGCTTTTTGCTGAGGGCGTCTGATGACCGCAATAAATGTGCGATTGCCCAGCCCACGCAAGCGTACGCCGGTGGAATGGGTGACGGAGATGTTGTGCGAGGAGGCCTCGTACGAGAAGGTGTATCATCGGCCGCTGCATGACGAGCCCATGCCGTCGGTGGCGGTGCTGGCCGAGGTCATGGACCGGCTGCGCGGCGTGATTTTCCCGGGTTATTTCGGCCATTCCGATGTGGCCCCGGAGAACATGCGTTTTCATATCGGAGCCAGCCTGGACGCCGTCAATAGGCTGCTCATTGATCAGGTGCGGCGCGGGCACTGTTTTTTTTGCGAGATCGAGCGGGCTGGCACCTGCCAGGATTGCCAGGAGCGGGCCGAACGTCTGGTGAGCGAGTTCCTCATGCGTCTGCCCGACATCCGCGAGGCCCTGGCCGAGGATGCTTTGGCGGCCTATGAAGGCGACCCGGCTTCGCGCTCGCCGGGCGAGACGATTTTTTGCTATCCAAGCCTCACGGCGCTCACCCATCACCGGGTGTCCCACGAGTTGCACAAGCTCGGTGTGGATCTGATTCCGCGCATCATCTCGGAAATGGCCCATTCGCGCACCGGCATCGACATCCACCCCGGGGCCACCATCGGCCGGCGGTTTTTTATCGATCACGGCACCGGCACGGTCATCGGCGAGACATGCATCATCGGCGACAACGTGCGCCTGTATCAGGGCGTGACCCTTGGGGCCAAGAGCTTCCCCAAAGACGAGGCCGGGGTGTTGGTCAAGGGCAACGCCCGCCATCCCATCGTCGAGGACGACGTGGTGATCTATTCCGGGGCCACGGTGCTGGGTCGCATCACCATCGGCAAAGGGGCGGTCGTTGGCGGCAACGTCTGGGTGGTGGACGACGTGCCGCCCGGAGCGCGCATTGCCCAGCAGGGGGCCGGCGGCGTGATCATCCGCGATGGTGCTGGGATTTAGCCCGGCGGGAGCCCGAGCAAGCCAAAGGGAAAAACGAAAGCCCGGCTGCAACAGATGTTGCAGCCGGGCTTTCGGCATTGGCGGCTAAAGACTACTCGGCGACGATCATGACGCTGGAGGCCTTGACCATGGCCTTGACCTTGGCGCCGGCCTTAAGGCCCATGGCCTCGGCGGATTCCTTGGTGATGACCGAAACGATCTCGACGCCGGGGGCGGCTTCGATGACGACTTCGGCGTTGACCATACCGATGGTGACTTTCTTAACGGTGCCGGGGATCAGATTGCGGGCGCTGACTTTCATGGTATGTCTCCTGAAGATTGGTTTTTTTGAAACTACTCGGCGACGATCATGACGCTGGAGGCCTTGACCATGGCTTTGACCTTGGCCCCGGCCTTAAGGCCCATGGCTTCGGCGGATTCCTTGGTGATGACCGAAACGATCTCGACGCCGGGGGCGGCTTCGATGACGACTTCGGCGTTGACCATGCCGATGGTGACTTTCTTAACGGTGCCGGGGATCAGATTACGGGCGCTGACTTTCATGGCAAAGTCTCCTGGATGTTTGCTATCAGTTCCGGGACAACGGGCGCTGTTCCGGGTGAATCGTTGCGTTGAGGGGAAAATAGTACAGAATTTAGTCACACGCAAATTATTTTTTTCGTGTGACTGATGTTATTTTTAACAATCGTAATTTCAAGGTATTAAGCGCGTAGGAGTCGCGCCTTTGAAATAATCGTGATTGTTCAGGGTGAGGTGCTGCTAGAGCTTTGTTTTGATGTTTTCACGCTTAATTTGAGTTTGTTGGCGTTGCATTCCGTGTTGCCTCGATGCGGCAGCAAGGCCCGGTGTCCGCCGCAACCGCGACGCGGATCGCGGCGGACGCTGTCTTAGCCGGCGGTGTAGTCGAGGCGCACCACCACCGTGGGGTCCAGCACCTGGAATGTAAAGGATTCCAAGAAGAAGAGGGCCACTTTCTCGGTGTCGTGGGAGGCGTAGCCGATGGCGATGTCGCCGCCCAGCGTCATTTCCAGATCGCCGCCCCGGGTGGAAACGACGTAAGCCTCCTCGATAAAGGGGCTGACGATAACCTGGCCGGCGAGCATGGTCTCCAGATACTGCGACAGGGGATAGCCCCGGACATGGCCGGACAGCGCCACCCACATCTCCGGCCCGACCACCAGGGCATAGGGGCCTTCCACCGAGGTCTTGCGCAGGGCGGTAAGCGCTTTGGACACCTTGTCGGCAATGTCTTCGGGATCGCCCGAGACCTGCATACGGCTTTGGCTGGAGACTTCCGACAGGCCTCTGATGCCGGCCGGGGCAAAGCCGTGGTAGAGGGCTTCCTCCTCGAATCGGGCCAGCTTTTCGGCGGCCGCATCCAGGCCGGCCAGATCAAGATCCTTGCCGCCCCGGGCGGCGTTGTCGATTTCGGCGATGTCCAGGGTGAAGGCCACCTTGACCTCCACCAGCGGTTTGACCTGATGCAGGCCGTAGGTGATGCCGGATACGGACTGGGTCTTGGCGTATTCGATGCGTCCCAGCGGCACAGCGGCGAATTCCCAGCCCAGGGGGCCGGTCACGTCCATCACCCGGCGGGCGGAGAGCATGGTGGTCAGGGTTTGTCGGGCGCGGTTGTCCACGGCCTGCCAGGCGGCGGCGGTGATGGGGGCGAGATCGCGTTTTAAGATATCCATGGCGTCTCCCGGAGTTGTTTAGCGGGTTCCCTTGAGGCTGCCGATGCCGAGCGAACCGGACCCGGCGCTCGGGCCGGCCTGGGCCGCGTCAGTAGAGCCGGCCGGGCCTGTGGCGGCGTCTTCCAGGGCGGTTATGTCGCCGGTCGTGAAGAGATAGGTGCGCATGACCGCGTCCCAGCCCGGCATGGTGCGGCGCAGCCACTCCAGGCCCATGATGGCATGCTCCATTTCTTCGTCGCGGTTGTGGGCCATGATGGCTTTGATCTGAGGATCGGTGGCGGCTGACACCCGCTGGTGGTACCAGTTGATGGCTTCGATTTCTTCCTTAAGGCTCATAAGAGCCCGAACGAAATCCCGATCCAGGGGTGAGAGCTCGGCCACAGGCTCGTGGTACTGGTCCATGACTCCTCCTTGCAAAGGCCCATTGCGTCTTGGTCGGGCCTTTTGAGTTTGGAGCCAGTATGCCACAGGTCAAGGCAATTGCAACGCCAGGAACCGGCAAAATGGCGTCGTTTGCGGCGCAAGGCGTCAGATGAGGATCAGGTTTTTGATCTCGTCGGGGTTGTCGGCAGCGGGCGGAAAATGCGGGGCGAGCCGGTCGGCCAGGGTGTCGATGCAGTCCGCAAGGGCTGCAGCCTGGCGTCCCTGGGCGATGCCGGCGGTCAGGGCGGCGGTGGCGGCGTCGAGGGCCTGGGTGTCGAGTTTGCCGGCCAAGCCGACGTCGGGCTGGAGAAACACCAGCCGCTCAAAGACCGAGACATAGATAAGCACCGCGTTTCGGGCCTTGGTTTCGGTCAGGCCGTGGGTGAAAAAGGCTGCCTGGGCCGCCTGTTTCGTTTCCAGAAGCGCCCGTTCCCGGGAGACAAACAGGCGTCGAACAGCCGGGGCGCGTTTGGCCACCTCGAAGGCGACCAGGGCGAAGATGCCGAAAAAAAGTAGGAAAAGCCACAGGTTGCGGGTGCCGAAAGCCAGGCAGAGGAGCAGCCCGGCCGTCAGCCCCACCGCCACGGAACAGGCCAGATCGGCCTTGGGATAGTCATCGCTGGCCCCGACCACCATGGGCACGATTTCGGCTGAGGTCCGTTTTTCCGCCGCTGCCACGGCCGCCACGAGCGTATCCCGGTCGGCCGGGGACAAAAACGCATCTACAAGCTTTCGCATGATCCTCTCCTACCAACTGCCCGACGAACCGCCGCCGCCAAAGGAGCCGCCGCCGCCGGAAAAGCCGCCGCCGCCCGACGACCCGCCGCCGCCGACAAAAAAGCCGCTGCGGCCGCTGCGGCTGCCGCGCAGCATCAAGGGGCCAATAAGCCCCAGCACCACCCCGGCCACAAGCAGCAAGCCAAGCATGGCCAGGGGCAGGGCGAAAAGCGCACCGACAATGGGCATGGCCAGGCCGAAAATGCCGGCCCGGGCCAGGGCCGGCAGCCCGGAAAGCAGGGCGATGAGAAGCATGGCCAGGATGAACAGGCCAAAAAAGGCGCTGTCGTCGTGGCCCGAGGCTGTGCCGGGTTCCGCAGCCCCCTTGTATTCGCCGCGCGCGCCTTCGATGATGGCCGTGGTCCCGGCTTCTATGCCGGCGTCGTAGTTGCCGGCCTTAAAGGCCGGAACAATGACGTTGTCGATGACGCGACCGGTGAGCGCGTCGGTCAGGCGTCCTTCCAAGCCGTAGCCCACCTCGATGCGCACCTTGCGGTCATCTTTGCTGATCAGCAACAACACGCCGTTGTCCTTGCCTTTTTGGCCGATGCCCCAGGCCTGGGCCACTTTGACGGCGTAGTCCTCCAGGGGTTCGCCAGAAAGCGACGGGATGGTCAAGACCACCACCTGAGCGGAATCGCTGCGCTCAAAATCGGCGAGTTGGGCGTCGAGACGGGCGGCGGCGGCCGGGGAGAGCAGATGGGCCGTGTCGGTAACCCGGCCTTCCAGGCGCGGCACGGCCAGGGCCAGGGCCGCTCCCGCCCAGAGGGTCAGCGCGACCAGCAGGGCGAACAGGCCGGCCAGTCCCGTCCCGGTCAGCCGCCATCGGCCTGGCTGCGTCCCGGTCACGCCTGCCCCGTGTTGGGGACTGGCCAGGGAAATGGCCCGCGCCATGGCGGGAGGGGTCGAGGGTCGCGTCATCATCGCTCCTTGGGCCGGCTGCCTCTCTGCTTATAAGCGCAACGCTAGAACTTCACTTTGGGAGCCTGCTGGGCGGCTTCGTCGGCCTTGTAATACTCTTTGGGCTTTAAATGGAGCATAAACGAATTGGTGACGGAGTTGGGGAAGGTGCGGATGGAGCTGTTGTAGACCTCAACGGTCTGATTATAGCGTTGCCGGGCCACGTTGATGCGGTTTTCCGTGCCTTCGAGCTGATGTTGCAGATCTCGGAAGTTCTGGTCGGCCTTGAGCTGGGGGTAGTTTTCAGCCACAGCCAAAAGGCGCGAGAGGGCGGACTGCATCTGTCCCTGGGCCTGCTGGAAGGCGGCCATGGCCTGGGGATCGGCCAGGGTTTCGGGAGTGAGTTTGATTTGTCCGGCCTTGGACCGGGCGTCGGTGACGGCGGTGAAGGTGTCTTTCTCGTGGCTGGCGTAGCCTTTGACTGTTTCCACCAGATTGGGGATCAGATCCAGGCGGCGTTGCAAAGCGGCGTCCACATTGCCCCAGGCACCCTTGACCGCCTCTTCGTTGGTCTGCATCTGGTTGTAGCCACAGCCGGGGAGGACGGAAAGAGTCAGGAATATCGCGAGAATGCCAAATAATCTGGTCATGGGCGCTCCTTGGACGGATTGCAACGTTAGGTTGCATATAGGCCGGGAGCCAGACAGACGCAAGGCATTGGCAGCAGAAAACGGCTTCGTGCGCTCGGAGTGCCTCCGGCGGCCGGGGGGGATAATCCCCCCCGGACCCCCTTAATAGGAGAAGTATTTCAAGGGGGCTGGGTTGCAGGGGCAGACGCCTTTCCCCCTTAACCCCTTGCCTTTCAGGTGGGATTCCAAAGGGCTCAGCTCTTTGGCCGCCGGAGGCCTCTTTCTCTTCCTCTTTATTCTCTCTCGCTAGTCGGTGCGGCCTCGGCCGAGGATGCGTGAGACGATGTCACGGGAGTTGGATTCGGCTTGCAGATATTCTTCCAGGGTGAGCCCGGCACCCAGGGCGACTTTTTTGCGGCGTTCCTGGCTGACCAGATCGTCGGGTTCGTGGGCGTCGTTGTTGATGACAAGTTTGGCCCCGAAGCGCCGGGCCAGGACGGCCACGTGGCCGTTGGTCAGGCTGTGGCCTTTGCGGGTGGTGATTTCCAGGGCCACGCCGCGTTCGGCGGCCAGTTCGGCTTCTTCCGGGGTGATGAGTCCCGGGTGGGCCAGGATGTCGCAACCGGCTTCGATGGCGGCCAGATTGGTGCCGCGTTCCACCGGCTCGACGATGGTTTCGCCGTGGACCACGATGAGCTGCGCCCCGGCTTCTCTGGCCCGGGTGACGAGTTGGGGGATCAGCGGCGGCGGCACATGGGTGATCTCCACCCCGCACAGCACGGTGACCTCAAGAAACGCCCCGGTTTCGGCCGTGAACCGGCTGATATTGGAGACGATGAGATCGAGGTTGGAATGGTCGGCGTGATCGGTCATGGCCATGGCCCGATAGCCGGCCTTGGCGGCGCGCCGGGCCAGTTCGGCCGGAATGAGGACGCCATCGGAAAACGTGGTGTGGGTGTGCAGATCGATCATGGTCACATCTTGTATTTTGTATCGTTGGGGTCGTATTTTTCGAGCAGTTCCGTCCACTTGTCCGCGTCGTCGGTGGAGAAGGCGACCACCGAGGCTTCCTTGGATTCGTTGGCCACCTGTTCGATGACCTCTTCGGCCACCAGAATCGGGGCTTTGGCCCGCAGGGCCAGGGCGATGGCGTCGGAGGGGCGGCTGTCGATGTGCCGGATGCCGCCTTCCACCTCCACTTCGATGCTGGCGTAATAGGTGCCCTCGGTCAGTTCCGTGATATGGACGGCTACCACGTGGGCGTCGAGCTTGTGGATCATGTTAAGCAGCAGATCGTGGGTCATGGGACGCGGCAGTTCCACGTCGTTTAAGGACAGGGAAATCGCCATGGCCTCCATGGCCCCGATCCAGATGGGCAGGACGGTTTTTTCCTCGGAATCCTTGAGGATCAGCACCGGCACCTGGGATTCTTCGTCCAGGGCAAGGCCGAAGACTTTCATTTCAATCATGTTCTGCCTCCGCCTCCCCGAGCAGGGAGTGCTTTTTGGCGAGTACGATGCGAACCCGCACCAGCCGGCCCGTAGCGTCGTTCAGGCCCGGCAGGGGCAGATTGACGATGCGGCCGGCGCTGTCGCGGCCCCGCCAGGACGGGCCGGAGGCTCCGTCGCGCCGGCTTGGTCCTTCGATGAGCACCGTATCCGTCTGCCCCACCCGGGCGGCCAGGGAGGCGGCCAGACGCTCGTCGAGCAGCCGTTGCAGTTCGGCCAGCCGGGCGGCCTTTACTTCCTGGCTGATCTTGGGCTCCAGACGCTCGGATGCGGTTCCTGGCCTGTCACTGTACATAAATGAGAAGCCGCTTTCAAATCCAACGTGGCGCACCAGATTAAGGGTGGCCTGGAAATCGGCTTCGGTTTCGCCGGGAAAGCCGACGATGAAATCCGTGGTGAGCGCGATATCGGGGCGCGCCCGGCGCAGTTTGTGAACCAGCGCCAGATAGGCGGCCGTGTCGTAACGCCGGCCCATGCGCCGCAAAATGTCGTCGGACCCGGACTGTACCGGAAGATGGAGCGCCGGGCAAAGGGCGGGCAGGGAGGCAAACCGTTCGATGACCGCATCGTCCAAATCTTTGGGATGCGAGGTGGTAAACCGGATGCGCGCAATACCGGGCACGGCGGCAACGGCGTCCAGGAGTGCGGCAAAGCTGGTGCCATCGCCGGAATCGTCTAAGCCGTAGCTGTTGACGTTTTGGCCCAGCAGCGTCACTTCGCGCACGCCGCGCGCGGCCAGGGCGGTGCATTCGGCGATGATGGAGGCCAGGGGGCGCGATTTCTGGCGGCCGCGCACAAAGGGGACGATGCAGTAGGCGCAATAATTGTCGCAGCCCTGCATGATGGAGACAAAGGCCCGGGGTGGCAGCTTCTCCTCGGGCCAGGACTGGTCGCGTTCGGGGTAGGATTCGGTGAAGTCCAAAAGCGACAGGCGAAGGCCCGGTTCGTTAGCCAGACGCGCCAAGGCCTTGGGTGCGGCGGCAATGCCGTCGGTGCCAAAGACCAGACGCACCATGGGGAAGCGTCGCCACAGGGCCGTGCCGAGCTGTTGGGCGGTGCAGCCGCCGACAGCGATAAAGGCGTTGGGATTGTCCCGGTGGCGGTCGGCGATGCGCCCGATTTCGCTGACCACTTTCTGCTCCGGCTTGTCGCGCACCGAGCAGGTGAAAAGGATAAAAAGTTCGGCGTCTGCGTCAGAAGCCGGGGTGAAGCCTTCCGCAATAAGGGAACGGGTGAGCCAGTCGCCGTCGCCGACGTTCATCTGGCAGCCCATGGTCGTGACGTGAAATTTCATAGCGCGTAAGGCATAATGCACGAACGGCCGGCGGTAAAGGCCCGGCCGGGCGATTGTGGCGGCGGGGCACGGCGGCTTGTCCCGGCGTTTGAAAAAATATGCGGGCAGAGGGGCATTGTCGCTGGGCTGGCTGTGCTTTCCCGGCCGACGGCATTGGCGACAGGGGCAATCTGGGCTATGGCGTCGGTATGGATGCCGCTCTTGAAGCCGGCCTGCGCGCCGGACACCCCGTTTTTTTCGTCAATCCCGGCCGCGCCCCCATCGAGGCGGTGGCCGCGTCCCTGCCCGTGACCCTGGCCGACATAACGGCCGCAAAGGCGCGTCTGGCCCGGTTTGCGCCGCTTTTGGCCGAACTTTTTCCGGAATTGGCCCCAAGTGGCGGCTGCATCGAATCGCCGCTGCTGCCTGTGCCGGTCCTGGCCCGCCGGCTTCAAGCGGCTGGCCTGCCCAGCCAGGACCGGGTGTATCTCAAGGCCGACCATGCCCTGCCCGTGGCCGGCTCGGTCAAGGCCCGGGGCGGGCTGCATGCCGTACTGGCCGTGGCCGAGCGCCTCGCCCTGGCTCAGGGGCTGCTCACCGGCCCGGACGACGACGTTCGCCTCCTGGCCGAACCGGACGCCCGGGCGTTTTTTTCCGGCCACACCCTGTCGGTGGGTTCCACCGGCAACCTGGGCCTGTCCATTGGCATCTTCGGCCGGGGCCTGGGGTTTGCCGTCACGGTCCACATGGCGGCCGAGGCCCGGGCCTGGAAAAAGGAAAAATTGCGTGGCGTCGGGGCAACGGTCATCGAACACCCGGGCGACTACGCCGCTGCCTGCGCCACAGCCCGGGAAGAAGCGGCCCATGCGACGCGCCTGCATTTTATCGATGATGAAAATTCCCTGGATCTGTTTCTGGGCTACGCCGTGGCCGGGCTGGAGCTGCCGCAGCAGCTCGCCGCCTGCCGTATCGACGTTGCGCCGGCTTCGCCCCTGGTTTTGCACCTGCCGTGCGGGGTGGGCGGCGCGCCGGGCGGCATCGCTTGCGGCGCGCGGCTGGCCCTTGGCGATGCCGCCCTGGCCGTTTTCGTCGAGCCGACCCAGGCCCCGGCCCTGCTGCTCGGGCTGGCCACCGGGCGGCGCGCCGGGGTCAGCGCCGCCGACTATGGCCTTACCGGGCGCACCGTGGCCGACGGATTGGCTGTAGCCCGGCCGTCGGACCTGGTCTGCCGCAGCATGGAGCCCATTTTGGACGGCGCCCATACCGTGCCCGACGCGGCCATGTTGGCGCATGTGGCCGAAGCCTGGACCGCAGAAGCGCTTCGCCTGGAGCCGGCGGCCGCTGCTGCCCTGGCCGGTCCCCTGGCCGTGCGTCGGGCCGGGTTGCCGGCCCTGGCAGATCGCCCGGCCACACATATTCTCTGGGCCACGGGCGGGAGCCTGCTGCCCGACACCGTGTTTGCCGAACTGCTGGCCAAAGCCGGAGCGCGCCTGTGATCATAAGCGCCAGCCGGCGCACCGACATCCCGGCCTTTTACGCCCGCTGGCTCATGGCGCGGCTGCGGGCAGGCTTTTGCGAGGTGCAAAATCCCTTTAACGCCGCCCAGATTTCCCGCGTCTCCCTGGCTCCCCACGATGTTGACGCCATCGTCTTTTGGACCCGCGATCCACGACCGCTTCTGTCCCACCTGCCGGACATCATGGCTCTGGGCCATGAGCCGTTTTTTCTGGTGACCCTTTTGGATAATCCCCGGGCCTTGGACCCCAAATGCCCGGGACCGCAGACCGCACTGCCGGCCTTTGCTAGTCTGGCCGATGCCCTGCCCGGCCGGGTCGTGTGGCGCTACGATCCTATCGTGCTGACCGGGGCCACGCCCCCGGACTGGCATCGCCGCACCTTTGCCCGTCTGGCCGCCGCCCTGGCCGGGCACACCGACCGGGTCATCGTCAGCTTCGTCGAACCCTATCGCAAAATCGCCAAGCGTATGGCTGCCCTGGCCGGGGCGGGCTATGCGTCCCTGGACACGACGCCTGACGAACACGTACGGTTGCTCCTTGATCTGCGTGATATGGCCGCCGCAAACGATCTGACCCTGGCCACGTGCTGTCAGCCGGCGTACGCCGAGGCCGCCGGCATCCCGACCTCGCGCTGCATCGACGCCGCCTGGATCAGCGCCTGCACCGGCCGCGCCATCCCGGCCGGCAAGGACGCCGGCCAGCGGCCGGGCTGCGGCTGTGCCCCAAGCCGCGACATCGGGGCCTACGACCGGTGTCTCTTTGGCTGCGCCTACTGCTACGCCACGGCGAGCTTTGACCGCGCCCGGGAACACTTCGGGCGGCATGATCCTGACGCGGCCCGGTTGTGAGGGGAACGGGGAACGCGGGGGCGGCCCCAGTGCGAGGTGCCACCGAACATGGGGTTTGCCGGGGGCGAGTCCTGTCGGCGCGCTGTGCGGCCCAAGCGCGAAGCGCCCCCGGAGGCCGGGTCTTCTGGTCACGGCCGGGGCAACTCGGCAGGCTGGACAGGTTGGGGGATATCTGCTCTAAGGTTATCCAATCTCGTTTTTCCTTTGTTATTATGTCATGATGTGCAAGCGGCTGGGGCGGCTTGCTGCGCCAACGGCACGGTGTGCCGAGTCGCACAGCAACCCGTCGCAGGGAAGGGCACTTTGCACGGCGACCATGGGGCAGGCGTAACGCTTTTTGGGGGGGCGCAACGCGCGAAACAACCGGCATGGAACAGAGCAGATCGTCTGGCCAAGCCTTGGCGAACTCTTGAGGAGGGAGGAGCATTGGACACGCAAGGCCCAATCAAAGCCCTGACCCGGTTGTATGGTCTGTCGCAACATTCCATTCACGATTTTTTGGATTACGCCCTGGAAGAAGCGCTTCTGTTGACGTCCAGTGCCGTTGGGTATATCTATTTTTATAATGAGAATAGTCGGCTTTTTACGCTTTATTCCTGGTCAAATAATGTCATGGAGTCCTGTACGCTTGTTGAAAAGCGGGCGACATACGAATTGGAGCATACCGGCATATGGGGCGAGGCGGTTCGCGGGAGAGGTCCAATTCTTGTCAATGATTATTCTGCTCACAATCCTCTGAAAAAAGGTTATCCTGAAGGGCACGTTCCTTTGCAGAATTTTCTTTCCGTCCCAATATTTCAGGATAAGTTAATAGTTGCAGTGGTTGGTGTTGGTAATAAAGAGGGTAGATATGCGCCGGAGGATATACAATCTCTTGATTTGTTTGCCCAGGGCATCTGGGCCATCGTGGCACGCAAGCAGGCTGAGGACGAACTGAAGGCAGACAAGGAGTTGCGGCGTTTTCAGTATACAATGGATGAAGTTCCGACGCCGGTCTCACTGATGAATGCCGATGGCCAGTACCTGTGGTACAACGAAGCCTGTCTGGAATTTTTTGGCGTCAAAAGTGAAGGCTTTCAAAAAAAGACCCCCCACGATTTGTTCGAGCCAGCGTATGCGCTACAGATAGATGCTTACAGACAGGCCCTGCTGGAAGGCCGGCCCACAACGCCTTTGCTGGCGGAGGTTGTGGCCCGGGGCGGCGAGCGGCGTTCTGTCATCGTGAGCAAATCCTTGTTTCGGGGCGGCGACGGTACGATTCTTGGCCTTGTGGGCACGCTCACGGATATTACAGAGAGTAAACGCTTGGAAAAGGCTCTGGCCCAGGCGTTGGAGTTTAATAAGAGTATCTTGGAGCATGCCCCGGTAGGCATCGCTGTGTATAACGCAAAGACCGGAGCCTGCGTCCTGGCCAACAGATTTCTGGCGGATTTATTGGGAGGGACTGTCGCGGCCCTTCGGGAGCATAATTTCCGCATGCTTGCCTCCTGGAGGGATTCGGGGCGTCTGGCGCTGGCAGAGCAGGCCCTGGCCAGCGGTGCGGTCGTTAAGGCAGATAAATACTTTGTGAGTTCCTTTGGGGAAGAAGTCTATCTGGAGTGCACCTTTGTCGCCGTCGTCATAGACGGTGAGCCTTACCTGCTACGGGTTGACAAGGATATTTCTCTGCAAAAGCAGATGGAAGCGGAACGCAATGATCGCCTGGAGTTCATTCAAACATTGGCTGATGCTATTCCTTCTCCCGTCTATTTTATGAATATTGATGGTCGAATTTTGTGGTGTAATACGGCAATTAAAAAATATTTTGGAGGAGAAAATATCATAGGAAAAGTGATACATGATTTGTTTGAAAGTGAAGATTTGTTGTTCCATATGGTGAAAGAAAGAGAGATGTACGAGCAGAACGCTCCTGTTTCGTATGAGTATGAAATGGGCACGACAACCGGGGAAGCACGCGCGCTCATATTTCATAAAGCGCCTCTCAGGAATTCAGCTGGAAACATGATCGGGCTTATTGGCGTATTTACTGACGTCACAGAGCGTAAGTGTGTCGAAGAAAGTCTCCGGCAAAGCGAAGATGTACTCAGAAAAATCCTTACAGGTATCCGGGCCGGAATATTTATTGTCGATCCTCAAACGTATTTAATCGTTGAAGTCAACTCCATAGCCGAAGAGATTTTTGGTATTCAAAAGAGCGAGCTTGTCGGGAAAGCCTGCAAGAGCATCAAATGGGTCCGTGCTGCCTCCGGGGAAATTGTGGACCAGTGTCCTTTGCTTCAGGGGAACATGGTCAATGAGGAATTTAATATCGAGCGTCCTGACGGCTCCACCGTTCCTGTGATCAAAACCGTCATTTCAGCCAACCGGGCCGGCCAACTCCTGTTTTATGAGATTATTTTTGACATGACCGCCCGAAAGGCCCTGGAGCGGCAGTTGGTCCTGGCCCAGCGGCTGGAGTCCATCGGCGGCCTGGCTGCCGGCATCGCCCATGAGATCAACACGCCTATCCAATACGTTGGCGACAACTTGAGCTTTCTGGAAGGCGCGTTTGCGGATCTGACCGCAGCCGTGCGCGGCTTTCGGGAGCCTGACGCGGCCCTGGATGCCGGGCGCCCGCAATTGGGATCGGGGAATGGCCAGGTGACGCCTGGCGCGAGCGTGGACGCCGGACTCGATCTTGATTTTATTTTGGACGAAGTGCCCAAGGCACTCTCCCAGTCCCGCGAAGGGGTGGCGCGTGTGGCTGCCATAGTGCGCGCCATGAAGCGCTTTTCCCATCCCGGGGGCGAAGAAAAGACCTTGCTCAATGTGCAAACCGCCATCGAGAACACCGTGTTGGTGTCGCGCAACGAGTGGAAATACCACGCTGAACTGCGGCTTGACCTGGACCCGGACCTGCCGACCCTTCCCTGTTTCCCGGGTGATTTCAACCAGGTGCTGCTCAATCTGCTGGTCAACGCCGGCCACGCCATCAGCGAAAAACATAAGGCGGACGACCCCAAAGGCCTTATCACCATCACGACGCGGCAAGAAGGGGACACGTTTCTTCTGTCCGTAACCGATACCGGGTGCGGCATCCCGGAAAAGAATCTCCACCGGGTTTTCGATCCGTTTTTCACGACCAAGGAAGTCGGCAAGGGCACAGGGCAAGGGTTGGCCCTGGTCCATGACGCCATGCGCAAACATGCCGGTTCGGTCGAGGTCGCTTCGAAGCCGGGGGAGGGAACCACCTTCACCCTGCATTTTCCGCTGACACAGTTGCAGAAGGCGACGGCATGAAGCCATCCATTCTCTTTGTGGACGACGAGCCCAATGTTCTCAGTGGCCTCAAACGCACACTGTATCCGAAACGAAACGAATGGATCATGGCATTTTGCGACGGAGGAAGGCAGGCGCTTGCGGAACTGGAGAGCACAGACTATGACATATTGATCACTGATCTGCTCATGCCAGATATGGATGGAGCTTCGCTTTTGGAGGAGGTCTTCACCCGCCACCCATCCGTCATTCGGTTGGTGCTTTCAGGTCATTCGGATAAAAAAATGATTTTAAAGGTGTCGCGCTACGCCCATCAGTTTCTTGCCAAACCGTTGCAGTCGGAACTGCTGGCCCGGACTATTAACCGCATGATCGCCCTGCGTGATGTCATCACCAACCCGGCGGTGCAGCAATTGGCCGCCAGCCTGGACCGGCTGCCCGCTTTGCCGGCCGTCCACCAGCGTATTTTGAGCGAATTACAAGCCCCGCAGCCGTCAATGCTCCGCTTGGGCGAACTGATAACCCAGGACATGGGGCTGTCGGCCACCATGCTCAAGCTTGTCAATTCGTCCTTTTTCGGGCTCAGGTCCACGGTGTCCAGTCCGGCCTACGCCGTCAATCTGCTTGGGCTGGACGTCATTGCCGGCTTGGTGCTTTCCGCCGGACTCTTTAACAGCTTCGATGCCGCGAAGTTTCCCGGCTATCACCTGGACGGTCTGTGGCAACACAGCCTCAATACCGGCCTTGTATGCAAGGCGCTCGCCAAGGCCGAGGGACTCGATACCGCGCGGCAGGACGACCTGTATATCGCGGGCATTTTGCATGACATCGGGAAGTTGGTGCTGCTCACGTCAGCGCCGCAGGTCTACGCCCAGACCATTGCCGTCTGTCAAAAAGACAACACCGCCATCTGGCGAACCGAAAACGCCATTTTGGGCTGCACCCACGCCGAACTCGGGGCCTATCTGCTCAGTCTGTGGGGTTTTTCCGAAGCGGTCATCCCCTGGGTGAATGCCCATCATATGGTCAGGGCCTACCCGGGTGAAGAGCCGCTTCTGGCCGGCATTGTCCATGCGAGCAATGCGCTGGAGCATGAGATTAACGTGAGGCATCCGGGATACGACCGCCAGCGTTGGAACCTGGACGCGATGGAGCGCATGGGGCTGTCGCCGCGGCTGGCCGACTGGCGCGCGGTTGCCGAGGGCGTCCTTGGGCAGGAATCTGCGCCGTAGCCGATCGTTGCCACCGGCATTACAGCGGCACAAGCACATCCAACTCTTTGGGAAGCTTGAAGCTCTCACTCATTTTTGTCAGCCGCAGGATGGCAATGTCGCTCAGTTCCTGCCCCTTGGCCATAATCAAGAGGCCCTGCGCGTCAAACAGATCCTGCTGTATGATCATGCCTGCCTGGATGGTTTTAAAGGCAACGCGCTTGGGCACATAGCCTTCGTCGCTAAACAGGACTTTCTCAAAGGCCGTAAAGACTGCCGGCGCCCGGGCCTCCCAGCGCGGCCGCAGGCTGGCAATAGCCTGGTCTTTGGGCACACCCAACTGCTCGAGGTCGTCGTATTCCAGGCAAAGGTTGATAAGGACGGCCCCTTCCGACATGACTGTGCCTTGGGAAAAACACTCGTTTTGGCAGGAAACAATCTCTACGACATCGTTTAAACGCGGAATTTGCGAGAGCAGCGAGGTGGCGATGGCGGCGTGCATGCCGTAGATCTGATTTTCCTCGGCGCTCAGTTGCTCCCCCCGAAAGCGTTTGAAGACGATATCTTGCGGTATTGCCACCATGCCGATCTGGGAAAGCATGCCGGCCAGCTCAAATTTGAGGGGATTGGCCAGGGCCGCCGTGCGGACCACGGCCATCATAAGCCGTTTGACCCGCTCGCCACGGCTGAATGCCTCCGGATTGACCAGATTGAGAATGTCCGTAAGCACCTTGATGCAGCCGCGCAACGTGCCCCGGAGCAGTTCCTTTTCCGCCGTCACCAGCCGGTACTGCTCCAGCCCGGCGTCCAGGGCGCGCACCAGGGACTCGATAGGGCATGGTTTCGTTAAAAACCGGAAGATGTTCCCTTCGTTGACAGCGGCTATGGCCGCGTCCAAGTCGCCATGGCCGGTGAGCATCATGCGAATGCTCAGCGGGCTGATGTCCCTGGTCTTGGCCAGAAATTTCACGCCGTCCATGCCGGGCATGGCCAGATCAGACACCACCACGGCAAAGCTGTCTTTGGACTGCAAGGCGGCCAGCCCGGCCTCAGGCCCCTGGGCCATGACCACGTCGTAGCGGCGGGACAGGCTGCGGCGCAGCGAGTCCAGGAGGTTTTTTTCGTCGTCAACGATCAGGATTTTCTTGCTCATGGGCCTTTGTCTCCTTGAAACCGTTCTCGCCGACGGCGGCCCCCGGGGGCTTACGGCCGGATGCTCCTGCCGCGTGCGCGGTGTTGCGGTAGGGTGTTGCCAGGCAGCACCATACTGCATTGCGCCTTGAATTCACAAAAAGCAGGGATGCTTTTTTGTGGACGCCACACGGCCAATCGCCCGGGGTCCGGCCTGTCGCAAGACGCCCGCAGCGGGCGCGGCCGTTTCAACCTGCTCCCCGCTCTCGATAAGGACACCCGTTTCACCATAAGCCAAGGGTGGCATGGCGTCGAGCCTGACGGCGTCCCTTGGCGTGAATCGTGAAAGGGCTGCAGCCTTTCGGGCGGCGTCTTTTCCCTTTGCGCCGCAGCGAAAATGCTCTAAGAGAAAATAGAAAATCTGCTGTGTTTTGAATGACCAACGTTTCCCAGGAACGTTTGGGGCGCTTGCGTTTCTCGCTGATGCAGAAAGATAGGCACGAATTCTACTTTTGAGAGGGATGTATGAGACTACAGATGACGCAACGGGAGGTGTTGTGATGTCCCAGACGACTCGATTATTTCATAGAGTGAGCTTTAAATTGTCTATGAGCTATGCGGTGCTGGTCATTTCTCTTATTATCGTTGGATATACAGGGTATTCTGCGGCTAAAATCATAAGCGGAAACCTTGAAATGCTGTTTGTTCGCTTTCTGCCGAGCGTCGATTTCCTCATCGAAGCCGACCGGGATCTTCACCAGTTGCTCGTGGCCGAGCGCACCATGCTCTTTGCCGACGTGGACAGCGACAGCTTCAAGAAATTGCAGGACGCGTACGCCGTCAACCTCAAGCAGACAAAGGACCGTTTCGCGTCATTCAAGGCCCTGACCACGACGCCGGAAGAAAAGCATCTGGCCGAGCAGTTCGAGCAGGCCATGCGCCAATGGGAAGCGACGTCGGCCAAGGTGGTCCAGGGCCGGCTGCGCAACACCGAGGAAGCGAGGGCGGCGGCCATGGCCCTGTCCCAGGGGCAGGCCAACGAACAGTTTGAATTCATGCGGGAATTTATCAACAAACTCACCGAACTGGAGCTTGGCTATTCCAAGGAAAAAAACTCCGCCTCCAAGGCCCTGTACGAACAAACCGTCCTGGTCATCGCGGGCCTGACCGGGGCCATGGTCCTTTTTGCCGCGCTCACGGGGTATCTCATTGTCCGGGGGCTGTTGCGCCAGTTGGGTGGCGAGCCGGATGAAATCGCGAGCATCGCCCGGCAGGTCGCTGTGGGCGACCTGAGCCTGACCTTTCATGAAAACGCCCATCCCCAAAGCATATACGCGGCCATGCATGCCATGGTCCGGTCTTCGACCCTGGTGGCCGAGACCGTGGGCAAACTGGCCTTGGGCGACCTCAACGTCAGCAGCGCCGAGCGTTCCGACAAGGACATGCTCATGCGCTCCCTGGGACAACTCATCCAGGCGGAAAAAGATATCGCTGCCATGGCCGGCAAGCTGGCCCTGGGCGATCTCAATGTTACAGTGTCCAGACGTTCCGTCGATGACGCCCTGCTGGCGGCCATCGAACGGCTGGTGGCAGCGGAAAAAGACATCGCCGGCATGATGGGCCGGCTCAGCCAAGGCGACCTGAGCCTCGTCGTTACACCCCGCGATCCTGCCGACAAGCTGCTGCACGGCCTGCGGGAGATGTTGGAGAGGGTCAGCGGGATCATTCGGGAAGTCCAGGACGGTTCCGTCAATGTGGCCTCGGGCAGCGAGCAGCTCAGCGCCTCCTCGTCCTCCCTGTCCCAGGGCTCCACGGAACAGGCCTCGGCTGTTGAGGAATCTTCCTCGGCCATGGAGGAAATGGCCGCCAGCATCAGCCAGACGGCTGACAACGCCAAGCAGACCGAGGCCATTGCCATCAAGGCGGCCCGGGATGCCCTGTCGTCAGGCGAAGCCGTGACCCAGACCGTGACCGCCATGAAGGCCATCACCAGTAAGATTTCGATTATTGAGGAGATTGCCCGGCAAACCGACCTGCTTGCGCTGAATGCCGCTGTGGAAGCGGCCCGGGCCGGCGATCATGGCCGGGGATTTGCCGTGGTGGCTTCCGAGGTGCGCAAACTGGCCGAACGCAGCCAGACCGCTGCCGCCGAGATTACCGGGCTGGCCGCCACCTCCACCGGCATAGCCGAAAAGGCCGGCAAACTCCTGGAGAAGCTGGTGCCCGACATCCAAAAGACGGCGGAACTGGTGCAGGAAATCAATGCCGCTAGCCAGGAGCAGAGCCAGGGGGCCGGTCAGGTGAACCAGGCCCTGCAACAACTCGATCAGGTCATCCAGCAAAATGCCGCCGCAGCCGAGCAGATAGCCTCGACATCCGAGGAGCTTTCCGCCCAGGCCTCGCAGTTGCAGCAGACGAGTTCCTTTTTTCAGGTCAACCGCGACGATGCAGACGATCAGCCCCGCCACAGGCCGCAATCGGGCCGCCGGTTCGATAACCGGGCAACACCCAAGCGCATGGCCCTGCCGCGTCCGGCGGCCACGGGAGGGGCGCGCATCGCGCTGGAAGAAAGCGATTCCGACAGCCTGCATTTTGAAAAATATTAGCAAAAACAAAGTGTTGGAGCAGCGATCTGGCGCAAAGAAGGGGCGAGTCGGGCTTTATAAGCCTCAATGACTGGCGTCAGTGGCGTTGGAGGAGCGGTCTGACACGCGAGGGCGGGGCGGCCCCGCGCGTCAGGCCGCCCGCATCTCCCAGGCCGGCGGCCTTGGAGCACGTTGGCTCCATTCGGCTCGATCAGGCCCTAGGTCTGGCCGCGTTTGATCAGGCACAGCGAGAGATAGTGGGGCTTTTCCGGGGCCATATCGAGGCGGCGTTCGACAGCCTCGCCCTTGTGCCCAAGGCGGGTCACAAAGGTCGTGCCCTGGGCCAGCCCCAGTTCGCCAAGCATGGTCCGTAGTTGCGGGAAACTGCGATAAGCCTTTAAAATAACGGCATTATCCGCCTCGGCCAAGGCCCGGCGCAAGCGGCCGTCCTCGTCTACACCCGAAGCGATGAGCAAATTCTCCCCGGATTCGACCAGCACCTGTCCGGTGCGGGCTGCTGCTGCCTGAAAGGACGTGATTCCGGGTACGACCACCACCGGCAGATCCGGCAACAGGGCGCGCAGCAGCGGCAGGACATAGCCAAAGGTGCTGTAGAGCAGCGGATCGCCCAGGGTGATAAAGGCCGCATCGCGTCCGTCGGCCAACACTGCCGCCATGGCTGCGGCATTGGCAGCCCAGGCCGTGGCCAGGGCCGCGTCGTCGCGGGTCATGGGAAAGGGCAGCCGGGTGACGGCGGCCGTGGCCGGCAGATGCGGGGCCACGATGGCTGCGGCAATGGAATAGTCGTTTTTGCTCGACGAGGCGGCAAAGACCGTGTCCACTTGTCCGAGAATCCGGGCGGCCTTTAACGTCAGCAGTTCCGGGTCGCCGGGACCGACGCCAAGGCCGTAGAGCGTCCCCAGGCGGGTCATGACGGCCTCCCGGTGAGCAGCTTCGCCAATTCTTCCACGGCCTCCACGCTGGCCGGACCGGGGCGGGAAAAGCGCCACTCGTCCACGAGAAACGCCCGGCCGTCCCGCACGCAGGGCAGGGCGGCATATTCGGGGCGCTCGGCCATGGGCCGGGCTTCGGGATTCATGGGGCCGCGCTGGGTGAGGCACACGGCCGGGGCCAGACGCAGCAATTCTTCATCCGACAGGCGCACGAGTTTTTTCTCCGTGGTTACGGCGTTTGTGCCACCGGCAGCAATGATGACGGCAGCGACCATGGAGCCGGACCCGGCCGCCAGCAGACTGCCGGAGCGGGCTTCGAAAAAGACGGTCGGGCGCGCCCCGGCCCCAGTCCCCTCGGCGACCACGGCCAGACGCCGGCCCAGGCTCTCGGACAGGGCCGCAGCCGCAGCCTCGCTGCCGGTCAGCACGCCGACCCGGCGGATGGTTTCAAAAAGACCGGGGAAATCCGAGACGGAAAAAATCGCCACCGGCAGTCCCAGGGCGGCCAACTGTTCGGCCGCTTCCCGGGCTTCGCCCCGGCCGTCCATTTGCAGGATCAAATCCGGTTTGACAGCCAGGACGCGCTCCAGATTGGGCCGCATGTGGGTGCCGATGACCGGCACGTCGGGCTGGCCGGGGGCCGTCGCGTCAGCCTCGGTGCGGGCTGCAATGCGACCGGTGAGATCCATGCCGGCAAGGATGTCGATAAACGCCCCGTAAAGCGGCACAATGCGCTGGGCCGGGGCGGCCAATCGGACCTCGCGGCCCAGGTCGTCGGTTATGGCAACACTGTGCGCCCGGGCCGGCGCAACGTTATACAGGCACAGCGCCAAGGCCAGGACCGGGAACAGCCAGGGCCTGGGGCGTGCCGGTGCGCGGGTGGGGGATGACGATGATATCGGTTTCATAAATCCTCGAAAGGGTTGGTTGGGTAAAAACAGCGGCTGTCGGGCCGTCGGCTTCGATGCGGCCGTTTTTGAGAAACACCAGCCGCCGACAGGCCAGCGCCGCCAGATTGATGTCGTGCAGGGCGGCCACAATGGTGGTCCCGGCCGCGTTTCGGGCGGCGAGCAGGGTGTAGAGTTCCATCTTGCGCGCGATGTCCAGGCTGGCCGAGGCTTCGTCCAAAAGGAGCACATCGCTTTCCTGGGCCAAGGCCCGGGCGGTCAGCGCCCGCTGGAACTCGCCGCCGGAAAGTTCCCCCAGCCGACGGTCGGCCAGATCGGCCACGCCGACGGCCGCCATGGCCGCTGCTGCCGCTGCCGCGTCGCTGGGACCGTAGCCGCCGAGAAAGGACAGGTAGGGATAGCGTCCCATGAGCACCAGCGAGCGCACGGTCAGTTCCCCGGCGCTGCCGCTGCGCTGGGGCACGGCGGCCACAGTCCGGGCGCGCTCCTTGTCCGTCATTGACGCAATATTTCGGCCATTAAGGACCACTGTGCCCCCGGCCGGGGACAGCACCCCGGACAGGGTGAGCAGCAGGGTGGTCTTGCCGGCACCGTTTGGACCCAAAACACCCACCATCTCGCCCGGGGCCACGTCGAGGTCGATGCCGTCCAGCACCGGCCGGCCATGGTAGCCGCTGCAAAGCCCCCGGCAGCGGATCACGGCCGGGCTCCATTGCGTCCGGTCAGCAGCAGAAAACAGAAAAACGGACCGCCGCATAAGGCTGTCACCACGCCCACGGGCAGTTCCGCGCCGCCGGGCAGGATGGTGCGGGCCAGGACATCGGAGGCCACCAGCAGCGCGCCGCCCAAAAGGGCGCTTTGGAGCAGCAAGGTGCCGTGTTCCCCGCCGTAGAGCCGGCGGCAGGCGTGGGGGGCAATGAGGCCGACAAAGCCGATAACCCCCGAGACAGCCACGGCAGCGGCCGTGAGCAGGCTGGCGGCAGTGAGAAGAACCAGCCGCGCCCGGCCGGCGGCCACGCCGAGTTGCCGGGCTTGGGTTTCGCCCAACAGCAAAATGTCCAGTTCGCGGACAAAAAGCCAGATGGCAGCCAGCCCGGCGGCCAGACAGGGGGCAAACAGGGCCAGCTCGGCCCGCCCCTTGCCCTGGAAGCCGCCCATGATCCAAAAAACAATGCCGGCCACGGATTCCTCGTTGAGCGCCTTGACCAGCGAGAGCAGGGCAGACAGAAACGTGGCCGCCACAATACCGGAAAGGACCACGGTTTCCCGCCGCAGCCCGCCGGCCAGCCGCGACAGGGCCAAGACAGCGGCAAGCGTTGCCCCGCCGCCCAAAAGAGCCAGACCCGGCGTGGCCAAAGACGTGCCAAGGCTGGCCGCCAGCCCCAGGCTCAGCGATAAGGCCGCGCCAAAGGCCGCCCCGCCAGATACGCCCAGGGTGAACGGGTCGGCCAAGGGATTGCGCAACACGCCCTGAAAAACCGCGCCAGCCACAGCCAGGGCCGCGCCCACGCCGTAGGCCAGAAGCGCCCGCATAAGCCGCAGATCGATGACCACCGCCGTGACGGTGGCGTCGGCCGGAGCCGGCAGGGACAGGCCAAGCAGTCGCCCGACCACCACTGCCACCTCGCTGGGAGTCGCCGGATAGGCTCCGGCCAGACACGCCGCCGTTACAGCAGCCAGTCCGGCCAGGAGCAGGGGCAAGACCCGGGCCATGGCCCGGGTCCGGCTGACGCGGATGTCGGGCATTATTTTCCGGGCAGGGCGTCGAAGGTCGTTTTGAGGTGCTCAAGCCACACGGCGGCCACGGCCTCGCGGTCGGCCGTGCCGGAAAGGACGGATTTGGCTTCGATGCCGGCAGCGGTCAATGACGAGGCCAGGGAATCCTTTTCCTTGCCGGCCATATCGTTGCGGGCATGGTCGCCAGCCACGGCAAACAGCGGAATGAGCCAGGTTTTTTTGATACCCTTGGCTTTAAGATCAGCCACGACATCGTCAAAGGACGGAATGCCTTCCACCGTGGTCACGAAGGCGTTTTGATCGACGCGCCACAGGCTGTATTGCAGGGCCGGGTAGGCCATGTTGGCGGAATGCTCGGTACCGTGGCCAACAAAGACGATGGCCTCGCCGGGCTTGCGGTCCTTGGGGGCGGCTTCGATCAGGGCTTTGGCCACCTTGGGGAAATCGTCCTTTTCAAACAGCAACGGGGCGCTCACCGACACCTGGGACAGCCCCTTGGGCATCCGGGAGAAGGCCGCAGCCGTGCGCACGAGGTCGTGGAATTCGTGGCCGGGTATGGTTTGCAGGGACATGAGCGCCACGTCGGTGACGCCCTGATCAGGCAGGGCGGCCAGGGCCTCGGCCGGGGAGGGCACGCGTTTGCCGTCCTTGGCCAGCTTGGCCCGGATCATGGCGGCGGTATAGCACAGGGTCACCGGCACGCCGGGATAGGCGGCCTTGACGCGCGCCACCATTTTTTCAATGGCCGGAGCGGCCTCGGGGACAGTGGTGCCAAAGGCGGCCACGACAATGGCCCGTTTGGGTTCTTTTTTGGCATCGTGGCCGGCAACGGCCGGCGCAGCAAGACACAGGCATAGGGACAGGGACAGGAGCATTCGCGAGAAGCGAAACATGGGGGTTACCTCCAAACAATGGAGGGCTCTTGATGAAAAGGAACGCGCAAGGATGCGGGGTTCGTTCCCGAAGCCCGGTCGGCAAAAGCCCTCGTGCCGACAGGACGTGCCAGAACCCGGGCAGGTCTTCCGGCTTGTCCCATCGGCCCCGGCCTTCCCGGGAATGGTTCCCAGTGGCGCGCGAGGAGGCCGACTGTATGGGGGACTGACGGCGGCGGGACCGCTCCCGATTTGAACGGGATTCCCTTTTAAGCCCCGAAGGGCGCCCAGGTCGATGGCTGGGAGGTATCGGGGGGCGGCAGGGCTGTCAAGGCGCGGCAGCCGGCTTTATGACGCCGCGTTTGAGCAATATCTCGTAATCGCCCTTTTTGGTGAAAAGTGTGGGCACGTTGAGGGTTTCAAGGATCTGCATGAGGGTTTGCACCGTGCCCTTGGTGGCTTTTTTGTCCATGACCACGATGGCCACGTCCTTGGTCACGCTCAGGCGTTCGGCAATGTCCCAGGCAGCAGACACGGGCGGGCCGCCGTTGACGCGGTAGGTGTCCACATCCACCTGGATAACGGCTGCCGGTGCGGCAGCCGGAAAAAGCAGGGCGGCCAGCAGCAGACTGGCGCGCAGATGGTTGGCGACTCTGGACATAGGACTCATTTGTGGTTAAAGATTTTTTTCACGAAATACATTCCTGGGGAGGTTCGCCGTGAAATTTGATTTCGCCGGTCTGATGGTGCTGTTTGGGTTCTGTTCCGTGTTTGTCGCCCTGCTCGTCATTAAAGCCACGCAGGCGGCCAAACCCGAGGACCAGGACTGGTAGCATCTGCGTGTAGAATGAAGAGTGCCTCCGGCGGCCGGGGGCCTGAGGCCCCCGGACCCCCCACATGGGTAAAGGGGGGCGGCGTTGCCACGACGGTGGACGGGAGCGGGGAAAATCCCGTTGGTCGTGTTGCCGCAAAGGCCGAAACGAGTACGGCACTCGCGCCATCCTGCTGGCCCCCTTTAACCCCTTGCCTTCCAGGTGGGATTCCAAAGGGGCCACCCCTTTGGCCGCCGGAGGCATTCTTTTCCTCTCCTCTCACTCCTCTCCCTATCGCTTGCGTAGTTGGCGTTTGTCGCCGACGCGCACGGTGATCTTGTCTTTATCCAGATATTCAAGCAGCGCGATGAGGAATTTGCGTGACAGCCCGGTCAGCTCGCGAAATTCCGCCGGTCCCATGTCTGTGGCTCCGGCGGCGTAGTAGGCCTGCACTTTTTCGATGAGCGTCTTGATGGCCGCCGCGCAAAAATACATATTTTCCTGGGCCTTGACGATAAGCCCTTCGTCTTGCAGCACCTTATAGACCGGCTGGGCTTCTTTAAAGGTCAGGTCCAGCGGTTCGAGGATGTCTTTGATATTGGGCGGCGTGAGGCCGCCTTGCTGGTAGGCCGCAAGGAGGATGCCGCGCAGTTTGGCCTGATCGGACGCCAGCGAGACTTTATGATCGGGCAGGCGGATGACGTCGGCTTCGGTAGCCAGTTTGCCGGCGCGCAGCAGCCGTTCGACCATGAAATGAAAGAGCTTGGGCGAGAGCGCCTTGCCCCAGGTGGAGGCCAGTTCGCTGCGCGAGACGCCGAGTTTGAGCGGTTCGCGTTTGTGAAAGGCAGCTACGGTGGCGACAAGTGTTGCGGCCAGTTCGGCCACGGTGTCGCCGTGGACGTAGTGGCGGCCTTCCTTGCCTTCGCGATCGACAAGGGCCGCGCCGCCCTTGTCGCACAGAGCAGCAAGCGCCTTGTCCAGGGCTTTGGATTCGAGGTCGGTCAACGTCATAAGCCGGGCAAAGCCCAGTCCCTCGACCCCGGCCCGGCGCAGTTGCAGGGCGACCAGGGCGGGACCGGCGGCTGCGGCCAGTTCGGCCAGCACGGCTGCGGTTGCTTCGGTGTGGCGCTTGAGCTTTCGGGCCAGGGGCGAGAGCACCCGGCCGCCGGCCATGGTGCGCAGCGGCGCGCCCGAGCGGATGACCAGCCGGTCGCCGTGGACGCCGGCCATGGGTTCGGGAAAGCGCAGTTGGCACACGGCTGTCTCGCCGGGTTCGAGCTTGTCGCGGTCGAGCAGATGGACGCGGGCCAAAATCTCGCGGGTGCCGTGGTGCAGATGCACCTCGGTGCGGTGCTTGATGCCGCGCGGGGACGAGGCCAGACAGACGAGTTCCGCTTCCCAGGCCGTGTCCGGGAAAAGCGTTCCGGGCAGGGCCAGCACTTCGCCGCGCGCGATGTCCTCGACTTCGAGCGCGGTCAGATTGACGGCTGTGCGCATACCGGCCGGCGAAACCTCCACAGACTGCCCGTGGGATTGCAGGCCGCGAATTTTCGAACGCTTGTCGGTGGGGAAGAGCCGCACATCGTCGCCAATTTTAAACGAGCCGGCAATGAGCGTGCCCGTGACCACCGTGCCGTGGCCGCGCAGGGTAAAGACGCGGTCGATGGGCAGCCGGGCCAGATCGGAGCGGCGTTTGGGGGCAAAGGCGGCCACCAGTTCGGACAGGGCGGTGCGCAGTTCGGGCAGGCCCGCCCCGGTGTGGGAGGAGACGGGGAAAAGGGGCGCGTCGGCCAGAAAGGTGCCGGCCAGCACGCCGCGCACGTCGTCGGTGACCATGGCCAGCCAGTCGGCGTCCACCATGTCGCATTTGGTCAGCGCCACAACGCCGGTCGTTACCCCGAGCAAAGTACAAATGTCTAAATGCTCGCGAGTCTGCGGCATAACACCCTCGTCTGCGGCGATGACCAGGGTTACGAAATCGATGCCGGCGGCACCGGCCACCATATTTTTGACAAACCGCTCATGGCCCGGCACGTCGATGACGCCCAGACGCGCGCCGCCGGGCAGATCCATGAAGGCAAAACCCAGTTCGATGGTGATGCCGCGTTTTTTTTCCTCGGCCAGCCGGTCGCAGTCGATGCCGGTCAAAGCCTTTATAAGCGTCGTCTTGCCATGATCGATGTGCCCGGCCGTCCCCATGATAACTGGCATATGCGCGTCCTTGGAGGGGTGAAAGAAGAGGAAGATGCCTCCGGCGGCCGGGGGGGATCATCCCCCCCGGACCCCCTGGAAGGGGAAAGTGCTGCCGGGAGCGCCTAACTGGACAAAAATGCCTGATACGCCAGTTTGGCGGCGTAGAGGTCGGCGACGCTGGTGATTTCAAACGGGCTGTGCATGCTGAGCACGGCCGGGCCGAAATCAATGATGTCCATGCCGTAGACCGCTAAGAACTTGGCCACCGTGCCGCCGCCGCCGAGGTCCACCCGGCCCAGTTCGGCCATCTGCCAGGGGATGCCGGCTTGATCGAGCAGGTTTCGCAGCCAGGCCACGTATTCGGGATGGGCATCGTTGGCCCCGACCTTGCCGCGATGGCCGGTGAATTTGCAAAAGCACGGGCCACAGCCAAGCAGGGCCGAATTGAGCTTTTCGTGCAGATCCTGGTAGTCCGGGTCCAGGGCGGCGTGCACATCGGCCGAGACGGCCTTGCCGGCGGCCAGCACCCGGCTTTTGCGCGCCCCGGGTTCCCAGGCTTCGATCAGGTCTTCCAGGCAATATTCGAAAAAGCGCGACTTGGCCCCGGTGGAACCCTCGGAGCCGATTTCTTCCTTGTCCCAGAAAAGAACGATTTGCGTGTGCTCGGGGGTATCGGCGTCGAGCAGGGCGGTCAGGCCGGCATAGACGCAGATGCGGTCGTCCTGGCCGTAGCCGCCAATGAGCGCGCCGTCGAGACCGACGAGGCGGGCCGGTCCGGCCGGCACGGCCTGCAACTCGGCGCTGTAGAGGTCGGCCTCCTCAATGTCGTATTTTTCATGGAGCAGGGTCAGCACTTTGGCTTTGATAAGATCGCTGCCGTTGCCGTTTTGGGCCGGCTTGGCCTCGGCGGTGGCGTCGGGCGTTTCGGCCGGCTTGTCGGCCGGGGAGTGGCCGATGATGATGTTGAGTTTTTCGGCCTCAAAGGCTTCGGACAGCTTTTTTTCCACCTGCCGGTAGGCCAGATGGGGCAGCAGATCCGGGATGGTGAAGACCGGATCGGCCGGGTCTTCGCCGATGGTGACCGTGACGAGACTGCCGTCCTTTTTGGCCACCACGCCGTGCAGGGCCAGCGCCCGGGCCAGCCACTGGTGCTTGCGGATGCCGCCGTAATAGTGGGTTTTAAGCTGGGCCACGCCGCAGTCCTGGTAGAGCGGGCGCTGCTTAAGATCAATGCGCGGGGTGTCGCAGTGGGCACCGAGCAGGCGGAAACCTTGGCTCAGCGGCTGTTTGCCCTTGCGGGCCACAAAGACGGTCTTGCCCTTCATGACGCGAAAGACGGCATCGCCGGCAAAATTGCCGTCCAGGCTTTCGGCAAACCCGGCATCGGCCAGAACCTTTTCAACGTACTGGACGGTTTCCCGTTCGGTTTTGCAGGCCGAGAGAAAGGTGATGTAGGTATCGGCCAGGGTTTTCATGGCCTCGCGCTCATGGGGCGCGGCGTAGGTTTCCCAGCAGTTTTTGGCGTCGATGGTCAGAGCCGGGGCGGCCGGCGTGGTGTCTTCGGTATCGTTCATGGTGCTGATTGCTCCTTGGATATAATGCGCACACGGCTATTAGAGTAAGCGCCCCGTCGGTCTGTGGGAACCCCGGACGTGGCAGATCATTTTTCCCAATCGAGGGGTCCGGGGGGATCATCCACCCGGCGGGGCGCGGGGCAGAGCCCCGCTCTTTATGCTTCCAGCGCCTGGGCCAGTACCGCAGCCACAAGGTGCAGTTCATCATCCGCCAACGTGCGCACATCGAGGAGCAGGGCGGCGTCCTGGGTGCGGGCGATAAGCGGCGGCTCGGTGGCCAGGAGCCGCTCTCGCAGGGTGTGCGGCGAGGGCGCGCCGGGCAGCGGTGAAAGCGCCACCAGCGTGGTTGGCAGATCGCGCTCGGGAAAGGCTCCGCCGCCCACCCGGGAGGCACCCGGCAGCGTCGTCACCGCATAGCTGCCGGCCAGGGTTTTTTTGAGGATCGTGGCCAGTTTGCGGGCTTTTTTGGCCAAAGCAGGCGGTGCGGCGGTGATCATGGCCAGGGTCGGGATGGCGGTCCGGGCGAGCGTGGGGTCGCGGTAGAGGCGCAGGGTGGCCTCCAGGGCGGCCAGGGTCATTTTATCGATGCGGATGGCCCGATTGAGCGGATTTTTGCGGATGGCTGCGATGTACTCGGCCCGCCCGACGATGATGCCGGCCTGGGGACCGCCCAGGACTTTGTCGCCGCTAAAGGTCACGACATCGGCCCCGTCGGCCACGGCCTGCTGCACGGTTGGTTCGCCGGGCAGATTACAACTCGTAAAATCCGTGAGGTTGCCGCTGCCGAGGTCTTCGATGACGGGCAGATTGCAGCGCCGGCCGATGGCCACCAGTTCGGCCAGGGAGACTTCTTTGGTAAAGCCCACGATGCGGTAATTGGAGGTGTGGACCTTTAGAAGGGCGGCGGTGTCGGCCGTGACGGCGTTTTCGTAATCGCGCGGATGGGTGCGGTTGGTGGCCCCGACCTCGCGCAGGATCGCCCCGGATTTGGCCATAATTTCCGGGATGCGAAAGGAGCCGCCGATTTCCACGAGCTGCCCCCGGGAGACGACGACTTCCCGGCCCTTGGCCAGGGTCTCCAGGGTGATGAGCACGGCGGCGGCGTTGTTGTTGACGACCAGCGCGTCCTCGGCTCCGGTCAGCGTGCGCAGGATGTCCACCACATGGCTGTAGCGACTGCCGCGCTCGCCGGTGGCCAGATCAAATTCCAGGTTGGAATAGCGCAGACAGGCCTCGGCAGCGGCTGTTGCGGCCTCGGGTGCCAGCAGCGAGCGGCCGAGGTTGGTGTGGACCACCACGCCCGTGGCGTTTATGACCCGGCGAAAATGGGGCCGTGTGGCTGCAATGACGGCGCGGCCGCACTGGGAAAAAAGCAGAGCGTGGTCGAGTTGGGCCGGGTCGGTGAGGCGGCCGGCGCGGATATCGGAGCGCAGCCCGTCCAGAAAATCCGTGACCGCATCGCGGACCATGGCCCGGGGCAGGACGGCGAGGCTTGCGGTATCGCCAAGAGCGGCCAGGACCGCGTCCACGGGCGGGAGCAGGCGGAAAAGATTTTGCACGGCGAATCCGAAGGGTTGGGCGTTGGCGTCAGGGCCGCTTCAAGCCAGACACCGTAGCGCGAAACCGCCGTGAGATCAATTTTGCCGGGCCGGAAAAAGGGCGGCCAGCAAGTACATGGAACCGCAGGCTAAAACGGTTCCTTCCAAGGTCCGCACCGCTTCCAACGCCGCCTCGGGGCCGGCCACGACCACGGCCCGGGGGCCGAGCAGGGCCGCGACCTCGGCCGCCGGTCTGGCCCGGGACACGCTCGGCAGTTCGGGGACGAAGATGGGACCAGCCGTCAGCCCGGCGGCCACCGGTGCCATGGCGGCCAGATCCTTGTCGCCAAGGCAGGTGAAAATAAGGGCCGAGGGGGCGACGCGCAAGGCGGCCAGGGCTGTTTCCAGGGCAACTAGCGCCGGCAGATTGTGGGCGCAGTCCAGGAGCAGGCCCGGACCCATGTCCGGCAGTTGCAGGAGATGGAGCCGCCCCGGCAGAAACGTCTCGGCCAAGGCCCGGCGCACGGCCTCGGCATCAGGCACAAGCCCCAGCATTTCGGCGCACAGCGCAAATCCGGCCAGGGCCAGGGTGGCGTTTTGGGCCTGATGCGGCCCGGCCAGACGCAATTTGGCATCCGGGATTTCCAGACGGCGCGGAACCTTGAGCACAGCTTTTCGGGTTCTGGGGTCATAGCCGGCCAACTCGGCCACGTCATGGAGTCGTGTGCCAATCAACTGGGCGTGCCGCCGCAGTTCGGCCAGGGCTTCGGGCGGCTGGGGACCGGTGACGGCCACGCCGCCAGCCAGCATGGCCCCGGCCTTGTCCCGGGCGATGTCGGTGAGGGTCGGGCCGATGACAGCGGCATGGTCGAGGCCCATGGGCGTAAAAAGGACGAGATCGCGGGGCAGGGCCGTGGTGGCGTCGCCGGCCCCGCCCAGACCGGCCTCGTAGACGGCGGCCTCGGCCCCGCGACGGGTGAACAGCACCGCAGCCATGGCGGTTAAAAGCTCAAAATAGGTCAGCCGGCCGGCTGCCTGCGCCGGGACCGTGGCGGCCAGGACGGCGTTGGCCGCTTCGGTCCAATCCTCCTCGGCAAGCTGCTTGCCGCCAAGGAGTATGCGCTCGCGCACGCTGATAAAATGCGGCGAGAGGTACAGGCCTGTGGGCAGGCCATGTGCGGCCAGCAAGGCAGCCAAGAGGGCCGAGGTGGAGCCTTTGCCGTTGGTGCCCACGGTTTGGACGGCCAGATGGGGCAGGCTTTGCAAGGACAGGCCGGCCAGGGCCGCCTGCATGCGGCCAGGGCCGAGGTCCATGTGAAAGAGCCCAAGACTGTCGAGATAGGCCGCAAAAGCGGCAAAATCCGGAAATTCAGATGGTGATGACGTCATGTTCCCTGAGCAGCCGGTAGGAGTAGCCGGCCAGTTCGTGCTCCAGTTCGTGCTCAATCTGGGCGGCGAACGGAGCCTTCATATGATAAATAAAAATGCCGGGCCGGGCGCGCAGCTTGTTGAGTTCAGTGCGCAGCAGTCGCGGCGTCAGGTGCTTGGACACGGCGGCCAGGGTGGCCAAGTCCGAGGGGAAGGAAGCTTCGGTGATGAGATGGGTCAGGGCGAAGGGCAGGGCGTCCATGGCCTGCCAGAAACTGTCGCAGGGACCGGTATCGCCGGTGTAGGCGATATTTTTGGCACCGCCGTCCTGCCACAGGACATAGCCCGAGGCTGCCTGGGCGTGGTTGACGGGATGGGTGACGACGCTGATGTCGCCGATGACAACCGGGACGCCCGGGGTCATGGGAGCGTAGGTCAATACCGGCGATTCGGCCGGGATGACTGTAAAATCGGGCCAGATGGTGTCGTTTAATAAATGCGTGGCAATGGCGTCGAGCACCTCGGGCAGGCCGTGGATCTGCACGGGCGGGCGGCTGCCGGCGGTGAAAAATTCGATAAGGTTGTCGGCCAGAAAGAGGATGTCTTTAATATGGTCGAGGTGGCTGTGGGTGACGAAAATATGCTCGAGTCTGGCTTGGGCGGCCAGGTCGAGGGAAGAGGTGACGGAGCCGGCGTCGAGCAATATTGTGTCATCGATGCAAAACGAGGTGAGATTGTGACCCGGCAGATCCGAGCCGGAGCATCCAAGTACGCGCAACTGCATGCCGCTCTCCTTCTAGGGGGCGATGTCCGGGGAGTAGGCAGTTTGAGCCGGGAGCCTGATTTCGTCAAGGGCGGCCTTGACCGCAGGGGGCGGCTTGTTTATTTTGCCTCGCCGTGCGCCCGTAGCTCAGTTGGATAGAGCATCTGCCTTCTAAGCAGACGGCCACAGGTTCGAATCCTGTCGGGCGCACCAGAATAAAATCAAGGGGTTAGGTCGTGTTTGGCCTGACCCCTTTTATCATGTGGATAACCGGGTTGGATAACATCTTGGCCAACCATACGGGATAACGAGGGAATTTTGGATAACATCCGGGCAGGTGCTGTCCCGCGTAGAGGCAGACGGCTACGTGCGGAATCAACAATGGGGAGTAGACCACGCGACCAATGGCCTCGGTGTCCTTGGAACAACCGGGCGGAACGAAGGATGACGGCTTGCCTTTGAGGTAGCGGTCGTAAGGCGGGTTCGATCGCATGGCAAAGGGATTGCCAGCAGATTCGACCGTGACCATGGCGTTGATTAGTCCGGAACGAAGGAGACAAGCGAGTGACTGGAATTCGATGGTCGTTTCGGTGAGGACGTTGATGAGTCGGCCCATGCAATACCTTCAAATGAGATAAAGGAAAAATAGGCATTTAGCTGGTGGGAAGTTGTTGTGGTACGGACAGGCACGGACAGAACTTAAGACTTCGACCCCCTTGCTTCAAAAAGGGGAAACCATATACTTCAATGGAATAGATATTGCGTTTTAAGGTTGCACAGTGCCTATTTATTTAAGGGTGTCGGCGATCTGTTTGGGGTTGTTTTTATATCGCTACTTCCCATAAGTTTCAATCCTGTTGAAAATGAAAATAAGTAGACCGACAATTGAAGAACCCCACCAGAGTCGCCTTGTAGATGGGAAAAGTAGGCCCATTAGTCCGAATATAAGAATGAGGTTTATGGAAATTATTATAAAAATATTTGTCATAAATGGCGCAATTTGAATAAGATAATCTCGAAAGCTTGAAAATATTAAGATGTATGATATAATTGCAGAAATAGTGAAAAAATAAAATAATCGCCACTTTTTGTCTTTAGATGCGATGTTCTGCAGTTCAATTTCTGCTTTTTGTAGCTTCTTTTCTGTGTCGCGAAGCGAGTTTGATTTGCCTTCAATATTTTGCTGATAATTAAATTTTTCTTGTTCAAGTCGCATGCGATCAGACTCAAATTTTTCTTTTAAAATGGAGTTTTCTTTTTTTGCTTCATTGATTTGCTTGCTTAGCTTTTCCGATATGGTTTGTAGACTAAGTTCAACCTCAGCTTTCTCCCTTTCAGTGACCTCTAGTTCTTTCTTTAGTCTTAGCTTTTCTTTTTCAAGTTCAGTGTTTATTGTTGCGACTTCTAATTCAAACGCATGAGAAATCTCATCGTCAGAGGCTGTTGATAGGTTGTCCATAAGAAGGGTATTAGAGAGGATTTGGGTGGCAGCCTCCTCAGAAAAATCTTTTAAACTCGCCATTATCTGTATCATTCTGTGGCATGCTCGGGCTGCGCCACTGCTGAGTGTCCTGAATTCTGGAAGTGCGAAGGTCTCGGCAAATGTTTTGTTAAAAGAGGTGTCATTTGGAGAAAAACGTTTTATTATTTGCCAGAAATGGTTTGGCATTATGCAACATTGTTTCGAATTGCTTTTTTTACTGCATTCCCAGTCGAACTTATATAAAAAATAGTCACAAGTAAGGAATATTGTTGATCAGCATGGAATATTGACCCCTCTTTGGATGAAATCAGCGTCCAAAGTTGACCCCCTCGGCAGCCCCCTTAGATGTCTTCGATCATCGGAGACGGGAGGGGCAGCGAGAGGAGATGCTGAT
>NZ_WVUD01000040.1 GCF_009856865.1 Solidesulfovibrio aerotolerans | reverse complement strand
AGCATCTCCTCTCGCTGCCCCTCCCGTCTCCGATGATCGAAGACATCTAAGGGGGCTGCCGAGGGGGTCAACTTTGGACGCTGATTTCATCCAAAGAGGGGTCAATATTCCATGCTGATCAACACCCCTCGACTTCCTTGCTGCCAAGCGTCAACAGCACTTTGTTGTTTTGCGCTACCTTTCCTTCGGTCTGCCGCATTTTCCAGGCCGGGATGAGCAGGGTCTTTTCGTCCGGGGTTACCAGATAGGAATTCCAGGTATTGACTACATGGGCCTCACCATCCGCGCACGTGACAATGGACACCACCCCTTCTTTGCCGATCACTTCTTTAAACTTTTCCGTGAACATGGCGCGACTCCTTAGGTTGATTAAATTGCAGATTTAATATATCCTGGATAAATCTAGTCCGTAATGTGGGGGCCGTCAAGACAGGCGCGCGCAATTGCGGTAAGAATACGTCCGTTGGCTCGGGAGGTTCAGGGTGCAATTCAGTGTCGGGGTAGAATACGCGTTTCACTCGCTTTTCTATATGGTTGATATTCCTGAAGGAAAGACCATCGGGATCAAGCGTATTGCCGAGTTGCACGGAATTACCGAAACATATCTCTCAAAAATTTTTGCCAAACTTGGCCGGGCGCACATCGTTACCTCCATTCCCGGCGTCAAAGGCGGCTATGCGTTGGCGAGAAACGCCGAGGACATATCGTTTTGGGATATCATCGAAGCTGTCGAAGGGCCGGCCTATCTGTTTCAATGCGCCGAGATCCGCAAGAAAAACATCTTCGTGGAGGATCCGTCTGTTTTTTCAGATAAATGCCCCTGCCTGATCAAGGTCGTCATTCAGGAAGCAGAAGACGGTTTCCGCAACAGCCTGCGGACAAAATCACTGCGGTGGTTGTTTGATCACGTGCGAGAGGGCTTTCCCGAGGCCAAAAAGCAGGCCATGGCCGATTGGAGCAACACCATTTAGCAGCAACCGAAACCATCCCCGCCGCTGCAATGCGGACGTCCCAAGCAGACGGCTTGCCCTGGGCAAAGCAGCACACCCGAAACAATCCCCACCACTGCGATCAGCGCGACACTTCCCGGTCGATGGCCCAGGACTGTTCCGTCTGGCCGGTCGATTTATAATATTTTGAGAGTTCACTATAAATAAGCGTCCGACTTGAAGGACACGCCTCATATTTCAGGAGCATCTTTCGAAATAAAAACAAAACGTTTTCGTGCTGTTTCAAGAGAGAATAGAGCATAACCCCGACAAGATCCAATCGCAATTCGTCATAATAGCGGCCTGCTTTGTCAAACTGAGCAAGGGCTTCTTCAAGCTTTGAATGGATAACAAGGCCGGCTATTTTTTCGATATACGATTCACAGCTCGTCGAGTAATCTTTCGTAACAACTCGCGCCAATACTGCGACCGGACGCTTTTCAAACAACACCAGCTTTTTCAAATGCCGCTCAATGGCATCGTCTTCGTAATCAGCCTGCGTGTGCTGCCAGTAGAACTCATCCATCGAATAATTGGCACGATCCATCACAGGCGTGGCAAAACCGCGTTCCATTTTACGGCAAAAGTCCTGCTGCGACTGATAATAATAGTGATTTAACTGAACAGAATTGGACGTATGATAGGAAAACGGACCGAGAATCGGGAGTTTGTCTTCATTGACACAGTACTGCCCATCTCGAAACGTAAAGTGGTGCGGCGATTTCGGACAGGTTACAGCACCTGGCTTGACGATAGACTTGACCACGTTATCCTTATAGAGATATCGCCTGTAAGAAGCAGGAGCGTTTGAATCCGGTCTTTTCAGATGCCCATTTGATCCAAACACGACCCAATGGACGCCGACGCCGGAAAACGCTTCATACTCCATCAAAAAATCTTTCACATCATCCTTGTTTTTTAACACCAGATACTCATCAATATCAAAAAAAGCCGCCCATCGCGTCTGGTCTTTGCATGTCTGCAAATAAGCATAATAGGCTGACAGTTGCTGATTTTCCGCCACATCGAAACGTACAACATCAACCAGACCCAAACCAATGTGCTCCGACAACAACTCGCTGATCGGTGTCGCACTCATGTTGTCAAAAATCGTCACATGCTCAAACCCAAGCAGCAGATGATAGTCAACCCAGTATCGAATTGTAGAATCCTCGTCCTTGGCAATGGCGCAAAGGGCCGCATAGTACATATTGTCCTCGGAATGGATCACACGGGTTGAGAAACACAGGCTGCGAAAAAGGACTGCAAAAACGGTCCAAAGCAAAAACGATCTACCCCCGGCCGAGCACCCCGCGCAGCGTCACCGCCGCCACGACCACCAGCCCGCCGACCATGGCCCAGGTGCCCGGCAATTCGCCGTAGCCCACTGCCACCAGCAGCGGATTGACAATCGGCTCCAGGGTCAGCAGCAGCATGGCCGTCAGGGCCGGCAACCGCTTGATACACCACACATATAGGGCCAGCGACAGCCCCTGCTGCACGATGCCGAGATAGCCCAGGCCGACCACGGCCAGGGCGCTGTCCGGCACTTGGCCGGCCAGAAACGGCAACGCGGCCACGACGGTGAGCCCGTGCCCGGCAATGACCGCCGATACCGGCGAATCCTCGCGACCAGCCCGCATGCACAAGGTAAAGGCCGCATAACAACACCCGCTGCCTACGGCCAAAAGATTGCCCCACAGCCCGTTGGCCGAGAGCTTGTCCACAAAAAAAAGCCCCATGCCGCCAAGCGTGGCCAGGATAAACAGCCAATCCGCCCGCCGCGTCTTCTCGCCGAGCACCAGCGGGGCCAACAGGGCCACATAGACCGGAGCGGTATAGGCCAGCAAAATGGCATTGGCGGCCGTGGTCAATTTGGTCGCGGCCACGTTGGTGATGAGCAGGCCCGCATAGGCCGCTGCCGCACCCAGTCGGGCCGGTGTCGGGCGAAAATCCAGGCGCGCCCGGAAAAGCACCAGCAGCGTCACAGCGGAAAGCAGGCTGCGCCAACCGGCCACGGCCATGGGGGACAGCGGCACGAGTTTGATGGCCAGCCCGCCGGTGCTCCACAGAAAGGCCGTGGCCGCCATGCCCCAGGCGGCCCGGGCGTCGTCGCGCATGCACGCCTCCGGGATGTCGTCTTGCCGTTGCCGCCAAAGCGGCGTAACAGCCCGACAGCATGAACCAATCCACGAAGGGACGCAATCCCGGGCAAGGCGCGCCCGGTGTTTGAAGCCGAAATCAAGTTTGTGGCCGGGCCGGATTTTGCGCCCCAAGGACACCCGCTCCCGGACGCGGCCTGCCGCGACGTTTACTACGACACCCCGGATGGCGCGCTGACCGCTTCGGGCCGGGAACTGCGGCTGCGGCGCAGCGGCAACGAAACGTGGCTGACGGCCAAAGCCCCGCCCTTTGACGCCCAAACCGCCTCCAAGGAAGAATTCGAGACCGCCGTGGCCGATCCCGAGGCCATGGCCGCCATCCTTGCCGCTCTGGGCTATGTGCCGCGGGTGGCGCTGGCCAAACGCTGCCGCCGGTTTCATGACACTGCCGCCGGGTTGGGGCTGGACGTCACCATGGTCACGGTGGACTTTGATCCGCGAACCTTCGTGGAAATCGAGCACCTGGCCGCCACCGAACAGGCCGCCAAGACCGCCCTGCCGGTCATCCGGGCCTATGCCGCCGGACTTGGCCTGTGCGTCGAATGCGCCACGGCCTACACCGATCTGGCCTTGGCCGCTGCCGCCCGCACAGTCTGAACGCCCGGCATTCAGGCCACGGCGCGACAATAGTGTCGCTCACACCCGCCATTTTTGCAGCAATCTGACGCTCGGCCCCGGACCGGATTTTCCCGACCCTGGACAGTCACGCATTTATACCAATAAAATCATATTATTAATAAAACTGTTGCGGATTCTCCACACTTGCGGTGTACTTTGCACGACTATTGCTTATAGTAGCAGATAGCGTCCTCGCCTCTGACGGCGAGGGAAATCACATCGAGGAGGTCGCCATGGAAACGGCTCTGACGCTGCGAACAACTGTACCGCCGGAACTCAGTGACGAAGGCCTCGTTCTCCACCATGTCTCTGTCTTCGAAGTGGAATTCGGTTCCGGGGCCATAGATACCATGCGCCGGGCCATGCACGAAGTGGCCAGCCAGACAGGCGTCAGTTTCGACGACGTCATGCTCGGCCTGTCCGGCCACATGTACTGGGTGGAAGCCACGGGCAAGCTCGTGTGCGTCATCCCACTGCCCGAAAATGATCTCTATCTGGAAGTCCCCGAGGATTTCTGGCGCATCCGCGAACGCTCCCGGGCCACGCACTGATACCCTGCCCCGCTGCCGGGCAACGGTCCGCTCCTTCCCGGGGCGGACCGTTGCCCGGCCCTCCCGGGTCGGGCCGCTGCCCGGTCCCAAGCCTTGCCCCGAAACCGCTTTTGCGTCATGGTCCGGCAAAATCTCCGGGATCACGCCATGTCGCCAAGCATTTCCGATTTCCCCAAGACCCTGTTCGAGGTTCTTGACACCGACAAGCTCCAGCGCCGCTTTCTCGAAGCCCTGGTCGAATTTCAGAACGTGGAGCGCGGTTCCCTGTGGATCAAGCGCCCCGACGGCTACCAGTGCATCGAGGCCACCGGCGACGAGGCCGACCGGCTGGTGGGCTTTTTGGTGCCCAAAGGCAAGCCGAGCATCGTCGGCTGGGTCATCGAAAACGGCACCATGACCATTGCCGAACCCGGCAAGGACAAACGCCATTTCAAGGAGGCCGAGACGGGCATGGACGTCAAGTCCACGCTCATTCTCTGCTATCCGCTGGTGCTCAAGGACGGCGACGTGTACGGCGCGGTGGAAATCATCGACACGGCCCACGGCGGCAGCCGCCTCAATCTGTCCAAGGAATATCTGGAGCTGCTCGAAGAATTCGTGGCCATCGGCTCCATTGCCCTGGGCAATGCCCTGGCCTTTGCCGACCAGAAAAAAGAGACGCAAAAGCTTAAGCGCATCATAGGCGAATTTCGCGGCGAAACGCCGCTGGTTGGCCGCAGCCCGGCCTTTCAAACCGCGCTGGATGCGGCGGCCAATTACGCCCGCACCGATTTTCCGGTGCTCATTACCGGCGAATCCGGCACCGGCAAGGAGCTTTTCGCCCGGGAAATTCACCGGTTAAGCCCTCGCAAGGACAAACCATTTTTAGTGCAAAACGTTTCGGCCATTCCCGACACGCTGCTGGAATCGGAACTGTTCGGCTATAAAAAAGGGGCGTTTACCGGAGCCGAGCGCGATAAGATCGGCTTATTTGAAGCAGCCGGCGGCGGCACGGTCTTTCTTGACGAGATCGGCGACATGCCGCTGGCCCTGCAAGCCCGCATCCTGCGCGTGCTCCAGGAAAACGAGATCAAGCCCTTGGGCGGCACAGAGACCCGGCGCGTGGACGTGCGCGTCATTTCGGCCACCAACTGCGATCTGGCCCGGGCCATTGCCGAGGGGAGCTTTCGCGAAGATCTGTTCTACCGCTTAAACGTCTTGCCGCTCAAACTCCCGGCCCTGCGCGAGCGCCTGGAAGACCTCCCGGAACTGCTCGACTATTTCCTGGCCCGCGATACCGCCCGGCTGGGGCTGCCGCACAAGGCGTTTTCGCCCAAAGCCCGGCGCGCCCTTCTCCAGCGGCCCTTTAAGGGCAACGTGCGCGAGATGGAAAATCTGGTGCGCTTCCTGCTGGCCACGGTGCCGGACGCCGTCATCGAGGCCGAGGACATCCCGCCGCCAAGCCCCCCGGGCGAGGCCGCCCCGGCCGCGTGCCCCCCGCCGCCGCCGGGGCCGGGTGCCTTGGCCCAAACAGCCGGCATCCCAGACCTGACCGCCTACACCTGGGAGACGCTGGAACACGCCTACGCTTTGGCTTTGCTGGAGAAATTCAAGTGGAACGTGACCAAGGCCGCCAAGGCCGCCGGAGTCAACCGCTCGACGTTTGACTCCCGGCTGCGCAAGCTCGGCATCAATAAAGAATAAGGCTCAGGCCGACGCGGGGACGGTAAACCGCCAGGCGCAGGCGCAATCCAGGCGCGTGGTCTCCGGCGGGCAACTCACACACGTCACGGTGATGGCCGGGTCGATGCCGGCGGCAAAGGCGACATATTCCACCGTGCCGCCCGACAGGCAGGGATACGGTGCCAAACCCTGCCGGGTCCGGGCCGACTGCACCCGGCACTCCACCATGCGCAGCATCAGGGAATCCGGCGTCTCCTCATAAAAATCCATGGTATTGATGTTGGCCACAAGCCGTGCGGCCAAGGCTTGGCGCAACGCTGCCACCCCCCCGCCCGCAGGCAGTCCCAGCAATTCCCTGGCCCGCACCGCCTCGTAATAGCCCAGCCGCGACCAGCAACTGTCGTTGACCCGCTTGGCGTCGTGCATGCCGCGCGCGTCCTCCACAGCCCGAAACCACACCCCGTCCGCCGCCAGCCAGGACACCGAAAGCGCGGTCAGCAGTTTTTGCAGCCGCTCCTCCCCAAGCCCGGCCAAAAGCGATGGCACGTCTCCCGGCAGATCAAGCGCCCGTTCGATACGCCGCGCCAGCAGCGGCACAAAGGCGTCGCCGGCTTTGGCCTCAAGCGCCACGGCCGCCTGCGGCCCGAACTGATGGGCCGCTTCAGCCAGCCACAGGCCGTAATGCACGGCAATCTGGCGCACGGCCTCAACGACCTGCCGGGCCAGGAGCGCTTCCGGCTCGCCGACGGGACGCGGCCCAGCCGCAGGGGTGGCAGTATCGTGGGTCATGCTTTTTCCTTGTGCATTTGCGGCTAGGCTGTCTGGTCGCGGTCGGCCAGCCGTCTTTCGGTGACGCAGTAGACCCCTTCGCCGGTGCGCGCCGGAGCGAAGCACAGATTGTCATTGGTGCAGGCGGCCGGGGCGTGGTCGCCGGAAAGCCAGCGGGCAACAAGCCCGGGTTCGCGGATAAACGGCCGGGACATGGCCACCAGATCGGCGTCGCCCGAACTGACGAGATCTTCAGCCGTGCCCAGGCTGCGGATGCCGCCGACCAAAATGACGGGCATGGTGACGCCGGCCGCCTTGACGGCCCGGGCCGTGTCCCGAAACCAGGCCTCGCCCTCGGGAATGGCGATGCGCCCGGCCCGGGAAAAAGTAAGCTTGCCCGACTCGAACACGCCGCCGGAAATCTCCACCCCGTCCAGCCCCGCCGTTTCCAGCCAGGAAATGACCTGCACGCTCTCGGCAGCGGTCAAACCGCCTGGGACGAAATCTTCGCTGTTGATCTTGGCCAGCACCGGAAAGTCCCGGCCGATGCGGCCCCGGATGGCCCCGAGCACTTCCAGGAGCAGCCGCGCCCGGTTGGCCAGGGAGCCGCCGTAGGCCCCGGTGCGCTGATTGATGTGCGGGGAGAGGAATTGGCTGAGACCGTAGCCGTGGGCGGCATGGATCTGCACGCCATCGGCCCCGGCGTCGCGGCACAGGGCCGCCGCCGTGCCAAAGGCGGCTTCCAGGCGGGCCAGATCCTCGGCTGCCATGGCCTGGCACGGCGGCGCGGCCGGGTCTTGCGGCAGCGAGGGTCCCAGCGCCGGCTCGCCGGTCACGGCCGGATCGGCCCGGCAGCCGGCATGGGCCAACTGGACCACGAACCGGCCGCCGTAGGCGTGCACGGCCCGGGCCAGACGGGCGATGCCGGCTTCCATGTCCTGCGTGTGGACGCCGAGCTGGCCGGCCCTGGCCTGGCCGCGCTTTTCCACAAAGGCGTGGCTGGAAACCACCAGCCCCACCCCGCCCACGGCCAGGGCCTTGAGACAGGCTTCCAGGCGCATGGACGGCGAGCCATCGGGGTCGGCCATGCCTTCGCCCGTGGCCGAACGCACAAAGCGGTTTTTCACCCGCATGCCGTTGATGACCAGGGGGGTTGCGACCAGCATGGCGTCAGGCTGCGGCGAAGCGCTCAAGGAACCGCTCCAGGTCGTTTGGGTCGCCGGCCTCGTAGTCGTCAGGATAGAGCAGCGCGCCCATAAAAAAAATGCTTTCCAGTTGCAGGGCCATGCCGGCCCGGCGGGCGAAGTCTTCAAGTCCGGCCAGCAGCGCGGCCGCACCGGCGCTCTCATCGCCGGCCAGGGCCTCCTCGACGGCCTCGGGCAAGGCTTCAAGCACCAGACACTTTTCGGTCATCAGCTTGCGATGGCCGGGGGCATCGCCGTTTTCATGGAGCACCCTGGAGGCCGCGGCCTCCAATTCCCGGATGCGCCCGGCACCGTCCCGAACCACTTCCCAAGCCGCTGCCGGCACCTTGCTCTTCGTCATTACGCCTCCCGAATTGCTGGCGGCCCAAATCCCCGCCATGGGGAGGAGTATGACCAAACACGGCTCCCAAAGCAAACTTTTCAAATATGTTTGGAAAGGACGACCCATGTTGCGTCTTCCCCGGCCTTTTCCGGGAAGCGCTTGACGGAACAGGGCCTGCCAGCTAGTGTTACTAGCTTAAAATAAGATAATATTATGAGCCAAATACCTACTTCCGACCCGGCCATGCCACCGCTGCCCGACACCAACGCCGGCTCCCATGCCCTCGATGGCGTCCCGCGCACCTTCCTGTCACGCCTGTGTTTCGACGCCGGCGATTACGAGCTGCTGCGCATCGTCAACGACGTCCTGGCCCGGCAGCGTTCCTCGGGTTTCAAGCGGCTGCTCGCCCCCTATCTCCATCCCCACGGCATCAAGGAAATGGCGGCCCCCAAGGGACTACGCATCGCCTACGCCGTCATCCATCTGCTGGGATCGCTGGAAGCCGGCATGGCCGGCGACCGGCTGGCGGCCCTGCGGTCGCTGCGCGACGAAGTCATGGCTGCGGCGGAATCGGGCCTGGAAAAAAACACCGCCCGGGTGCTGCTGCAAACCATGAAGGAACTGGTGCGCTCCCGGGACACCCCCCGCCGCCAACTGGAACTGGCCCATGATTTCCGCAGCGCCGTCTCCGGACGTCCCCGGGTGGTGCGCCGGCTCCTGGCCGAATACCATCTCCTGGAAATGCCCGAGGCATGGAACCAGCTCGCCTTTGACGACCACGTCCACGACGCCAACACCAAGGGCCGCAAATCGCCCACCCATCTCATCATGGACGCCTGGATCAAGGGCATCCGCCGGCTGACCGTCATCCACTACCACTTCGTGCGCCCGGAAACCGCTGCCGAACTCCTGGAAGCGGCCGCCATCATGGACATGAGCGTGGATCTGGGCATCGAATGCCTGGCCCGCCACGGCGAGGGGCACCTGAAGATCGTCTGGACGCCGCGCGGCTTTGCCCGGCCCGAGGATTTTACCGCTTTCCTGAAAAAACCCGGCGTGCGCGACTTCATGCGGGAAGGCTTTGAGCTCACCCTTCGCCAGCAACGCTATGTCCTGGCCCTGCTGGAAGCTTTTAACGCCCGCCACCGCCACACCATCCGGGAACAGTTCAACCTGGCCTTGGAGCCTTTGGACCACGAAGAATTTCTGGCCTTTGTCGGCTCGGGCCAGGCCAGTGTCCTGCATCTGGCCCGCTACATCCACGACTGCCTGCTGCCGCTTTTAAACGCCCAGGCCGCCCAAACCCTGGACCAGACCGCACCGGGCAAGGCCTGCGCCTATCTGGCCGAACGCGACAGCCTCGATGTGGAAGCCCTGCTCGACGCCTATCTTTCCCCGGCCGCCAATCCCGACATCCTGGCCCCGGAAGCAACCGCCCCGGGCGAAACGCCGCCCGAACGCCTGACCATCACCCCGGGCGAACTGACGGGCCGCATTGCCGAGCTGCATTACAACAACAGTCTGGCCCTGTGCACGGCCGAGATGCCTCTGCCCGATGTCTTGCTGACGCTTTTTGCCTGCCGGGGGCGCATCACCGACTGCGACGCCTTTAACCTGCGTGTGTTCGAGACCGGGGGCAGCGACGGCGGCGAGGCGCTGGAACTGGTTTCCATCTTAAACGCCGGCAATGTGGTGGCGCTCAAGCGCCTGCTCACCCGCACCGCCGACAGCGTCGAAGCCGCCGGCAACGCGGCCCTGGCCGGGCAACTGCGCGAGCTGCGCCAGGAGGTGGCCGCCCTGGCCGGGGCCTACCGGCAAAGCCCGATCACCGCCCGCATCGGCACGGACTCCACCGGCCAGTCCACCCGCTGCCACGGCATGGGGCTGGTGGTGGCCGACACCCTGCCGCCCCGGGCGCGCAAACGGCTGGCCCGGCGGGGAAAACAGCCCGACTCCAGCCTGCGCCGGGCCATCCCGGTGGGCGTTGCCGCCACCCCCCGGTTAAGCGCCCTGCCCGATGATTTTCCAAGCGCCGCCACAGCCCGCTGCTATCGCTTCCTGCGCGGCCTGCCCGGCTTGCGTCTGGCCGGCTACCGCACCCGCTTTGACTGGATCGCCCAGCGCTTTTTCAAGGCCACGCCGGCCACCGCCAATATCCACACCCTGGGCGGCATCCAGCAAAAGGCCAGCCAGCGGTTCCTGGGCCGGGCCGAGGCGCAGCGTCGGCCCTTGCGCCTGTCCGGGCGGCATTTGAGCACAACGCTAAAAAACGCGCTGAAAATCGGCTTGGGCTTTGCCGTGGCCGCCGCCTCCTTTGCCAGCATCAATTCCTGGTGGGTGCTGGCCTGGCTGGGGCCGTTTATCTGGTTTGGCATCACCGGGGTGCGCAACGTCATCCAGGCCGTGCTCGGCTGCGGCGGTCTGCGCCGCTCGCCGCTGCTCACCTGGAAGGCCTACGTCAGCTTTGACCGGCTGGCCGATTCGCTGCTCTACACCGGATTTTCCGTGCCGCTTTTAGACATCGTGGTGCGCCAGCTTGTGCTGGCCCAACAGTTCGGCATCACCACCTCCAGCCGGCCCCTGGTCCTTTTCGCCTGCATGGCCGTGGCCAACGGCCTGTATCTGGCCAGCCACAATCTGGTGCGCGGGCTGCCCAAATCGGCCGCCGTTGGCAACCTGTTCCGCTCGGTCCTGTCCATTCCCCTGGCCTTTGGCCTGAACCAAGGGCTGAGCTGGCTCCTGGCCCTTGGCGGGGTGCCCGATCCGGGGCCGACCCTGGAACCGTTTGCCGCCATTGTTTCCAAGTTCGCCTCAGACTGCGTGGCCGCCGTCATTGAAGGGTTGGCCGACCGGGCCAAGTATGTGCGCATGCGGCTGCGGGATTACCGCGAAAAATTCAAGCAACTCTATGACACCTATGCCCTCTTGGAATTACTCTACCCCAACGAGGACGTGGCCAAACTCCTGGAAACGCCCAAAACGTTTATAGCCTCCATCGGCACCCAAAAGGGCGACCTGGACAAAATCGTCATCGTCAATGCCTTGGATTTTCTCTATTTCTGGATGTACCAGCCCCGGGCGCGCACGGTGTTGGCCCGGGCCATCCGCACCATGTCCCAGGAAGAGCGACGGATGTTTTTGTTGTCGCAGTACGTGCTTTTGCGGGAACGGGAAATCAGCCGGTTGTTTATCGAGGGACTGGTGGGACGCAAATTCGCCCCGGCCCTGTCTTTTTATCTCAGCCATGCCCACCGCTATTTAAACGACCTGCAAGAACTGGCCAGCCGCTATCCGGCGGCTGAATCGTTTAATATGGAAGAACGGCTGCTGGGCCACAACGTGACCATGGGTGGCTAGAGAGCGGACGCCATTCACTGCAATGCCCCCGGTGTCCCACAGGGATTGCCAAACATGGCCGCGTTGCAATCCAAATGGCCCGGACGGCGCTCCCCTCCTGCGCGGCTGGACTTCCTCCCGCAGGACTTCTACCCTGCCTCGGAAGAGGCCGGCCAGGCCTTACAAGGAGTACCCTGTGGACAGAAGAACCTTTATACGTTCGGCCGGGGCGCTGTGCGTCGGCCTGGGACTCGTCGGCAATAAAGCGGCCTTCGCGCAGAAAAGCGAAATCCTGCCGCCGCCGTCCCTGCCGGGCGGCAAGACCCTGGAAGAAGCCCTTCGGGCCAGGCAATCGATACGCAGCTACGCGGAAAAGGACGTGCCGGGAGAGGTGCTTTCGGGACTGCTCTGGGCCGCCTGCGGCATCAACCGCAAGGAAACCGGCAAGCGCACCGCGCCAAGCGCGGTCAATAAACAGGAAATCGACGTCTGGGTGGCCAAAAAGGACGGTTTTTTCGTCTACGACGCCAAAGAGCACGCCCTTGTGCCCAAGGGTGACGCGGACATCCGGGCGCTGACAGGCACCCAGAGCTACGTCCCCACCGCTCCCCTTGATCTGGTCTATGTGGCGGATATGGGCAAGGTCGCGGGCAAGACCGAGGAAGAAAAGTCCAATCTGGCCTGGGCCGACACCGGGTATATCAGCCAGAACGTCTATCTCTATTGCGCCGTCATGGGTCTTGGCACGGTGGTGCGGGCCAGCATCGACATCCCGGCCCTGTCCAAGGCCATGGGGTTGCCGGCCAACCAGCGGGTGATCATGGCCCAGTGTGTGGGCTACCCCAAGGCGTAATCTGCTGCAAAGGGGTGGGTCGGCTGTCCCACCGCGATCACACAGCCGGGGACATTGCGACGCCGCGACCGCTTGTAACCGGCATCCCCCGCCAGCCCGTCCATTCCCCCCGTCATTTCGAAGGGGGTCTGGGGGAAACGCTTTTTAAAAGCGTTTCCCCCAGGTCTTCTCTTCCTATCCCGGATACCCTTCGTCCACCGGCAATCCCCGCGTATTGGCCGCGTTGCGGGCAAGCACGTCGCAGCGTTCGTTTTCCGGGTGGCCGGTGTGGCCGCGCACCCAGTTGAACTTGATTTTGTGGCGGGAGAGCAGCGGAATCATGCGCCGCCAGAGATCCTGGTTTTTAACGGGCTTGCGCTCGGAATTGACCCAGCCCTTCTTGATCCACGAGGCCAGCCAGCGCTTTTCGATGGCGTCGTGGACATAGCGTGAATCCGTCACCAGCGACACGTCGCACGGGTCGGTCAGCAGTTCCAGGGCCTCGATGCAGGCCAGCAGTTCCATGCGGTTGTTGGTGGTGAGCTTTCGTCCGCCGGAAATCTCCCGGCGTTCGCCGTCGCAGTCGAGCACCGCGCCGTAGCCACCGGGGCCGGGATTGCCCAGGCAGGCCCCGTCGGTGTGGATCATCACAGTCTTTCGCGGCGGCGTCGTCGTTTCCTCGGTCACGTATCCTCTCCTTTGGCCCGGTCGGCCGCGTGGGCCAGGGCGTCAATAAGCAGTCCAACAGTGGCCAGCAGGCCTTCCCGCGTTCGCCCCTGCCGGCAGGCAGCGTCCAGATGCTCCCGGCCAAGATCGGCGGCAAAGCCCGGCGGCAGGCCCGCAGCGACCAGCGGCGGCACGGCCACCCGGCTGGCCTGGCAGCCAGGGTCACAATACACAAACACTTTTTTCGCATCGTCAGGATCAGGCCCGGCGGCAGTCCTGGCATCGCCGCCCAGACGCACGGCCAGATCCAGCCCGAACCGGGCGCGCAGATACCCCGCCTGCGCCAGCAGCCACTGCCGGTCGGCCTCGGTCAAAACGCCGCCAGGGTCGGCCACGGTTCCCCGGGCCTCTATACGGGTGATAACAGACTGGAAATTTTGCTGATAGGCTGCGATGGCCAAGGCGAACACGCCGACCACAAGCGCCCCCCGCACCAGCCGCTCCAGGGGACGACGCCCGCGCGGCGCGAAAAAAAGCCGCGTCATGGCCGGGGCGGACCGTCCCTGTCCACCCGGCCGTCGCGGATGCCAACCACCCGGCCGCAGCGCGCCGCCAGGGCAGCGTCGTGGGTGACCAGCACCAACGTCATGCCGGCAGACAGGGAAAACAGCAGTTCCATGACCCGCTCCCCGGTCTCGCCGTCAAGGTTGCCGGTGGGTTCGTCGGCCAAAAGAAGCCTCGGGCGCGGGGCCAAAGCCCGGGCCAGGGCCACGCGCTGCTGCTCGCCGCCGGAAAGTTGGGCCGGAAAATGCTGCGCCCGCCCGGACAGCCCCACGGCGTCCAGGGCCTCGGCGGCCCGGGTAAAGGCATCGGCCCGGCCGGCGAATTCCAGGGGCAGGGCGGCGTTTTCCAGGGCGGTCATGGCCGGCACGAGATGAAAGGCCTGAAAAACGATACCCACATTGTCGCGGCGAAAGACGGCCAGCCCGTCTTCGTCAAGGGCTGCCAGATCCTGCCCGGCCACGGTCACCGTGCCCGAACTCGGGGCCAGCAGGCCGGCCATGAGCATGAGCAGCGTGGTCTTGCCGGCCCCGGACGGGCCCATGATCGCGAGGCTCTCGCCGGCACCAGCGGTCAAATCCACCCCACGCAGGATGTTGACCCCGCCGGCCTGGCTTTGTAACGTCAGCCGCACATCGGACAACGAAATCATGCACGTATCCATTACACCCATCCCGCGCACCTCGTGCGCCGACCCATCCCGGCCAGGATACCAACTTGGCCGGAAAAGACAAACCAGCCCCAATCTCTGCCGGCTGGTCCTGGCCGCTGTGCTCATGACGGGAGTTCTTTTTATGCCGCAATCGGCCCTGGCCCTGCGACTGGCGGCCCTGGGCGACAGCCTGACGGCCGGCTATGGCCTGCCGGCCGGCGACGCCTTCCCGGCCCAGTTGGCCCGCGCCCTGGCCGCCAAAGGCCAAGCCGTGGAAATACGCAATTTCGGCATCTCCGGCGACACCACCGCCGGCGGGCTGGCCCGGCTGGATGGCGTGCTGGCCACCGCCCCGGACGGCGTCATCCTGGAACTGGGGGCCAACGACATGCTGCGCGGCATGGACCCGAGCAGCATCCAGGCCAACCTCGACGCCATCATGGGGCGACTCCAAAAGGCCGGCATCCCGGTTCTTTTGTGCGGCATCCGGGCCATGCGCAACTACGGCCGGGCCTACGCCGAGGAACTTGCGGCCGTCTATACCGGTCTGGCCCAAAAATACGACGCGCCCCTCGACCCGTCGTTTCTCGACGGCGTCACCGGCGTCCCGGGCATGACCCTGCCCGACGGCCTGCACCCCACGGCCCAAGGCGTGGCCGCAATCGTCACCCGCATCCTGCCTACTGTGGAAACATTTGTAACCCGCCTGGGGACCGCCCGGGCCAGCACGCCCTGACACCATGCCAGCGCTTCTCATCGATATCGGCAACACGAATATCAAATTCGGTCTGGCCGAGCGGCACGGCCTGCTCGCCTCGTTTGCCCTGCCCACGGATCGCGCGGCCACACCGGACAGCCTGGGGCTGGCCCTGGTCACGGCCCTGCCCTTTCACGGCTGCCGCACCACGGACATTGAGGCGGCCGTGGCCTCCAGCGTGGTGCCGCCGCTCAATCCCGTCATCGAGCAGGCCGTGTCCCGCTATCTGGGCGTGCGGCTGCGTTTTGTGCCCACCGATATCCCCATACCGCTGAAAAACCGCTACGGCCGGCCCCACGAAGTCGGAGCGGACCGGCTGGTCACGGCCTTTGCCGGCCGCCGGGCCGTGTCGGCCACCTCGGTCATCGTGGTGGATTTCGGCACCGCCACCAACTTCGACTGCGTGCAGGACGACGCCTTTCTCGGCGGGCTTATCTGCCCGGGGATGATGACCTCGCTGTCGGGGCTGGTCAGCAAGACGGCCAAGCTGCCCCATGTGGCCCTGGACCCGGGCGACGGAGCGCTGTCCATCGGCCGTTCCACCACCGACTGCATCAACCAGGGCTTTGTTTTCGGCTTTGCCGACATGGTCGCGGGTGTCACCGCCCGATTAAAGGCCCATCTCGGCGGCGAGGTCCATGTCTTGGCCACGGGCGGTTTCGCCGAGAAACTTGCCCCCATCTGTCCGGTCATCCGCGACGTGCGCCCGGAGCTTTTGCTCGAAGGGTTGCGCCAGTTGTGGTTGGCCGCGCGCTGACAGGAGCGCCTTCCATGCCGGCTTTACCCGAGATCCTGGGCTGTTATCAGTCCCACAAGCGCGAAAAAATGGGCGGCAAGGGCAGCAAGGGGCGCGAATTCACCCAGCGCATCGACTGGCTGGCCCTGCGTCTGGACCCTGACCGCATCCTGACGTTTCCCCTTGACGAGAAACATCTGCCCCTGCCGCTGCAAAAAATCGTTGCAGCCGATGAATTCCTGCTCCACTACCTGCCAGCACCACTGCTTTTTACCGAGCGGCTGGCTCCGGCGGCGGTGGTGCTGGTCCGGCTGTTGCGCGATGTGGGGCCGGGGCTTGACCACAAGACCCTGCCTGCGGCCGAGCAGGCGCTGTTCGTGGTGGTGCTGACCGCCCTGGCCGTGGCCGGGCTGCCCGACACCGGCAACGAGGCGCTCAAAGTGCTGTCCACGGCCGGGGGCGGCATGGCCGCGCAAGCCCAAGCAATCTCCATCAACGCGTTCGGCATAAGCCTTCGCAAGCGCGGTGATTTCGACGCCGCCGCCGCGTTTTACCGCAAAGCCCTGGAACTGGCCCCGACCGATGAGCGGCTCATGTTCAATCTGGCCCGGGCGCTCTACGAAAAAGGCGACGCCCCGGCTTGCAGCCAACTCCTGGAACAAGCCCTGGCCGCCGCCCCGGACTTTGCCGAGGCCAAAGCCTTTCTGCGCTGGCTCAAACGCCGCACGCCCGTCCCCGGAGACGACGATTTCCCGGACATTACGATTTGACGCAATCCTCGCGACAGGTTCGCAAATCCCCGCGCCAGCCGGTAAAAGGGCCGGTGGCGGGGCTTATATATCGGGCGGATTTGCGCTACAGCCATACAGTGCCGGGTCGCCCGGCCCGCACTCCCACTCGCAGCATATGCCAAACCCCATACACAAGGAGACTCGCATGAGTATTATTGCGGCCGTCTGGGCCAGGGAAATCCTCGATTCGCGCGGCAATCCCACCATTGAAGTGGAGGTCACCCTGGAGTCCGGCGCATCCGGCCGGGCCGCCGTGCCCTCGGGCGCGTCCACCGGCTCCCGCGAAGCCCTGGAAATGCGCGACCATGACACCGCCCGCTACGGTGGCAAGGGCGTGACCAAGGCCGTGGAAAACGTCCAGGGCGAGCTGGCCGAAGCCATCATCGGCATGGACGCCTTGCAGCAGGTGGCCATCGACAATCTCATGATGGACACCGACGGCACGGACAACAAGTCGCGCCTGGGCGCCAATGCCATCCTCGGCGTGTCCCTGGCCGTGTGCCGGGCCGCTTCCAACTTCCTCGGCCTGCCGCTGTACCAGTACATCGGCGGCATCAATTCCAAAGTCCTGCCCGTGCCCATGATGAACATCATCAATGGCGGCGCCCACGCCCCCAACAACCTGGACATCCAGGAGTTCATGATCATTCCGCTGGGCGCGCGCACCTTTGCCGATGCCCTGCGCATGGGTGCCGAAACCTTCCATACGCTCAAAGCCCTGCTGGCCGCCGACGGCCACATGACGGCCGTTGGCGACGAAGGCGGCTTCGCCCCGAATCTGAAAAGCCACGACGAGGCCTTTCAGTACATCGTCAAAGCCATCGAGCAGGCCGGCTACCGTCCGGGTTCGGAAATCTCCCTGGCCATCGACGCTGCCGCCTCGGAATTTTACAAAGACGGCAAGTACGTCCTGGCCGGCGAGAACAAGAGCCTGACCTCTGAAGAAATGGTGGCCTATCTGGCCGATTTCACCGACCGCTATCCGCTCATTTCCATCGAAGACGGTCTGGCCGAAACCGACTGGGAAGGCTGGAAGAAGCTGACCTACGAACTGGGCGAGCGCATCCAGCTCGTTGGCGACGATATCTTCGTCACCAACCCGGACATCCTGGCCGAAGGCATCGACCAGGGCATCGCCAACTCGATCCTTATCAAGCTCAACCAGATCGGCACCGTCACCGAGACGCTCGACACCATCGAGATGGCCAAGCAGGCCGCCTACACCACGGTGATCTCCCACCGCTCGGGCGAGACCGAGGACAGCTTCATTGCCGACCTGGCCGTGGCCGTCAACTCCGGCCAGATCAAGACCGGCTCGCTGTGCCGCTCCGACCGGCTGGCCAAATACAACCAGCTGCTGCGCATCGAAGAGGAACTGGAAGATTCGGCCATCTACTACGGCCCGGTCATGGCCGGCCAGTGGTACGAAGAAGAGCCGGAAACCGAAGAGGAATAGAAGAGAAGCGCAATAGAGGAAAAGAGGAAGATGCCTCCGGCGGCCGGGAGGGGGTAACCCCCTCCCGGACCCTCCCTGTAAGGGGGAAAAGGGGGTCGGGGTGCGTGTTCTTCGCCGGTGGGGTGCCCTGGCGGTCCGGCAACGGATTGCGCGGGCATCCTTGTTTCATGGCTCCCGTTGCGGGATGCGAGGAGCATCCCCGGCCGCCATTTTCGTCAAGCCCAAGCGCCGACTGTCCCGGTCTTCAACCGATCAGTTGACCAGCCAACGCCCCAAACCCCTTGAAAACTTTTCCCGTCGGGGGGTCCGGGGGGATCATCCCCCCGGCCGCCGGAGGCACTCCTTTCCCTCTCCCTCTTCCTCATTCCCCTGGAGTAGACGACGCCCGCCCGGCCGGGTAAGAGTGTCGCCGTGACGCCGCCGGCAGTGGCCGCGCCGCGTCCGTCCCTGCTCCCGACCTTCCAAGGAGATACTGCCATGCTGCTTATTGACGGCAAAAAAGTCGCGGCCGATCTGCGCCAGCGCGTGAAAAATGACGTGGACGCCTTGGTGCGCCAGCACGGGCGCGCCCCGCATCTGGCCGTCATTCTCGTCGGCGAAGACCCCGCTTCCCAGGTCTATGTCCGCTACAAGGAAAAAGCCTGCGAGGAAGTGGGCATCGTTTCGCGCATCTGGCGGCTTGACGGCGGCATCACCCAGTGCGCCCTGGAAAAGCTTTTAACCGAACTCTCCCACAGCGACGATATCGACGGCATCCTGCTCCAACTGCCGCTGCCCCGGGGCCTGGACGCCAGCCGCTGTCTGGCCCTGGTCGATCCCAAAAAAGACGTGGACGGCTTCCACCCGGAAAACGTCGGCCGCCTCTCCATCGGCCTGCCGTGCTTAAAGCCCTGCACCCCCTACGGCGTCATCAAGCTGCTGGAATATTACGGCCTGTCCCCGGCCGGCAAACGGGCGGTCGTGGTCGGACGCAGCAACATCGTGGGCAAGCCCATGGCCATGCTCTTGGCCGCCGCCTCGCCCTTTGGCAACGCCACCGTCACCATCTGCCATTCGCGCACCCCGGATCTGGCCGCCGTGTGCCGCGAAGCCGATTTCATCGTGCCGGCCATCGGCAAACCCCGGCTCATTACCCGGGACATGGTCAAGCCCGGCGCGGTCATCGTGGACGTGGGCATGAACCGCCTGGCCGACGGCAAACTGTGCGGCGATGTGGACTACGAGGCGCTCACCGACGTGGTATCGGCCATGACCCCGGTGCCCGGCGGCGTCGGCCCCATGACCATCGCCACCCTCATGAGCAACACCATCGAAGCCTACCGCTGGCGCCGCGAAGCCCCGGCCTGCCCTGTGGCGTAGGAAGAGAAGGCAGAAGAGTGCCTCCGGCGGCCGGGAGCCTGAGGCCCCCGGCCCCCCCAACTGGAGAAGTTTTATAAGGGGGGTTTCCCTTGGTTCAAGGTGGGATTCCAAAAGGTTCACACTTTTTGGCACCGGACCACCAGTGGCTCCCGCCAAGCCCAACCGCTGGCTGTCCAGGCCGATAGCCGCCCAGACTGCCCACCACCGCCCAAAACCCATTGAATTACTTTCCCATCAAGGGGGTCCGGGGGGGATTATCCCCCCCGGCCGCCGGAGGCACTCTTAACTCTTCTCGGCAGCGGCGGCGGCGGATTTGCGGGCGGCTTTGGCGAGTTTGGCGGCGATCAGAAAACCGGGATTGATGGCCAGACAGCGTTCGGCGGCTTGTGCGGCGGCGGGGTAATCTTTTAGTTCGTAGAGAACCCGGCCGAGGTTGAACTGCAGGTTTTCGTCATTTTCGCTGACGCCCAGGGCCTTTTCGTAATACGCCCGGGCCAGATCGAGCAGCCCCATCTTTCGCATGCGGATGCCGAATTCGTTGAACAGAAATTTGTTTTCCGGCCCGAAGGCCAGATCGATGCCCATGATCTTGTCAAAGATTTCCCGGGCTTCGTCGAGCTTGCCGCCGGACAGATAGGCGTTGCCCAGGCCGAAAATGGCCCGCAGATTCTCGGCGTCGTACCCCAATGCTCTCTGGAAGGATTCTTCGGCCCGCTCCAGCCGTCCGGCCTCCAGATGTTTCTCGCCCCGCGCCAGTTCCTGCTGCATGGCGTCCATGCGCGGCTTGACCTGATTGTAATACAGGAGCGGTTCGGGCTTGTACTTCTCCAGAAACTCCGCTTCGGGCACCGGCGTCACTTCGCCGCTGGGCACGCTGTTGCCGTTTAGGGCCTGGATGCGGATGCCGGTTTCGGGCGTCTTCTCGGCATAATAGTAGAGCACCCGCTCGCCGTCCCGGGTGGTGGTCCCGGTCCCCATCTTGTAGTTTTCCCGCAACGATACCGCCACGGAGAATCGTTGCGTTGCCAATACTGCAGCCATAAACTTCCTCGCAACGTCCCGGATGCTGCTCTGGCGCTCTGGGCAGGACGCCTGCCGCCGCATACCCTGTTTCGCCGGCGAGCGCACCCCGGCCAAGGGTGGCAACGTCATTTCAACCGGCCCAAGCCAGCCATAAAGAATAAAAAATACAGCGTGTAACCTTAATAACGAACAATTTTATCTTGCCAGCCATTGACCCGTCCGCTATCGTTTCCATGATCGCTCAAACCCGTGACGATTTTGCGTGTGGTGCGTGATTTTCCTCCCGGGATATTGTGCGGCGCGACTCTTGCGGAGTCCGGAATACGAGTGCGCACAGACCGTTTCTTTGTCGCTTCCCGTCCCTATCGACGGATGCACTCCGATTGTCAGGCCACAACGGCCCTGCGGCCGATGGGATTGTCCTGGGGAGGAGCGTAGCCGCCGGGGTTCCGTCCTGCGTCCACGCTTCGCGTTCGCTGACGTCAACCGTTTGGGGAGTCCGTGTCTCATGGCTAAGAACATCTATGTTGGCAATCTGCCGTTCCGCACCACCGAGGAAAACGTCCGTGACCTGTTTGCCCGCTACGGGGGCGTCCAATCCGTCAAACTGATTTCCGACCGCGAGACCGGCAAACCGCGCGGCTTCGGATTCGTGGAGATGGATGACGACACCGCTGCCGACGAGGCCATCCGGTCCCTGGACGGCGCCGACTTCGAGGGCCGCAACCTCAAGGTCAACGAGGCCAAGCCTCGCGCGCCGCGCCCCCCCCGCCGCCCGGCCTGGTAATCGCCCGGCGAAACATGTTTCCTCCCGGGTCCGGCCTGTCCGGCCCCGGGAGTTTTTTTATCGCGATCCCTGGCCGGCGCTTTTTTTTGACAGACTTGCCCCTTTCCCGATGGAGACACCCATGCACGTCAAGTATCTGATCCTCGGAGCCGGCCCCACCGGCCTTGGCGCGGCCAACCGGCTGGCTGAACTCGGCGAGAACGATTTCCTGGTTCTGGAGCGCAACGCCTATATCGGCGGCCTGTCCGCCAGCTTCACCGACCCGGCCGGCTACACCTGGGATGTGGGCGGCCATGTGGTTTTTTCACACTACCCGGCCTTCGACCGGCTCCTGGACGAACTGCTCGGCAACGATGTCCTGCGCCACCAGCGCGAATCCTGGATTCGCGCCGCCGGCACCTTCGTGCCCTACCCGTTTCAAAACAACATCCGCCGCCTGCCCCCGGATCTCGTCTGGGAGTGCGTCGAGGGCCTGCTCGCCGCCGGCCGCGACGCCGCCGCAAACGTGCACCCCAACCCGCCGGCCCATTTCCGGGAATGGATCGACCGGGTGTTCGGGCCGGGCATCGCCCGGCTTTTCATGGTGCCCTACAATTTCAAGGTCTGGGCCCATCCGGCCGAGCGCATGTCCCATCGCTGGATCGGCGAACGCGTGTCCGTGGTGGACGCCGCCCGGGTCATTAAAAATATCATCTACGGCACCGACGACGTGGCCTGGGGACCGAATAACACCTTCAGCTTTCCGCTCACCGGCGGCACCGGCGAAATCTATCGCCGTCTGGCCGCCCGGTTTGCCGACCGGGTGCGCCTGGGCGACCCCGGCCGGCGCATCGACCCCGTTGCCAAAACCGTTGTGACCGGTTCCGGCCAGGTCATCGGCTACGACCACCTGCTCAGCACCGGTCCCCTGGACATCCTGGTCACCGAGCAGCTTGCCGGGGCCGCCGACGCCCTGCACGAAGCGGCCAAGGGCTTAACGCACAGCGGCTCCCACATCCACGGCCTGGGCTTTGCCGGCGCGCCCCCGGACCCCCGCTGCTGGATGTATTTCCCGGAAAACGACTGCCCCTTCTACCGGGTCACCAACTTCCACAATTATTCGCCCTTAAACACCCCGGACCCGGACGGCATGATCCCGCGCAGCCGGGCGCTGATGACCGAAACCAGCTTTTCGGCCCACAAACCGGCCGATCCGGCCGCGCTTGCCGAAGCGACCGTCGCCGGCCTCGTGGCCACCACCCTGATCGCCCCGGACGATGTGGCCCGGCGCACGACCACCTGGGAGATGCGGGTGGACTATGCCTATCCCGTCCCCTGCCTCACCCGCGACGCCGCCCTGGCCGTGCTCCAGCCGGCCCTGGAGCGGCTGGGCATCCAGTCCCGGGGCCGCTTTGGCGGCTGGAAATACGAAGTCGGCAACATGGACCATTCCTTCATGCAGGGCGTCCAATGGGCGGAACGGCTGGTGCTGGACCAGCCCGAGACGGTCTACAGCCTGTAAGCCCCGCGTCCTGTTGACGCCGCCAGCCCCATTGGCAACACCTCCCCGGCACAATCAAACCGCTCCAAGGAGTACAGACCGCCGTGAGCAACCCTTCCGACAGCGCCCTTTTCGCCGCAAGGCGCGACCGCCTGCGCCTGACGCTGGCCAGCCTGGGGTACGAAGCGCTCCTCGTGTCCCACGCCGCCAACCGCTACTATTTGAGCGGTTTTGAACTGCACGATCCCCAGTGCAACGAAACGGCCGGCTATCTGTGCGTCGCCGCCGACGGCCGGGACGCGCTTTTTACCGACGCCCGCTACCGCGACGCCGCCCTGCGCCTGTGGCCCGAAAAGGATTTGCACCTCTACGGGGCCGGTCGGTTTGCCGCCATCGCCGGTTTTTTAAAAGACCGGGGGGTTAGGACCCTGGCCTTTGAGGCCGCCAGCCTGTCCGTGGACACCCACCAGCGTCTGGCCGAACACATCCCGCTGGCCCCGGCCGGGCTGCTGGTGGAGCCGCTGCGCCTGCACAAGGACGCCGGCGAAATCGAGCGCATGCGCCGCTCGGCCGCCATCAACCACGCGGTCATGGCCAGCCTGCCGGACATCCTCATTCCCGGGCGCACCGAGGCCCAGGCCGCCTGGGAGATCGAAAAATGCTTCCGGGATCTTGGGGCCAGCGAACTGGCCTTTTCCCCCATCGTGGCCGTTGATGCCAACGCCGCCCTGCCCCACGCCATTCCGGGCCAGACGGTCATCACCGACGGCTGTCTGGTGCTGGTGGACGTGGGCGGCCGGGCGCTTGCCTACTGCTCGGACCAGACCCGCACCGTCTGGGTGGGCGCGACCCCGCCCGAGCGCTTTACCACCATGCTGGCCCGGGTTCAGGCCGCCCAGGCCGCCGCCCTGGACCGGCTGGAGCCGGGGATGCCCTTTCGCCAGGCCTACGCCCTGGCCCGGGAGGTCTTTGTCCGGGAAGGCGTGGCCGAACACTTCACCCATTCCCTGGGCCATGGCATCGGCCTGGAAACCCACGAAGGGCCAAGCCTGAATCCCTCGGCCGAGGGCGTGCTCAAACCGGGCATGGTGGTGACGGTGGAACCGGGGCTGTATTATCCCGAATGGGGCGGTGCCCGCTGGGAACACATGGCCCTTATCACCGAACGCGGCTGTGAGATTTTGTGAAAAAACGCAACCGCCCGCTGCGCCGTCGCCACCATCCCGTGCCCACGGCCTCGGCCCGGCTCTATGTGCGCCTTATGCCGCGCAACGTCTCCTTGCTCACCTTTCTGCTCCAGGCCGAGGACAATCTGGCCCTGCCCACGGTGGTGGACCGCTTCGCCGCCGTGGTGCGGCTGACCTACTGCCCGGACGAAACCGCCCGGGTGGAGGCCTTTTTAGAGGATCTGGCCGTCATGTGCCCGGAAACAACGGTTTGTCTGCGCCCGCAAAGCGCCTTTCCCGTTGCGCCTTGCGGTGGAGATGGGTAATGCTGCGGGGAACTTTTTACTGAAAGCCGACCTTGTATCCAACCCGACCGGCCAACCGGTGAACGCCAATGGTCCAAGCCGCACCCTGCCCCCGCCTGTTGCTGGTTGACGACAACCGCGACAATCTGGCGCTGTTGCGCCTTTTTTTGGCCAACGCCCAGTACCGTCTCGACGAGGCCGTCAACGGCGACGAGGCCGTGGCGCTTTTTAGCGCCCATTCCTATGATCTGGTGGTCATGGATCTGGAGATGCCGGTGGTGGACGGCTACGAAGCCACCCGGCGCATCCGGGCGCTGGAGTGGCAGCGGCACAGCCCGCCGGTGCCCATCCTGGCCCTGACCGCCCACGCCCTGGATGAGCACCGGCTGCGCTGCCAGGAAGCCGGCTTTACGGATTTTCTGGTCAAGCCCGTGCGCAAGACAACCATGCTGCGCACCCTGCTGTCCTTTCTCGGCAACGGCCAGCCGACCGAAACAGCGTCGCGCCCGGAGCGCGAGGCCGTGGACCCGGGCCGGCTGACCGCCCTGCTGCCGTTTTTTTACGAAACATCCCGGCAGAGCCTGGACGAGGCGCGGCAGGCATTGTCCCGGGGCGACCTGGAGACGGTGCGCCGCCTGGGGCACCGGCTCAAAGGTTCGGCCGGGTCGTATGGCTTTGGCGAACTGGGACAGGCCGGGGCGGCCCTGGAACAGGCCGGCGAAACAGTGGCCGCCGGGGCGGCCCTGGACTGGGCTGCGGCCCTTTTGGCCAAAGCCCGCCTGGACTGGCCCGCCGGCGGCGAGTAGCGCCCGAGGAGGAGAAGGAAAGAATGCCTCCGGCGGCCGGGGGGATGATCCCCCCGGACCCCCCAGCGGGAGAAGTTTTTTTTGGGGGGGACGGGTGTTGGCGAGTGGAAGCCACCCGGTCCACGCACCGGGAGACGTTTTTCAAAGGGCCGCCGCACGGGCTGGCAATCCGGTCGGCCGCAGACCGGAACAGAACTCCCCGAACGCGCCGTTAACCCGCTGACGGCCCGATCAGGGAACGGACCTTGCCGAGCAGCGTGGCTTCGCCAAAGGGCTTTTCCAAGACCAGATCGGCCCCGAAAATCGTGGCATGGCCGAGCAGGTCCATGCCGATCTTGGCCGAACCGCCGGAAATGGCCATGACCTTGCACGCGGTGCTGTGTCCCCGCAGCACTTGCAACACCTCCAGACCGTCCATTTCCGGCATGAAGATGTCGAGAATCACGAGGTCCACCGCCTGCCCGTCCAACAGCGCCATGGCTTCCCGTCCATCGGCGGCCTCAACGACACCGTAGCCCGCACTTTCCAGATACAGCCGGATAAGCGCGCGAATGCTTGGATCGTCATCCACGACCAATACGTTTTTCACGTCGGCTTCCTCCGCTGAACTTGAGGTTGCAGGGGCCGGTGCCGCCAAGTGCGAGTCCCCGTCGCGCCGGCGCAACGGACGGCACCTTGCGGCCTCTTGGCAGGATTGCCCGCCGCCGCAAACGCCAGCATCAGGCGAAGTCGTACATGTCGAGCAGCTTGCCCTCGGCGCTGATCAACAGCGGATCGACCACGCTCTTGCCGCGCGACTCGCCGGTTTCCATGCCCATGACCTGGCCGTCGTAGACCAATCCCGTGATCACGGTCTCTTCGCAGTAGAGATCCGACAGGCGATCCACGACAATGGTCAGCTTGTCCGGGTCAAACGGTCCGGTGTAATCGGGCAGCGTAAACACCATCTCGCCCTTGTCCACCGCCCCGAGTACGGCCAGCACTTCGTCCTCGCCGAGTAACCCAAGAAAGGCGTCCAGGCGCACCCGATTCTCGGTCACGGCAATGCCCCCGGACGAGATTTCCCGCTCGCCCTGCCCGTCGCGCACCAGCAGGTTCAGCCCGTGGTCCAGGCTGGCCCCGGTGCGGTGGTGAAACTTGGGGGCGGACAACCAGCCCCGCCAGGGAAATCCCACGTCGTCGGCGTATTTGCTGGCCAGCCGTTCGTCGAAATAGAGCACGCCCCGAAAACAGTTGCCGGCGAAATAGGGGGTGTTGTTTTTGCCCCAGCAATGCCGGTAGATCTTTTGCACGAAGGCGCGGGACAGCGAGGTCACAACGATCTGGTCGATATCGCCTTGGGTCGTGATTTCAAGGGCCATGGCAATGCGTCTCCCGTTGGGGGTGAGTCTTTTGGAAAGCCCATCGTAGCGCGCCCCCGGCTTTTGGGCAAGCCGGCCAAGGTCTTAAAGACGCGCCTTGGCTGTTACAGACCGAAAAAGGCCCGGGCGTTGTCGCCGGTCTGCCGCCACAGCGCAGCCGTCTCCAAGCCCAGCAACGCCGCCACGCGGGCGGCCGTAAAGACCAGCAGGGCCGGTTCGTTGCGCTTGCCGCGCCAAGGCTCGGGGGTCAGATAGGGGGCGTCGGTTTCCAGGAGCAGCCGCGTGGGATCAAGGCCGGCCACGGCCTCGGCCAGGGCGGTATTCTTGCGATAGGTCACCGGCCCGGGGATGGAAAAGTAAAAGCCGCGCCGGGCGATTTCCCGGGCCAGGGCGGCGTCGCCGCCAAAGCAGTGCCACACCAGCGGCCGGCCGGCAAAGCCCAGGTCGTCCAGGATCGCCAGGGTGTCGGCAGCGGCGTCGCGGCTGTGGATGACCGCCGGCAGCGCCAGTTCCCGGGCCAGGGCGAGCTGGTCGCGAAAAAGCCGCTTTTGAACCTCGGCCGTGGTCGCGTCCCAGTAGTAGTCGAGCCCGATCTCGCCCACGGCCTTTAAGTTACCGTCGGCCCGAAAGGCCGCTTCCATGGCCGCCACATCGCCGGGGACGGCTGTGGCCGCATCGCAGGGATGCTGCCCCAGGATGCCAAAGACCTCGGGGTGGCCGGCAAAAAGCCCCCGGCCGGCCGCATAGGCCGCCGGCCCCAGATAGACGTTGCCCACCTGGGCGATGCCGGCTCCTGCCGCCCGCTCAAGGACAGCCGGAATCTCTTCCGGCGAAAAACCTTCGCCATCCAGATGGGCATGGCTCTCGACCCCGACCCGGGGCAGCCCCAGGCTGGCCGGCTCGGGACGCTCTGCTTTTTTTTTCGACACGCACTGTCTCCATGACGTCTCTGCCGCCCCGGCCCCGTTGCCAGCGGCGCGTCCCGGCCGCTGGCGCGCTATGGCGTTGGCGGCCAGGGCGTTGCGGCGCGCGCTGCCAGCGCACGGTGGCCCACGCCGCCAGATTGTTGACGACGCATTGCGGGGCACGTAGGACGGAAAAATAATTTTGGGTCGCTCGCCGACCGACAAGGAGCCGCTGCGTTGACCACAGGCCCCCTGCAACTGCTCGCCGACTTCACCGGCATAAGCCACGCCGCCCTCACCGTGGGCGTGCGCCTGCTCGTGGCCCTGATCCTCTTTGCGATTATAGCCGCCGTGCTGCGCCTGCTGACCCGCCGGGGGGCCATTAGCCGCTCGTTTGGCCGGCTCGTCAAGTGGCTTTGCGGCCTGGCTCTGCTCTGGGGGGCGCAGTGGAGCCTGCCCGACGCGGTGGCCGGCAGCGGGGAGAAAGCCTTTTCCCTGGCTGCCCTGGTGGTTTTCTGGATGATCGCCCGCCACAGCGTGGATCTCGTCTTCCTCAAAATCTCCCCGGTCCGGGGCGACGGCAAACCCGTGCGCCATATCCTCCAGGATCTCACCAAATTCCTGATCCTGGCCGTTCTTATCGGCTGGGGGCTGCGCGATATTCTCAACGTCCAGCTCGGACCGCTTTTGACCTCGTCGGCCATTCTCACCGCCGTCATCGGTCTGTCCATGCAGGACACCATCGGCAGCCTGTTTTCCGGGCTGCTGCTGCAAATGGAAAAGCCCTTTGCCGAAGGCGACTGGATTCGCGTGGGCGACGTGGAAGGCAAGGTGACGGAAGTGACCTGGCGCTACACCAAGGTGATCACCCTGGACGCCAACGCCGTGCTTTTGCCCAACAACGTCGTGGCCAAGGAGCGCCTGGTCAACTACGACCGGCCGGCTTCCCATCTGCGCCAGATCGTCAGTGTGCCGGCTCCGGTGGATGCGCCGCCCGTGGCCGTCAAATCGGCCATTTTAACCGCCCTGCGCCGGGCCGAGGGCGTGCTGCGCGACCCGGCTCCGGCCGCCCGGCTCCAGGAAATCCAGCCTGACCGCATCGTCTACATCGCGGTCTATTACATCGCCGCTTTCAACGGCCGCCTCGCCGCAGCCGACGCCGTGCTTGCCGCCATCTGGTACCAGTTCATGGAGCACGGCATCGTCATTCCCGCCCCCACGCGCCAGATCGTTATGACCGAGCGGGCCGAGCGCAAGCTGCCCCCCCCGGAGCAACTGACGGCCCTGGCCGAGGTCAAGCTGCTGGCCGGCATGTCCGAGACGGATCTGCACATGCTGATGCGGGCTTCGGTCACCCGGACCTTCTCCCCGGGCCAGACCGTCATGGCCCAGGGCGAGACCGGAACCACCATGAACATCATTTTGTCCGGGCTGGTCGGCGTCTTCGTGGGCGGGCGGGAGGTGGCCCAACTGGCGGCGGGACAGATCTTTGGCGAGATGGCTCTTTTGACCGGCGAACCCCGGGCCGCCGATGTGCGCGCCCTGGAGCCCACGGCCTGTCTGGTGGTGGACCGGGAAGGCTTTCGCATGGTACTGACGCGGCATCCGGTTGTGGTGGACCGCGTCAAGGCCATTTTCGAGGCCCGGGCCGAGGCCAACCACAAATTCTCCCAACCCGACGCCACAACCGAGGCGATGACCCTGTTCGCCCGGTTCAGGAACCTCTTCTTGTGACAGACGCACCCCTTCGCCACGGCCGGCCCTGGCCGGTCATGGGTGCCCTTGGCTTTGCCGGGGCCGCCCTTGTCGTCCTTACCGGCCGCGAAATCGCTGCCGCCTACCCCGCCCACCTGCCCATGGTCATCCTCCTGGCCGCCGTCAGCCTTGGCGCGGGCCTCTTTCTGGGCGCGCGGCTCGTGCGCTGGCTAGCCGCCAACAACGATCCGGCCGATGCCATGGCCCCGGCCCTGGGCTTTGTGGCCGCCAGCCTGCCGCTGTCCCTGCTCCTTTCCCGCCTGGGCCGGGGGCTGGCCGCCACCGCTCCGGCAGCCTTTTTCCCGCCAGGGCTGGCGACTGCCCTCCTGGCCGGGCTGGTCCCCCTCGGGCTGGCCCTGGGCGCGGCCGGGGCCTTGGCCGTTGCCGCCGCCCGGCGGGCCGAACCGACTCAGCCGCGCAAAATCTGGCTCTATGCGGGCGGGGGCGCGGTCCTTGGCGCGCTTTTTATTGTGTTGGTGGCCGTGCCCAAGCTCTCGCCCATAAACGCCTGCCTGGACATAGGCATCGGCTGCGCCGCCATCGGCATCTTAAGCGCCGCCGCCGCACCGGCCGGCAACCGCAATTACGAAACCTGGCTGTCGCTGCTGGCCATTGTCTTTGTGCTGCTGCTGCCGCTGTCAGGGCTTTTTGACGACAAGACCAACGCCTGGTGCGAACCGGCCGCCGCCCCAGCCATGCCAGCCACCCCGCTCGCGCTCCCCGCCCCGGCAGCCCCCGCCGCGCCCTGATCAGCCGCCTGTTTCCCGGTAGCCGCCAGGGGCAACGCCCATGCGCCGGCGGAAATGGCGTGTCAGATGGCTCTGGTCGTAAAATCCGGCCGCCAGGGCCGCATCCGCCAACGGCTCGCCGCCGGCGATGCACGCCGCGGCCCGTTTGACCCGCCGGTCCAGCAGATACTGGCCCACAGACATCCCCGTATCCCGCCCAAAGACCCGCTCCAGATACGTCGGACCGACGCCGGCCAATTGCGCCAGCGCCGGCAGACTGTGCCGGGCCGCCGGGTCGACGTCGATGGCCGCCCGGACCCGCCGCGTGGCCGGATGGAGCGGCGGCGCCTCCCCCGGGTGCAGCCCCAGGCAGGCGGCCAGGGCGGCCAGAGCCGCCAGCGCCAGGCCGGTCTCGCCGGCCAGGATCGCCTCCGCCGCCTGCCGCGTCAGCCCGGCCGCCCCGGCGTCCCGCCAGGGACGCACCCAGACCTCCGGAGCACCAGCCGCCACGCCGGCCCGCAACAACGCCTCGGGCCGCAGCGCCAAGGCCAGATAGCTGTGGCCGGCTGCATCCTGCGGCGAACAGGCATGGCGCACCCCGGCCGGGACAATGAACCCCTCGCCAGCTTTAATGCACCACTGCCCCCCGCCGCATACCATGCGCCGCCCGCCCGTCAGACACAGCCCCACCACCATGGCCCCATGGGCGTGGGCGGTGATGTCGGCCGCAACGCTGCTGCCGGCCACGACCTCAAGGCCCGGCAGTTCGGCTAGGCGGGTGATGGACACCAGCGGCGACGCGGACATGGCGGCCTCCTTGGGCCAGGGAGCGTTATCAAAAAGCACGTCTGCTTTCTGACAATTAACAACAATTACAGCCTATTGTCGTACCTCAAAGCAGCGCGGCGGTTCCAGAACGCAACCCTAGAGCAGGGCCGGAAAGAACTTGGCGAAAAGGCACAGCCCGGCCTCGCCGGCCGTGACCTCGTGAGTTACGCCCCGGGGGATGACCGCTGCCACGCCCGGCTGATACGCAATCTGCTGCGCCGCCAACCCGGCCGTGCCCGAACCGGCCACCACCTCATGGAGTTCCCATTGCCCTTCATGGACGTGGCTGGCAAGTGTGGCACCGGGTTTTAACCGCACCAGATGGCAGCTCAGCGCCCCGTCGGTGTCGGCGGCGGTGACCAGGTGCTTGAGTTCCACCCCGGCAAAAACCGGATGCGCCTTCCAGGGAAGTGACCCGGCGTCGCGACAGCCGGCGACGGTGTGGACAGCGTGGCCCTCGGACAGTAAGGTCTCCAAACTTGCATGCATGGTTGCCTCCTTTTGTTGGGCCGATAATGCCCCACTCCCGCCCCGGCTTCTTGTACGATCCTGCCCTGCCTGCCCCGGGAATCCCTTTACGGGCCGGGCGGGCAGTGCTATCTATTACGTACTTTTTTTCACAAGACAGCCCCTGAGGCCCCCATGCAGATCGCCGACATTATGCGCACCACCATGATCAAAGTGCGCCCCGAAGCACCCGTAGGCCACGTGCTCATCTGGTACGGCGGCATGAGCCACGTCTTTCGCAACACCTACGTGGTGGACCACTGCAACCGGCTGCTCGGCGTGGTCACCATCCACTCCTTTCTGTCCATTATCGTCTCGCCGGAAATAACCGTCCAGGCCAAGGCCGGACTGCTCGACGGCCAGGAACATCTGCTCGACGCCCTGCGCCACAACATGGCCTCCATCTCCGATATGCCCGTGGGCGACATCATGGACGCCGACTATCCGTTTGCCCATCCCGAAGACCTGTTCGTCATGGCCAGCGAACTGATCGTTGAAAAAGGCATCCCGGCCGTGCCGGTCATCGACCCCAACGGCGTGCTGGTCGGCGAAATCAGCCGCCGCATGATCCTGCAATTTCTGGTGAAAAATCTGTAGGGAGAGGGAAGCGGACGAGACAAGATGCCTCCGGCGGCCGGGGGGGATAATCCCCCCCGGACCCCCTTGATAGGAGAAGTTTTTCAAGGGGTTATCGGCGATGGTGGGCAATCGGTCGGCTGCGGATTGGGAGAGTCGGCGTTGCGATTGAGAGGGCCCCCTGTCGCCAAGGCCTGAAAAGGACTCGCGGCAAGCTTCCCTGACCTGTCAAAAAGGGTCCGCCGAAGCAACGGTGGTTCCCGTCATGCTTCCTGGCGTTGTTCGCGCTCCCATCCACCGCAGCGGCAACGCCGTCCCCCCTTAACCCCTTGCCTTCCAGGTGGGATTCCAAAGGGGCCACCCCTTTGGCCGCCGGAGGCATTCTTCCCCCTTCTTCCATCTTCCCTCTTCGCTTTATTCACCGCCTGGGGCGGTCAGGCCCGGTAGCGTTACGGTGCCGTGGGCGTGGATTGGTCGGTCGGCCAGGACGGCGAGGGTGGGGCCGTGTTCGCGGCCCGGGCGCAGGCCGAAGACGCGCCGGGCTTCCAGGGCAAAGAGATCGACGGGATGATGGCTGATGTAGAGCACCTGGATACCGAGCCGGTCGGCTATGGCGCTTATGAGGCGCACGAAACCGGGCACGAGGTCCGGGCGCAGCCAGCAGTCCTGTTCGTCCAGCACGAGAAACGGCCGGTGGCGGTCGGGGTCGAGTTGGGAGAGCGCCACCAGCCGCAGCCCCACGGACAGGATGTTACAGACCGAGCCGCCCTGACCGACGTAGATATCTTCGGTCTTGCCGTCCTGTTCCATCTCGAATTCGATGACGAGCTTGCCGTTTTTGACTTCGCGCCGGGTGACGACGGTGCGATTTTGGCCAAGGATTTCGCGCACGGCGTGGGTCAGATCGGTTTCGATTTCGTCCAGCACTTCGCCGAACAGTTCCCGGGTGAGTTCTTCCAGGCGCGCGGCGGCCTGGGGGGCGAGGTCGAGGAAGGCGTCGGCGGCGAGCAGTTGCCCGCGCGACTCGATATAGGCCTCGGCCTTGGCAGCGGCCTGCCCGGACAGGCGGTCGAGCCGGCGCGTCAGTTCCTGGCGCTCCTCGGCCAGGACGGCCAGAGTGGGCCGGTCGTTAAGCCCGCCCAACTCGCCCAGATCAGGCGACGCGTCAGGCGACATACCCGTCTCCAGCCGAAACGCCAAAAAGATCAGACGCCAAAATCCTGCTCCACGGCGTCGAGGTCGCGCCGCACGGCTGCGATGTGCTCGCGGTATTCGGCCACCAAGCGCGCATTTTCCCGACGCTTTTCGTCCAGCAGCCGGGCCAGTTCCTCGGGTTCGGCCGTGCCGTAGTCGGCCCGGGCTTTGGCTTCGAGTTCGGCGAGCTGGTTTTGCTGGTGGCGCAAATCCTGCTCGGTGCGCACCTTGTCGTCGCGCAGACGATCATAGGTATTTTTAAGGCCAGCCAGTTCGCGTTCCAGGCTGGCGTCGGCATCGGCGGCAACGACCTTAGTCGGCGTCGGCATGATCGGTGACCTCGCGGTACAGCTCCCAGATAAGGGCGGATTCCGGGTGCTCGGGGTTAAGATTAGCGCGCAAAAATTCCTGCAATCCGGCCCCTTCGCGGGTGCGCTTCCAGGCCAGCCGGGCCAGACCTTCGAGAAAGCCGGACTGGACCTCGGCCGGGGCGCTCTCTTCCGGCGGCAGTTCCTGGTCGGGAAAAACAGCGGCAAAGGGCCGGTGCGGCACAGGCCACACGACCAGATCGGTAAGCCCGGGCCGCCAGATCGCAGCGGCCGGGACGCGCTCCATGGAGCGGCGGGAAAATTTGAGCCGGGTCACATTGCCCGGATTGGCCCAGCGGGTCATCCCGGCCGCAACCGTTGGCTGGGGCCGGTGGATGTGGCCGTTTATCACCCAGTCCAGGCCCGGGATTTCCCGAATTTTGACGTGCTTGTCCAAAAAATCCGGGAACCCCACATTGTGGTGTGTCAGCCACACGCTCGCTTCGCCGGGCTCCTTGGCCACCGACATCGGCAGGGCCGAACCATCCGGTGACGCGCCAATGACAGCCGGGCCATCAGGCGTCTCCAGACGCAGGAACAGGCCCGGTTCGTCCAGCACCGCACACACCCCGGCGGCGCGCAGCACGGCCAACGACGTATCGGCCGTAAAGCGCGCCTGATACTTGTCGTGGTTGCCGACCAGCACATACGGGTGATGCTCCCGGAAAAGCTCAATGAGCGCCACCATGACCACGTTGGGATTCTCGCGCGGCCAGTGGAACAGATCGCCCAAAACCACGGGCACGAGTTCCTCGGCGGCGGCGTGGTCCAGACAGGCGGCCAGCTTGGCCAAAACGTCGTCCATGTAGGAATCAAGCCGCTGCATGGGCGGCGTGGCGGCCACGTGGGGATCGGGGATAAGGAGCAGCCCCCGGGCCTGGCGCACCGGCAGGCTCACAAGGCCCCCGGCTCGCCCGGTTGGGCATGGCGGTGGCTGCCTTCCAAAAAGGACGTGGTGGAAAGTTCGCCGCCGCACAGCGGACAGGCACCGAGCGCAGCCAGACGCTCGGCCACGCCCTCGGCAAACGCGGCCAGGGCGCGCTCTTTGGCGACCAGGGCGGCGGCAGCGGCGGCAACGTGCCCCCGGGCGGCGGCCAGATCGTGAACCAGCCCGGCCAGGGGGGCCACAGCGCATGGCTGGGGCGGCTCGGCCAGGGCGGCCTGGACCGCTTGGCGGCGACCGAG